>JAEEQB010000009.1 GCA_016285075.1 Prevotella sp.
AAAGATACTTGTATGGATGCTTCACAATCTCAAATTGCCTTGATGGATTGTTATACTCCAAGAAACTTTTAAATGTCGGAAACTTGTCTAACAATATCTCAATTCTTGGTGTCAGAGAGGTACGTTCCTCCTGCTTTACACAATTCTTGGATAAGCTCTTTGGCTGTGTTGTGTACGGATTCTCGGCGACTATTGTTTGGGGAAATATCTGATCAATGGTTGGCATATATCTTACTCTTATTGTTATCCTTATTCTTATTATTTATGCATGCGTTCGCATCCGTTTGCATGCATTCGTATGCATCCGAATCTTTCTCCTTTGTCCATCGCATCTTGGCACTTTCGCTGTTTTTCTTGCATTTCTCTTCATAGCTTTTCCTGTCTCGATCTATCTGCTTTTTAAAGGAGATGAACAAGGCCTGCATGGAATTGTCTTTAAATTTTGGCTCTTTCCCAGTGTTGGCATAGTCCAACATTGCTATGATAAACGCTCCAATTTGTTCGTGGGAAAGACACTTGATTGTTTCTATCCAATCCAGGTGGATGAGGATAGCAGGAACTGTTTTCTTCTTCATATTGTTTGCGCTTTTTGTGAATTCTGTCTTTGCTTTTCTGTACTTTTATTGCCACAATGCTTCATCCAGTCGTCAATTTCTGACTGGAGAAAAACCAGTGCTTTGCTAATCTTGTGGTGCGGTATCTGCTTGTCAGATACCCAACCATAGACCGTTTGTTTGACAGGGTGGGATGGGATATAGTCACATAGTTCATCGACATCCATCCAATGTGGTGAGCTACTCTCTTTTTGCCTGTTCAGCAAGCTCTGGGCGGCCTTTTCCAGACCCTCCACTTTCTCAATAAGGTAGGACAATGCACCCGGCATTTCCTCCAATGTTTTTAATCTTTCCATATAGTTTGTTATCCTTAATAAACGGCTGCAAAAGAACAACAAAAAAAACTAAACAGGTTTTTTGCAGTAGAAAGTGCTTTTTTTAACATTTCTCGAACTGACAAAAGGCTATAAAAGAATAAGCAAAGCATTGATAAATAGTAAGATATAGTCGTATTGAGTGTATAGATACTTCTTTTAAAAATGAGCTCAATGATCACAGTTTGAGATATAAGGCTTTGGTACTATGCAATAAAGAGACTCCCCAAATTGAAATATTGACAGATAATTACTAATAAATTTGGTGATATCACATTCTTTTATTATATTTGCACTCGATTTTAATTTAATAAAGATGAACGAAAGACCTCTTAATAGGCTTAAAGTGGTTCTTGTGGAGAACCAAAAGACGAGCAAATGGTTGGCAGAACAGTTGGGCGTCTCTGCCGTGACAGTCAGCAAGTGGTGTACCAATATGCACCAGCCCGACTTGCAGACATTGGCTAAAATAGCCGAATTGATAGGGTGCGATAAACGAGAACTTATTACTGAATAGTCATGCCAAAGAATGGAGTACAGAAAAGACGTGGAAGACTACCTTCAATAGAAGTGGTTGATCTATTCTGCGGAATTGGTGGATTAAGCTACGGAATGAAATCCGAAGGCTTCAAAATCCTTGCTGGCTTCGATTTGGATTGGACTTGTCAATATGCATACGAAACTAACAACGGAGCAAAGTTCATTTATAAAGATATAAGACAGGTTAAGAAGGAAGATGTCATCCCTTTCTACTCAAAGAAATCCATCAAAGTGTTGGCTGGTTGTGCCCCGTGCCAGCCCTTCTCGTCGTATGCATTTAAGAACAAGAACAAGGACGAAGATAAGTACAATCTACTATATGAATTCGGACGTCTAGTAAAAGATGTACAACCGGATATTGTGACGATGGAGAATGTTCCTGCTATAGCTTCGTTTAAGTTGAAGTCCGTATTGGCTGATTTTGTAAAATTGTTACAGGATGAAGGATATCAAGTGAACTATCAAGTCGTTTTTTGTCCCAATTATGGAATACCTCAGACTCGTAAACGTTTGGTGTTGTTGGCATCACGATTGGGGAAGATTAATCTGATTCCTCCCACGCATACAAAAAAGAATTATGTCACCGTGCGTGATACCATTGGAAATCTTCCACCATTGGAGGCTGGTGAAAGTTGTAAAACAGATGCTTTGCACAGATGTCGTGCCTTATCCCCTTTGAATATGCAAAGGATTATGTCAACACCTTATGGTGGTGGTTGGAAAGATTGGCCCAAAGAACTACAACTTAAATGCCACCAAGAAGAAAGTGGTAAGAGCTTCGGCAGTGTTTATGGACGAATGGTATGGGAAGAGCCTGCCCCAACAATGACTACTTTATGCACAGGCATTGGTAATGGTCGTTTTGGACATCCCACTCAAAATAGGGCAATTTCAGCAAGAGAAGCAGCCTTGTTCCAGACATTCCCTATCACTTATAAATTTTTTCAAAATGAGCAGGACGTTTCCTTGGTAAAGGCATCGCGCTATATTGGGAATGCTGTCCCACCAAGATTGGGGGAGGTGATAGCTGAAAGTATTAAGCAACATATACGTAATACTCCATTATGAAACAATACAATTTTAACATATCATTGAGCATCTTAAACCATCTTGGCAGGAACTTGTATAGAAGTTTTATGACGGTTCTTGGTGAAGCAATCTCAAATTCTTGGGATGCTGATGCTAATAATGTATATATAACCATAGATCGTGATTCAAAAATACTTATTGTTCGAGACGATGGTGATGGGATGGATGAAAACGATTTCCAAAACAAGTTCCTGAAAATTGGGTATTCAAAGCGCAAGGACAATAAAACGCATACTATTTTGAATCGTCCTTTCATAGGAAGAAAAGGAATTGGTAAATTGGCACTGCTTTCATGTGCGCAAAAAATAACTGTCTTGACAAAAGCTAAAGGGATGTCCATTGTCGGTGGCGTAATTGATAATTCTGGATTGGATAAGGCGATAAAGGATGACGTGTCATCCACTGATTATAATCTAGGACTACCGCAAGATTCTTTAGTTTCAAAATATGATGAGAGATTAGGGGCAAAGGGAACCGTAATTTTCTTTGAAGGTCTAAAAGATGGTATTCGCAATCGTATTGAATATATCACTAAATTGGTAGCCTTGTATTTTCGGTTTTCTTTAAAGGATCCTAGTTTTAATATATATATTAATGAGAAATTAGTCACAATTAAAGAGCTGGATTCTATAAAGGAGAAAACGCAATTTGTATGGATATTAAATGCTCTTGATGATCCATATGTTAGTGATGGCGTGTTTAAGAAATCGAAGGAAATCAATATTGCCAATAGCCAAATAAAAGGTTTTATTGCATCAGTAGAGACTCCTTCTGATTTGAAAATTAAAGGTACGGAAGAAAAAATAAGCATAGACTTATATGTTAATGGACGATTGAGGGAAAAAGATATTTTACGCCATATACCTACAGCCCGAATAGTTGAAAGTTACCTTTATGGTCAGATTCACTACGATGATTTGGATGATGAAACAGATCGCTTTACAAGCAGCAGAGAAGGTGTTGTTCCTGACGATCCTAAGTTCAAAATCTTGTTAGGAGAGTTAGAAAAGATTCTTAAAACGATAATAAATGACTGGGATATATGGCGTACAGAAATCAATCAAGATGGTGACTATGAAAATCCCAGATTGACCAAAAAACAGAGGAAATCAAAAGAACTTTTTAATGCTGTTGTTGAAGACTTCAAACCTTCTAAGGACAATAGTAAAAGTCGAAAAAAAGTTGATGGATGGATAAAAGACATTAGTGAGGATGCAGAATTTAATCTGTCTTCTTATGGTGAGTGTTTCGTTTCTGAGAATTTGTTGCGTAAATATATAAAAGAAAAGAATATTGTTGTACCTCAGAGTGTTCAAAATAGAATTGATAATGAGTGGAAGCCAAAAGCAGAAACTGCCAAACAAAATGCAAACATCAATTTCGAAATACGTGAGGATCCTTCTGATTTGTCATATTTGGATATGGATAGCTTGGCTGGCTTGGCCGATGATGAAACAGATAAGATAAAGAAAGCGTCATTGCGTAGAGATGCAGCAGAATATAAGCCAATAAGAGATGCTATAGCTCATACTTCAAGACTAACTTTTATAGCAAAGAGTCGGTTAAACATCACTTATGAAAACATAAAAGCGCGAATTGTTAATTTGCTAAATAAGGCATAAGTATTTATGGGAACTCTATAGTAATGATTCGCTACTCTGACAGACGAATAGAAACATTATATAACTTTAGGCTATGGCAAGAGATAATTGGACGGAAGAACAGATAACGATAGTACTTTATGAGTATTGTCGGAATCCGTTTGGGCAATTCTCTGCAACAAAGCAATTCGTAAAGGAGTTGGGGCAGTTATTAGGCCGCACACCTGGGGCTATAGTTCGTAAGGTCGGAAATCTTGCCAGTTTTGACCCTCAGATGAAAGCAAGAGGTGTTGGTGGTCTTGGTCATACAGGAAAACTTGATGAAGTTGTATGGAATAGGTATTTCGGTCATTGGGACAAACTTGCCTATAACGCAGAGGTGCTAATTGTACAATTGAAGAATAAAGAGTTGGAGCAATCGGTTGACATTGACCTAGAGAATCTTCCTGTTGGTAGCGAAAGGACTCAAGAGGTTAAAAGACGCATCAACCAAGACTTCTTTAGAAATACTGTGCTGTCATCTTATGAGAACAGATGCTGCATTACGGGAATCAATAATACAAAGTTACTTCATGCTTGTCATATTGTTGGATGGAGTGATGATGAAGCAAACAGAACAAATCCCCAAAATGGTTTATGTTTGAATGTTCTTTTCCACAAAGCGTATGACGAAAACTTTTTGGGTATTTCTCCCGACTATGAAATATTAGTATCAGACGAGTTCTTTGGAGCAAAATTAGATAGTATTGATTCTTCAACAAAGGAGTTCATAAAGAGTATTAATCATAGAAAACTAATAATGCCCAAACGATTCCTGCCAGACAGGGATTTGTTGGCAATTCATTTTGATAATTATAGAAATATAAATGCATAGATTACCAAGACATAATGTTATAAGAGTTTTTGAAGGCTTCGCTGGATATGGTGGAGCTACTTTCGGACTAAGACGTTCTGGAGTTCGGCATAGAATTGTTGGATATTCAGAAGTAGATGAAGATGCAATAGAGTTGTACCATTACAATTTCCCTAATGTGCGAAATTTGGGTGACATAACGAAGCTTGACCCCAACAATAATCGTCAGTGCCCAGATTTTGATTTGTTCACGGGCGGATTCCCATGTCAGCCGTTTTCGACAGTAGGAAAGAGACAAGGACAAGAGGATGAACGGGGGCGTGGTACTCTTTTTGGAGATATCGTAAGAATATGTGAAGTCAAACAGCCTCAATATATTCTTTTAGAGAATGTAAAAGGGTTGTTAACTGGTAAAATGCGTGCAACTTTTGAGATTATTCTTGGTGAATTACATAGAATTGGATACGATACGAGATTTGCAGTGTTAAATTCAAAAGATTACGGAGTTCCGCAAACGCGAGAGCGTCTTTGGATATTTGGATATTTAGGACAATTGCCTGAGAATTTTAACTTGGTTCCACCAGAGGAACCTTTACAAGGTTATTTGGCAGATTTTTTAGACCCTAATCCTTCTCCAGAATTGTATAAGACGCAAAAACAAATTGCCCGTATTCATGAAATACATCATAATGATGTCTTTGATGTGGACGAGCCGTTATGCTATGATATTTATAACCGTAAAATCAGAACAGACAGAATCTGTATGACCGTCACGCCTCCAGAACATAATGTTATTCGAATCATTGAACCCATGGTAAATGGTGAAGAACGATTTAGAAAATTATCTTTGGACGAGCATTTCCGTTTAATGGGCTTCCATATGGATGGAGTAAATAATGAAATACTATTCCCACCTACTCAGAACTATACAAAATTAGGACGAAGAGCAGGAAATGGTTGGGATGTAAATTTAGTTGGCATATTGTTGAACCATATATTTTGGCAGTTATTATGAAAATAGACATTACATCTTTGTGCTTCGGCTTCAAAATTGAGAAAGAAAATGATAGCGGGACTGCAGCTTGGGCTACATCAATTGGACAAGCTCCCAAAGGTATCTGTTATATTGATACGGAACGTGATGGGCTTGGAGAAATCGTTTATGGTATGATGTACAAGTCGCATTCAGATTTTGAGAATCTTAAGGTACGTGATGTCGCAGGATTGGAAAAAAAGGAAGAGCCAAGGGGTGACAGAGAGCGTATGATGTTTTCTGTCTTCGAGGATGTATATGTAAATAATAAGAAAGTTGAAGGTATATATACGTTGTCCTATGAACGTGAAGATTCTACAAGTCATAAGAATAGACTTCATATATGCTACGCCAAATATTTGACATATAAAGGGCATTCAAATAAAGAGACTTTAAAAGAGATGGCCAAAGTTCTTGGTTGTAACGAAGATGCCTGTTGGTTTGTTACAGACATTTCTATAAAAAACCAAAGTAGCTTACATTTTACCGCAATTGTTGTGAATCCAACAAAGTCCATGACTTATGACGACTCTAAAGCAAGAAAACGCGCGTGGGAGATGTTAGTTCCAGAAATAGATATTAGCATACATGACAACAATACACTTCAACAAATCTACTATGGTGCTCCCGGTACAGGGAAAAGCCACAAGATAAAAGATGATAAGAGCGTGAAGGAAGCAGATAAAAAGAACATGGTGTTCCGTACCACCTTCCATCCTGATAGCGACTACTCGACATTTGTGGGGGCATACAAACCTACCACAACAAAGAGGGCTGTCCGCAATGTGGCTGGTGACATAGTTAAAGATACGAACAAAGAAGATGTGTATGAAGATTGCATCACCTATTCGTTCATTCCCCAAGCCTTCCTGCAAGCCTACGTGGCAGCGTGGAATAATCTTGACGACAAAGTGTTCCTTGTCATCGAGGAAATCAACCGAGGCAACTGTGCTCAGATATTCGGTGACCTGTTTCAACTGCTTGACAGAGACGATGAAGGGGCATCGGAATACCCTATCATGGCAGACAAAGACATTGCCAAATACCTGAATGGGAATGACGAGGAGGGACGGCCTGTGCTGACTAACAAAGACGGCATCAAGGACGGCAAGCTGCGTCTGCCCAAGAACCTGCACATCTGGGCCACGATGAACACCAGCGACCAAAGCCTGTTCCCCATCGACTCCGCTTTCAAGCGCCGTTGGGATTGGGTGTATATGCCTATTGCTGATGCAAAGAAAAACTATGTCATCGAGATTGACAACGACCAATACGACTGGTGGAGCTTCTTGGAGGCAATCAACGATATCATAGAGAGCACCACCCACTCGGAAGACAAGAAATTAGGCTACTTCTTTGCAAAAGCCAAAGATGGTAGAATCTCTGTAGAGACATTCGTGAGCAAGGTCATCTTCTATCTGTGGAACGATGTCTTCAAGGACAACGAGACAAACCACAAAGCGTTCAAGGACAGCGATGGAGAACTGCTGGCTTTCCGAAAGTTCTTCCACCACGACGGAACGGTTGACACCAACATGGTCATCAAATTCCTACAGGATCTGGAGGTATATCCTTTTGAAACTTCCGACGATGGCACAGCAATAGTATCCGACACCACTCCCAACACCAAGCGTCAGCGGGATAAGTCGAGATACCGCGTGAACGGCACAGACAACCTGAACAAAGCCCAAATGACCCGTGAGGCGTTCAGACTATACATTGAGGCTCACCCCGATGCAGACGCACAAACAATAGCACAGGCGTGGAACGGACTGGGGCTGAAGGACTATGTGCGCCACCTGGTAGAGACCGAAGCGGAATACAATGCTCGCACCAAAGACTCCACCGACAGCAACAAGAGAGCTACGGAGTTTGAACTATCCAACGGCGAGAAGATATACCTTTCGACACAGTTTGGCATAGGCAATATAGGCAAGTTTATGGATGCCGTGAACAATGCCGGATGGAATATTAGGATAGAGAACCAAGCCTGACGAAGCATGAAGGTCCTGATAGAAGGATATTACTACGACCCTGCTGTGCTGGAACGTGAGCAGGTGACGGACGGACTGATAGAGTATCATCGGCGCCCTAGCGACGGTTTCGTGTGCTATAACTACGTCGGTCATGTCTATTCTCCCATGCTGAAAGACTACATATTCTTCCTGCCCAAGGTGGTGCTGGAGGAAAAGGGAACAGAGGGCGCTGACGGCGACAGGGTGTTTGGCGAGAAGCCCGAGGACATCATCTGCGTGAACGACAAGGACGGCAAAATGGATACTACGAAGCGCGGTTTTGTATGCGAACTGGCAGTATGGGTGTACCGCGCGCTGATGATTTACCGTGAGACCCACCCCGACCAGAACATCCTGTTGGAACGAAACATCGCACAGATAGGCAACCGTCGGCAACGGCTGAGCGACACGCTGCTGGACATCATTCTGGAACTGATACGTTTCAATCGAGAAAACCAGGACTACGTGCTGTTTGTGCTGAAGAGCATCCACTCTGGCTATAACAAAATCAACTGGAGAAGAACTATCGCCCACTCGCAAGCCATCGTGCAGGACGGAGTGCCTGTCTATCTGCGACCCGTCAACAAGAAAAAGCAGGTCAACTTCGACGAAGAACTGTTCATCATCTACTTCTCTATACTGAACTACATCTCGAACCACTACGGATTCCGCGTGAATATCAATATGGGATTCGAATTGATAACGGGTTCCAAGTTCAGGCATTACCTTGACGGATATGGGCGAGTGCGTATGCGTCAGATACGATACAAATATTTCTCTGACAAAGCATTGCGCCTATGGGAACTCTGCTATGCTTTTTTCGACAAGTCGCACGCCATCAATGTGCGTGACGATCAGAAAGAATACTTGCTGGCGCAGAACTTCAATATCGTCTTTGAGGCCATCATCGACGAACTGGTGGGGAGCAAGGACATTCCATCGGGACTTAAGGAACAGAAAGACGGTAAACGGGTGGACCACATGTACACCTTTGCCGACCTGGTGTACCCCGGTGCCATGCAGAAGCAGGTGCAAAAGGAGATATATTATATAGGTGACAGCAAATACTACAAGATAGGTTCGACTGTAGGTGACGAATCAGTGTACAAACAGTACACCTATGCTAGAAATGTGATTCAGTGGAACCTTGACCTCTTCCTCTCAGGCGATGAAGCGAAGAAACAGAAGGATAATCCCAAGAACATCTGGCTGCGCGACGAGACAACCGAAGGCTACAACATCATTCCCAATTTCTTTATCTCGGCATTCGTAGATAAAAAACTGAGTTTCGAGAACGACAACCTGAGAAGACGTGAGACTATGTTCAATGCACGTCAGTTTGAGAACAGACTGTTTGATAGGGATACTCTGATCATTACCCACTATGACGTGAATTTTCTGTACGTATTGTCGCTCTATGCCCGCAATAATGCTTTCTCGAAAGCATCATGGAAAGTGCAGGTTAGGGAATTGTTCAGGAAAAACATTCAAGACGAACTAAACAGCAACTATTCGTTTTATGCCATCACTCCACGCGAGAGTGTCAACGCAGAGCAGTTTATGCAGCAGAATTTCCAGCAACTGTTGGGCAAAGTGTACACCCCATACGGAGGAACTGGAAGTCAGGAGTATTACTCTGTGGCTTTAGACAACGGAGAACGCTTCGCCAACGAGAACGAGAGAACACTTTCCTTGCTGGCCCCATATTTCTATATGGAGAAATGTCCTGTCGGTACTAACCCGGAATCTGTGTTGCCAAAGGTGGAACAGCAGGCAAAGGGTGTAGTTGTACCAGAGTCACTCCTCACTTTGCATTATGTACAGCGCTATTTGAAGGATAATTTCCTCATCGGGTGCTACAAAGACGAAGCTCAACTGAATTGGATAATGGGTGCCAACGACAAAGGTACGAACCTCTACAATGTGAGGATATTCACCAAGGGTCTGAAGCGTGCTGGTACGATGAAACGAAGCCAGTTGGAGCAAGGCGGTATCAAGTTTGTCATACTCTATCGGTTAGGTGAAGATTTCAAGAACGAGTATCGCGTATTCCACGTACATCACCACGCAGTCATGTCGGAGGAACGTATGCGTCAAGCACTATATCCGAACCCACAGGGTAACTATTTCTGTTTTGTGTTCGACGAGGAGGTGTCGATAAGCCCAGATGTTAATCTAGCGAAAATACTAACAGAATGTCGTCTTGATACAGACACCGATTATCAAGAAGGAGCCCCCGTTGTATTTAAAGGTGAGGAACTTCTTCGTTATCAAACTCGATAGGCGATGCTATATGGCTGACAGACTCACCGAACAACAACGTCATAAAAATATGGCGGCGATCCGAGGGAAGGACACGAAGCCGGAGCTGATTGTGCGGCGTGGACTGTGGAGTAGAGGATTCCGATATAGGTTGAACCATAAACGATTGCCTGGACATCCTGACTTGGTACTGAGGAAGTATCGTACTTGCATCTTCGTGAATGGATGCTTTTGGCATGGACATTTTGTTGAACAGAATAAAATGGAGAGTTCTGGGTGCTGCAAAATTCCAAAGACGAACCGTGAGTTCTGGGTGGCGAAGATTCGTAGGAATAAGGAACGGGATAAGGAAGAGCAGCATAAACTGGCTGAAATGGGTTGGCACTGCATCACAGTATGGGAGTGTGAACTGCAGCCGTCGAAACGGGAAGAAACGTTGAAATCGATTGCTTTCACGCTGAACCATATATGGTTACAAGACCATCAGGTGCATGTTACTGCCTATCCGCAGCAGAATGAAGAGGACATGCAAATGCCAATGGCAGCAGAAGAAGATGTCGTTTGACAGGATGTTTGTTGCAATTGTCCGCAACAATTCGAAAAATTTTGAATTCGTCGGACAATTGCGATGAACAGGGTGTTCTGCTGTATACCCAATCCCCACACCAAGTATTAAAGTGTGGGGATTTAGTCTCTTGAGAGTATGCCTCGTGCTATGCAACTTCCTGTTTCTTGGGCTTTCTGCCTCTTTTCGATTTGGTAAAGTTGAACACCTTGTCAAGCAACTTGAAGTTGTTGTCGTTGATGATGGAGAAGTCTTTGGTGATATAGACATCTGCAATTTCGTAGTTGCTAACGTGGTTGAGGGCTTCATCAACATCACCTTTACTGAACTTCATGAGATTCCTGGATAGGGTGGCGAAAGTATGGCGGGCCTAGTAAAATTGGAGTTTATTGATACCAACAGCTTTGCCAATCGTCTTTAGGCCGATGTTCAGGTTCTGATTGAAGCACTCAGCGCAGTAGTATTTCTTGTAGAATCTGAATATCCGGTCTTCGCCTTTCCATTTTTCCATGAGAGGCTGAATGTAGGGATGTACCTTGACCTCAATGTAGGCCTCGTCGCTTCGACGATCTCTGGTCTTAGTCCGTTTGTACTTGATGGTGCCGTTTTCCAGACAACTGACTTGGTACATGTCCACAGAGTTTATGCCCATCAGGCAGAAGGAGAGAATGAAGCAATCGTGGGCCAGTTCTGCCAGCGTATTCTTCTTGGGCTGGTAGTTGACCACCTTCATGAGTTGATCCAGGCTTAAAGCCCTGACACCCTTTTTGAGCACTTGCTTGGGTGCCTTGTAGCGCAGGAACGGGTCGTTCTTGATGACAATCTCATCATCGGTGTTGTACTCCAGCATCGCTTCACGGAAGATGTGACGCATCTGTCCGATATAGAGTGATTGTGCTCTTGGGCGGTCATCAAGGAACGCCTCGAAGTCTTTGAGGAATGTGACGGTAATCTCTTGGAAGAAGAGTTTGCGGCATTCCAAGAACTTTTCGAGGGTGTTGAGCATGGTCAGATAGTTTTTGGCACCCTTGATTTTTGCTCTTGACACCCAATCCTCTGCGTACGCAAAGAACTCCAGTTCCTTCTTCTCCTGCTTCTTGATGATCTTCTTTGTAATGGTGTGAGCATCATCTGGGGCTCCTGTCATGGAACCTGCAGCCAGATTGCTCATGTTGTCGATGAGGTCTAACCTCAGTTTCTCGACAATACGAGCCTTCTCAATGGACTTGATCTTCTTCGTCTTGGGAGAGTATTCTTGTTCATTGAGTCTTACCCCTGTTTTTACTCTTTGTCTGGTCTTGCCCTGTCTTACCAACAGATAGACCTCACGCGTCTTTTAGGAAGATTCCTTCCCGAATTCAATGGAAATGGTTGCCATTTTGATAAACTTTTAAATTGTTAATACAGGAACCAATCCTCGCGTCAATATATAAGCCTTCATCGGGTCTTTTTTGCGTCAATTTCGACCCTGTTTTTTTGCGGCGATTTTGCGGCGATTTTCGCCTTTTGAGCCATTTTTGCGGCGATTTTGCGGCGATTTCGGGGCTCAAATTTGGAAATGAGAACCAAAAATGGAACTCTGATTTCCTTATACGAAACATCGAGAAACCCTTTATTTATGGGAGTTTCTCGATATTTTCGCTCTGTGATCCCGTTGGGATTCAAACCCAAGACCTTCAGAACCGGAATCTGACGCTCTATTCAGCTAAGCTACGGGACCAATGCGCTGTAAAGCGGATGCAAAGGTACGAAAAAAAATGAGAAGTGAGAAACGTGAAGAGAGAAATGTTGGAGAATTAAAAACTTTTAAGTTTTTCCTGTTATGCGCAAAAAGTTAGCAAAAATCAAGTTTTTCTTTCATTTTGATAAAATATTCAAAGAAAATGCTTGCTTTTTAGTATTTATGTTGTACCTTTGCACGCAAATTTGCAAGAAAGACAGTATTATGAGTAAACTAATAAGGCCGATAGACTATCAAGCACTGCTCGATGTGAGGCAGACAGAACAAGGTATCAAATTAATCAAGGAGTTCTTCCAGCAGAACCTCTCCACAGAGCTTCGTCTGCGCCGTGTTACTGCTCCGTTGTTTGTTTTGCAGGGTTTGGGAATCAATGATGACCTGAATGGTGTGGAGCGTGCTGTGACATTCCCTATCAAGGACTTGAAGGATGCCCGTGCAGAGGTTGTTCATTCGCTTGCGAAATGGAAGCGGCTGACGCTGGCAGAGTATCAGGTAGAGCCTGGTTACGGAATATATACTGATATGAATGCCATCCGTGCCGATGAGGAGCTGGACAATCTGCACTCGCTCTATGTAGACCAATGGGACTGGGAGGCAGTCATCCGTCGCGAAGACCGCACATTGAGGTTCCTGAAAAATGTGGTGGAGCGTATCTATGCGGCCATTCGCCGTACAGAATACTTGGTATGTGAGACTTATCCTCAGATCAAGCCATTTCTCCCTGAGAAAATCAAGTTCATCCATGCTGAGGAATTGCTGAAGATGTATCCAGACAAGACACCGAAAGAACGCGAGGATGCCATCTGCGAGGCCTATGGTGCTGTGTTTATCATAGGCATTGGCGGTAAGTTGTCGAACGGAGAGA
This sequence comes from Prevotella sp., assembly GCA_016285075.1. GTDB lineage: Bacteria > Bacteroidota > Bacteroidia > Bacteroidales > Bacteroidaceae > Prevotella. Next base: position 13,493 of record JAEEQB010000009.1, read on the forward strand.
AGCACGACGGGCGTGCACCCGACTATGACGACTGGAGCACTGTTGCCGAGGACGGACGTCAGGGTTTAAACGGTGATATCCTCATCTGGTATCCAGTGCTGGGCCGTTCGTTTGAACTCTCATCAATGGGCATTCGCGTAGACAAGGAAAGTCTGCTGCGTCAGTTGAAGTTGGAGCATCAGGAGCAACGTGAGCAGTTGTTCTTCCACCAGCAGCTGTTGAACGACCGTCTGCCGCTGAGCATTGGCGGTGGCATTGGCCAGAGCCGTCTTTGTATGGTTCTGCTGCATAAGGCTCATATAGGCGAAATCCAGGCTTCCATCTGGCCTGATGACATGCGTCGCGAGTGCAAGGCTATGGGTATGCCTCTTATTTAAACAGACTTCTTTTATTATAATCAGAGGGTTCCTCCACGATACACCTTGCTGTTATCGTGGAGGAAGTTTTCATGTCACTATACAATAGGGATAACGTTCAAAAAGTACTTATTCTTCATGGTTTTTATGTTTTTTTTGATTTGATACTTGCAGTGGTACGGAAAAAATCGTAACTTTGCACACAAAATACGAACAAATCAACTAAAACTATATGAATAATACAAGAACAATTGTGCCTGCACTGCTGTTAGCTTGTGCCATGACAGTACTGGGAGCAGATGTGAAGACAAATGGAAATGTGGTAACCATCCGCCCTGACGGTGGACAGGCCAAAGTCATCCAACTGGAGGTAATCAATGATCATATTATCCGAGTGCGAGCCACTTCAAAGAGCGAACTGCCTGTGAAGCCTCAAAGTCTGATGATTGTCCCACAAGCCCCTTATAAAGGCAGCGTTACAGTAGATGAGTACGAAGCTTACAATGATGAACTCGTGCAGCCTGCCCGCGTTGTTGTAAAAGCGAAGAACGTCCAATGCCAGGTGAGCAAGGAAACCGGCCGTCTGGAGTTTTTTGACGGGAACGGCAAACGCTTGTTGTACGAGGCCTACGACCGTGCAGGCGAGGAGCCTGGCAAGCAGTTCTGGGACTTCACCGTTCCAGAGCGGGAACTGGGTATCAAGGGAGGCGTCCAGCCCACTGAGGAGCAGAAGCATGGTCTCTCGTGGCAAATGAAGTTTTTCTCGCCGCTCGGCAGTGAATCTTTCTACGGTTTAGGCCAGCACCAAAGCGAGGAGTTCAACATGCGTGGCAAGAACGAGGATTTGTTCCAGTACAACACGAAAGTGTCGATACCCTTCGTGCTGTCCACAAAGAACTATGGCATTCTCTGGGATGCCTATTCGTACTGCCGTTTCGGCAATCCCCATGATTACCTTCAGTTGAACCGTGCTTTCAAGCTCTACGACAAACAAGGTAATCCCGGTCATTTGACAGGAACCTATATCGACGCCAAAGGTAAGAAGGTGGTACGCGACGAGGACTCCATCTATTATGAATATGGTACGCCTGCGAAGTCTGAGATAGCCTTGAAGACGGACAATGGAGGCATCAAGAACCTGCCCAAGGGTTTCAATCTGGCAGGTGCCAATGTGGTCTATGAAGGCTATTTCGAGACCCCTGCCAACCTTCCCAAAGCCAAGACAGAAATGCCCCATCATCAGACTTCCAACACAGCTGTCTATCAGTTCATCCTCTACTATGCCGGTTACATCAAGGTATATATCGACGGCAAGGAGGTGGTGGCCGAACGTTGGCGTACGGCGTGGAATCCTAACGCCTATAAGTTCAGCGCCGACTTGACAAAAGGCGTCAAGCATCATCTGCGCATCGAGTGGCAACCTGATGGTGGCGAGTCCTATTGCGGTCTTCGCGTGGCCGAACCCCGCGACGTATACGACCGCGAGTCGCTCTCCGTATGGTGTGAGATGGCCAAGGACATGGACTACTATTTCATTACCGGTGAGAACATGGACGGTGTCATAAGCGGCTATCGCACATTGACAGGCAAGGCCAGCCTCTATCCGAAGTGGGTTTTGGGGTTCTGGCAGAGTCGCGAGCGCTACAAGACACAAGAAGAACTCGTTTCAACCCTGGGAGAGTTCCGTAAGCGCCAGATCCCTATCGACAACATCGTTCAGGACTGGAACTACTGGCCCGAAGACCAATGGGGCAGCCATGAGTTCGAAGCATCGCGCTATCCCAATCCTCAGCAAATGCTCGACGATGTCCACCAGATGCACGGACGTTTCATGATCTCTGTCTGGCCTAAGTTCTACTGCAACACCGACAACTACAAGGAACTGGACAAAAACGGCTGGATGTACATCCAGTCACCTACCGACGACATTCACGACTGGGTGGGGCGTGGTTACAAGAACGGTTTCTACGATGCCTATGACGCAGGAGCCCGCAAGTTGTTCTGGCGGCAGATGGACGAGAAGCTGTATACCAAATATAACAAGAATGGCGTTGCCGGTGTAGACGCCTGGTGGATGGATGCCTCCGAGCCGAATGTCCGCGACTGTACACCCATGTGGTATCGCAAGGCCCTATCAGGTCCTACGGCTTTAGGCACATCCACAGAATACTTCAACGCCTATTCCACCGTCAATGCCGATGCCATCTACAACGGACAGCGCGGTGTGTGGAAAGGCAAGAAAGACGAACCGCGTGTTTTCCTGCTGACCCGTAGTGGTTTTGCTGGCGAGCAGCGCTATTCGACAGCAACGTGGAGCGGCGACATCGGCACCCGATGGGAGGACATGCGTGCGCAGATGACAGCAGGCCTGAACTACTCTATGTCGGGCATCCCCTTCTGGGGTATGGACCAGGGTGGTTTCTGCGTGGAGAACCGCTACGTGGCCGCCCAGCAGCTCTTCGACCGTACAGGCCAGGAGAACGAGGACCTGAAGGAATGGCGTGAGCTGCAGACACGCTGGAACCAGTTCGGAGCCTTCATCCCTCTCTTCCGAAGTCATGGCCAATGGCCCCTGCGTGAGATATGGAACATTGCCCCAGACAACCATCCCGCCTACAAATCGTTTGTCTACTACGACAGACTACGCTATCAACTCATGCCCTATCTCTACTCACTTGCCGGATGGGCCCACTTCAAGGACTACACGCTGATGCGTGCCTTGGTGATGGACTTCAACGGCGACCGCAACGTGGAGGACATCGGCAACCAGTGGATGCTGGGACCTGCGCTGATGGCTTGTCCGGTAGGCTATTACAAGGCCCGCAACCGTAGCGTCTATTTCCCCTGCCAGAGTGGCTGGTACAATCTCTATACGGGCGAGAAGGTGATTGGCTCCGACAGCGAGAGCATGAACCAACCTGCCAGCCTTTCCAGCCGCCGGTTGGTGGTCGATGCTCCTTACGAGCAGATTCCCGTCTTTGTCCGCGAGGGAGCCATCATCCCCTTTGGTCCTGAGATGCAATGGAGCGACGAGAAGCCCGCCGAGCTCATCAACCTCTATGTCTACGCCGGACAGAACGGCTCGTTCCAACTCTACGAGGACGAGGGTACGAACTACAATTACGAGAAGGGCAAGTATGCCACCATCGACATCAGCTACGACGATGCTACGCGCACCGTCAGCTTCTCACAGCGCAAGGGTCAGTTCCCCGGCATGCTGAAGCAGCGTCGTTTTAATGTAGTGCTTATTACGAAGGATGCCCCCAAGCCTCTCAACCTGGACAATCCTGAGGGGAAGATGGTCGACTACAATGGCAAGGCCGTGAGCGTGGCACTTTGACCGATGTCCTCACAGAAAAAGGGATTTCCCCAACACATATTAGGGAAATCCCCTTTTTCCTTTTCTTGGAAATGACTACTTTTGCAACGTGATTTTAAATGCAACGACGATGAAAAAGGTATTGTTATTCGGTATTTGCGCCCTGCTGCTCATGAGCAGCTGTGGCACTTACGAGGCCTCAGGTGCAGCCACTGGTGCTCATTTCGGCAGCATTATCGGCTCTGTCATTGGAGGCATCTCGGGTGGCTGGCGTGGCAGTGACGTGGGCCAGCTGGTAGGCATGGCTGGCGGGGCCGTGGTTGGAGCAGCCATAGGACGCGCCGCAGACCAACGGGCAGAGGAACGTGCTGAGCAGCGTTATCAGCAGCATAGGCAACGTTACCTGGAGAGCAGAGACCAGCAAGTTGACCGTTACAATTACGGCTCTTCCGACTATCAGGGCAACGATGAAAGGCTTGGTGCGGAAATGAGCGGGTTTGATCCTTCGAACAGCGGTGACGACCGCATCTCGTTCGACGGTGCAGGCCCCACTGGAAGCGGTGTCGATGCAGCTCCCAGCAGCAACAGGTTCAATGCAGCCGCTTCCCCTCAGCAGCTTGAAATCCGTAATGCCATATTGGTAGAAGACGGGAAAGACGGGGTGCTGCGCCGTGGTGAGCAGGCCAAGGTGACGTTCGAAATCTATAATCCCTCTTCCTATCCGGTCTTCAATGTGCAGCCCGCAGTCGGCGAGATAACAGGCAACAAGCACGTGCATGTGTCGGAAAACATCCTGGTAGAGAGCATTGGTCCCCGCAGGGCCATCCGCTACACCGCTGCTGTCAAGGCAGACCACATGCTCCGCAACGGCCAGGCCATCATCCGCATAGGCGTGTTCCAGGACAACAAAGAAGTGCCAGGACAGTCGAAGACATTCACGCTCCAGACCAGCAGAAGGTGACAATCAAGGCTATATCTGCAGTCTGCAGAGACATCATCTGCTATGAGAAAGCAACAAACGGTAGGGTCGTGGACTCTACCGTTTGTTGTTCTGAATGCCCTGTGTCCGTTTCTGGTATGCTCTTGAACGGTTGGGGCTGTTATTGATCAGGTCAAGTTCATCCTTCTTCTCCTCTTCCGGTTTTGGCTGCGCTACCTGCTTTGTATTGGCAGGCAGGGGCGTAGTCTGTACCTGAGCCTTCATCTTGTCGGCAGTGTTCTTCATTTCTCGTCGAACCTTTCTCTCATCAATCTTCAAGGACGATTCCATCTGCCAGACGGGTGTGGTTCCCGTAGCTATCTCAGCAATGTCGAACTCAAAGACTGGCAGGCTGTCAGGTTGTTCTTGCAGCTTGTAGGGGATGGTAGCCTGTGGCAACCGTTCCACAATGACTTGCGTCACTCCTTGTGAAATCATGCCAATGGCTTTGGCAGCTCCCCACGACAGGTCGATGATGCGTCCCTTGCGATACGGTCCGCGGTCGGTAACACGCACAACAACATCCTTTCCGTTCGACAGGTTCGTAACCCTGAGTATCGTTCCGAAAGGATAGGTCTTGTGTGCACAGGTCATGGAGTCGTGGTGCAGTCGCTCACCGTTGGCGGTCCTTGAACCCGTGGCACGCTTAGAATAGAAGGAGGCCTTACCCTTCTGTGTCTGGCCGATGGCCATATTCAATGACAGATGATAAATGATAAATGACAACCCTATCAGCAGCCATTGACGGCCACCTCTCCACATTCTTGCGGATGTCAAAACGCAGGGTTTATCAATTACCATTTATCAAATGTCTTTCTTTTTTATTTCAACGTCAGGCTATTAGCGCTATACAACGCATGCATGGCTTGCGAATGCCATGCTGCGGCGTTGCTATACAACGCCTTGGGCATTCTTCTCACCTTGGCTTCGCCGAGCTTGCGAATGCCATGCTGCGGCGTTGCTATACAACGCCTTGGGCCAGCATGGCCTTAGCAACCTTCATGAATCCGGCAACGTTGGCACCCTTGACATAGTTGATGTAGTCACCGTCCTTGCCGTACTTCACGCACTGGGCATGAATGCCGGACATAATCTGATGCAGCATCTTGTCTACTTCTGCGCCAGTCCATGAGATACGCTCCGAGTTCTGTGTCATTTCCAGACCGCTGGTTGCCACGCCACCGGCATTCACGGCCTTGCCGGGTGCAAACAGCTGCTTGGCGGCGATGAACTTCTCTGCAGCCTCTGCCGTACAGCCCATGTTCGACACCTCTGCCACACACAGCGGTTTGTTGGCCAGTATCTGATCGGCATCGTTGCCGTTGAGCTCGTTCTGCGTAGCGCAAGGCAGGTAGATGTCGGCTTTCTGCTCCCAAGGTTTCTTGTTGGGGAAGAATGTCGAGCCCGGGAACTCGTCGGCATAGGGCTGACAGACGTCGTTGCCCGATGCACGCAACTCAAGCATGTACTCAATCTTCTCTGCATCGAGTCCTGCCGGGTCGTAGATATAGCCGTCAGGACCACTGATGGTGATGACTTTCGCACCCAGTTCAGTAGCTTTCTTTGCAGCACCCCAAGCCACATTACCGAATCCGCTCAGTGCCACGGTCTTACCCTTGATGTCGAGTCCGTGTTCCTCCATCATCTGGTGAACGAAATACAAGGCACCGTATCCAGTAGCCTCAGGACGCAGGATGCTACCGCCCCACTCCATTCCCTTGCCAGTGAGCACACCCTGGAACTGGTGGGTCAGCTTCTTATACTGTCCGAAGAGATATCCGATCTCACGTGCTCCCACGCCGATGTCGCCAGCGGGTACGTCCTCGTCGGGTCCTATGTGCCGATAGAGCTCGGTCATGAATGCCTGACAGAACTTCATCACTTCGTTGTCACTCTTGCCGCGGATGGAGAAGTCGCTGCCTCCCTTGCCACCGCCCATGGGCAGAGTGGTGAGGGCGTTCTTGAACGTCTGCTCAAACCCGAGGAATTTCAGGATGCTGAGGTTCACCGAGGGGTGGAAGCGCAGTCCGCCCTTGTAGGGGCCGATGGCGCTGTTGAACTGCACACGGTAACCCAGATTCACCTGTACCTCGCCCTTATCGTCGATCCAGGGCACACGGAAGGTTATGATGCGCTCCGGTTCCACGATGCGCTCTATAATCTTGGCTTTCTCGAACTCAGGATGCTGGTTGTACACATCTTTAATCGATTCCAACACCTCTCTTACTGCCTGTAGGTACTCCAGTTCACCAGGATGCTTATGCTCCAGGTTTTGCATGATTTTTTCAACTTCCATAGTGTTAGTTGCTTTTTTGAGTTATTGTTTTAAGTTATCAATCAATACGTAATTGATTTGCTTGCAAAATTAGGAAAAAAAAAGATAACCGCCAAGCATTTCCGCGAATATTTTACGTATGAAGTTACAGTTTGTTAATTATAGCACCAAGTCTGCCCCGGAAACGCATAAAAAAGGGAAAAAGCTTGGCTGGATTGTATTATTTTCGTAACTTTGCACACATTATTACGCAAACTTCAAAACAACAATGGACAACAAACATCTCACCCTGAGTGCCAACCTCATTGTGGCGGCACTCCAGAAACCAGCGGCTGAGTTTACCAAGGCCGACATCATCGACTACATCGTGAAGAACGACATCCGCATGGTGAACTTCATGTATCCTGGCGGCGATGGCAAGCTCAAGACCCTGAACTTCGTCATCAACGACCTGGACTATCTTGAGACCATCCTCACCTGCGGCGAGCGTGTGGACGGCTCCAGCCTGTTCAACTTCATACAGGCAGGCTCCAGCGACCTCTACGTGCTGCCCCGTTTCCGCACGGCTTTCGTCGACCCCTTTGCCGAGATACCCACGGTCTCGCTGCTCTGTTCCTACTTCGACAAGGACGGTAATCCCTTGGAGAGCTCGCCAGAGTTCACCCTTCACAAGGCTGCCGAGGCATTCCGCAAGGTGACAGGCATGGAGTTCCAGGCCATGGGCGAGCTGGAGTACTACGTCATCAGCGACGACGAGGGTGTCTTTCCCGCACAGGACCAGCGCGGCTACCACGAGTCGGCTCCCTATGCCAAGGCCAACGAGTTCCGTACCCAGTGCATGCAATACATTGCCCAGGCAGGCGGACAAATCAAGTACGGTCATTCGGAAGTAGGCAATTTCTGCCTCAACGACAAGAACTACGAACAGAACGAGATAGAGTTCCTCCCCGTACCCGTGGAACAGGCTGCCGACCAGCTGATGCTGGCCAAGTGGATTATCCGCAACCTTGGTTACGAGATGGGTTACGACGTGACCTTCGCTCCGAAGATCACCACTGGCAAGGCAGGCTCAGGCCTCCATATCCACATGAGGATGATGAAGGATGGCAAGAACCAGATGCTCGATGGCGGTGTGCTCAGCGAGGCAGCCCGTAAGATGATAGCCGGCATGATGGACCTGGCACCGTCGATTACCGCCTTTGGCAACAAGAACCCCACGAGCTACTTCCGTCTTGTGCCTCACCAGGAGGCTCCCACCAACGTCTGCTGGGGCGACCGCAACCGCTCCGTGCTGGTGCGCGTTCCCCTGGGCTGGGCTGCCGATGTGGACATGAGCCACAAGGCCAATCCGCTGGAGACAGAGACGAAGTATGACACGAGCATCAAACAGACCGTGGAGATGCGCTCGCCCGATGGCAGCGCCGACCTTTACCAGCTGCTGGCCGGGCTCTGTGTGGCCTGCCGCCACGGCTTCGAGATGGAGAACGCCCTGGAGCTGGCCGAAAAGACCTACGTCAATGTCAACATCCACGCTGCCGAGAATGCCGACCGCCTGGCCACGCTGGCACAGCTGCCCGATTCCTGTGTCGCTTCTGCCGACTGCCTGGAGCGCCAGCGCAAGGTGTTCGAGGAGCACAATGTGTTCTCGCCTGCCATGATCGATGGCATCGTCGCCCAGCTCCGTGCCTTCGACGACAAGACCCTGCGCCACAACATCGAGGGCTTCCCTGAGGAGATACAAAAGCTTGTCAACCAGTACTTCCACTGCGGATAACTACGAGCGTTCTGATTCTTCAATATGCGACAATTCTGTGGAAAAAAACCGCCGAATTGTCGCTTTTTCTGTGTCTTGTCGCAGGTAGCGACACAAAAAATGGGGCAAAACTTATCACTTATTCAAGTTCAAATTCTTTTCTACCACAGATTTTTGGGATTAAACAGATTTTGGCTGCGCTGTGTCATGCAAATGCACCGATTCTTTCGGATTTTATGGATTTTGGCTGCGCGTGGCAATCTGTGCAATCTGTGGTTGTTTTCATACTTGCGAATGATGACCTTTCTGGATTAAATGTAAGTTAGCCTCTCTACTGATGCGACAAATCAGCGACATGATGCCTGATTTGTCGCATTTTTTCTGTCTTGTCGCAGGTAGAAATGCAAAAAACTGGGCAAACCGTAGGCAGTTTGCGAAAAAAAGCGTATCTTTGCGGGCAAAAAAACCAAAGGGATTAAAGTTTTGCGCGAAAAGCTTGACTTCCATGAGCGAAATATATAAACTATAGTGTCACATATTAATTGACTAGATTTCAAGATTATGAAAACAAGATCATTTAACTGGTGCAGCCCCTTAAGTATTGTACAGTGCGTATTATGCATTGTCCTGCTGGGCCTTAGCATGAGCGTCACCTCCTGTAAGGACGATGACGACGACAACAAGAGAGAAGAACAGAAGGCGCAGGAAGCTCAGGAAGCGCAGCAGAAAGCCGACAAGTTCTGGGACGTGGTGGGACAACTCACCAGCACAGAGAACTATAATGTTAACTACGCTGACAAGACATTTGAGCCTACCATCGGCGAGCCTCAGGAGGGCAATGCCTATGTGCGCATTGTGGCCACCAACGACATGGCCACGGCTGCCAAGCGCTTTGCCAACCTCGTGGACGTAAGTTCCATCAACGAAAACACCAGTAGCTACGAGTGGAAGGACGAGAACGTGGGCACCCTGACCTACACCAAGACCACTGACGGTTCGTCGTGGGCTACGGTCGACGTAAGCATCAAGCAGATGCCTCACTTGCAGAAGATTATCTATCAGACCCCCAGCCAGATAGGTACCAACGCCAGCTTCTCTGGCACGGCCTACTATCGCTTCGGCGACGTGGTGCAGCGCATCTACAAGGGTAAGGAGGAATACTGGGTGTGCGTGCGTCCCGCCTTCGGCCCCGAGGGCAAGGGCGACAGCCACTGGATGACCCTCTCGCCCCTGCCCGAGAATAACATCTGGGACTATACGGCCAGCACTAATGCAACCTATGCCCTGCCCACTGGCATCGGCACGAACAAGGAGCACATGCAGAACTTCGCCGAGATGATCTATGCCATCACGAATCCGACGAAGTGGTGGACAAACCTGACGGCCAATGCGAAGCTGAAGATGTTCAATGACTTTTCACATGCCAATAAAGACTACCACAACCAATACTTCTGGGAGCGCGTCAGTGAAGCCTGGACAAATAATAATGTCTGGAAGGTCGTCTTCGGCGAGGACTACGACACTGCTGAGAAGGTGAGACAGAGCGTTCAGAATAACGGTGTGAACCTGCTCTACAAAGGCTACAGCTGGTGGACGACGACCTCATGGAACCTCTCGCTCTATGAGGCCAGCTTCACGAATTCAGAAAACAACAATGAACAGAACCTGCACCATGCCGAGTACAACGAGGTGAAAGCCAATGTGCGCGATATCAAGAACCTGAACATTCGCACCCAATACCAGAAAGGTAAGCTCTACTACGAGTCGGCGTTCTTCGGCAACGGACCGCGTTTCATTGTGCGCTATGCCACAGGCAAGGAACTGCTCGGTGTCAAACCCAACGTCTACAGCTCGATTGAAAGTAATGAGAAGCAGATAAAAGACTTCTATACCTATAACAACCACTACCAAATCAACCCGGGCCAAGGCGTCAATCCGGAGGTTGCCGAACGCACCAAAGATCCGGAGGTGGGCAACTTTATCGGCGATGACGGACAGATCTACGCAACGCTGGCCGATGTCGCAAAGGCCAACGCACAGGCAGTCGCCGTTGTCCTCTTCTACAGGAGCGACTCTACTTATATTGAGCCGTTGGGCCGCTACGATACCAAATACCACGGTCTGGCTATGGCGCTTGACGACATGGGCGAGTATGCATGGGCGTCCGACGCTGGCGATAATCACGGGCTGGATAAAGACTGCGCCGTAGAGTTGAATACGACTGAAGTACCGATTTATTCACTTTTCCAAGTCGAAGAAGAAAAGTCGGGCATGAGCAAGACGAAAAGACAGGTTGAAACCGGCTGCAATTATGCCAAGCATGTGCATCCTGCTGCCAAGGCTTGCTGGGAAAAGACCGACATCAGTCAGGCCCAACGTACAAAATACAGTATAAGCAACTGGTTCCTGCCCAGCATAGGGCAATGGCTGCTCGCCGTCGGGAGATATACTCCCTTCGTTGGAGAATTCGACGAAAGTAATCCTGGTGATTTCTACAGGAACATCAAAAGAGAATTTGAAAAGTGGGGCATTGGCGACAAGACCCCTTCCGGCATCTACTGGCTCAACACCAATCAGAACGACAGTCTCGCCTATCAGATTGTCATTGCCAACGACCAGAAGATGCGATTCCTGCCGGCACTGTCACCTATCATAGATGAAGACGACGACGAGGATACACAGAGGAAGGCTCGAGAGGACAGCATCATGGTGGCTAACCTCAACAAGGGATGCCACAAGTACATGAAGAAAAAGGTGCGCCCGTTCATTGCTTTCAAGTAAATCCGCGTAACAATATCTTAACATAACAACATAAAGACAATGAAAAACTCATGGAAATACCTGCTGATGGCCGCACTGGTACTGGGCCTCAGCTTCGCCTTCACCTCCTGCTCGGACGATGACGACGACAATAAGAAGAGTGAAGAACAGAAGGAGCAGGAAGCACAGGAGGCACAGCAGAAAGCCGATGCATTCTGGGCAGTCGTAGGCCAGCTCACGAGTATCGACAACTATACTGCCGACTATCAGGACAAGACCTTCGAGCCTACTATCGGCGAGCCCTCGGAGGGTAATCCCTATGTGCGCATCGTAGCCACCAACGACATCGCCTCTGCCGCCCAGCGCTTTGCCAACCTCGTAGGGCTGGACAGCGACTTCGACCCCAACGCCACTACCTATGAGTGGAAGAACGACGCCGTGGGCACGCTGACCTACCGCAAGACCGACAACGGCACGTCGTGGGCTACCGTCGACGTCAGAATCAAGCAGATGCCCCACTTGCAGCAGATTATCTACCAATCGGCCGAACAGGGCGGCACCAATGGCTCGTTCGACGGTTCGGCCTACTACCGCTTCGGCGACGTCGTGAGCCGTGAGAACGAGGACGGCAAGACCGAGTACTGGGTGTGCGTGCGTCCCGCCTTCGGCAAGGAGGGCAAGGGCGACTCCCACTGGGTGACGGTCAGTCCGCTGCCAGAGAAGAACATGGAGCACATCAGAAAGTACGACCGCGACTTCTACGTCCCCAAGGGCTTGGGTACTAACGTAGAGCAGATGCAGAACTTCGCCGAGATGCTCTATGCCATGATACACCCCGACTTGTGGTACGACAATGTCAAGAACAACGCCGCCCCAACATTATTTAACAAAGGCCTGCGCACGTTTCACGACTTCAGCCACGCTGCCGACCAGATCAAGTACCACAATCAGTATTTCTGGCAGCGCGTCCGCGAGGCCTGGGATAACGAGGGACTATTCAAGAAGGTTCTGGGCTTCGACTCCCAAGACGAGAACTTCCCCTTCTATGAAAACGTCATCTATGGCGGTGCCGAACGTCTGCACTTCCTCTACAACGGCTACTCATGGTGGAGCTCTGTATCCGACAACCTCTCGCTCTACGAATACACGTTCGAGAGCGACACCGACCCCTGGGAACTGAACATGCACAGGACGAGCAAACGTGAGGTGAAGATGGACATGCGTGAGCTGCGCTTAGACCTGAAGTCCGAGTACACCCAATCAGGACCCTATCTGTTGAAGTCCAATATGTTTGGCGACACAGAGCCGCGCTACATCATCCGTCATGCCACAGGCCAGGATCTCACAGAGAAGGGCAGCAAATGGGACTACAAACAGCCCATCAGTGGCGTAAAGCCTGTATATGTGTACAACCACTATTTCTATCTGGAGGGTACCGACGGCGCAGCCCCCAACCAGCACTTCCGCGACCTCACCATCAGAGAGCCGGAGGTGACCATCGACAACAACAGTAAATTGAAATGGAACAGGGATGCATATAATGGCGACTCTTACTACATCCCCGGTGACGTCTGCATTGATGAAGAAGGCTCACGCTGGTTCTGCATCATGAACTCCGGCAGCGCTATGAATGACGATGGCGGCGCCTGTCTCAATGCCCCCTATTCCTACTTCATTAGCTTCGACAACATCACCGCCAAAAACGGTAGTTGGGCTCCAGACATCGCAGTGGAACCGATGTTGCCCAAGGTGATGATGCCCCTGCTGACGTTCTTCAATAACTACTCGATGTCGCAACAGCCGTTGTACACGAAAATCTACGAAAACATCAAGGACAACACGGGTGTTGACCTGCGGAAAATAGCACTGATACGCGACTCCGTCATCACCGAGAGCGACACCCAGCAGCAGAATGTACGTCCGAGCATCTGTACCTCCATTGCCTATCTCAATAATGACAAAAACAAATGGCAGCTGATGCGCATCGTGCAGGACGGTGCCTACGACAAGCGGCACAACCGCCAGTGGCACTACTTCTACTATACCATGTACGAGAACACGCAGCAGCCCATTCTCCTGTCAGACATTGCCGATCAGGAGAAGGTGAACAGCTACGCCCGCGACCCCTGGACCGTGCTGCCGCTGCACGATAGCACGCAGCGCAACACCTGGCGCACACAGGCCGACGCACGTGCCACCGACTATAAGAACTACATCTGGAATAACGGTATCCCACAGACCGACGCCACGTCGATGTGGAACGAGCCCGTCCTGATATTCCGTGTCACGAAAGTCTACGACCGTGGCGGCAACCATGCCACGATGACATATACCGGAAGAAAGTTCACGAAGATCATTCTCTCGCCCCTACACAAGGAAAGTTCAGAGTCAATGATGGGTCGCGCCTGGTGGTCAGTCGTTTCCGTCGGTGCCTATAAGAGTAATCTGATGACAATGAACGGAAAGGTCTATAAATGGCATGACTGGAACAATGATCAAGACATCATTAGAGAGTAAAAAAACAACATGATAACAAAACAAAGAAAGATGAAGACGAAAGCCTTAAACTGGTTGCTGATGGCTGCAGTGGTGCTAGGCCTCGGCATGAGCGTCACCTCCTGCTCGGACGATGACGACGACAACAAGAAGAGTGAAGAACAGAAGGCTGAGGAGGCCGCCAAGGCCCGGGATGCCGCCAACACCTTCTATAACGTGGTGAGCCAGCTTACCAACGGTGCCAACATCACCGACGACTACCTGAACCAGACCTTCGAGCCTACCATTGGTCAGGCCGACGAGGGCAACCCCCTGGTGCGCATCGTAGGCACCAACAACCTGGCCACCGCCGTGAAGCGCTTCAACGACCTGACGGGTGCCAGCATCAACGAGAGCACCCTCTCCTATGAATGGAAGAACGATGCCGTGGGCACGCTGACCTGGACCAAGGGCAGTGGGCAGGACTATGGCACCGTGGAAGTGAACATCAAGCAGATGCCTAAGCTGCAGCGCATCATCTATCGTGATGGCGAACAGATGGGCACCAACAAATCGTTCGAAGGTACCGCCTGGTACCGCTTCGGCGACGTGGTGAAGGACAAGGAGGGTCACTATTGGATCTGTGTGCGCCCCGCCTTCGGCAGGGAGTCAAAGCAAGACTCCCACTGGGTGTGCGTCGACAAGCTCGACGACAAGAACATTGAGTCGTGCAGCAAGGGCGGCAAGACATGGGAAGTACCCAAGAAGCTGGGTGAGAACACCGAGCAGATGAAGAACTTCGCCGAGATGCTCTATGCCATGTTCAACCCTATGGAGTGGTATTTCAACATCGAGAATAATCAGAATCTGGAGATGTTCCACGACTTCCATCACAACAATCTGAACTACCATAGCATTGCCTTCTGGAAGAAAGTGTACCAGCGCTGGCACGACTACGGCCTGTTCGAGAAAGTCATGGGTGTAAAAGAGGATGTGGTTCGCAATGCCATCATGAAAGACCAGGAGCTGAACCTCATGTGTTGGGGCCACAGCTGGTGGACCTGGTCGTCATGGAACCTCACGCTCAAGCAGTACACCTACAGTGGGACGAACATGCAGACAGAGAAGGAATTGAAGAAAGAGGTGAACATGCAGAACTGGGAAGCATTCAGCCTGAAGGGTGAATACTGGAAACAGTGGGAGGTGCTGTCGAAGTTCTTCGGAGACTCCGAGACCAAGCCCCGCTGGATCATACGCCATGCCAAGGGCAAGGATCTCTGCAGC
Source organism: Prevotella sp. (assembly GCA_016285075.1). Taxonomy (GTDB): domain Bacteria; phylum Bacteroidota; class Bacteroidia; order Bacteroidales; family Bacteroidaceae; genus Prevotella. Next base: position 28,694 of record JAEEQB010000009.1, read on the forward strand.
GGCACCTATCACGAGCAGCGCCAGCTGGCCGGCTGTACCGATGAGTCAACCTTCTATACCGGTCAGAACGAAAACACCCTGAAGACCATTCCCCCCGAAATTACCATTGGGCGTGGTAGTGGCCTTATTGGCGAGGTACTGGCTGAAAACGGTGAATTCTACAGCACCGCCCTCGATGCCAAGCTGTCAAACTCAACGGCCATCGGCATCGTGGTCTACCGCGATAACGAAAGCGTGATTGACACCCAATGGAGAAACAATGCCTGCGGACTCGTCATGAGCATTGGCGACGTAGCCGGCAATAGTTACTGGGTTTCTGACGATAAGAACAATAATTGTCCAAAAGCCAATACCATCGCAGCGCTCAAGGATCTCTATGGCGACCTATACAATTCTTCTGACAGAGAGGGTTATGACTTCTTCCAGAAGATGAATACACAGCACGTATGCAGACACCCGGCTGTTTTGGGTATTGCAGATTTAAATAAGAGCTGGAAAGGCGTACAGACGGTGTCTACCTGGTTCCTGCCTTCATTGGGCGAGTGGGCCATTGTCATCGACAACCTTGCCAGACACATCAATACCCTTCTGCCATACGATGAATTATTTGCGGACGAAACCTATGCTAATGTCTTTAATGGCCAGCCGGATTATACCTACAATACCGCAATTAACGATATGTTCAAAGAATTGCGCTACCATGCTTGCATTGAGCAGGCCATGACTCTGGGTTATCTGGATAAAGCGCCCGAGGGATATTACTGGACATCCACCCAGACGGGTGAGGCTGGCAAAGCCTGGGCGGTGTATTTCGATACAGATGGCGTGGAGTTCGTCAAAAAAGACAAGACAGATTCAGCCAGAATGCGTGCCTTCTGTGCTTTCTCATTGCGATAGGATTTCAACTTGTCCGAAGATTCCTTAAAAGCGACAAATCCGTGGGAAACCCCACCGATTTGTCGCATTTTTACTGCCTTGTCGCAACTGTTTTCGTAAAAAACGCAGTAATGTGTAGGATTATTGCGAAAAAATGCGTTACTTTGCGGGCAAAATAACAAATATAGATGATGAAAGCAAAATGTTTGAATTGGATGCTGATGGCCGTGCTGATGTGCGGTTAGCTGGAGCACCTCGTTTTCCTAAGCAAAGGTAGAAAAAAATATAAAATAGTTGGCAGTCTTGCAGAAAAGTTGTACCTTTGTACTCTAATTATTACGCAAGCTTCGCTGCTGAACAACTATAATTTGGAATAATATGCCTCGAAAGACTGACGGAATAGAAGTTGACATTCATCCTGGCCCCAAGAAAGGTGAGGATGGCAAACCTTTACTCTACGTGCGCCCTGTCAAAGGCAGGAAGAAGAGTTTCAAGGATCTGGAGGATTTTTGTGTCAGGTACCGCGGACTGCGCACAGGAGAGATGAGACATGTATTCGATGTGGTGATGGAGGTGGCCGGGCTCTGGCTCTCTGACGGCTACCGAGTGGAAACGCCTTTAGGCTCGTTTGCCCCTAAGCTGAAACTACTTGGTGAACATACTGATCCATCAACCATCACTGGCAGGGACATTGTCTATGACGGCCTTGACTTTGTCGCCTCCAAGGAATTCATCAGCGAGGGCGGCCAAAACCGCGAGGGCTACCGTAAGAGTCAGGCTCCCGTAGGTAACAGTCAGATGTACGACCCCCAGAAAATGGAAGAAGCCCTGAAGCGCTGCCTGAAACTTGGTCACGTAACGGTTCCTGTCTTTATGGCGTACAGCGGACTGAAACGCGATTCTGCCAAGAACTATCTCGACAGCCTCTGTAAAGGCGACCATCCACGTCTGTGGAAGATGAAGGAAAGCCGCCGCTGGTTCTACTATCCAAGAAAAGAGACTCCAAAGGTATAGAAAACGGAACAAGGCGCCCGCCCGCAGACATGTGGGCGGGCGCCAACATTGATAAGGCCTCCCGCCCGCATTCATACGGACGGGAGGTCTTTTCCTGTTACCCGGCACCTTTCTACCGTTTCCCCCGCACCTTTCTCCCGCTTTACTACGGGGGCGCTCCCTCTCAGCCCGCCGATCTGATTCTATCTGTCCGTGACTTCAATTCTGTCTGTCCGCAACTTCTATTCTGTCAGCGCGAAGCTTCTATTCCCTCAGCCCGCCGATCTGATTCTGTCAGCGTGCTACCCTTATCCTTTTACACCGTGGTTTCCCTGTTGCCTGCCTATTGTGTCAGAGCCGGTTCTTCTCGGCACTGCCGGCACCAGTACCCTTATACTTCGAACGCTTTTGGTTGAATTGATAAGTCAGGGTGATGGTTGCGCTGCGGCTGTTGTTGTGGTTCTCTTTCGAAGAAAACGTACCGTTGCCAAAGCCCTCCCACTGTTCAATGTTCTGATAGAACAGGTCGTTGATGTCGATATTCAGCGCCCACCTGTTATTGCAGAAGCCTTTATAGAATTTCAGGTCGGTGATGAAGCGTCCTTTCCTGTTGGTTATTCTTTTAGAACTGTTGGTAAAGCCCCTCATGTTGAGGCTGACGAAAGCACTCTTGCCCAGTACGAAACGGCTATTAAGGAGTACGCAAAAATAAGGCTTTTTCAGGTTCTGGGAGATGCCATAGGGCTTGCCGTCGAACAGTTGCTGCCAGTAGTATAGCGTCAATTGTGGCTGATACCATCCAAACTTGGGCGATGCCACTATCGATGCGTTCAGTGTCTGGTAATGATTCACGTTCTCGTATTTCGTCAGCGAGATGGTTTGATTCTCATACAGGTTGGTCAGCTGCATGATACAATCTTCCTGATAGGAATAGTCCGCGCTGAGGTTGAACCATGAATAGACCAAGTTGAGACCGAGATTATGTTCGAACTGCGGACGGAGCAGCGGGTTGCCCCCCTCGTACATATAGCGGCTGTCGTATTGCAGATGACGGGTCAGGGCATTATAGGAAGGACGGCTGACAGTCTTGCCGTAGACGAGTTCCGCACCACATTTCTTCTTCTGCCACGCAATGCTCAGATTGGGGAACAAGTCATCATATACGCGGCTGCGGTCATCGAGACGCTCGCCAAACGACAGGTATTCATTCGAGGCATGTTCATAGCGTAGTCCGGCCCTGAGACTCCACTGCTTGCAGATGGGAAGGTTGTATTCTGCAAACAGGGCCACATGGCTTTCGTTGATCTCATTGTCGGTTGAGGGAATGGGCTCGTAATCGCTGATATAAATATTATGTATCTTAGTGTGTGAGGCTTCTGAGCCGAATGTCAGCTGCCCTTTAGCAATGGGATGTCCCATGACGAGCTTGGCGGCCTGCAACTGGTTACGGTTCGCGCTTTTCGTCAGAACTCTGCGGCTGTCTAATTCCCTGCTGGTCTCACTCATGTCATCCTCTCTGTTCCTGGAATTCCAATAAAGCGTACCATTGAAGTTGACACTAAGCTTGCCTGACTTGCCTGCATAGTAGGCATCTAGGTTGTGGGAAGGTCTGGAAGATATGTAGGATATGCTGTTCTTGTCGAGTGTGCCTGCTTCCTGTCCGTTGAGCCAGACGATCTCTGTTCCTTTCCAGTCGAATGTTCTTGCCATAGGATTTTGGATTGTGTAGGTGGCACCAATAGAATTGTCGGTATCTATGTCGAAGTTGAATCCTGCCTTGCCTCCTACCGTCTTGAACCTGCTTCTGACATGAGCCATAATAGTGCTTTTCACCTCTTCTTGCGGGGTCGTGATGATCTGGGTGAATCCGTTCCTGTCCTTTTGACATCGGTTGTTATAGTTCAATTGTGCGAACAGCTCCAGCTTCTTCTGTCGATAGGACGCCTTCGCTTGTTCAGCTCCCATCCATTCGGAATTGTAGGCTACACTGGTTCGTGAGCTGAAGCTCAGTCCCTCGTTCGTGCGGCGAATAGTCTTGATGCGGATGACAGACCTGACGCTGGCATTGTATTGCGCACCGGGATTGGTGATGACTTCCACGCTTTTGATGTCTGTTGACTTCAGTTCACGCAGTTCGTTGATGTCGCGCACTTTCTTCGAGTTGATGTATATCTCGGGTTCACCTTTGGCAAACACGCTTATCTGGTCGCCTTCAACGCTGACACGAGGCAGTTCGCTGAGTACATTCAGCGCCGAACCCATATTTGAGAGCAGCGTTCCTGCCACGTTGGCATCAATACCGCCATGGGTCATCTTGTACTGCGGAATCTCCCCTTTCACTTCCACCCCCTTCAATATGTAGCTGTCGCGCTGCAGTTGGATGGTGTCGAGATGCTCTTGCGTGCAAAGACGATAGACAATCTTATAACCAATGAATGTGATGCGTGCAAGTATCTTGTGCTGCTCGTAGGGCACTACGAACTGTCCCGCCTCGTTACTGACTCCACCAGAGATGAGCGTTGAGTCAGCAGGATTGAGGATGGCGATATTGGCAAAGGGCACGGGTTGGCGGTTCTCATCAACGACTGTGCCCGTCAGGTGTCGCTCTGTCTTGTAGGTACACTCCACAAAGTATTTTTCACTGTCGCGTACAACGCGGACGGGATAGAAGCCAATTACCTTCATCAGGGCATCCTCAAGACTGAGGCGATCGAAGCTGCAGGTGACGATGAAGTCCTCCAAGTCATTGTAGACGAAGGCTATCTCATGGCGCTGGGTGGCGGCATTGAGGTCTTCGAGAACCTCTGAGAGCGGCTGGTTCTGATAGCTGCGTGACAGTTTCTGCGCCTGAGCTATGCTGACTGCTGCACACAGCAGTAGTATGATATATGTTTTCTTCATGATGATGTATGGCAATGATCAAGGTTTGAGAATCAGTTTGTCGCCTTCAACGGCGAGATTGACGTGGTCGAAATGGTTCAGATCGTTGACAACGGCCTCCACCTCATCGTTCCGTTCCCATTTATAATAAAGGCGCAGCTCATGAGCCCGGGGGTTCTGAATGTCGGTTATCTTATTATAATATGTAGCTATCTCATTCACCATCTCGTCAAGTGGCACGTTCTCGAAGATGCGTCTTGGCGCTATGCTGTCGGTCATCTCCTCTGGTTGCTTCTCCAAAGGTGAGGAGGTTTTGCCTACAGAACTGACCGTCAGGTGTTCTGCCTCTTTGGGAATGCTGGCAGAGGTGAACATCTTCACGGCTGCATAGGCAATGCCCGAGAGCATGAGCACGCCAACAATGGCTGCAGCTATCTGCATCCAGCCCCATAAGTGCTGCCTGGAGGCAAAGTGCCTCGCTTCGAATTTCTTCCATTCCTGCTCTTTGAGGCCGTCGGCAAGTCTTGCCTTGCCGTCTTCCGCCTCGAAGGCATCGGTACAGAGTTGCATGGTCTCATAGAACTCGCGACATTCTGCATCGGCAAGTAGTTCTTGCCAATCCTTGTCGCTATACTGCTCAGGACGTTCAGCCATCCTTAATAGTTTCTCGGTTTTGTCCATTGTCATCAGGGATTAAAGTGGTTCTTGATTTTTGTGAGTGCCTGGGCGAGGTGCTTATAGACTGCAGCCTCGCTTATGCCGAGTTCTTCAGCTATTTCCGCATAGGTCTTGCGGTGCTGATAGCGCATCTGAAACACGCGGAGCGTCTGTGGAGTGAGTTCTTGCCGGCTATAGTCAAGCACTTCTGACAGACGGTCTGTCTGTTCCTCTGCCGGCATCATCTCGACACTTTCGTCCTGCTGCAAGAGTCTGCTTGCGCGTTGCCTCACCTGCTTGCTGCGGACTATCTTCAGACACTTGTTGCGCACACAGGTCAGCAGGAAAGTCTGGGCGGTGTCGGCCTTCACCTCAATACCGTTGGTCACTATGCTTGCAAACACGTCGCTTACTACGTCGCGGCTCTCTTCATCATCATGCAGCATGATCCGCGCCAGCAGATACATTCTGTCGTAATGGTCTATGAAGAGTGACTTCACAGCCTCCTTGCTATTTCCGAGTTTTCCTGCTCGCCTACCCATAGCCTTTGTCATTTTCTGTCTTTTCTTTATCCCTAATACCCCTAAGTGGTCGGTTTCCCAACCCCTGAAAGCAAGAAATCGTGTACAGAATTACGGAATACTCCCCTAAACCGAGTGAAGGTTGGGGTATTACCTTCATCTGTAACATGCATCGGCAAAGGTACCAACTTTAATTGAGAATTGGCATTTCAGAATTGAAAATAATCATCGGTAGTAGTTTTTTTCGCTCTTCCCAATCCATTCTCCAATTGTTTCGTAATTTTGCAGCCAGTTATGAAAGCAACAAGCAAGATACCACAGGAGTGGAACAAAAAGCGCGATAATTGCGACAATTCTGTGGAATAAAAACGCTGATTTGTCGCTTTTTCCATGCTTCGTCGCAGGTAGAAACGCAAAAAACGCGATTAAACATGCGGATATTGCGGAAAAAAGCGTAACTTTGCGGTCAGAAACTAAAACACTGGCTTCATGCCAATACTGGTGTGGTAAAAGCCTCCTCACACCCTTCGTGAGCGAAAAAAATAACTTCATGGAAGAAACAAGCAAGATACCACAGGAGTGGAATAAATTCTATCTGAAGGATGTGTCGTTTGTCAACCTGATGACGCGGCGCATCTTCAACGTGCTGATTGTGGCCAATCCCTACGATGCTTTCATGCTGGAGGATGATGGTCGCATTGACGAGAAGATATTCGACGAATATATGGAGCTGGGCATGCGTTATCCGCCCACATTTACGCAAGTATCAACCACCGAGGAAGCCAACGAGGTGCTCAAGACCACCGACATAGACCTGGTCATCTGTATGCCGGGTAATGCCGACAACGATGCGTTCACGGTGGCTCGCGAGGTGAAGGCTGCTCATCCGAATATTCCCTGCGTAGTGCTGACACCGTTCTCCCACGGTATCACCAAGCGCATTCAGGACGAGGATATGTCGGTGTTCGACTACGTGTTCTGCTGGTTGGGCAATACAAACCTCATCATGTCAATCATCAAACTGCTGGAAGACAAGATGAACATTGAGCACGACATCAAGGAGGCTGGTGTGCAGATGATTTTGTTGGTGGAGGACAATATCCGCTTCTACTCTTCGGTATTGCCTAATCTATATAATTATATCCTGGCACAGTCGAAGAGATTCTCTACCGAGGCGTTGAATCCCCACGCAGCCGCCCAACGCAAGCGGGGACGTCCGAAGGTGGTACTGGCCACGAACTATGAGGAGGCCATGCAACTCTATGAGAAGTATCATGAGAACACGCTCGGTGTGATCAGCGATACACGTTTCCCCATGAAGATGGTGCCAGGACGGCTGAGCCACGTAGAGGAGGGAGACCCCGAGGCCGGTCTGAAACTGCTGCGCGAAATTCGACGCCGCGATGAGTATGTGCCGCTGATTCTCGATTCGAAGGAGACAGCAAACCGTGAAAAGGCAAAGGCAGAGGGATTCCACTTCATCGACAAGAACTCCACCAAGATGAATGTGGACCTGCATCATCTGATGGCAGAGCACATGGGATTTGGCGACTTCGTTTTCCGCGATCCTAACACCAAGCAAGAGATAGCCCGCATCACTTCGCTGAAAGAGCTGCAGGACAACATATTCAAGATTCCTGCCGACTCGCTGGTCCGACACATACGACGCAACCACATGAGCCGATGGCTGTGTGCACGTGCCATTTTCCCCGTATCGGCCTTCCTGAAGCATGTTACGTGGCACAAGCTGCAGGACGTGGATGCCCACCGCCAGATTATCTTCGATGCCATTGTGCAGTATAGAAGGATGAAGAACATAGGCGTGGTGGCTGTGTTCGACCGCCTGAAATTCGATGCCTATAGCCACTTCGCACGAATCGGCGAAGGATCTTTGGGAGGTAAAGGCCGCGGACTGGCTTTTCTCGACAACATCATCAAGCGACATACTGAGCTGAATCAGCATGAGCAGGCACAGGTGATGATACCCAAGACGGTAGTACTCTGCACCGACTTCTTCGATGAGTTCATGGAGAAGAACAATCTCTATCCCATCGCCCTGAGCGATGCTCCCGACGAGGTGATTCTGCAGCACTTCCTCCGGGCACAGCTGCCCGACTCGCTGATAGCCGACTTCTTCACGTTCTTCGACGCCGTGAAGTCACCCATTGCAGTACGCTCCAGCTCGTTACTTGAGGACTCGCACTATCAGCCCTTTGCCGGCATCTACTCCACCTACATGATTCCCTATCTGGCCGATAAGTACGAAATGCTGCGGATGCTGGCTTGTGCCATCAAGGGCGTCTATGCCTCGGTCTACTATAAAGACTCCAAGGCTTATATGCTGGCAACGCAGAACGTGATTGACCAGGAGAAGATGGCAGTTATCTTGCAGGAGGTGGTGGGTAAGCGGTATGGCGACCTTTACTATCCGACGTTCTCAGGCGTGCTGCGCTCGCTGAACTATTACCCCATTGGCGATGAGACGGCCGAGGAGGGCATTGCCTCGCTGGCATTGGGCCTGGGCAAGTATATCGTGGACGGCGGGCAGACATTGCGGGTATCGCCCTATCACCCCACGCAGGTGCTGCAGACCTCTGAGATGGAAACGGCACTCCGTGAGACACAGACCCGTTTCTATGCACTCGACATGAGTCATGTGGGCGGCGACTTCAAGGTGGACGATGGTTTCAACATCAAGAACCTCCGTGTGAAGCAGGCCGATGCCGATGGTTCTCTGACCTATATTGCATCAACTTACGACCCTGTAGACCAGGTCATACGCGATGGTATCTACGAAGGTGGACGAAAGATCATCTCATTCTGCGGCGTGTTGCAGCAGGGTATCTTCCCTCTGCCCGAGCTTCTGCAGCTGGCTCAGAAGTTCGGTGCCGACGAAATGCGCCGTCCTGTAGAAATAGAGTTTGCCTGCAACCTCAACAACGACCGTACAGGAGAACTGTACCTGCTACAGATCCGTCCCATTGTCGATTCCAAGCAGGTGCTGGATGAAGACCTTCGGAAAATTCCTGATGCCGACTGCCTGCTGCGCTCCAACAACTCGCTAGGACACGGTATTTCGGAAGATGTCTACGACGTGGTTTATGTGAAAACTGACGAGACGTTCACGGCTACCAACAATCCCACTATTGCCTCGGAGATTGAGCAGATTAACCAGCGTTTCCTTAACGAAGAGAAGAATTACGTGTTAATTGGACCGGGACGATGGGGAAGCAGTGACTATTGGCTGGGCATACCCGTGAAGTGGCCTCACATCTCTGCCGCCCGTGTTATTGTGGAGGCAGGACTGAAGAACTACCACGTAGATCCATCGCAGGGCACTCACTTTTTCCAGAACCTCACCTCGTTTGGCGTTGGATACTTTACCATCAACACCTATACCGGAGATGGATTCTTCCAGAAAGATGTGCTCGACCAGATGCCTGCTGTGGAAGAAACTGACTATGTACGACACGTCCGCTTCGAACAGCCCATGAAGATCATGATGGATGGTAAGAAACAGACGGGTGTGATACTGTTGCCTAAGGGGGAGTAAATGCTCCCCCTTTATCTTCTCTTACTTCTATTTCAGCTTCCCATTATTCTTATAGAACTCATCGAGCTGACGGAAGCAGTGGCGATTGATGATTTCCTCTAATTTGCGGTCGTGGTTGTGACGGAGGTAAGGAAGGGTGCCGCCGAACACCATCAGCTCACCATTCTCCTTGGTGTAGGGCTGCCATCCCGGGAGTCCTGGCTTGCCATCATGGGCGAACTGCGCCCAGACGGAACTCAGGAGTTCACCCCACAGCTTATTGGCTTCAAGGGTTTCCTGTGACAGTTGGCTGTCATAGTGATGAGCCACGTTGAAGCAGTATTTCAGCTCGGCGCCGTGAGCGGAGCCTTTGGCGCTGCCGCTGGCCTTGTCCTTCTCTGTAACAGTATACATATAGGTATAGGTATCGGCCTTGCGTTTGCCGCCAATGGCATCGGCGGTGATGATGGTCTTGGGACGGAACAGCCAGTCGATGCTCAGCAGGTCTTGCGGCGTATGGACAGGATAGGCTTCCTTGAAGGCAGCCATATAGGCATCGGTCTCGTCGCCGAAGGTACGCTGCAACTCAGCACGGGCTTCCTCCATCGTCATCTGCTGATTGTAGCGCTGGCGCTGCAGTTCGTTGAAGGTTGTGCCTATCATGAGGGGAACGTCATCACTGATGCCGGCAAAGCCAGGCTGGAAGGGCTGTTGCAGCAATGACTCGCCATCGGGCGTAGGGCCGAAGCCCCACATCATGGGTGTGCCGGGCCGACGGGTGCCAATGCTGGCAGCCATGGCACGCTGACCGGCAGCATAGAGTTCCTTGTAAGGTACATCCTTGATTTTATCCACATCCTTTTTGTCGATGCCTAATTCCTTGAGCACCGCCTCGCCTAACTCCTCGGTCATGGATTTCGTGTTGACATTGAGGATGGTGCCGCTCATGATGATGGCTTTATGGAAGAGCCCCCTGGCCTTTGGCATGCACATCAGCGTACCCACCTTGCCGCCTCCGCCCGACTCGCCGAAGATGGTGACGTTGTCTGGGTCACCACCGAACTTCTCAATGTTGTCACGTACCCATTCGAGTGCCTGCACGGCATCGAGCATACCGACGTTGCCGCTGTACTTATACTTGGCACCACAGGTGGAAAGGTCGAGGAATCCGAGAATGTTCAGGCGGTGGTTGATGCTCACCACTACTACGTCTTTCTTTGCCAGGCACATACCAGGATCCCAGGCCGAGGTGCCGCTGTCGAAACCGCCGCCATGAAGCCACAACATAACGGGCTTCTTTGCCTTCACATCGGTTGTCCACACGTTCAGTACGCAGCACTGCTCCGACATCTCGTCTTCCGACATCGGACGATTGGTCTGCTGCATGGTCATGGGTCCCCAGTGGTCACAGACACGCAGGCCTTTCCATTTCTCTACAGGCTGTGGAGGCATGAAACGCTCTACCTTGGCATATGGGATGCCGAGGAATGCAGTCGTTCCTTCCTGGTCAATGCCCTGCACCAGTCCGTTGGTGGTGCTGACAATCGGCTCCTCAACGAAGGCTTCCATGATGGCTGTTGGGGCAGCCTGACTGTTGAAGGCCCCCAACGGATAGTGACCGGGCAGACATTGCGGCTCCCAATAGAACACGCCACGGCAGCGGTCATCCGTCTCTGTACGGGCTTCGCGAATGACACGGCTCAGCTGACGACGTCCTTCCTCCATCACCTCGGGGTGCTGTTCATCAACCTCGTAGCCCGTCTCGACAATCATTACGTCGCAGCCATACTTGCGGCTGACGTGACGGATATTGCTTATGCAGTCCGTAATGATGCTGTCTGGGTTGAGTTCCGGATGATCCTTACGAGCCCAATAGGGATAGAGCGACATTCCCACCATGTCGAACTTTCCGCCATATTTGCGCACGATGTCGAGGTTGTAGTCGTAGAGCGACTGTTTGTGGCCACGGTCCAGATGCACAATGACAATGGCCTGAGGCAAGACCTCCTTGACGGCATCGTAGCCGGCACGTATGAATCCGGCATACTGCTTGGGGTTCTTCTCTATGTGTCCTAGAGGCCAAAGCAGCCCGTTCGCCGTCTCGTTACCCACCTGCACCCAGCGTGGTTCCACGCCATTCTCTTTCAGCAGCGTCAGCACCTCTATAGTGTGCTGTCTCAGATCACGTTTCATCTGCTTGAAACTGTGGCCCTGCCAGGCAGCTGGTATGGGTTGCTGTCCGGGATCTGCCCAGGAATCAGCATAGTGGAAGTCAATCATCACATCCATGCCTAATCGTTTTGCACGGAGAGCCATGGCCAGCACTTCCTCCTTTCCGCACACACCGTTTTTAGGATTCACCCATACTCTCAGACGAACAGCACCTATCTGGTAGTCGTTTCTCAGCAATTCCAGACATTCGCGTTCCTTTCCTTGGCGGTCATGGAATTTCACTCCGCGTTGTTCCTGCCCTGTCAGGAAACCCACGTCGGCTCCTTTGACAAAGTCCTGCTGAACTACCTGCCCATGTGAAATGGAGACCAACATGAGCAGAATAGCAATCGTAGAAAATCGTTTTAAAATCATTAGGCTTTTTATGAATAATGTATGTTACAGGTGGCAAAGATAAGAAAAATACTTTAAATGTAGCATGGAAAAAGTGACAAAACGTTTAAAAAAACTCAAATATTGTGTCACTTTTGTTTAAGTTAATGAAATTTTAGCTACATTTGTGCCCAAATGGGCACGCTTTTCATCGTTCCTACTCCAGTAGGCAATCTGGAAGACATGACTTTCAGAGCCATCAGGATACTCAAGGAGGCCGACCTCGTGCTGGCTGAGGACACCCGTACGTCAGGTGTCCTGTTGAAGCATTTCGAAATACGTCCAGCGGCACTCATGTCGCATCATAAGTTCAATGAGCACGGCACCACGAACTCAGTTGTGGAACGGTTGTTGGCAGGACAGAACGTGGCACTCATCAGCGATGCAGGCACACCAGGCATCAGCGACCCGGGTTTCTTCCTGGTACGCGAGGCCGTCAGAGCTGGCATTGAGGTGCAGACATTGCCTGGAGCCACCGCCTTTGTGCCGGCACTAGTATCCAGCGGATTGCCTTGCGACCGATTCTGCTTTGAGGGTTTCCTGCCTCAGAAGAAAGGACGTCACACGCGTTTGGAGAGCCTTCGCAACGAGGAGCGAACGATGGTGTTCTATGAGTCACCCTTCCGTGTGGTAAAGACACTCCAGCAGTTTGCCGAGGTATTTGGCCCTGAGCGTAAGGCTAGCGTGTGCAGAGAGATATCCAAGATACACGAGGAGTCGGTACGTGGCACCCTGAGCGAACTTATCGCCCACTTTACAGAGACACCGCCCAAGGGGGAAATCGTGTTGATAGTAAGCGGATGTGAAGCCTCCCCCACCCCTTCCAAAGAAGGTGGGAAGAAAGAGAAAGTCAAGAAATCATAAACTATAAAAACATAAAGCATTATGAAGAAAATTGCATTTTTTGCAGTATGTGCCCTTGCAATCACAGGTTGTAAGGACCAACAGCCCAAGGTAGATCTTGCGGCTATTCAGCAACGTGATTCACTTGAGCAGATCATTGCCCAGAAGGACAATGAGATCAACGACATGATTGCCACCCTCGGCGACATTGAGGAGGGCTTCCGTGAGATTGACGAGGCTCAGGAGCGCGTGGCCATTGCCAAGCAGGGTGAGGGAACCAGCTCGAAGGCTCGTATCCAGGAGAACATCCAGTTCATCAAGTCGGCCATGAAGCAGAACAAAGAACTCATTGCCAAGCTGAAGCAGCAGCTGCGCGAGAGTACGTTCAACAGCGATGCGCTGAAGCGTATGATTGACAGCCTCACCCAGCAGATGGAAGAGAAAGACCGCCAGTTGGAGCAGCTGCGTGAGGAGCTCGATGCACGCGACATCCATATTGCCGAGCTTGACGAGCAGGTGGCCAACCAGAACGATGCCATCAACAATCTTGCCAACGAGAGCAGCGAGAAGACCAATGTCATCAACAATCAGGACAAGCAGCTGCACACAGCATGGTTTGTCTATGGTACCAAGGACGAGCTACGCCAGCAGAACATCCTCGACAAGCACGGCAAGGTGCTGCAGGGTAACTTCAACAAGGACTACTTTACCAAGATTGACTACCGTGTGGACAAGGAAATCAAGTTCTACTCCAAGTCGGCCGAGATGCTTACTGCCCATCCTTCTGCCAGCTACGAGCTGACCCGTGACGCCAACAAGCAGTACAGTCTCCGCATTACCGACCCCGATGCTTTCTGGTCTACCAGTAAGTACCTCGTTGTAGTGGTGAAATAGTATTATCCAACTTACCCATACAAATTTACGACCACGCTCCAAAGCTTCGGAGCGTGGTCGTTTTGCGTATGCGGAAGTTGTAAGAAGCTACATGCTGAAACGGGGACAGCATCATCTCTCCTACTCACCCTGGACCCTTTTCCCATCGACGGTGAATCGTTCTCCGTTCTTCTCAATGACGAGACGACCCCGATACAGGTGTTTCGTGGGTGTAGTGGCAGGTGTGTTGTTGGTGGTGACATCGCTGATGCCAGAGGAAACAAGTTCTCCTGCCTCCAGTTTGATGCAGTCGTACATGAATCCGCCGTTGCTGCCGTTGCCTGTCATGGTGAGTGCAATGGTATTGGCACCCTTCTTGAGTCTTGAGGCATCGAAGTCGAGCGTCAGCAGATGGTAGCGTCCACTGTTGACAGCACTTCGATAGGTGGCAGCATCATTGAAACCTGGCTTCCATGTGCCGACCTGGGACCCATTGGCTTTCACCGTCACCGTGGAGCCATTGCCCGTGCAACCTGCCAACGATGCAGTCAGATGAGCCTTGCCGCCATAGGTCTTGTCCAGAGTGAAGGCAATGTTCCACGTGCCGTCCTTCTGCACCTGGGCGTAATACCAGTCTGTCTGCTCGTTGCTTTCACCGACGGTGAAGGTAAGGTTCTTTGGCACTTCATTCCACAGGCCATACTGGCGTTCTGCATCGCTGAAGTGGAACTCGCTGCTGCGGCGGTCGTTCTGCCCTATCATCCAAAGCATCTCAGCATATTTACGTGGAGTCCATGTGATGATTCCCAAGTCGTTGCCGCCGGCATTGACGGTGATATCGTCCTGCTCCAGCATATCGGTCACCTCGCCGGCCTTGGCGTAGGCAAAGAGATGGTATGTTCCTGGACGAACGTTATCAATGGAAAAGTCGCCGTTCGCATCGGTCAGTGTCCAGAACTGGTAGCCGCGTGTCATTTCGTAGGGGTCTTTACCCTTCTCTTGCGCCAGCACGATGCGCACGCTGTCGTTGCGTTGGCCTGTAGTGACGCTGAGGTGACCTTTCACGGTGCCACGCTCGCGAGGATAAAGCTTGTTCTCAAACCACTGATAGGGCCAAGACTCAGCCTCCTTGACAGCCTGGTTGCGGGCAGAGCTGACAGGATTCTTGCTATAGGTGGTGCAGATGAGAAACGGCCCGTAAAGCTTCTGTTCCCCTTCGTCCAGCACCATTGCCTGACCGCCGAAGTGCTCGCCTTGCAGCATCTGTATGGTGATGGGCGACTTGCTGGTGGCGTGAACCGTCAGCTCCTGGCGTTCACAGCCTCCATTGATCCACTCGTAACTGACAGGGATATTGTAGAGGCCATAGTAAGTATTGTCGCGCAAACCGTGCAGCGTGTCGCGCTCCACGTAGTTCGCCCAGTTGTACTTGGTGTAGATGCTGCCGTCGGCCAATCTGTAGGTGGCATCCTGGATGGTGTTCTCCTCCTTCTCGGCTGTGGCCATTTCGCTGTTCGAAGGAATGCGTCCGTTCATACGCCAGTCCACGTAGCCATTCAACATGGTTTCAGCGAGACGGGAGCACACACGAGCCTCCTTGATGGGCTCTGAGGCCGACGTTGCCGTACCCGTTGCAACGACATAGGTATAGATGCCCGGCACACCTTTGCGCATGATGAAGCCCTGTTCGAAGATGGTGTTGCCCGATGTGGCACTGTAGAGCACTTCGCAATGCTCGGCCGTCTGCTTGATGACAGTCACCTTCGATGGGCTCAGACCTTTGTTGCCTTGCGCTGTCGTATAGTCGAAATAAATGCCGTTGCTGGCCAGAAACTCGGTGCCCTTGCGTTGTAGTGAGCTGACACGCCCGCTGCTGTTGATGGTGATGCTCCATGTGCCATCGGTCATCTTCGTGGTCATACCGCTGACCGACATCGTTAAATCGCCGTCGGCAGCCATTGCGGCTGCCGACAGTATAAAGGAACAAATGGTTAAAAATATGATTCTCATAATGTTACTTCACTTGCTGACCGATGGCATTGAAGATACCGTTGGCAGTCTCAATGAGAACCTGACCGTTCTTGGCGACCTTGCGGATGACGGACTTCAGGGCGGCCTTGGTCTCAATGATACCATCAGGATCCTCAGGTGCATCGGTAGAAGCATAGATAATGATAACATCCAGTCCCTGGTTGCCATTGCCTCCAGCCTTCAGCGTGATGTCAGTGGCCTCGGTGATGGTCAGCAGATCGCTCTCAACCTCCGTCCAGTTGGTGGCAGTAGCCGAAAGGTAAATCTCGTTGTCCTCACCTTCGCCCTTCGACAGTGTGCAAATGTAGCTTGGGGTCTTCTCGGCATCGAAGAGCACGGCACGAATCTTGTAGGTGCCGGGCTGCAGCGTCACCAGCTTGGTGTCTTCTGTAACATAGGCAGCCTTACCCATAGAGGAACGAATCTCGGCATTACCGCTTGTGCAGAGAACAGCACCTGCAATATCCTCACCCTCAGAGAGGTAGACACAACCCTCGTAGGCAGTCTTCTTGTAGCTGACGGCAAAGGTTGTGTCGCCCTTCAGTTCAAAAGTCTCCTTAAACTCCGTGCCCTTAGTTCCATGAGTGTATACATTGCCACTGGCATCGGCAAGCCAATACGGATAAGCCACCTTCACGCTTGAGCCGGTCACATCAGGAGTCAAGGGAACAAGTTCCTTCAGCACAACAGCATTGTCATCTTCAGTGTAGGCTGCTACCACGTTGTAGTTACACGGAAGCTTCGGCTGGGCTTTTTCAATGTTCACAGTCTTCAGCAGACAGTTGCTGAAACGGAAAGTAATGTCACCGGGAGTCACAACCTCGAACTTAAAGTTAGCGTATTTAGAATCCAACTGTATAGAGTCTTTCACTCCCGTCGAAGCCTCGAACCCTTCAGGAGCAATGGCAGCGCCGTTCAAAGCCTGAATACACGTGAACTTCGATGAGGAAGCCTTCGTAGCACGGTTGGCGTTGAAGATGATAACATCACCCTCCTCACAATCGGGAATAGTCATAAACTGGTTGTTGCCGTTGAAACAGATCAGGTCCTTGTACGAGCCCTCGGTGTCACCAACATAGAACACCTTGTTGCCGAACTTGAAGAGCAGGTCCTCGGTCATGGGCAGGGCGGTTCCGTCGGGAAGCATAATCTCCTCATAGTCGCGTGCAGGCACATAGAAGCGGTGAGTGGTTGCGTCATTCTTCTGGATGTCCATAAATTTGGTTACATCCTCATTCTCACTGCCAGCAACATTGGTGGAAGCCTCAGCAACAATCTGTGCGGCAGAAGCCTCGTCAATAATGAATGTCCACGACATCTTGCGCTCAGCGCCACGGGTCTTGAAGTTCAGTGCATAGCCTCCTTCGGCAGCCAGTTCGGCTCCGTCAACCTTCACTGAGGTAATCTTCAGCGTGTAGTCAGTAGAAGGCTGCAGTTCGAACTCAGCCACATCAAAGGTCACACCAGCAGCAAAAGTTCCCTCGACACCATCGAACTCATTGTCGTTGAAACTGCCGGCCAGTACAAATGTAGTGGCGCTTGGGTCCTCAACACCAGCGACGTTGGGGAAAGTCACTGTGATTTTCCCATTGGCGGGATTGATCTTCTTGCCGTCAGCAATACTGAACTTGATGTCACCCAACACTACCTGAGCAATAGTAGTCAGGCAGAAAAAGAAAGCCATAAAGGCGAGCGTAAAAAGTTTCTTCATAAACTAAGTTGTTTTTTTGATTTATAGATCGTTTATCATTTGTCATTTAGAACACAGGAAGCTCTCTCCATAACGCGATGCAAAAGTAAGCAAAAAAAACCATATCCCTGTCTAAAGCCCGCCGTTTTTTATTGAAATTAACATTATCAGAACAAGCAGCAAAGTCTCTATGCACTCAAGGGTACAATACTCTCGCAAAACGAAGGAAGGAGAAAATGCCAAATAGATGCATCTTGACCAGGTGCAGACGACCTCACCTTCTAGAGACCCAGCCTCGGAATCCTGACCGTTGAATGCCAGAAGGACAACTCCGATTGACAGTGATAGTTAGAAAAGCAATCCCTACACGTCAAAAAACGTGTAGGGAAAGATTCTCCAAAAGATGAACGAATCACCAAACAAATTCCTGATCAGGCATTGGACACCTGTTCATGTCTTCCTTAAATCGCACTGTGGATGAGATAAAGACCTCTGGATGAGTATGGTTAGTATCAAACTCAGTCAGAACTCGAGATCCTTGCCGCGGTAGAACTGGATGAGGGCGTGCTGATAGATGTTCTCGTAGCGTGCCTGAACGAGGTCGGACTCAGCCTTGAGGTAGTTGTTCTTCGACTCGTTGAACTCGGTGATGGTAGCTTTTCCGTTCTCGTACTTCGCCTGGGTGAGTTTGAAGGCGTCACTGCTGCTTTGGACAGCCTGCTCGGAGGCCTTCTCCTTGGCTTGGGCGTTCTGTGCATTGTAATAGACCTGCTGAATATCCTTGTAGAGCGTCTTCTTGGTGTTGTCGAGTGTGAGCTGGGCATTTTCCTGCTCGATACGGGCATTGCGTATATTGTTGCGCGTTGAGAAACGGTTAAAGATAGGTACACTCAAATTCAGACCGATGTACTGCGAGAAATTGTTTTTCAGCTGTTTGCCAAAGGCATCGGACTTAAAGCCACTGGTGGTGTAGTAGTTGGTTCCGAGGCCGCCGCTGAGCGATAGCGTGGGCAGATTGCCTGCCTGGGCAATCTTGATGCTGTGATCAGTGCCTTTGAGACGGAGCTGCTGTGCGGCTATTTCGGGCTTGATACCAAGGGCGTCGGCATAGATGATGTCGGGAGTAAGTGCAGAAAGTTCCATTAATGTGGACTCGCTCTTGATGTCGGGCTCAATGATGGAAAAACCTTCGGGCGAAGGCAGTTCGAGCAGCTGGGTGAGAGTGAGAATGGCCAGTCGGGTGTTGTTGTCGGCCTGAGTGGCGGTGAGGGTGCTGTTGGCAAGTGTAGCACGCTGCTGAGACAGTTCTGCCTCAGAGGCCTTGCCGTTAGCAACGAGTGCCTGCAGGCGAGCAACCTGGTCTGAGTCGATGGAAACTTGTCGTCTGGCCACTTCGCCCATCTCCATGTTGTAGAGAATCTGTACGTAGGCCTGTGCCACCTCCATACGGATGTCGTTCTTCGCCTTTTCCAAGTCAGCGGTGGCAGCCTCGAGGTTAAGCTGGTTCAGCTTGATCTGGTTAGGGATCTGGAAGCCTGTAAAAATGGGGATACTCGAGCCGAGTGAGAGGCTGGTTGACGAGGTATTGGTGTTGGTGTAAGTGTTTTGAGCGGTAAGGCCACGTCCGAAGGAGAAATTCTGGCCGACGGAGCCGCTAAGATCAGGCAGTCGGGAGTTCTTGGCGGTGGAGAGTTGGATTTCCTGCTGCCGGCAATGGTTCTGCTGCTGCTTGATGCTGATGTTATGCTCTACGGCGTAGTCGCAACACTCGCGGAGACTCCAATGGCGCTCGACAACGGCGGTACTGTCGCCTGCGGAGAAGGCAGGGAGGGGGAAAGTGAAGGCTGCTGTGACACAGCAACATAAGATAACGTTTTTCATAAGGCTCTACTCTTTAGAATCGTCGTCGATGATGATGGTCATAAGGCTTTACTCTTTGGTATCCTCGTCGGTGATGATTTCAGGGCCGCGCACCTTGTCCTTCACCGTGATGCCCTTCTTGATCTCAATGTTCACGCCGTCGCTGAGGCCGGTCTCAACGTACCTACGCTCGTACTGTTTCTCCTTCCCCTCGCCCTTGATGACGTAGACGAATGTGGAGTCACCGCTGAACTCAATGGCGCTCTCTGGAACGCTGAGCACCTTGTCGGCATGAGCCAGTACTATCTCGGCATTGGCACTATAGCCCGAGCGGATCTTACCACCCTCGGCGAGTTTCACGGCTGCCTTGATTTCAAACTGGTTGGCTCCGTTGCTTTCAATCGCCTTTGGCGAAATATACTCCAGGTTGGCATCGAACTTCAGATCCTGCAATGCGCCGATGGTTATCTTCATGGGCATACTGATGACCAGCTGCCCCACCTCGGTCTCGTCGATGTTTCCACGGAAAATGAGTTCGTTCATGTTGGCCACCGTGGCAATGGTGGTACCGTCGTTGAATGTATTGCTAAGGATAACACTGTTACCCACCTTCACGGGTATATCAAGGATGACACCGCTGATGGTGGAACGAATCAGGGTTGAAGACGCCTTGGCGTTGGACTTGCTTACGCCGTCGCGCACCACCTCAAGGGCGTCCTGGGCGGCTGTTCTTTCGTGCTTGGCCTGCTGCAGGTTGATTTTGCTCTTGTCGTACTCGTCGTCGCTTACGAGTTTTTGCTCGTGCAGGTTCTCCATACGCTTGTAGTCAACCTCAGCCTGCTTCAGGTTGATGTCGGCGAGGCGCACGCGCATCTCGGCGCTTGAGAGCTGGCTCATGTCGGGAATGACCTTCACCTTGGCAATGACGTCACCTACGTTGACATGGTCGCCAGGCTCCTTCAGCAGCTCAGAGATGATGCCCGAGATCTGCGGCTTGATATTGACCTCGTTCCTCGGTTCGATCTTACCGGTGATGATGGTGGTTTTCTGGATGCTGTCCACCGTCGGTGTGAATTCGTTGTAGACAACTTCCTTGGGCTGGCTCTTCTGCCAGAGGAACACGAACGTTCCGATGAAAATGGCGGCAATGACAGCTGCCACAATCAGCTTGATGTACTTCTTCATACTATTTTTATGTTTATTGTTTTCTTTAATTGAAATCATTCTTATTCATCGCGCATGGCGTCTACGGGTTTGATGGCCATGGCGCGGGCGGCGGGAGCGAGGCCAGCGAGAATGCCGAGGCTGCTCACCACGAAGGCACAGAAGATGGCAGTCCAGAATCCTATCTGGAAATGGGCCTCGATGATGCCGTCCTCAGTGTTATACATCTCCAGCATTTGGAGTATCATCACGCCGAAGAGTATTCCAGACATGCCTGCTACGAGCGTGAGCACGATGCTCTCGGAGATAATCTGACCCAGTATGTTGCGCGGCGTAGCGCCGATGGCGCGACGAATGCCTATCTCCGTGGTGCGCTCGCGGACGGTCACCATCATGATGTTCGACACGCCGATGGCGCCGGCAAGAAGTGTGCCGAGACCCACGAGCCAGATAAGAATGTTGACGCCCTTGAAGAGATTGTTGATCATCTGGAACATCAGTTCGGTGTTGAACACGCCGCAACCCTCCTCGTCAGTTGGGTCGACGTAGTGTGCGCGGGCGATGGTTTCGCGGATGCGCGGCGTGATCTTCGACATGATGACCCCCTCGCGGCCAGTGGCGGCTATGAGGTCAACCTCGTTTCCACGGTTGAACGCGGCCTGCATCATGGTGATGGGGATGGTGATTTTCTCCTCGGCACGGCCGTTGAACGAGATGCCGTTCGAGTTGTAGTCCACGCCGATGACCTCGAAGTAGGTAGAGTCCACGCGAATCTTCTTGCCGCATGGGTCGCCGCCCTCTTTGAACAGGTCTTTGTAGATTTTCTTGCCGATGACGCATACCTTGCGTTGTTCACGGATATCCATGTCGTTGAGGAAGCGGCCGTAGTACATTTTGGGCTCGATGACCTTCGTGAGTTCTGGCATGGTGCCCTGGATGCGTGGTGTCGTCTTCTGGTCGCCGTAGTAAGCGGTGTTGCTGCCACCCCAGCGCGAGAAAAGTATGGGCACGGCGGCGTTAAGCTCGGGCACCTGCTGCTTCAGGCGGTCGATGTCCTTGTATTCCATGCTCCACCAGCGGCCCTTGCGAAATCCCTTGTAGGGTTTGGTGGTCTGCTGTGCCCAGATGATCACGGTGTTCTGTGCGAAACCCTCGAAGTTTTTGTCGAGCTTCTCCTTCAGGCCCTTGCCGCCGCCCATGAGCGCAACGAGCATGAAGACGCCCCAGAACACACCGAAGCCGGTGAGGAACGATCGCGATTTGTTGCGCGTGAGGGTGTCTAAAACCTCTCTGTATGAATCAATATCTATTCTCATAATCTATTCTGCTCTTAATGCTTCGATTGGTCGGATTCTTGATGCCTTATATGCGGGGATGAGGCCGGCGATAGTGCCCGCGATGATCATCACCATCGTCGCCTCGAAGCAGACGTCAAGCCCAACGGTCGGGTCGACGAATAGCGTAATCTTCTCGACGCCTAAGTCAGTCACCTCGTGGCCAAGCGTGGCGTCCATATACTCGTTGGCACCGATGCCGAGCAACATGCCGACGTATCCGAAGAACGTGGTGATGATGACGCTCTCGACGATGATGAGCCTCAGGATGCTCCAGGGCTTCGCGCCGATGGCCTTTCTTATTCCAAACTCGTGGGTACGCTCCTTCACGGTGATGAGCATGATGTTCGACACGCCGACGATGCCGCTGAGCAGCGTGAACAGGCCGATGACCCAAAGGAACGTGTGGATGATGGCGATGCCCTGGTCCATCTGCATGCTTTGGGTGTAGCCGTTCCAGATCCAGATGGCGCGCTCGTCGTCGGGATGAGCCTGGTGGTTGGCGTTGAGCCTGCGGCGGTAGTCTTTCTCGAAGGCGGTGTTGGCATCCTCTGTCGTCAGGCCATGGAACGTGAACTCGATGTTGCCGATGCTGTTGCTGTTGGCGCCATAGATGCCCTTAATGGTCGAGTAGGCGGAATAGGCGTTGTTTTCACCATCGCCGCGACTCTTGTAGATGCCTACCACCTTGAATGAGAGGTTGCCCACCTTCACAAACTTGCCGAGCAGCGTCTTGTAGTCCTTCGGCTCCAGCTCCTTGGCCTGGCGGTCGTTCAGTACAATCACCTTGCGGCGCTCGCGCTGGTCAATCTCGTTGACGAAACGTCCGCAGATGAGCGGCCGCTTCGTAATTTTGGTGTGGACAGGAAACACACCCTCAATCTGGATGCTCATATACTGCTCGCCGTTGCTCACCACCGAGCTGGCGTAGTAGCAAGCGCCCACTTCGTCGATGTTCTTCCTGAATTCCGACTCCGTAGCACTCAGGTCTTTCGTGTTCAGGTTGATCCAGCGGCCTTCGCTCAGTCCGTTGTAGGCCATCGACGTCGTGCCGCCGTAAACCTCCATCGAACTTGTTAGGAAGTCGCCGCTCATCTTCATCGTAGCGTTGATAAGACCGTTGCCGGCGCCCAACAGCACGATAATCATGAAGATTCCCCAGGCCACTGCAAAGCCCGTAAGCGTAGTCCGCAGCTTGTTGCGCCGCGCCGTCTGCCATATTTCTGTGATAATGTCTCGCATAGCCTATTTCATAATTCCTCCGCTGCCGAAGGGTGAAGCATTGTGGCTGAGGTTCTCCTCTATCTGTCCGATGATGCCATCCTTGATATGTACTATCTTGTTTGTCTCGTTAGCCACACCGCTCTCGTGAGTTACCACAACGATGGTCATGTTCTCCTCCTGATTGAGTTGCTTGAGCAACTGCATCACCTCCACAGAGGTTTTCGAGTCGAGTGCGCCCGTAGGCTCGTCGGCCAGGATAATCTGTGGACGGGTGATGAGTGCTCGGGCTATGGCAACACGTTGTTTCTGTCCTCCCGACAGTTCATTGGGGTAGTGCTCCGCCCAATCCAGTAATCCTAAACGGTCCAAATAGTCTAAAGCCATCTGGTGGCGCTTGCGGCGGCTGACCCCCTGATAAAATAATGGTAATTCCACGTTTTCCACGGCTGTCTTAAACGAGATGAGATTAAAGCTTTGGAAGATAAAGCCTATCATGCGGTTCCTGTAGTCGGCCGCCTTACGCTCCGACAGGTTCCAGATGTGAACACCTGCCAACTCGTAGGTACCCGAGTCGTAATTGTCAAGAATGCCGAGAATGTTCAGCAAGGTACTCTTGCCTGAGCCAGAAGCACCCATGATGCTGACGAACTCTCCCTTGCCAATGTCGAGCGAGATGCCCTTGAGCACATGAAGCGGCTGTGCACCGTAATAGGTTTTGTTAACGTCTTGTAAATGAATCATATTTAGTTCTTTTTACCTTAGTTCTGTCTTATTGACGCTGCAATAGTACAAAAAGTTGCAGGAGTCACCAAATTTTTGGGATAATTAGCACGTATTTGTGACGAATAGCTTGCCTTTTCGCCTTGGCAGGGGATAGTGACGAATGGCTTACATCTTCTCCCATGCTTCGTCCACTTCTTTGATGTCGATGCCGAGCAGCTGCATCTGCCGGAACAGCTCGGGCAGACGTTCTTGCATAAATTCTTTCTTGCGCTCACGCAGTATCTTTTTCTTGGCACCTGGGGTGACGAAGTAGCCCAAGCCGCGCTTATTATAAATAATGTTCGCGCGAGCCAACTCGTCGTAGGCCTTCACCGCCGTGTTGGTATTCACCTCAAGGAGCACGGCGTACTCACGCACCGACGGTATGCGGTCGTCATCCTTGTATTTACCTGCCAGTATCTCGTCCATCAGCCTATCGGCCATCTGGATGTATATCGCTTTGTCGTTAGTGAAATTCATACGTTCGCAAATTTATGGGTTACAACCTGCCAGCGGCAGAACAGCCAGTAGGCCAGCCAGGTGAAGAGGACAGTAAGGCCGACATGGACGGTAATCCGGATGATATTGGATAGCATAATAGCTTCTTCAGTAGTGAATGGTGTGTCGCGATAGCGAAACATATTGGCCGTTGCAACGAGGCCGGCAAATGCGATGACAACCACGGCAGAGGTGGCAATGAAGTGGAACTTCCTGAAGAATACGCCGCCCAGCAGGAAGAAGGCATGGAGAGCAATGAGGGTGGTGTACTCCGAGGTGACGCTCAGTGGGTTGTCGCCCGTGTACTCTCCTGACGGGAAGGTCCGCGTATGGGGGAATATCTTGAAGAAATCGTCAGCAGCCGACTGCACGGGGTAGTCTGTCGTCGCGAGGTAGGCCATGTGAATCAGGTCGGCCACAAAGAACGTCAGCAGGCCTCCCACTACGGAGAATACCAGCAGGTAAATCCAGCGCGACAAGAATTTTTCCAAGTTCGAGGCCGGCAGCATTAGCCAGGCAATGCGCTGTTGCTTCTTCTGCTCGCCACGATAGAGCGTGCTGACGCTGATGAGGAAGAAGATGAACATAGCTATTGCGCTAAAAGCACCTACTCCCTCGCAGATGGCAGAGATATGCAACCGTAGACTTTCTTCGGGATCTATATAAACATAAGTGGTACTATGATACCCGATGTTATGGGCAAACCAGAAGAAGAACAGATAGAGCAGCACCATACAGAGCGCACCCCACATCATGGCCTTGCGACCTTCAAAGAAGTCGAGCTTCAGCACGCGACTGAAGCGTGTCATATCAAACTGTTTCATTTTACCAATCCTTTCGTTACGGCGTTAAACAATAATTCCAAATTCACCTGCGTCTCGGCCTGTCCGTCGCAGCGGAGAGCCATCACGGCATTGCCCTGCAGCGTCGGCTCGGCATAAAGCACACCGTCCATCTCGCTGGGCAGGCGGTACTCAAACACGTACTTATCCATTATCTCCTGAACAGAGGCATTGAGCAGTAGCTCGCACTGGTTCAACATCAGGATATGGTCCAGCAGCGCCTCCACATCGTGTACCTGGTGTGTAGAGATGATAATGGTTTGCTCGTCGCTCATGTTCTGTGCCACCGTCTTGCGGAACTGTGACTTCGAGGGGATGTCTAGGCCGTTAGTCGGCTCGTCCATCATCAGCAGACGCGTGTTAGTGGCCAAGGCGAAACTCATAAAAACCTTCTTCTTCTGACCCATCGACAGCGCGCCAAGGTCGAGGTCAGCCGTCAACTCAAAGTCCTTCAGGCAAGCTTCCATCCGCTCCTGGCTGAACTTCGGATAGAACGGCGCCATCAGTTCCACGTAACGCTTCAACGTCATCGCCGGCAGTTCAAACTCCTCAGGCACGAGGAACATCTCCTCCAGCGCCTCCGCATACCGTTTGTCTGTTGCCGTATCACAGCAACAGACGGAACCGGCCTGCGGCCGCAGCAACCCAGCAATGAGGTAGAGCAACGTCGACTTGCCCGTACCGTTCTTACCTAACAGCCCATATATTTTACTCTCCTCAATCCGTAGGCTGAAACCGTCAAACACCCGTTCCTTCTGGCCCGGATAACTGAAACTCATGTTTTTTACTTCAATCATATTTCTTAGCGTTTTAGTGTACTACTCTGATAGAACACTGCAAAGGTAATACTATTTCTTCTTCTCATCAAATATATCATGGAAAAACTATCCTTCTTTAACATACTTTAGCCTTTGGCCGTCTGTTTCAACTTGAGTACTGACAACCAAGATCTACTATATTGAACAAGACAAGTTGGCTATTCACATGACAGATACCAAGCCTGTAATGAGGCAAGGTAAAATAAATCTGTCTGAAAGAAAGAGAAGAAATAATTCTACTTCGTATGCTGGTAGAATAAGCCACAAATAATATGAATTGACTGGAATTACCGTGTGTCGGCTCCCCACATCATTTTTTCACGGAGCGTATTGAAGTAGCGGTGATCGGCGCGTTTTACCACTTTGACAGTATAAGGAGCACGACGGAGGGTAATTTGGGTTCCCTCCTTGCATTTCTCAGATCGTCCGTCGATGGCTACGAGAAAATTGTGCGAACGGCTCTCCACGTCAAGTTCAATGACAGAGGTATCAGCCAACACGATGGGACGGACATTGAGTGAATGTGGGGCTACAGCAGTCATAGAAAACACATTAGTGCCAGGCACGATGATAGGTCCACCGTTGGAAAGCGAATAAGCCGTTGAGCCGGTAGGTGTGGAAACGACTAATCCATCAGCCTGATAAGTATTCAGATACTGGCCATTCACGTTGGCACGAATGCTAATCATCGATGCCGTGTCACGTTTCAGCAAAGCCACATCGTTCAAAGCACAATTGAAATCGCCTAAGGGCTCTCCATCGGCCTCCACCTGTATCAGTGCCCGGTTCTCTATGGCGTAATCATCGCGATGGAGTGCCTCCAGACAGTGTTCTATGTCCTCAGGACTGATGTCGGCCAAGAATCCCAGCCTACCCATATTGACACCCAAGATGGGAATTTCCTTGGGTCCCACGCGACTGGCTGCTTTCAAGAATGTTCCGTCGCCACCCATAGATATAACAAAATCAGCACAGAAATCATTGCCCGTAAACGTCTCTTTGGCAGGAACATCCAACCTCTGGTTGTCCTTCAGGAAATAGTAATACTCCATGTCCACATAGAGTTCTGCGCCAAAATTAGAAATGCACGAAAGCACTTTCTGAATGCTAGCCGACTTCTTGGCTTGGTAAATATTGCCGAAAAGGGCAAATCTGAGTTTCCTGTGTTCCATCTGTATGCGTTTTTATGCTGCAAAGTTAATCATTTCTTTCGATACTTCCAAATAATAAGAGTTGAAAGTGGTTTCGAGAATAGCAACTAGAGTTTGCATTTTTATGACTTTGTGGAAAAGAGGGTCAGAACGAGTTATAAAATCCGTTAAATACGTTTCATCTCCAGCGTTTTTCTTTTCCTTTTTAGAAAGAAATTGCTATCTTTGCACCCAGTAAATTTCAATCAACATTCAAAATTACAAATTTATTATGGTAAACTACAAGGATTTAGGTCTCGTAAATACCCGCGAGATGTTCAAGAGAGCAGTAGCCGGTGGCTATGCCATCCCCGCTTTCAACTTCAACACAATGGAGCAGATGCAGGCCATCGTGATGGCTGCCGTTGAGACAAAGTCGCCTGTGATTATGCAGGTGTCTAAGGGTGCACGTAACTATGCCAACGCTACCATCCTGCGCTATATGGCCGAGGGTGCTGTAGCTTATGCCAAGGAACTGGGCTGTGAGCATCCTGAGATCGTGCTTCACCTGGATCACGGTGACAGCTTCGAGCTCTGCAAGGACTGCATAGACATGGGCTTCTCCAGCGTGATGATCGATGGTTCTCACCTTCCCTACGAAGAGAACATCGCTTTGGCCAAGAAGGTTGTTGACTATGCTCATCAGTTCGACGTGACTGTTGAGGCAGAGTTGGGTGTGCTCGCTGGCGTTGAGGACGAGGTAAGTGCTGCTGAGTCTCACTACACCAAGCCTGAGGAGGTGATTGACTTCTCTACCCGTACCGGCTGTGACTCACTGGCTATTTCTATCGGCACTTCTCATGGTGCTCACAAGTTCACTCCTGAGCAGTGCACACTGGTGAACGGTGTTCTCGTTCCGCCCCCCTTGGCATTCGACATCCTCCACGAGATTGAGAAGAAGCTCCCTGGATTCCCCATCGTGCTCCACGGTTCAAGTTCTGTTCCTATGGAAGAGGTTGAGACAATCAACAAGTTCGGCGGTCATCTTGAGGCAGCTATCGGCATTCCTGAGGAGCAGCTGCGTGAGGCTTCTAAGAGTGCTGTCTGCAAGATCAATATCGACTCCGACTCTCGTCTGGCTATGACCGCTGCTGTTCGCAAGCATCTGGCTGAGCATCCAGGAGACTTTGACCCCCGTCAGTATCTGAAGCCCGCCCGCGAGAACATGAAGAAGATGTACATCCACAAGATTGTGAATGTGCTCGGCAGCGATGGCAAGTTGGCTCAGTGTTAACTTTTTGCGTCCAATTCAGTACTATCATATGTTTTCCCTCTGTAACCAATAGGTTGCAGAGGGAACATTCTTTATATACCGAAATCTACTTAAGTCCCAGGAGTTCTTTGCAAGGTCTCCACGGTGGTGTCAAGCAACCGCGGAGCACTGGTCAAAGGTTGAACAATCATGAGGCGAATTCACTCTTTGCCATAGGACGTTTCTGTTGCTTGAAGAGTGCCTCTTTGAGTCTCGATGTTAGATTGCTTGAAGAGAAATGCTCCGTCGATTGGGTAATGATAGAGCTAAGCGAATGTAGCCTATTTCTTTGGCAGTTCGGCTTCTAGCTTATCTACAGCACCGCTGACTGGGGAAAGCAGTAAGTGAGTGGTGTAGCGTTTGTTGAAGAGCTGGTCGCTGAGCAGTTCAACATGTCCGAATTGGGGGGCAGGATGCTCGGCAGCGTCAACAAGGTCATTACCTTGAGAAATGGTGAGACGCATCTTAGAAGGCACATTGACATAGATACCTTTATCGCTAGACTTCTGCTTTTTCTTCGTGGCAGCAGCATCAGCCACCAATGACGGTACGGTATTCAGGTCTTCCACCTTTATATAATAAGGTACGCCCGAAAGATCATCGGCATCAACAAGTCCTCTTAACTGCGAGAAGCGGAAAAGTACCTGACTGTCAATGGGCTTGGAAGGACAAACGAAGAAAGTGCGTTCTGTGGTATCTCGACTGACGCTGCCGGCAAAAAGACTGGTGAGTGCATCATCCTGCTGCTGAAGTTGGTTAAGCATAAGACGCAACTGTTCACCGTCCTTAGGCATAAAGTCGGCCTGTCCCTTGATAAGCAGGTTACGGTTCTCACGGATATCGTATATCTCCTGAGCTGTCAGTTCTGCCATCTTGGCTGTACTGCCAGCAGCAAGTATTTCTTCAGTGAGGTACTGATGAGGGTCAGTATTGGAGATTGAAGAGCTTTGAACGCTGAGAGTACTATTCTGCGTCTGAGAATAATCTGTTCCTCCTTCCACGCTTTCGCTATTGATGGCCAGTAGACAGCCATCGGCAGACAACTTGATATTGGCAGCCACTGTACGAGAGTCAAACTTGACGGCATAAGTCTTCGTTGTGTCTGCGACAGCAAAGGCAGACTGCTGAACGGAAACAACTTCGTTCTTGACAATCGGCTCTGTACTCACATTGTTCAGACGCAGATAACGTTGGGCATACTTGGCAAAATCGCCAGGAGTATAGGTGGTCTTGACAGCACGCACAGTAACAGCAACAGCAGTCTTGGGAAGCCTGTAGATGGCTCCGTCCTGAGTAACGCCTGGTTGGTACTCGCTCAATAGCGTCTGCGCCCCAATGGGGCTGAATGACAAATGACAAATGATAAATGACAAACTTACCACCATCATCCAACGATCCTTAGCTTCAAACAGATGCTTAACCATATCACTATTCTTTTTTTTCACTTATAACCTATCATTTAGAGCGAAGCTTGCAAAATGCTTTCGGAAGATAATTCACTAGATCACTGGCGATGAGGCTCTCCTCTCCTAAATCGGCAACAGCCAGGTCTCCTGCCAGTCCATGCAGATACATGCCAACGATGCAAGCACTTTGCCTGTCATATCCACGAGCCAGTAAACCCAGAAGTATGCCAGTAAGCACATCGCCACTGCCAGCAGTAGCCATTCCGGCATTACCAGTGGAATTGAAGACAATGTGTCCGTCTGGACAACAGAGTGCCGAGTGATGGCCTTTCAGCATCACATAGCCTTGAATGCTTTCTGCCAACTCACGAGCTTTCGAAAGCCGCTCAAAACTATCAGTACAGTGACCTTCCAATCGGTCAAACTCTTTGGGATGAGGCGTGAGGATAATACCCTGTGGCAACTGTTGGAACCATGCACGATGGTTAGCCAACATATTGATGGCGTCAGCATCACACACGATAGGGCACTGTGTCCGACGTAACTGGGCGATCATAGCAATAGCTGTCTGTTCAGTAGTTCCCAAGCCTGGCCCTATTCCCATTGCACCATAATCATCAGTATCTACCGGCTCGTTGAACTGAGTCTCTTCACGATCAATATGGAGAATAGCTTCTGGAACAGCCACTTGTAGTATCTGCACATTCTTCTTTGGGGTGTGGACTGTCAGTTTCCCTGTTCCTGAACGAAGGCAGGCCTTAGCTGCCAAAACGGCTGCTCCCGCCATACCATAACTGCCGGCAATGAGTAGCGCCTGACCCATAGCCCCTTTATGGGCAAAGGGATTACGGCTAAGCAACAAGGGACGCACATCGTTCTCCTCAAGCATGGTGTACTGTGCATCGACCTTTTCCATGCCCTCACGGCTCAAACCAATGTCGAGCACTTGAATATCACCCAGATACTGCTGGTTCTCGGCAAAAAACATCGCCAACTTACGCTGTCCGAGAGTCAGTGTCAGTGTAGCATGAATAATGTTCGTACGTATATTATAGGTATTCTCCTCTGTCATGAGACCTGAGGGTATGTCAATACTCACCACTTCTGCTTTCGAGGCATTGATGTACTTCACCAACGAAGCAAAGCCGCCAGACAGTGGCTTGTTCAGACCAGAGCCAAACAGGCCGTCCACGACAAGCATTCCCTCACCAAGCTGTGGTGGATCGAATTCCTGTGTAACCTCCGTAAAGGCTTTGGATTTCTTTTCAACCAGCCGTTTCTTGTTCTGGGCACAGTCTTCCGACAGATGCCCACTGATATTAAAAAGATAGGTCTGCACCACATAACCTCGTTCCTGCAACAATCGGCTAACAGCCAATGCATCGCCACCGTTATTGCCAGGTCCGGCAAACACCACCACAGGCACTGACACCTCCCAGCGGCGGAAGATAGCATCAGTAAGTGCCTTGGCGGCACGTTCCATCAAGTCTATTGACTTGACTGGCTCGTTTTCAATTGTAAATTTATCCAGTTCGTGAATCTGGACTCCAGTAAAAATCTTCATATTGAGCGCAAAAATACGAAAAATATGCTAATCTATGGCAGAGTTTGGCAGAAATTTCGTAATTTTGCAGAAATTTTTAATTTATATCGGAATGAACAGGGTTAAAATCAAGGACAAAACATTTGAAGTATCAATGCCTGAAGCTGAGATCAAGGCAAGAGTCAAAGAACTGGCTTTAGAGATGAGCCATGACTTGGAGGGGAAGAATCCGCTTTTCCTTGCAGTGCTCAACGGTGCGTTCATCTTTGCTGCCGACTTGATGCGGGAAATGACCATTCCCTGCGAGATCTCGTTCGTAAAACTGGCCTCCTACCAAGGCACTACCTCAACAGGCAAGGTTCATGAGGTGATAGGCATTAACGAAGATCTTTCAGGACGTACCGTAGTCATTGTGGAGGACATTGTGGAAAGCGGACAGACCATGCAACGCATGATTGAATCCATCGGCACGCGCAATCCTGCCTCCGTGCAGATATGTACTTTGTTTTTCAAACCTGCCAAATTAAAGGCTGAGCTTAAACTCGATTACGTGGCATTCCGTATTCCCGATGATTTCATTTTAGGCTACGGGTTGGACTACGACCAGGCTGCACGTGGGCTGAAGGATGTATATACGCTAGTAAGTTAAAAGCAAAGAGCTTAGAATCAATCAATAAGAACTAAGAAATATGAAGAATATTGTGATTTTCGGTGCCCCTGGCTCAGGTAAGGGCACACAGAGTGACAAACTAATTGAGAAGTACGGTCTGGAACACATCTCCACCGGCGACGTGCTTCGCAGTGAAATAAAGAAAGGCACTGAGCTTGGAAAGACTGCCCAGCAATATATCGACCAAGGGCAGTTGATTCCCGACGATCTGATGGTGAGCATCCTTGCTTCTGTCTACGACTCATTTGGACGCGACCACAAAGGTGTCATCTTCGATGGCTTCCCCCGCACCATTCCACAAGCTGAGGCCCTCAAGCATATGCTCAACGAGCGCGGTGACAAGGTGGCAGCCATGCTTGAACTAGATGTGCCCGAGGACGAGCTGATGAAGCGTCTTCTGCTCAGAGGACAGATGAGTGGACGCGCCGACGACAACGAGGAAACCATCAAAAAGCGCCTCGTGGTCTACCATTCACAGACACAGCCCCTCATTGAATGGTACAAGCAGGAAGGTATCCACTACCACATTGACGGCTTGGGCGAACTGAACCGCATCTTTGAAGACATTTGCAAGATCATTGATGGAATCTAATTTCGTAGACTACGTCAAGATTCTGTGCCGGAGCGGCAAGGGCGGAAAAGGGTCTATGCACTTGAAGCATGTGAAGTACAACCCTAACGGAGGTCCTGATGGTGGCGACGGCGGCAAGGGCGGCAGCATCATCCTGCGTGGCAACCACAACTACTGGACACTGTTACACTTGAAATACGAACGTCACATCTTTGCCGAACACGGTGGCAACGGCGGGCGTGACAAGTGTCATGGTACCAACGGCAAGGATGTCTATATAGACGTCCCATGTGGTACCGTAGTCTACAATGCCGAAACCGGTAAGTATGTATGTGATGTTACATACGACGGCCAGGAGGTTGTATTGCTGAAGGGAGGACGTGGTGGACTGGGCAACTACCAATTCCGATCGGCTACAAATCAAGCACCACGATACGCACAACCCGGCGAGCCGATGCAGGAGATGACCATTATTCTAGAACTGAAGCTGTTGGCCGATGTTGGGCTTGTGGGGTTCCCCAACGCAGGCAAGTCCACCTTGGTATCGGCATTAAGCAATGCCCGTCCAAAGATTGCCAACTACCCTTTCACCACGATGGAGCCTTCTTTAGGTATTGTAGGATACCGGGACGGGAAGTCGTTTGTCATGGCAGACATTCCTGGCATTATAGAAGGTGCAGCCGAGGGACGTGGACTGGGGTTGCGTTTCCTTCGCCACATAGAACGTAACTCATTGTTGCTCTTCATGGTACCTGGCGATACAGACGACATCCGCCATGAATACGAGATTCTATTAGACGAATTACGCCGTTTCAACCCCGAACTGCTAACAAAGCATCGCGTATTAGCCATTACGAAGTGCGATCTCCTAGATGAAGAGCTGATGGAGATGCTCCATGAGGGGTTACCTGAAGACTTGCCCATCGTCTTCATCTCTGCCGTTACAGGTTTCCACTTAGACGAATTAAAGGATGTGCTTTGGACGGAACTGAACGCTGAGAGCAATAAGTTGGCAGTGGCCACAACCGAGGAAACCCTCGTCCACCGCGACAAGGATTTAAGTCGTTTTGCTGCCGAGATGGCAGATGAGGGCGAGGACGAAGAAATTGAATTCATTGACGAAGACGAGATAGAAGATTTAGAAGACCTCGAGGACTTTGAATATGAGGAATAAGAGATGGGCAAAAGAGAGGTTAAATAAGAAAAAAAGAATAAAAGAGAAAAAAACGATGTTTCTTTGTGAAATATCGTTTTTTTTAATTAAATTTGCAGCCGAAATCATAACTGTCGGCATGACTGACGTGTCTTGCCCATACATTAATTAATTAAAAATAACACTTATGCAGAAAAGACTATTTTTTCTGGTTGCCATGCTGCTAACGCTTTCACTAACGGCAATGGCTCAAATCACTACGTCAAGTATGGCTGGTAAAGTGACCATCGAAGGCACTGGCGAAGAGGTCATCGGCGCTACCGTGCAGGCTGTCCATGAGCCATCTGGCACGCGCTACAACGCTGTGACCAATGCCTCAGGACGTTTCGCCATTCAAGGTATGCGAACGGGCGGCCCATACGCCGTAACCGTCAG
Source organism: Prevotella sp. (assembly GCA_016285075.1). Classification (GTDB taxonomy): domain Bacteria; phylum Bacteroidota; class Bacteroidia; order Bacteroidales; family Bacteroidaceae; genus Prevotella. The sequence goes on from JAEEQB010000009.1 coordinate 62,916, forward strand.
CTACATTGGTTTCCAGCCAAAGACACTGAAGGGCATTGTGCTCCAGCTGGGTGAAACCTACAATCTGCAAGTTTGGCTGGCTGAAGATGCCACCGAGCTGGCAGAAGTTGTCATCAGCGGTAAAGCATCAAAATTCACGGCTGAGAAGACTGGTGCTTCTACGAACATCAACAGCCAGCAGATTCTGAATCTGCCTACCGTGAATCGCTCGATTACTGACGTGACTCGTCTGTCACCGTATGGTGGTAATGGCATGAGTTTTGCTGGTGCCGACGGTCGTACCGCCAACTTCACTGTGGACGGTGCAAATTTTAACAACAACTTTGGTCTCTCCGACAAGCTGCCAGGTGGTGGTAACCCCATCTCTATTGACGCTATTGAGGAGCTGCAGGTGGTAATCTCCCCCTACGATGTCCGTCAGACGAACTTCATCGGCGGTGGTGTGAATGCCATCACAAAGTCGGGTACAAACACTTTCCGTGGAACTGCCTACATCTATCACCGCAATGAGAATCTGCGTGGTGACGTGGTGAACAAGGTGACACTGCCTACGGCTCGTGAGAAAGACCGCCAGACCACTTATGGTCTGACTCTCGGAGGCCCGATTATCAAGAACAAGTTGTTCTTCTTCGTCAATGGAGAAATGATTAAGACTCCTACTATCCCCACATCCTGGCGTGGATCTGAGAATGGCGTTGCCGATGCAACGAAATCGCTTTCCCGCACCAAGCTTTCCGATCTGGAGGCTGTATCTAACTACATGAAGAGCAAATATGGTTATGACACTGGCTCATGGACCAGTTTCCCTGCCGATGAGAGCAACTACAAAGTGTTGGCCCGTTTGGACTGGAACATCACCGACAAACACCATCTGGCACTGCGCTATAACTACACGAAGAACACCATCTGGAATGCCCCCAACGCCACATCCATGGATGGTGGTACACGAATGAGCGGTGCCCGTATGTCACAGTATTCCATGTCGTTTGCCAACTCCATGTACTCAATGGACAACCTCGTACACTCTTTTTCATTTGACTTAAACAGCCGTCTCAACGAGAAGCTTTCGAACCAGTTCCTCGCCACATTCTCAAAACTTGATGACGTGCGTGGTACGAATTCTTCCACCTTCCCATTCATCGACATCACCCGCGACGACAACAACTACATGTCTCTCGGTTATGAGCTGTTCACCTGGAACAACGCTGTCCACAACACCATCTGGAACATCAAGGATGATGTTACCTATTATATGGGTAAACACAAGATCATGGCTGGTGTGATGTTTGAACACCAGATGGCCGACAACCAGTATATGCGTAACGGTTCAGGCTACTACCGCTTCAACTGGGAGGAAGGAATGACCGTAGACCAGCTGTTCAATAGCACGCCCGAAATATTCTGTATGACCTACGGTTACGACGGCGAGACCAAGCCCGCAGCACGTGTACAGTTCAACCGTCCTGGTATCTATGCACAAGACGAATGGAACATCCTGGATAATCTGAAGCTGACCTACGGCCTGCGTGTTGATGGTCTGTTCTTCAACAATAAAGACCTGATGACCAACAATGCCATTTTGGCTCTCGACTACAACGGACGCCACATTGACACTGGCAAGTGGCCCAGCAACAGCATTATCTTCTCGCCGCGTCTCGGCTTCACATACGATGTCTTCGGCGACAAATCCTTGAAGGTTCGTGGTGGTACAGGTCTGTTCTCTGGCCGTCTGCCTCTGGTGTTCTTCACCAATATGCCTACCAACGGCGGTCTAGTGCAGTATCAGGCACAGATCAATGCTAAGAATGCCACTGCCAAGGGATTCACGATGGACGAGTTTGCTGCAGCAAACAACGGCGGCAAGTTCGTTACCGATATGAATCAGATGATGGCAAAGCTGCAGAGTCTGGGCTATCCCACTACCGTTTCACCTGAGGATGGTGCCGTACCTTCTTCTATTTCTGCTGTCGATCCCGACTTCAAGATGCCACAGGTATGGAAGAGCTCGCTGGCCATCGACTACCAAATTCCCGTCTCATTCCCCTTCACAGCTACTGTTGAGGGTATCTTCAACAAGAAGATTCACGACAACTGCATCTCAGACTGGGCTATTCCCGACGTAGGCGGTTTTGCACGTTTCAATGGGTCCGACAACCGTCCTATCTTCCCCACCGGTTTCCGTACCAGCACCAAGGCCTTCGTGCTGGAGAACACCTCAAAAGGTTACGGATGGAGTGCCAACGTAACGTTGAACGCTCAGCCCACCGAGTGGCTCACCCTGATGGCTGCCTACACCCACACCGTGTCTAAGGAAGTGACCGGTATGCCTGGCTCGGCTGCCGAGTCTGCCTTTACCTACGTGCCTACAGTTGAGGGTCCGAACAATATCAAGTTGCACAACTCTCAGTATGTGACACCCGACCGTATCGTTGCTTCGGCTACCATCAACGACAAGTGCGGCAACCATTATAACCTCATCTACGAGACCTGGCGCGGTGGTTACAACTACGGCTATATGCTGGTGAACGACATGAACAGCGACGGCTATGCATACGATGCACTTTATATTCCCACTGATGGCGAGGTGCAGAGCAATCAGTTCCGCTTCGTCTCTGAAGATGACAAGACCCGTTTCATGGACTTTGTCCATCAGGACGGCTACTTGAAGAACCATCAAGGCGAATATGCCGAGGCATACAGTGTCTACTCTCCTTGGGTACACCGCATTGACTTCGGCTACAAGCACGACTTCTGCCTCACTGCCGGCAATACCACTCACCGTCTGCAGCTAAGCATGGATGTGAAGAACGTGCTCAACCTTTTCAATTCCAGCTGGGGTGTCAGCAAGTACCTCAATCCTGACATAGGCACCGAGGCTCGCATCCTAAAGTACGAGGGCGTTGACGCCGATGGCTATGCCACCTTCTCAACACCTACATCCATTAACGGCAACACTGACACTTGGAAGCCCAACTACTCCGTTGGCCAGTGCTGGTACGCTTCTGTAGGTGTGAAGTATTTCTTCGATGGCGAAAAGCGTGACGACTGCGGCTGCGGCGACAATGGCGAGGTAAAGACCGTCTACGTGACCAACAACGACGAGCTTAACCGCCTGAACGCTGAGGTCAACCGTCTGCGTGGCCAGGTAAGCGACCTGGAGAACCGTAAGCCCGAGAAGGAGATCATCAAGGAGAAGGACATTGTGACCTTCCCTTATCTAGTGAACTTTGTTGTGAATACCACTGACGTGGTGAACCGCGAGCTGGTGAACCTCGAGACCGTAGCTCAGATGATCAAGGCGACACCTGCCAAGAAATACAACGTCATTGGTTACGCTGACAAGCAGACAGGTACTGAGGAAATCAACGCCAAGCTGGCCGAGAGCCGTGCCAAGAACGTCTATGACATTCTAGTCAACAAGTATGGTGTTCCCGCTTCCTGCCTTGTGCTCGATTCGAAGGGTGGTGTTGACTATATGTATATGAACGATGAGCAACTCTCCCGTTCCGTCATCATCTCTGAAGTGAAGTAGTAACAAAATTAACAGATAAAGACAAAGGATTATGAAACTAAGATATTTCATTCCGTCAGTATTAGCAGTGGTGGCTGCCATGTTCACAAGCTGCTCTGATGACAACGACCCCACCTATCTGGATAACCTCCGTGTTTCCTCCTCATACGTGGCTATTAACCAGAACGGCGGTTCCACCAGCATCGACGTAAACGCTACAGAGAGCTGGAGTGTCGATGCCGAGAGCGTTCCCGCCTGGCTCACCATCAGCCCTGCACAGGGCGGTGCCGGCCAGACCTCTGTCAGTTTCTCTGCCGAGAGCAGCCTCGATGGCCGCACTGCAGAGGTGTTGTTTAACTGCGGCGGCAAGACCCAGCGCATCAATGTGATTCAGGGGTTGGCAACCGTTTCACCTGCCACCTGCGCTGAGGTGATTGCCGGTCCCGACTCCAAGAACTACCGTGTGACGGGTACTGTCAAGTCCATTGCCAACACCACTTACGGCAACTGGTATCTCGTGGACGAGACTGGCGAGGTCTACATCTATGGTACTCTTGACAAGAAGGGTGCCGAGAAGAACTTCCTTAGCCTGGGCATTGATGTTGGCGACGTAGTGACCGTAGAAGGACCGAAGACCACTTATAACGGTACTGTTGAGCTGGTGAATGTCACCGTGCTCAGCATCAAGAAGTCGCTCATCAAGATAGAGTCGGGCGGTGAGGCAGCCTTTGACGCCAACGGCGGCGACTTCATGGTACAGCTCACCGTAGCCGGTGACGGTCCCTACATCGACATCGACGATGCAGGCAAGTCATGGGTAGGCATCTCATCTATCGTGAAGACCGACACCACTACCAACGTCATGTTCCACGTAGCCGCCAACCAGGAAGAGTCTGCCCGTACGGCTAACATTGAGTTCAAATCCACCTCTGGCAAGACAGTCAGCACCGTTTCAGCTTCCGTCAGCCAGATGGGTCTCTCCGGCACGCTTACCAACCCCTTCTCTGTTGAGGATGCCATTGCCTACTGCCAGACGCTCTCTGGCGAGACGGCCAACGACTTCTTCGTGAAGGGTAAGATTTCAAAGATTGAGGTTGACAAGAACGGCGTTTCCCAGGAGTTCGGCTCTTACGGTAATGCTACCTTCTGGATTAGCAGTGACGGCAACTTCAACGATGATCTCACCAAGGACTTCGAATGCTACCGCGTGCTGTGGCTCGGCAACCAGAAGTGGGCAGAGGGCAACGCTCAGATCTCTGTTGGCGATGAGGTGATTATCTGCGGTAAGCTCACACTCTACAAGGGAACTGCAGAGACCTCTGGCAACAAGGCCTACATCTACAGCATCAACGGCGTTACCACCGATGTCAACGGCATTGGCTCACTCGCGGCTCCGTTCAATATCGCTGGTGCCATGAACTGCATTGACAACGGCTGGACAGGCGACGTCTTCGTACAGGGTATCGTCTCGAAGTTCGCCAACAATGGTGAGTTTGGCGCCAAGTATGGCAACGGCACCTTCTGGATCAGCGACGATGGTACCTTCAACGATGACCTCACCAAGGACTTCGAGGCCTATCGCGTGCTGTGGCTTGGCAACAAGAAGTGGGAAGAGGGCGACGACCAGCTCCATGTCGGCGACAAGGTAATCCTGCACGGACAGCTCACCAAGTACGGCTCTACCTACGAGACCAACCAGAACAAGGCCTACGTCTACGAAGTGTCGCACTTGGCTCAGTAAACTGAATACAATTACCTATTAATAAGAGCCCTGCCCCTTTCGGCAGGGTTCTTTTTTAATGTATTCGTAATATTTTCCAAAAATATGTGTAGGTTTCCAAAATAAATGTGTACCTTTGTGGCGTAAACGCTGCGAAACTGCTTTTGCTTAATCGCAGCATAGCAAATTAGAGAAAGATTAATAATTCTTACAATTTCTTATTATGATGAAAAGAGTGTTTATGATGGCTTTTACGCTGCTGATGACCACAGTAGCCGCCATCGCTCAGGTAACAACTGCTGGTATTACCGGCATTGTCACAGCCGACGGCGAAGAGGCCATCGGTGCTACTGTCACTGCACGTCACACACCATCGGGAACTGTGTACCGTGCTGTCACCAACATGAACGGACGCTATACCATCACTGGTATGCGGGCAGGAGGTCCCTACGACATTGAGGTGAGCTACATTGGCTTCCAAACCAACAAAATGACAGGTTTCCAGCTCGCTCTGGGTCAGAACACCGTAGTCGATGCCACCTTGACAGAGGAAGGCCAGTTGCTGCAGGAGGTGACCATCGTAGCCAAGGCCAACAATACTATGCGCTCTGACCGTTCCGGTGCTGTGACGAACCTTAATACAGCACAGATGGCAGCTATTCCTACAGTGGGACGCTCCATGACCGACATCATGAAGATGACTCCGCAGTCAAGCTCCGCCAGCGGCATGGCTATCGGAGGTGGTAACTACCGGCAGTCGAGTGTCACCATCGATGGTGCCTCGTTCAACAATGCCTTTGGTCTGGGCAATTCTCCTCTTCCCGGTGGCGGCACGCCCATATCGCTGGATGCTCTGGAGCAGATGACCGTTTCGATCACTCCTTACGACGTCCGTCAGAGCGGATTCATCGGCGGTGGTATCAACGCCGTGACCAAGAGTGGAACTAACGCCTTCACAGGTTCAGCTTATTCTTATATTACAAGTACCTCACTAAAAGGCAGCCGTGTTGGCGATGCCACATTGTCTGTAGACAACGGCCACAACAACACCTATGGTCTCTCACTCGGCGGCCCCATCATCAAGGACAAGCTTTTCTTCTTCCTCAACGGAGAATTTGAGGACAATGTCACCACTGGTCCCGCAGCACGTGCAGGAAACGGTTATACGCCCTACACTGTCACCAACCGCCGTCCCCAAATAGAGGAACTGGAAAGCCTCACAAGCTATCTCCAGCAGAATTACGGACTTTCCACAGGACCTTGGGAGGGATACAATGTCAAGACGCCTGCCTACCGCCTGCTGGCCCGTCTGGACTGGAACATCAATGAAGACCACAAGTTCAACGTACGCTTCACCAAGTCCAACCGCAAGGCATCCAACCCCGCATCGGCCTCACGAAGCATCGGAAGCAACCGTTCCACCATCATCTATGGTGGCAACCAAAACTCCTATGGTTCAAACACTGACTATGGTATGTCGGCACTCTCCAGCCGTTACTATGCAGAGTACAATTTCACCTCTGTGGCTGCCGAGTTAAACAGCAAGTTTGGCAAGCTCCACAACACCCTACGCGGCACCTACTCCTTCCAGGACCAGCCACGATCTACCGAGTACAGAGATTCGGCACCTATCATCGAGGTTGTCATGAACGATGGACAAGGGCACTACCCCACCTGGGCACTTACCGGCGACCTCTTCACTTATGGCAATCTGGCACAAACCAAAAACACCGTCATTACTGACGAGCTACACATGCAGCTCGGTAAGCACAATCTCTTTGGAGGTTTACAGTTCGAGCACAACTACGCTGCCAATGGCTACGCGCAGGCAGCAGCCGGATATTATGCCTTTGAGGCAACACCCGAGCAGGTAGCTGCAGGCGACTGGGCATCGGTATTCACCGTACCCAACACACGTCTTTTCGGCATCACCTATGGCAACAACGCCACACACTCCATGTTCACCTCCGAGATGTCCACCAACCAGTGGTCACTCTACCTACAGGACAACATGAGTCTCAGCGACCGCTTCCGTCTGTCGCTCGGTGTGCGCTTCGAACTGCCATCATACCCTGACCTGAAGGACAACTTCAATCAGGAATACTATAACCTAGGCGACTATCCTGAAGGCGATCCCAACTACTTCGGCGGACAGCACTTCCGTACTGACGACGTGCCTGATGCCAGCATATCCTTCTCACCACGTGTAGGCTTCAACTGGGATGTCACTGGTGAGCAGAAATACATCCTTCGCGGAGGTACAGGACTCTTCGTGGGACGCATGCCTTTTGTATGGCTAATCTCTGCTGTTGGAAATTCCGGCATGGGACAGACTTCCTACATCGCATCACAGACCAAGGGTGCCATCCCAACCCTCACGACCAGCCAGGAGGATATGCTCAGGCAAATCAATGCCACCAGCAAGACCACTATTCCCGGCAGCCCCACCATCCTGAGCAAGGATCTCCGTATGCCGAAGACCTGGAAAGCCTCGCTGGCTTTCGACGCCAAATTGCCTTATGACATTGACTTCACCATTGAGGGAATCTTTAACAAAGACCTCAATCCCGTTGTTGTATCCAACCGTGACATCTACTGGGACGGCACCTCCACCATCGACCTCGGCCACGGCGACGTACGCCACCTCATGGCCTACTACAATCCTAACTATTCGGCCTATGTGCTTGAGAATGCAGGTTCCAAGGCCTATTACATGTCACTTTCTGCACAGCTTCGCAAGTCGTTCGATTTCGGACTCGACCTCTCTGCCAGCTACACACTCTCCAAGGCCAAGAGCTACACCGAGGGTATAGGCGACCAGGTATCATCAGCCTATAACAACTACCGCAACTCCATCAACGCCGTCAATGACAACGAGCTGGGCTATGCCACCTATGTGGCTCCGAGTCGTCTGCTCCTCTCTGCCAGCTACAAGCTCCAGGAGTCGAAGAACGCCTCATCCACCTTCAGCCTTGTCTATGACGGCTATCAGTACGCATTCCTCGGCGACTACTCCTACAGCCGCTTCAGCTATATCTTCGCCAGCAATATCAACAACGATGCACTTGCTCCTGGCAACCTCATCTACGTACCTGCCTCGCGAGAGGAGCTCAACAGCTGGGATTTTGCCGAAAGCACTTACGGCAAGAACAAACAGGTCTACACCGCAGACATGCAGCGCGACGACTTCTGGGCATACATACAGCAGGATGACTACTTGAAGAACCGTACTGGCAAGTATGCCGAACGTGGCGGTGCCAAGATGCCCTGGCACCATCAGATCGACTTCAAGTACGTGCGTGACATGAATATCCAGCTGGGCAATACAAAACACACCCTGCAACTGGGACTCGACATTCTGAACCTCCCTAACTTCCTCTGCAAGGACTGGGGACTCTATAAGCAGGTTCAGAGCAACTCGCTGCTCTCCTACAGCAAAGGCAAATACACCTACAACACGGTGAACGGCGAACGCCACCAGAAGACCTATCAGGACTTCCTCAACGGGGCATCCACCTATCAGATGATGTTCACCATCCGCTACCTCTTCAACTAACCAAGAAGTTGAATCTATTACAAAAAAGCGAGTAAGAACAAGTTCACAAAGAGGAGAGACAGGCAATGAATGATGACAAACGTATAGTCCGTTTCGACTGGGCCGTGAAGCGTATGCTGCGTGACAAGGCGAACTTCGGTGTGCTGGAGGGCCTGATGAAGGTGCTCATCGGCGAGGACCTTCGCATAGACGAGATCCTTGAGAGCGAGTCAAACCAGGATGGCTTCGATGACAAGTTCAACCGTGTGGACATCAAGGCGAAGAACAGTCGTGGCGACATCATCATCGTGGAGGTGCAGCTCACCCGTGAACTGTATTACCTGGAGCGTATTCTCTATGGTGTCTCGAAGACCGTCACCGAGCATATCTCGCTCGGCAGCAAATACGATCAGGTGAAGAAGGTGTACTCCATCAACATCCTCTACTTCGACCTTGGCCGTGGCAAGGATTTCCTCTATCACGGCACAACCCAGTTCCGAGGCGTGCACACCGGTGACTTCCTTGAAGTGAACACGAAGGAGAAGGGTGTCATCAGTATGCGCTCTCCGGCCGACATTTTCCCAGAATACTACCTGATCCGTGTGAACGAGTTCAACGACGTGGCCACGACGCCCATTGAGGAATGGCTCGACTACCTGAAGAACGACCACATCAAGGAGGACACAAAGGTTCCTGGCCTCCAAGAGGCACGTGAGAAGCTGGCATACCTTCGCATGACTCCGGAGGAGCGCCATGCTTACGACCGCCATATTGACAACCTGATGATCCAGAACGATGTCATAGACACAGCCCGCGAGGAGGGTCTGGCCCAGGGACGCGAGGAGGGTCTGGCCCAGGGGTTTGCTCGGGGACGCAATGCCGCAATGGTGGAAATGGCCAAGAAGCTATTGGCGGCAGGTATCAACAAACAGGTTGTTGTCCAGACAACAGGTTTATCTGAATCCGAGGTTGACAGCATCTTGCTGTAGGAGGATTCCATGTCTCTTAGAATATTAGCCACCTTATGAGTCGTCCCTGATGTCTAAGAAGCTAAGAAGCCTGAGAAGTTCTCATTCTCGCCTACGGCAAAAGCAAACTCTCTGCATTCGCCCTTGCAATGCCCTTGCGTATTAATACGCAAGGGCATTGTGCTATCAATCGTTGCATTCTCTTCGAGTAATCTAAAGTCGAGATTCAAGCAAGAGAGTGGAGACTCTACAAGCAGGTGCAGAACATGAACCTCCTGAACTACAATGCGAAGACCGATGCCTTCAACTTCCCGCAACTGGCCAAGGGTACCACGCTCGACAAGACCCACACGAACTATAACGACTACCTGTCAACCTATCGCATCCAGTTCTGCGTCCACCATATCTTCGATTGATAAAAAAGAGTCGACCACATATTGTAGCCAATCGAATTGCCCCAAATATTCAGAAAGCGAAAGCCGCCGTCCTCAATGGATAGCGGTTTTCTTTGTTTTTTCTTATCCTAACCGTTTGAGTCAAATGCCCATAAAGCGGTCGTAAACAATATAACCCTCAATGGTCTTATAAACCAGATCTTTATCTATCAGCACAGTCAGCGCGGACTTGACGCTGCTGATGCTGGGCAACTCATATCGTTTGACAAATTCGTTACTCAGAGGTTGTAGTACGATTCCGACCAGGGTGTGGATACTGCTCACTCAGGATGTGAATGCTGCTCACTCGGGATGTGAATGCTGCTCACTCAGGATGTGAATGCTGCTCACTCAGGGAGTGAATACTGCTCACTCAGGGCGGGGACGAACATAGAACGGAGGCTTGAGAGTTTACCGCCACTAAACTCGGAGTTTACCGCCACTAAAGTCCGAGTTTAGTGGCGGTAAAACTTATTTGGCCACAGACACATATCCAAAAGCTCCTTTGGGGCCTCTCCACCAGCGTATGTGACGGGAAGGTCCATGGTGTTATCCCCCAAAAACCTATTGATGCGTTACTCTCTTCTGTTGAACTTCGCTCGACTTCGGTCGTGACTCGGGATAGTCATCAAGTATACTTGTGACTCTCCTCTCGCTACTCCTTCACTTGAGTTTCGCTCGAATCGTCTCTCGCCCGGCAGGCTGAAATCAGGCTTTCGTCAACGTTCGCTACTCCCTCAGTTCAAAATGCTGATAGTCCTTGCGGGTGGTCCAGTCGCCGCCCCATTCGAAGCCGGCCTCGGTGAAGAGCTTGAAGCAGAGGTCGTCGTGGGTGATCTTGTAGGGGAAGTCCCACGAACGGTCGCAGTAAGGTTCTCCAGTGGCAGGCTCGATGAGCAGCGTGCCGTCGTCGAGAGTCTTGATATAGGGATTGTAGAGCGTGTTGATATCTACTGCCAGTCCACGGGCATGCTTTGAGAGATTGTTGGTGGCAGCGATGTTGCGGTAGCAGAAGCACGACGAGTTGTTATCACGCATCTGTGTCTCGTCGTCGGCATTATAGACATCGGGCAACAGCATGCGCTGGATGGGATATTTTGCATCGAACAGCTGTCGCAAGATGCGCACCAGACGGTCGGCTATCTGCTGGTTGCACACCATCTCGCCCACGTGCATCAGGTTGTCGTAGTCCCAGTGCAATGCCCGCACATGGCGCAGGTCGTCACGCCCGATGTAGGGATTTTCCTTGAAGGTCTTGCCCTGCATCCGCTCCCACACACCGTCGGGGATGGGTTCGACGGCGAAGCACTTATCTATGCCACCAAAGGCGTCAACGTCCGCTTGGCTTACGGTACGACCGGCCTGCCACTCGGTTAGCGGGCGAGTATCGACGGGGAAAGTAAAGTCGGACTTCGTGACGCTTTCACCGTAGATGGTTTTGAAGTCATTCTTCATCGAGATGATATGGTATCCTGCCTCGCGCCATTTCGCCTCGCGTTTGGCACCCTCAGCAAGGTTGGCATGATCGCGGGCATCATCGTCGGCCACGAGCATAAATGCAGCTGTCTTGTATGTCTTATTACCCAGACAGTAGTTGTGCATGGCGCAGTCACCGCTGCTGTTACCGAACGACAGCACGGGCACCTTGCCAATCTCCTGCGAAATCTGCAGCACCTTGTTCGTCTTCAGGTTCTTGACGATGAGCTCGTCGGTGCGCACGAGGTCCTCCTTCTGGCTCATGGTATAATCGACGCCGGCCTCCGTGCCCTGACTGCTGGACATCAGCTTCACATCCATACCGATGACGCGGTTAGGCTCGATGCCGATGCTTTCCACCAGTGCGCGGCAAATGAAGCGGTCGGAACCGCTGACGACGTAATAGGTGAAGCCGTTGGCCTTCAGAAACTCAAAGACCTCGAGCATGGGTTTGTAGAAACTCTGGCCGTAGGTCATGCCCGTGAAACCGTTGGCGGGCTTGGCAGCGTAGGCCTTGACATAGGCATCGAACTCCGCGAGCTTCATGCCGCTGTAAGCCTTCGCTGCCGCGTAGGCATGTACCATGTCGAAATGGTCGGGCAGTTTCTTGCCATTCCTGACAAAGTCCCTAATCGCTTGGCCAGCCTCCATCACGTCTTTCGGCGCCTCGTACGAAGCATCGTCCAGGGCACGGTACTCCAGCAGGTTGTACTCTAAATACGACGGATAGAGTTCGCCGACGAACGTGCCGTCCATGTCGAACGTCGCTATGCGGTCTTCCTCTTTGATGTAGTTCGGACTGTTTGGGTTGGTCACGTCCTTCACATAGTCCTGCAGGGCGGTCAGTGCCTCGCACTGGTTCCACAGCGTGAAATACTCCTTCACGGGCTGAACGATGGCGTTGTTGTCATCGTCCTTGCTGCACGATGTGCATACGTTTGCGCCGCAAATTACGAGGATGGCGGCCATCATCCATAATCTTTTCCTTATCATATTCTATTATCTATAGATTAGTCCATACTTCTCATGCAATTTGCGTGCAAAGGTACAAATTTTTCTTCACTTTCAGGCGATAACAGACAAAAAAATCTGGGAAGTCCCCCGTTCCTCCCTGACTCTTTAGTTTTAGGTATAGCCAATGTAGCTAGCCGAGATTCAAGCAAGAGAGTGGCACAATTCAAGCAAGGTGAAAGGCCTTCACAGAATCAGCAGAATCAAAAAAAAGTCTAGTATCATCTGGCTTTCTGTTTTCTTACTGTCCGCCAGACTTTTCACACTGTCATAAAAATACGCATCAATCGCATTTATAATGATAACAGCATAACCTGGACTATTCCGGCACATAGATGATTTGTCCATCCTCCAGCTCATAGGCGGTGCCAAGGCGACGACCCTTGGTGCCGCCCTGTTTTGTCTGTCCATTGGCTTTATAGGTCTCTATCTGACGCCCCTTCTTCTGAATAATCTCCATATTGTCCTTGCCGGGATTCTTTACTACAGTGAAATCCTCCTGGCTGAACACTTCTGTCATGTTCATATGCATTACCATAGCCACCATCAGGGCTACGGCAAAGACCATTGCAACATCGAATAGATTGACCACCACTGACAGGGGATCACCATCGTCCTGCGACAACAAGTCGTATCTACGCTTCTTTCTCATAGACTTTTTTTCCTTTCATATATTGTGATGCGGCATACTCCAGACGGCTGATGTCCTGCTGATACCAGCGTGACTTCAACTGCTGGGTAAAGAGCCCCACTACGCTGATGACCAGTCCGACAACGGTAGCCGAGAACACGACCTGCATGTTGTATGCCATGCCCGAAATGTCACCTGTGGACAGGCCCACAAGAGCAGGAGACATACTGATAAGAGTGCCTATGAGACCCAGCACAGGTCCGAGCTTCGTCAAGAGACGTGAGAGGTTCACGTCCTTGGCTGCCTCTGCCTCCATCTGAGCGCAGAGATAGTCTGCATAGGCCTCATCGGGCTCATGGCCGATGAGCATGTTGCTGTATTTTGCATAGATACTGCTGCCACCGCCGCCACGTCGTGCAACATACTGCATATAGGTAGTGACAAGGAGAATGAGAGACCTGATGAAGAAGATAATCAGCAGGAGAATGTCAGGAATGAGCAGGATGTTGGCTATTCCGAACAGGAGTTTTGAAATGTAGTCCATAATGATTTGTGGAATGTAGAATGTAGAATGTGGAGTGTGGAATGCAGAATAAGAAATGTGGAGTGTGGAATGAGAGGCAAGAACCAGACAAGCCAGGCAGATAATAATGGTAACAGCGAGATGAAACATGGCACGATCGGCACGAATGGGCAGCAGCCATATAAGAGCCTTTGCCAGCAAGGGAAATACCATTGCAATGGTAATACCTAATATCAGTCCAAGGGTATGGAAATCTGTGCCGGTCATCGTGAACAGCAATTGACATAGCACATAGAAAGCTACAGGCAGGAAAAGCAATCCAGGGTACCAACGTAGACGACAAAGCAAAGCATCCAACAGGCAGACGACTGCCACATCCTGCAATACAGCGGTGGTATGGAGCCATCCCTCAACCTGTAGTTTTGACAAGCCAGCCGCTATGCCAGTTACAATCCAGACAGCTACGCCCACTATTGCATAAAACAGCCACCGCATCCATCCCGCAGGCCACAGACTGAGACGAAGCACTGACTGTACAACGACGAACAAAATGAGGATGTCAACGATGATTTCCATGCTTCAGGCGCAGGGCAACAATTGCTACTATCAAAAAGATGAGAACAATAGAAACGATGATCAGCGAATGAGTGGAGTCACCGTTCGTATCTGAGCTGTCGTTCAAGTCAGCATGAGTACCTTGTTTCTCCAGCACCATTGCCTTTGCCCCAGCAGATGTGTTCTTCACCAGGGACATCTGGCGGTTGTAGCTCTGGCGAGCATCGGGTGCCAGCCTTCCAGAAACGAACTCCTGCAGCTGCAAGTTGTTGCACACGAAGTCGGTGCAGGCGGCTCCGCTCTGCTGTGTCACCTCAGCATGGAGCTGTGCCAGCGACTTGAGCTGTGCTGCAGAGGGCATCCAGTAACCTTTGCGGGCACTTTCGAGCATGGTTGCCGTCATGGCCTGATAGGCAGCGGGATTCTTCTGCTGGAACCAGGAACGGATGCCGAGTTGCCCCTCATCAGCAATATACATCTGAAAGAGTTGATCGTAGAGTTGCGGATCAAGGGCTGACGGACGGGTGACACTCCATCCGAAGACATTTCTGAACATCTCGCCGAACATCTGTGCCGTTCCTTCATCACCCTTCATGCGTTCGCGTACGAAATCGGGATTCAGCAACGAGGTACGAATCTCGACATCGATGGCTTCCTTCATACCCTGCATACGACGGTTCCGAGGATTGCGGTAGTCAGCCATCATGGCGTCAGGTTCCTTGCCGGTGAGTGCTTTCACCGCCAAAGACAATCCGCCGGTAAACTCATATACATGGTCTAATGACACTGGTCCCCAGGTGTTACTCTGGCGAGGCTGCACGGCAAGGTCCACCTGTTGTAGCGTGGCAGCAAAAAGTTCTCGTTGAGCCATTCCCCAATGAGCCTCGTCGCCATAGGCGGCACACATATTATTGAGGTAACCGTCGACAAGTTCGCTCTTCTCACTCCATTTACCGCTACGCTCTATGTAGTCCATCATGCCTGTAGAGTAGCCGTTGTTCACAGGTCCGAACACACGGAGCACAGACATTTCACGGGCCTGTTGTGGAGACAGTCCCTTGTCTATCAGTTCCTTTTCCTGTGCCAAGGTACCCTCACGGACATAATTAGAGTCTCCTTTTTCTGCAGAGGCCATTTGGATGGCTTCGGTAATAAGCTTCAGACGGGAGTCGGCAATGTCGCGCAGCTGTCCGCTTATCTGCACCATCACGTTGATGCGTGGACGTCCCAATTCCCGAACAGGTACCAGATGCAAGCCGCCGATACGTCCCTGACTATCACGTTCGGGCTCTACGCCGAGCATCCAAAGCGCCTGGGCAATGGTAGCACCACCCGTAGCAATGAACTCACCAGCCCAGAAGGTATAGCTCACCTTGCGGGGATAGTCGCCATCATGTCTGGCACGATACTGGGCGATGGTCTGCTCTGCCAGACGTTTGCCATCTTCCCAGGCCAGAGGGTCAGGGGTGTTGTCGGGATTGATGCTGAACATGTTTCTTCCAGTAGGCAGCACATTGTCATTAAGGATGGGGTCGCCACCAGGGGCAGGTGCAATCGTTCCGCCGTTGAGCGCACGTACCATATTGTCCATCTCTGCCTTTGTGGAAGCGAGAAGCTGTTGGCGTATGCGAGGCCATTGAGCAGGGTCGTTGTTCATAGCCTTGGCAGTCTGGGTGAGCTGTTCGTCGGTATAGGGCTGTCCTAAGACGTAATAGGCTCCCTGCATCTTCTCGTTCATCAGTTCCTCTACATGAGCATCGATACGTTCCAGCTCTTCCTGCGTCAACGGCTTATTGATTGTGCTGTCGATACCTAACGTACGGTGAAACCCTTCTTGAATAATGCGCCTTTTCAGCACTGGCAATTTCTGCCCCCCCAGGGCTTTATGGATGTTCTGATGCAGGGAGTTCAGTTTCTGCCTCATGCCGCTCTCGGCGTAGGGGGGCGTAAGATAAGTGAGGAGAACGGCATTCGAACGCCGTTTGGCAATGATTGCCTCGCCTATGTTTCCGGTAGTGTAGTAATAGAAATGGGGCGTGGGACCAATGAGCTGCAGGCTCCAGTCCTGACGGCGCATGCCGGCATCGCGTCCTGGGGTATACTCCAGGTTGCCATGGGTTCCAAAATGGATGATGGCATCGGCCTGGAATCCGCGCTGCATATAAAGATAGGGAGCCAGATAGCTGTGTGGCGGTGCCACCTCCACGCCATGCACTAACCGGAAGTCATCATCGCCCAAGGCCGGACGAGGCTGCGGGAAAAGCAGCACGTTGCCATAGCGCAGACAGGCCACGGCAATGCTGTCGCCACGGGAGAGCAACTGGCCAGGAGCCTCTCCATAACGATCGATGACCTCCTGGTATTTTTCTGGTGCGAGCACTTCTTGGGCCCATTGTTCATACTGCTCCTTAGTGAGCCACAGCGGATGGCCTCTGCGCATGTATTCCTGCTGTGCCCCCTGAGCATAGGAACCAAGCACCAAGCCCTCAGTCTTTACCTCGTGGGAAAACTCTTCAAGCGTAGCGGGCAGGTTACTGACGTTGTAACCTTCCTGCCTCAGCCGCCTAAGCAGATTGTAAAGGGAAGGTATTACCTCCATGCCACTAGCCAAGAGCGCATCCTTTCCAGGACGTTTGAAGTAGGCAATTGCTATGCGCTTTTCGCTATTAGGCTTAGTGCGGAGCAACATACTGCGTGAAATGTGATCCACCAACATCTTGCACCGTTCTACTTCTGCTGTATTGATGTGATAGCCTTCTCTGTTGGGGTTCTGGGTTGCAATGCAGTAAGGGGCTGTGCCACCATCAATCTCAGGGATGACGATGCGGGCATTCTTTGCACCACTGCTCATGGGCAGGTTTTTGTCCATCCACTCATCATGGGTAGCCGTCACAGGGAAAGGACAGAAGAGAGCCATGTTCTTCTCCTGCATCCATTGCATGAGCGTATCATTACCAATGCGTCCCATAGGCATGAATACCACTCCATCGGGACAGAGTTCATGGAGCATCTTCTCACGGTTCTTGCCCGAACAGGTCATGGGATAGACATTGAACCCTTGCTGGGTGAGCAGGGTAATGAGGGTATCGATGTGTTGACGATTACCTTCCATGGGGAAGGTGATGCCGGAAATCAGGGCGAGGTTCTGTGCCCCCTCATGATAGATGTGCTTTTGCTTCAGGTATTTTGTGAGTTCCTGAGCCGTCTTGAAATACTGTCCGTACTGGCGATGATAGTAGATGTTCTTCAGCACTTCGATAGGCGCATCATACTGCTGGTCACCCCATCGTTGCGGGGTGGCGATATGACGCAGATAGCGTAGACCGTTACGGAAGTTCTGACGGCTCTCATTATCGAAATAGGCCTGAAGATCAGCCGTTTGCTGAGGGTTGAGGTTGTGGTTCTCCACGAAGTCGCTGGTGCGCAGGCTTTTGGTGAAGACAGGCACGCCTTTTCCTGCTACACGTTTCACCTCGGACACCTGCTCGGGTTTGAGGAAGATGCGACGGGCATAGATGATGACCGCATCGTAGCCGCTGAGACTGCCCATGTCTTCAGCCTCCACGCAATCCACTTGGATATGACGGCTGTCATTGCTCAGCACAATATCGGCCTGCTGCGACTTCAGCGCATTAACCACCAGTATGCGGGTGGGAACCAGCCACATACGATAAACCCCATAGCCAGCCAAGGCCAGCATGGTAACAACACTTACAACGATCAGTATATTACGGCTCTTGCCTCTCACTTCTGCCTCTTACTTTCTGTCTTTTATCTTTTCTACATACAAGTCCTGAATGTCAGGCACTTCACCCAGACCTTCAAGTTTCACGTCAACAGAAAATCCCTCTTTCTCAAGGGTTTCTTTCCATTCCACGGCGATATCGTTATTGGCATGGTCACCTGCAACGAAGAGCAGGGGAACAAGTATCACCTTCTTACCTTTCATGGCCTTGATTTGCTGGATGGCTGTCTCCTGAGTAGGATAGCCCTCGATGGTGGCCACATGATAATTGGCATGACCTGCAGCACGGAGCATGTAGTCGAGTTGGCTATAGAGTGCTGTGGCGGGGTCTTCCGTACCATGTCCCACGAAAAGCACATGCTCACGTTTCCCGGCATTGGCAGGATGACGGTTCACCAATGTTTCCATCACTCTTTGGCCATCCTCCACGCTATAGAGCAACGGCGTGCTCACCCAGATGCTGTCGAAGAATGGGCGTACCTGCTCTACCTCACGGCGCAGGCGGTCCATCTCAATACCATCGATGATATAAGTGGGCTGAATCTCCACAAGTCTGATGCCCTCACTACGCAACTTAAGCAGCGCATCTGTCGGGTTATCCTTCTTGACACCCCGTTGTGCAAGGCGTTTCATCACAATCCGGGAGGTGTAGGCTTCGCGAACCACCATTTTCGGGAAAGCCGTACGGACCTTCTCGTTGATGGCATCGATGGTCTTCAGGCGTGTGTTGTCATATGTGGTTCCAAAGTGAACCATCAGCAGCGCCTGTCCAGAAACAGCGTCCTGTGCCCAGCACGAAGCTGAACACAGGAACACAAGAAACAAACTTATATAATAATACACATTCTTCATCTCACGCTTGAGATTACTTGATTAGTCTTCTACCAAACGGATTTGCTCGAAATAATAGCCTTCGGCCACCTTTATACCCTCGCTTACTGCACCAGTCTTGACATCGTAGACATAGATCTGAGGCTGGGCGTTCTCGGTGTTCACACCAAAGTAAACCTTATTCACGCTGGGGTCAAAGGCAGAACGCTGTGAGAAACGGCCGCTGCTGTAGGGGATCTCGGTTCCCTTGTAAGCCATCCGAGTGCGAGACCCTGCCTTCAGATCAACCACGCTGTAATAGTGGGCATAACTGTCAATGGCAGTTCCAAGACTCTTTTCATCGTGGCGTGAGTAACAGAATACCTTTCCATTACCCAAATACTGCGTGGTGAGCAGCTTACCATCGCTGCTGGGGAATCCGTTAAAATCGGCATCAATGTTGAACTCGCCTTTCTTGATGCGAAGCAGCTTTCCCTCCTCGCCAATGGAAGAGTCAACAAAAGCAGCCACATAGAGATTGCCCTGCTCATCAAAGAACATGGTCTGCTGGAGCAGCTCTCCGTAAGCAGAGCCGGCTGTCTCGGCAGCAAAGGGGGACAGATTATCCTGCTCTACTACCATCGTCTGGGCATTAATGACTGCCACATGGAATTTGTCCTCCTTGGTAGCAGTACGGCCAGAGCCTTTCTTATTATAATAGAAATAGAACAGCTTGTTATCGCTCTCGCGATAGGTCAGAATACCGCTAGTAGTGAAGCTGTCCCAACCACTTCCCAAACTGATATTCAGCGTACCCTCGCTGATAATGCTCATGTCGTCGGTATTGAGTTTGGTCCATACGATGGCATCCTTGTCACCATTGGCAGCCATGATGACAAGTGTGTTATCGTTGATCCAGGCATGGGTGTACTGACGGGTATTGTAGGTATTCTCTTTAAACGGTCTCTGCTTGATCACCTGCATCTGGTTGTTCTTGAACTGCAACTTCACGAAACGGTCGGCAGAAACAGGCACCTGATAGTAGTACTTACCTTTGACAATAGCCTCCATCGAGTAGTCTGCATTTATCTCTGCACCTGCGTTCTTGAAGTCCACAACAGCACCTTGATCCAACCTGTCGCGACTCTGCATGATAGTAGTCACATCACGTCCCATACCGCCCTGTTTGCCCACGGTAACGGTGAGGTCGAAATGGTGAGGAGCATACACGATAGGTGTTCCTGTCTGTAGGAAGGTAACATCCTTTACATCATCGGCGTTCAGTTCAATGGAGCTGCCGTCGGACTTGGTAATCTTCATCACATACTGTATCTGTGCGCTCACACCGAGGCACATCATCAGGGTTGCAACGACTGTAAGTAAAATTCTTTTCATAGTGAGTTTATTTTATCTTTTTAATACCTTTTTATTATTAATTCTGGAGTGCAGCCTGCATTCTACAAGATACAGCCCACTTAATTATTTGTTCAATACTTTAATGCTGGTCTTTGCCGACTTCACAATGAACATGCCTTTGCCCAAAGAGGTCAGGTCAACATCGGCAGTACCGTTTTCATCTACACGCTGTGTTGCCACCAGGCGTCCATCGGCAGTATACACACGCACGGCCTCGCCCTGCTTGGCACGTGCCACATAGAAGTGTCCCTGTTCCAGTCGCGACTCCTCGCCCATCACCTCTTTGAGGGCGGTATTGGTGACATCCTCCGAAAAACTGTACTTGGCCACATCGCTGAGCGAGGCCGACACTTTTACTTCGTTACCCACCTTCACCTTCAGCTCGCCACCATTGCAGGTGATAACGGGCTGGTCTTCCAGCGCAACGACACTCTGAACACCATTAGCCAGATCGAGTACTAAGTACTGGACGTTTCCGGCTTTCAAGTTAGCGGTCATCAGCACCGCTAACATCATGAGAAAGATTCTAAGTGCTTTCATTTCTTCTTCTATAATAAATTATTGTATTAAAACTCTGAACTTAGCAAACAATGTCCGTCCTGGCTTCTGCAACTTGTAGTTGTCGTAAACCGTATGGTCGAACAGGTTATCACAATTCACCGACAAGCTGTAACGATTCCTGCACCACGAGTAGGTGGCCTGAGCACCGAAGATGTTCTTCTCAGGGATGTGGGCCTTGGTATCAAGCGCGCCATATCCCTCCCACGAAAGATAGAACCAATGTACCCATTGGTAGTCCAAACCAAGGTAGAAATGGGAGGTCTGTGGTATGAGATGAGATACCAGATGACCCAGGTCATAGCGTACTTCTGCCGAGGCAAAGAACCAAGGACGGTTGGGCACATGGTTGTTATAGGTAACAGATTCCTTGCCATCGCTCTTGAAGCGCTGACGGTCACGTGCATCCTGCCAGGTGACATTGCCGACTACCTGAAGCCGCTGCATACAGTCGTAGCGCAGTTCACCCTCCACGCCTTTGATATGAACGGCAGGCACATTCACATACTGCATCATGCCTTCCTTCTCCGACACCTGAGGTTGGATAAAATTATCGACCTTGCGCAAAAACCCGTTCACTTCGTACGAGAAAGTATGTACATCGTTCTTCAAGGTTCCGAACAACCCCGCATTGTAGTTCTCGCTCTTCTCTGGCTCCAGCGCCACGTTAGCATAGATGGTGGAGCCGTTGCCCAGCAGTTCACGCGAAAGTGGCAAACGGACACTATGCTCGTAGCTCACCTTTGCCGACAGAGGCTCTGCCAGCTGGAACCTTATGCCAGCCCCGCCGCCCCAGTAGTTGGTGGTATTGGTGCCTTGCACCTCTCGCGAGCCTGTCACCGTGGGTATGTCTGTCTGTTTGATGCGGACATGGTTAATGTAATCCTTCACAAAGAACGTATTGTTCAATCGTCCGTCAAAAAGAGACTGATTGTACGACAGCCCAATAATATGCTTTGCCAGCACGTCGTTAGCCGGCTCAAAGCTTTTGTCACGTTCATCCCACCGGTCATTACCCGTGCGGTTCAACGCATAACTCAGGTTCAGCATATGCACATCGCTGAACCGGTATCTCAGATCAGCACGTCCGATAGTGAGCGGACGCTTATAATGGCGCAGAGTTCGGGAACGTCCGTTGATTTCGTTGCGCGAGCTCTTGGTAAATCCACCGTCCCAGTTATACTTGCGATAGGTGGTGTCAACTGTCTGAGAGTGGTCCCAGGTGTGCGATGCCGACAGGTTAGCTGTGAGGTTCTTCAGCAGGAAGTGCTGTTTCTGATAGTTCACGCCTATGCTCCAGGCCTTTGTACGTCTTTCTGCCTCACCCACAACCTTTGTCTGTATCTGACCGGTCTGGATTTCCTTGTTCACCTTATTATATGATGCATTTAAGAAAAACTCGTCAGCCCACCACTTGTCAGTAAAGCCCACCTCCATCTGTCCTATCAACGACAAATAATCATCATGGAAACGACGGCGGTTGGCCTTGACATAATCATCGGCCTCCTCGTCCCACACTTCCACACCTTTCATCATATAGTCGTTCTTCGAGTAGTTCACGCTGAAGGTAGGACGGATGGTCAGCCCGTTCCCGAACACATACTGCCCGTTCAGGTCACCTTTGTGCGTATGGTAGGAACCGGCACCGTAGCTCACATCAAGGTAGTTCTTACGGCGGCGGTTGGTCACAATGTTCACCGCCCCGCCCAAAGCGTCACTGCTAAGCCATGTAGGCACAACACCCTTGTAAATTTCGATGTGGTCTATCAGGTTCACAGGCAGGTTTCCCAACGTCACTCCGGAACCTTTCGAGTCCAAGGGCACTCCGTCAATGAAATAACGCACTGAATTACCCGACATGCCATTGATGCTCAGGTCGAAGTCGGAGCCCACCCCACCCTCTTCGCGCAGCTTCACCCCCGCCGTACGGTCTACCAGCGAGTTAAGCGAGCTGATGCTGCCGGCCACGGACTGCACATCGATGGCATTCACCGTCAAGGTGCCCTCACGCAAACGCTGAGCTCTCGATTTACCCGTCACGGTGACACCGCTCAGTGCCACACTGTCGCGCATCTGACTCTTACGGGACTTCTGTGCATGCAGGTCGCCACAAATCAGCAAGCAACATAACATCAGGCACGCACTTACGCTGTAAGCCCGTGTCAGACCATGTCCGTTCTTCACTAAGCAGTTACTACTCACAATCTAACCGTTGTACCTCTATGCACCAAGCATTATAATATAATAATGTACGCAACGCAACCCTATTCCCGGAGTCTGCATCATGCATCAATGTAACGATTGGCAGGTTTCCTGGCTCTCCCCCTGAAGTCCGCCTTCCCGATTTTACTCAGTGGCTGGTATGGACTCCCAGATAAAGGGGATGACAGTAGCGGGTACTGCTCAGGATTTGCACCTGATTCCCTTTTCATGCCCGGATGAAACACCCTGACATCACCAAATCGGATGCAAAGATACAACTTTTTTTTATAACACCACACTTTTTCCTCATTTTTTTCTTTCAGCCTCGTGCATGTCAATATTGTAAAGGCCACTATCCCCGATGAAGGATAGCGGCCTTTGCATGCGAGATAAGCCATAGACTACATCTTCCGCGAAGTGGTTCTTATGTCTATAGACCTTGTTGTAAACCTGTATGTCGGAAACGGTCTTGCTAAAAGCACATAGTCCAGTAGAAGCAAAGCAATTGCCCGCTGAATAGGGATATGCTTCGCTTCTACAGGACTTCTGAGAATCTCTACTTCTTGATTAACGATGCAATCCAGAGAATGGCAACAGCACCAATGATGGCTGTGCCGAGCTGACCTAACAGTCCGCCCCACTCTATGCCCAACAGCGAGAACAACCAGCCGCCAAGGACACCACCGAAGAGACCCAGCACAATGTTCATGAGAATGCCGAAGCCTCCACCTTTCATCAACTTGCCAGCACAGAAGCCAGCCAAACAACCCAGTAGTAGTGAATAAATAATACCCATAATTTATGTTTTTTATTGGTTTGATGGTGCAAAGTTACGAAAAGTCAAGAGCAAAACAAAGAAACTCGTTTCTTTTTTTGCCGAGACGGAGGAATTTCCTTGAGCGTAGCGAAAAAATTCGCCATCTTTGATGGCAAAGTTACGAAAAACGGGAGAAATGAAAAAGGAATATTTCCTTTCCAAAGACCAGCAGGTGCATCGTTTCAACGAAGGGTGATGTTACCCTGCTTGTCAATGCGTGCTTGGCTATGGGGAACGTCTTGAGAGCTGAGCCAGCGTATCTGGCGTGCAACGAGATGCGGATCTTTCTTGTTTCTACGGGGGCCCCGTCCGTAACTCTGAACGAAGGAGTGTATTTGTCCACGCAGGAATCGTCCCTGACGGTCGGTCTTCACCTCCAATACGGGAGCATAGCGGGAAACCCCTTTAAGACTCATGCCGTAAGGTGTACAGAAATTACCGAGACTATATGCAATGAACCTGTTCTTATAGACCTCAACGGCACGTACGACATGAGGTCCGTGACCATAGACCACATCGGCACCACGATCGATGCAGAAATGAGCCAGGCGCCGCAAATGGCCACGCTTCTGATGGAAGAAAGTCTCCATAGAGTCAGGCAAATGGCTGTAACGGGCACCCTCGGCACCGCCATGAAATGATACAACCACAATATCGGTGGTCTTTACCAGATGGTCAACGATGCGGCCAACCGTATGCAGGGTGCTGTCTGTGTGCTGAAGCGTGTAGGGATTATGACCGAAGGCACAGATACCAATACGCAGCCCTTTCCGTTGAATGACGGCTGTCTCTACCCGTCCTGAAAGCCCCGCAAAGGCGATGCCCTGACTACGCAGAGCGTCCTCGGTCTGCCGAATGCCCTCAAGCCCGAAGTCGTTAGCATGATTGTTGGCCATGCTCAGGAAATCGTAGCCTGCCTTGCTGAGCAGGGGTGCATAGCTCACGGGTGTACGGAATGCATACTGATGTTCACCAGCCTTGGTACTCTCCCCGCCCTCGCAGAGTGTACCCTCGAGATTGCCTGCTGCCACATCGGCTTGCTGCAACAGTGGTTTCACATCACGGAAAAGGTAGGCACCGTCCTGATATGGCAGGAGTGTGTCGGGATAGGTGGTCCCCATCATAATATCACCCGTCAACGCAAAAGTGAGCGTGTCGTGGGGTGATGGCAGGGAATGAAGAGAATGAGGTGCAGGGCGTTCACTCAACCACGCGGCGCACGCCAATATAACGAGAAGAATAGAAGCCTTCATTGGACTGGCTGATTTTCACACCGCCAGAGCTGCTGGCATGAATGAAGCTGAAGGTATGGGTCATGGGGTCTACATCCACCACTATGCCTACGTGTCCCACATTGCGGCCTGAGCCTGGACTGGTGAAGAACACCAGGTCGCCGCGTTGCATCTCACTACGGCTGATGGGTTGATTGCGTGCATACTGGTCACGGCTGGAACAGCCTATCTGCATGCCGCTGCGTCCAAACACGTAACTGGTGAATCCAGAGCAATCGAAGGCTTTCGGTCCCTTGCTTCCACTGCGGTAACGTGCACCGATGTGACTCATGGCTTCGTCCATGATGGTATTGACGAGTCCTGCATTGTAATCGAGGGACTCGCCACCGTTGGCATAAAGGAAGTCATAGTTGTCGATTTCCTGGAAAGCTTCGAGCTGCTCGGCAGTAGAAGCCACCTGTTCCACCTTGGCCTTGGCCTTGTGTGCAGAGCGCTTGCGAGGCTTGCTCTGACCCATATTGGCAGAGACAAACAGCAATAGCAATATGCTGGCAAGAATCTTAATATTCATCGTGTTGCGTGTGTATGTGAAAATTAAAGGTTGGTTTTGGTTAAAAAGGAGAATGCGCTTTTCACAAAGGGCAACTCCTAAAAAACGAAAATGTATGAAAATTCAAAATCTTGTGATTTCTACTTAATGATTTCTGCTTAATTGTATTTCAGGATCTGTCCTGGCAGCAGCCTGGGGTTCTTACCCAAACGATTCAGACGGCGGAGCTCGTCGACAGTGGTGCCGCGCTTGCGTGCAATAGCGAAGAGCGTCTCACCCTTCTTGACCTTGTGCAGGCGAGTGTTCTGCACAGATGCAACGGAACGCTTGCTTGAAGAAGCGGAAGCCGTCTCATTGGCAGCAGCAGACCCACTCACGCCACGTAGACGGTTGGCCTGAGCCGACTCACGGCTATAGGTGCTGCGGCGGAAGAGGTAGGTGTCGCCCGTTACATCCTGGTTACGGAAATCGAACATCAGTGCGGGGTTGAGTGCCACGCCGCAGAGACGTGTCTCGAAGTGCAAGTGAGAACCCGTACTACGTCCCGTACTGCCACCCAGTCCGATGGGATCGCCGGCGCGCACATCCTGATCCTCGCGCACCAGGTGCTTAGACATGTGACCATAGATGGTCTCCAGTCCGTTGTGATGACGAATGACCACATAGTTGCCATAGCCGCGTGGCTCGTATCGCACGATGCGGATCTTTCCGCTGAATGCAGCCCTGATGGTGTCACCCGTGTAGACCTTAATGTCCAGTCCCTTGTGCTGGCGTCCCCACCGTGCACCGAAGTTCGATGTGAGCACACGGCTGGAGGTAGGCATGCAGAAACTGCGCAGGTCAATACGGAACGAATCGGGCAATGCACTCTCGAGATGAGCATAGCGGTTGTTCCAATCAGCATAGAGCTCGGCAGCTGGATTATTGTCGGACATTTCCTCGATAATGAGCTGGCGGAGCATAATTGAGTCAACTACTTTCATCTTGCGGTCAATAGGAGCCTGACGTGCCAAGAGATCCTGTCCCATTGTGGGAAGCGTGGCTAATGACATCAGGGCTACAGACAGTATGGTCTTGAATTTCATCATCTTTCTTTAATAATTGTTATTTCGGTTCGTAATTGGTTTTACGTCCCTCCATCAGATAATTACAACCCAATTATACAGATTTTGGGAAAAGAACGCTGCAAAGTTACGAATTAATTCCGTAAAACGTTTCTTTTCCCAAAATCATTAACATTGTTTTGTGTTGTTTTAACACTTAACAATATGTATAAAACATTTTTTTAGACCTTTTCTTCCAGAGTCTGGTCATATCCTCCAAGGGTCTTTTTAGACCTTTTTCTTCCAGAGTCTGGTCATATCCTCCAGGGTCTTTTAGGCCTTTTTCTTCCAGAGTCTGGTCATATCCTCGAGGGTCTTGCCTTTGGTTTCGGGCACAAGCTTCCAAACGAAGAGTGCTGCCACGATGCAGAGGATGCCATAGAGACCGTAGGTGAACCAGTGACCAAAGTGGTCGCCCTCGCTCAGGTGCATGTTGAACATAGGCACGAAGGTCGAGGAGACGATGAAGTTCGATATCCATTGTGCTGCCACAGCGATGGCAACGGCAGCGCCACGGATGGTGTTGGGGAAGATCTCGGCGATGAGCACCCAGCAGATGGGACCCCATGAGAACATGAAGCAAGCAGAATAGAGGAGCAGTGAGGCAGCGGTGACCAGTGCAAGGCTGTCATTACCAAAGGTAACTGCCACACCAAAGGCACCCAGCGCCATACCTAACGAACCCCAGATGAGCAGCGGCTTGCGGCCCCACTTCTCGACGGTGAAGATGGCCACCAGCGTGAACGAGATGTTGATGATACCCATGAAGACAGTGAGCATCATCGGGTTGTCCATACCCATGTCGCCGAAGATACGCGGAGCGTAGTAAAGCACGGCGTTGATACCCACAGCCTGCTGGAATACGCTGAGCATGATACCCACGAAGATACACAGAGCACCGTAGGTCATGAGCTTCTCGGTCTTCACCACCATGGTGTCCTTGATGTCCTCAAGGATCTGGGCGGCCTTGGTTGAGCCGTTGATCTTTGACAGGATGCCCAGTGCTTTCTGGTCCTGCCCTATGCTTACGAGGTAACGCGGTGTCTCGGGCACGAAGCAGATGAGCAGGGCGAAGAGTCCTGCAGGCACGGCCTCGGAACCGAACATATAGCGCCATCCGGTGGTGACGGTCCATTGAGCGGCGGGATTGATGGCGGCAATGCCCTTACCCATCTCTTCCACCAAGGGCTGGATGTGGTCACCCAGGATGAAGAAGTTGACGAAGTAGACCACCAGCTGGCCGAAGATAATGGCAAACTGGTTCCACGATACCAACATACCTCTTATATTACTAGGAGCGACCTCACCGATGTACATAGGACAGATGGCCGATGCGAGTCCCACGCCGATACCACCGATGATACGATAGAAATTGAACATGATGAGCAGCGAATAGGTGGGTTCACCGTAGTTGAAGAACAGGAACTCAGGGTCCATGGATCCGAGTGCCGAAACGAAGAAGAGCAAGCCCGCAATGATGAGCGACTTCTTACGTCCGAGGTTGGTAGCCAGGAATCCCGACAACGCCGATCCAATGATACAGCCAATGAGTGCTGATGCCGACGTGAAGCCGTGCCAGCCGTCCGTATAGGCAAAGTCCTTGGCTTCCATGAAAAACGCCTGGAGTCCTTTCTCGGCTCCAGAGATGACTGCGGTGTCATAACCGAACAACAGGCCACCCAAGACGGCGACCATCACGATACTAATCAGGTAGCTGCGGCTACCGGTTTCTGTTTGTTGCATGTAATAATTTGTTTATTTCGTTGATAATTTTGTCAGAGTGTATAGTTTAGCGTTTGGTGTCGTTCTTGGCCGATGTCTCGCGTATCACGAGTTTCTGCGGCACTATCTTCTTATAAATCTTGGTGTCGCCTCCGATGTTCTGCAGCAGCAGCTTGCATGCCGTCTGTCCCATGAGGAACGACTGGTCTTCTATGGCCGACAGCCTCGGTGTGACATACTGGGCATGCAGATCGTCGGTGAAGCCAATGAGAGCTACATCCTCGGGTATGCGCAGTCCCAGCTGCTTGATAGCAGTGAATGCTGCGAAAGTGATGATGTCGTTGAATGCCAGTATGGCATCAGGCGGGTTGGGCTGGCTGAGCATCTTCACCGTAGCCTCTCGTGCCACGTCAAAGTCAATCTTTCCGCACACCACCACATCGCGGTCGATGGGCAGCCTGTTTTCACGCAGCGCCTCCAGGTATCCGTGCTTGCGCCGGCGCACCATATCCAGGTGGTTAGGTCCTCCGATGAAAGCAATACGCCGTGATCCGGTGTCAATCAGGTGCTGAGTGGCCATCTGTGCCGCCTCGTCGCCATTGGCTGTCACGCTCGAGAAACGTTCTGGCAGGCACGTGCGCCCGAAGAACACCAAGGGTATGCCCATGTCGGCCAGTTCCACGAAGTGGCTGTAGTCGGTGGTGTCCTGAGCCAGACAAGCAATGATGCCCTCGACGTGCAGGCTGATGAAGTTGTCGATCACGCGTGCCTCGGCCTCACAATCCTCATGAGTGTTGGCACTGAACACGCTGTAGCCCACCCGCCTTGCCTCGGCCTCAATGCCGTCAAGCACATTGGCGTAATAGTGGGTCACCAGGTTGGGCACCACCACGCCGATCACCTTCGGCGCTTCTTTCCGAAGGCTCTGTGCAAAGGGGTTCGGCCGGTAGTTCAGCTTCTTGGCTAGCTGCTTCACCTTCTCCTGCATCTCCAGTCCTATTTCGGGAGAAGAACGCAAGGCGCGACTGACGGTGGCAATGCTTACTCCCAGCTCTGCCGCCAAGTCCTTTAATGATGTCCTACGCTTGGTTTTTGCCATTGTTTCCTGATTGATGCGGCAAAATTACACATTTTCACGCAAACTCGCAAACGTTTACGTTGTTTTTTTACATCAAAACGCTACATTTTCCATAAAAACCAAGTACCTTTGCACCCAGAAAAACAAACTACACTTCATAATATAAAAGTAAGATTAAGGTAAATAATGATTGTTTGAACTGAGTAATGAATAGTTGATAATAAGTTAGTTAGAAAAAGCCAGGGCTGTCGTGATGACATCTCTGGCTTCATTTTTTTTACCGCATATCCTGCCGTGATTGTTAATTCTCAAAAAAAAATTTGGAAGTATGGATGGAAAACACTATCTTTGCAGTCGAAACATGCGGTAACCTGTTTGCCGCACTTAAGTCCAACAATTCACTGATTACTAAACAACAAAAACATTTACAAGAACATGAAGAAACTGATGATAGCTGTACTGGCCGCCATCGTGCTGTGCCCTGCAGAAGTGAGTGCTCAGGGTTTTCTGAGGAAACTCGGTGAAAAGGCCGCAGAAGCCGGCAAGCGTAAGTTAGAGCAGAAGGTGGAAGAAAAGGTGGAGCGCGAAGTGGGCAACAAGGCCGACGAGATACTCGATGGGAAGTCAACATCCACCAGCCGCCAAAACAACGGTGACGACGCTGAGGTGGCTCAGGACGACACACCCGATGCCGTTGCCCAGAAGAGCGACTTCGTTCGCGGCAGTGTGATCCTCTTTGAGGATGATTTCGCTGGCGAGCAGATGGGTGAGTTCCCCTCCAAGTGGGATATCAGCGACGGCAGCCTGGAAGTGGCCTCCGTCAACGGCAAGAAGTATGCGCACAGCAATACCACAGGAACTACTGTTTTCTCCCCTCTGATGCAGAATATGAAGTCTTATCTGCCTGATGTCTTCACCCTCGAGTGGGAGGAGTTTATGTGCAAGCCCGGCGACATTGACCAGATGAATTGGCTTATCTATTTCTATAATGGTGATGACGAACTTGCCAATATCTATAAGATGTTCCGTCCAGGTAATCCAGATGTGTATGGAAACTATAGATTCAGGAAGGGTGGCGGTGCTTCAGATGGTGTGACTGGTGATTTGAACTGGAATGATCTGCAGAAATGTGTGAAGTTTGGCCAGTGGAACCATTTTGCCATTTCGTTCAACAAGCGTGCCTTCAAATACTATGTCAATGGTCATCGCATCATCAACCTGCCGAATGTGGCAGCTCCCAGTCGTTTCGAATTCCATGTCTCGGATGGATACCCCTATCGTGGCGTAGGTCATGTGATTCTTGCCAAGGGTGCGGCTGATCTCTATCAGCGTCAGACCACCGACCTCTCTGCCGTTGAGAAGGCCATTGCCGAGACAGGCAAGTTCGTGACCAACAACATCCTCTTCGAGACCGGCAAGGCCACGCTGAAGCCCGAGTCGATGGACGAGATCCAGAAGGTGGCCGACTTTATGAAGAAGAACCCCAGCGTGCGCTTCGAGGTGCAGGGACACACCGACAACCAGGGCTCTGATGCCGTGAACGACCCACTGTCGCAGCAGCGTGCCGAGTCCGTGGTGAAGGCTCTCGAGGGCTTGGGCGTCGACGGCTTCAACCTTCGCGCAGTAGGCAAGGGCTCGCACGAACCCGTAGCCGACAACAAGACCGATGCCGGGCGTGCCAAGAACCGCCGTGTGGTGTTTGTCAAGAAATGACGAATACCGCCGCGTGGTGTTTGTCAAGAAATGACGGATAGAACTGATTAATCAACCAACATTAACCATTAAAAAACAAAAAACCAACATGAAACTGAAGGCAGCAACCAGGTGTCTGCCGAGGTGAACTTCCCTGCCAATGGCACCGTACCCATGATCATTGCAGCAAATGCCTATGTAGAGTGGGCTCAAGAGCGCGTAGCCTTCAACTGGAAACTGTATAAGAATAATTGAAGTTTCCCATCCCAATAATGAACGTTAAGTTATTATTTATCAAGAATTTGAGAATTTGAGAATTATTATTGCAGAAAAAGAATTGTTTGGAATTACCCGTCGCAAGCGACTGGAACTCTGCGGACTGAAACGGAAATGGCTTGCCATTTCTTCTCTAATTCCCAAAAATTCTACTAAACTGCTAAGGGAGAAATTCTCTAATTCTCAAATTCTTGATTATTCTAAAGGTGGGAAACTTAAGTGGATAACCAGTCAGGAGAATAACATCTGCACATCTCAGTAAGTAATCATAGCACGGCGGGGTACCCTTTTCTGAGGGCGCCCCGCTTTCATTTTGAGTCATTCGTTTCCGATATCCACATGTCTGTGAACCATTTATTTTGATGATTTATCTTCGTAGCAAGATGTGCACCTACACCTTAATGTCACGATGTCACGATGTCACTTTGTCATTGTGAAAAAAGCCATCAACAAAATCCGCAACCTCTTGCGTGGGAGATTGCGGATGCAGAGAGAGTGAGCGATGAGCAAGGTTCAGTCTCTATAACGTTATCGGGCCGTGGCCCATGATGCAGAGAGCGATGCCTAAAACGTTATCGGGCCGTGGCCCATGCAGCTCGTGGTTCCGAGGGCAGTGAGGGCTGCCGTGAGGATGCTGACGATCATCTGGATGATGGTTTTCCAAGTTTCCTTCTTCATGGTGTTTTTTCATGGTGTTAGATGGTTAATAACTTCTTTTGACTATCCAAGCGGCGAAGCCGGACGAAAGAAAATTGCAGTTTCGTTTTGAGGGCTTTCCCGCCACCCAGCTCCCCTCCCTTTTGGGGAGGGGCAGGGGGAAGGCTTCTTAATCGCCGTCGGTGCCAGGATTGTCAGGAGGATTGTCGTTGCCGCCGCTGTTGCCGCCGCCGCCGCTGGTGCCGCTGCCGTTCTCGTCGTCCTTGGGCAGGAGCGAGTCGA
>JAEEQB010000053.1 GCA_016285075.1 Prevotella sp.
CAAGGACGAGTTTAATAGAGAGGTAGGTCCAGATTTTAAGTATGTTCCTTTGTTGGGTGATCGTAAGCCTGCACTCGATTATAGAGTAACAAAATAGTTAATTGTGATCTTTGTTTGGTCGGGTGACAAAGTTTTATGAGACTTTGCACCCGACTTTTAAAATATTATTTGTACTTTTGCACACGATATGAAAACAACTCTGATTTGGATAGGTGCACTTGTTATAGGTGCTATACTGGGATTACTCGGGGCCGATTGGCTTGATGCCTCGATGAACTTCGTGGCTACGGTCTACACGCGACTGTTTCAGTTGTTGGCTGTGCCTACGATAGTGCTGGCGGTCATCACAACTTTCGCTACGTTTGGTTCTAAAGGGTCAGGTCGTATCTTCGGCCATACGCTCACTTACACCCTGCTTACCACCTTTGCGGCAGCAGCTGTGGGAGCAGTGTTGTACGTGATTATCGCTCCAGGCAATCTGCCTCTCGAGTCATTGGTAGATGCTTCGCAAGTGTCCGACCTCGGTCCTCAGACCTCATACGTTGATCACATACTGAGCATCATCCCCAATAATATCGTGAAGCCTTTCCTCGATGGCAACGTACTCTCGCTGCTATTGTTGGCTTTCGCTATCGGGTTCGGACTGTCAAAGTTGCCTGAGTCAGAAAACAAAGCGGTGGTTGTAAAGGGCTTGCTGGGACTTCAGGAATTGCTGTTCCTGCTTATTCGCGGACTCATCTGGGCATTGCCTCTTGGTATCGTGGCCTTTGCTGCTCAGTTGTCGGCGCAGGTGTCAGCAGGTGTGGTTGCCGATTCCATCGGTAAGTATGTGCTGGTAGTTCTGGGCGGAAATGTTATCCAGTTCTTTGTAGTGCTGCCATTGTTCCTGTTGGCTCGCGGACTTAACCCTATACATGTGTTGAGCCGCATGACTCCAGCTGTGCTTATGGCGCTCTTCACTAAGAGCAGTGCAGCCACACTGCCTGTAACCATGGAGACGGCCGAGAACCGACTGGGTGTTCGCAAGAACATTGCCCGATTTGTGCTCCCCATCTGTACCACCATCAACATGAATGGTTGCGCAGCATTTATCCTGGTTACATCGCTGTTTGTCATGCAGCAGGGTGGCACGCCCATCACCCTTACCACCATTCTCACGTGGATCATCATCTCGGTGGTGTCGGCAGTGGGTAATGCGGGTGTACCTATGGGCTGCTATTTCCTAACCCTCTCGCTCATGTCTGGTGTTGGTGCACCGGTAGCAGTGCTTGGCATCATCCTGCCCATCTATACTATCATCGACATGGTTGAGACAGCCGAGAACGTATGGTCCGACTCGTGTGTGGCAGCTATAGTAAACAAGAGACTTGGTGATACTATACAATAGGAGCTAAGCGCATAGTTGTCTCCGAAATATTCCTCTTTGCTGTTTCGGGCATTAGGGCTTCTTCTATTGGCAGGGTAGGGGGATTGATACACTCTACCCGTGCGAAGCCGGCGTCTAGCAGTTGTTGGCGATCGCTTATCCGACCGGCTATCAGTGCCACGGGCACGTTGTGCTTTTGGGCACGTTTCAGTATGCCGTATGGCAGTTTGCCCATCAGCGTTTGGCGGTCGGCCCCTCCTTCGCCTGTTATCACCATGCTGGCATTATCCATCACTCTGTCAAAGTGTACAGCGTCAAGCAGCAGGTCGATGCCTGGGCGACAGTCGGCATTCATATATTGCAGGAATGCATAGCCCAGTCCGCCGGCTGCTCCTGCGCCTGGTGCATTCTGGCGGTCGTAGCCGAAGTGCTTGGCCGATGCCTCGGCAAATCGCTTGGCGCGTGCATCCAGTGCAGCCACCATTTCTGGTGTGGCACCCTTTTGTGGCCCAAACACATGGGCAGCACCGTTGTCTCCGCAAAGAGGGTTGGTCACATCGGTAGCGATAGTGAAATTCACATCATCCAGTTCGCGGATGTTGTCAAAGGTCCCGCCTTTAGCAAAACTATTAATGATAGCTTGTAGCATACCTATACCGCAATCGCTCGTGGCGCTTCCGCCCAGACCTACTATTATGTGCTTACATCTCTTTCGCACGGCATCTGCCACCAGTTGACCAGTGCCGTAGCTTGTAGCCACCATTGGGTTACGCTCTTCGGGCGCCACCAGTGTCAGTCCGCTGGCCTTGGCTATCTCTATCACTGCCGTATCGCCATCCACCAGATACTGCGCCTTGATGGTGCGCATCATCGGATCTTTCACGTACACATCTACTATCTGGCCGCCCAAGGCATTCTTGAAAGCCTCAAGCCACCCTTCGCCGCCATCGCTCACGGGTATCTGCACCACGTCAGCATCGGGCACCTTAGTCAATATCCCCTCAGTCGCAGCCTGATTGGCCTCAGTCGAAGTGAGGCACCCCTTGAACGAGTCGATTGCTACAATATACTTCATAACAGGTGCAAATATAGAGTTTTTATTTGATAATTCAAAATTTCTTTGTACTTTTGCAGCCAAAATAAAACAAAGACTAGTAATGAAGAAGTTTTTTATCACATCGATTGCTGCAGCATTGTTTGCTGTTACAGTTAACGCCCAGACGGCGCTTAAGAAGGTATATAATGAGGATATTAACCCATTGGAGCAGATTGACCAAGCTGTGGCTAAGGCCAAGGGCGAGGGTAAGTTGACAATCTGTCAGGTGGGCGGCAACTGGTGTATATGGTGCCTGCGCTTTGCTGATTTTATCACTAAGGATGCCGATATCAGCAATGTGATATCCGAGAACTTTGAGTATATCCACGTAAACTACAATCCGCGCAAGTCGCAGGGACAGGAAAAGCTGGAGCAGGGCAAGGCATTGATGGCCCGACTTAACAATTGCGGCCGATTCGGATTCCCCGTGTTTGTGGTGCTGGATAAAGACGGCAAGGTACTCCACATACAGGACTCCAGTTTTCTGGAAGAAGGCGAGGGATACAGCAAGGAAAAGGTTCTGAGGTTCTTTAAGAACTGGACACCAAAAGCATTATAAAAAACATCCGCCTGTCGATTGATAGGCGGATGCTTTTTTATGTCCTTTTATGTTAGAATGGGAATCCCTGTGGGCGAGGTGCTATCTCTGGCTCGCCGTAGTATGATGCCTCGGCATCCTTGTCGTTAAGCTTAAACACCATAAACTTCTTGTTCTTGCCTGTGCAAGGAGCCCAAACGCCACCCTTAGGTCCGTTAGGATCGCTGTACTTCACAAAGTTGGTCCATGCGGTAAGCATCTTCTCACTCAGATCCCAGTCGCCCTTGGTCCATGGGCGCCAGCAGTGCTTCAGGCTCTTGAACACAAACCATAGGTCGCTAGAGTGGAATGCACCCTTCAGACGCTGGGTTACCTCGGGATGACTACCATCATCGGGCAATGGACGTGCAAACTCGTAAGCCCAAGCCTTACCGCCCTTCTCGCCACGAACCTTACAGAACTCGGCGATGTTAGGAGCCATATTACCCATGTCGTTCAGTGTGAAACCTATCATATATGGCACGTCGGCAAGTGTTCCCTGACGTGTAGCATCGTCGAAACTCTTCTCGCTTACATATCCGTCGATCATTGGCATGAATGGCAATCCTCTGAACATAGCTGCCATTGGGCCGCCACCCTGCTGACCGTCGCTGTTAATCTGGTGATACAGAGTGTTTAGTGCAAAGATGGTTTCGGTGCTGGCCTGGCGCATTTTCTGCAGGTCAGTCAGTCCGGCCCAGTCGAATACCTTCTTGGCCTTGGCCTCGGCCTCCTGGAATGTACCGCCACTGTAGCGGCCACCCATCATATTGCCTTTATCGTCGGGGATAGCAAGTCCCTGTGCACTCATGATTACAGCCTTGTGGAACAGACCGCGAGCCAGAGGACTCTCGCACAGTGTACGTACGCTACCGCCACCGGCGCTCTGACCGAAGATGGTTACGTTATTTGGGTCGCCACCAAACTGGGCGATATTCTTCTTAATCCACTTCAGGGCCTCAATCTGGTCCAGAATACCATAGTTACCCGATACATGGTTAGGACTCTCGGCTGACAGAGCTGGGTGTACCAGGAATCCGAACACGCCCAGACGATAGTTGATTGATACCAGCACTACGTCCTTGGCGCCCCACTCCTGACCGTCGAACTCGGGCTCCGAACCGAATCCCTCGCGATAGCCGCCACCGTGTATCCACAGGGCTACTGGCAGTTTCTTGTTAACTTTGCCAGGAGCCTTGGTCCATACGTTCAGGTACAGACAATCCTCGCTAGAGCCCGACTCTTTGCCATAGCCCCACTCTGTGTAATATCCACCAGGATACTGAATGGCCTGAAAACTCGGACGACCGAATGTGTCGCAAATCTTAACTCCCTTCCAGGGCACTACGGGCTGAGGTGCCTTCCAGCGGTTCTCCTTGATAGGAGGCGCAGCATAAGGTATACCACGATAAACAAACACGTCAGGATGATCATCGGCCAATACGCCCTGTACCTGACCACCTTCGATTGTCAACACTGGATTTTCGGCAGCGTTAGCACATACTGCTACCAACAGCAGAAGAGGTAAGAATAGTTTTCTCATACTTTAATTATTGGTTTTGTTGATAATACGTAATCGTATTATAGACGCAACAATGCGCAAAAAGTTTAATGTTCGATGACAAAAATACACACAAATGGGGAAAAAACTGTCAAATTGTTCTTTTTCTCCGAATAATTGTTTATCTTTGCACCGAATTTATCAACTGTCCTTATGAGAAGTCTAAAACTTATCACTATTTTTATTGCTTCAGTTGCATTGTTTGTCATTGCAGCCTGCAGTGGTGGTAATACTAGTAAAAGCACAGCAAAAATCGACACTGTGATAGAGGCCAACTATAGGAAAGCCCATGACTATGACTTCAAAACGCAGCAGAAGAAACTGGCCGAAGTATATTACAAAAAGGTGTACGACGCCCTGAAAGACGACCCGAATAAGAACAGGAAACTCTATACCAGGGCAGGCTATAGTCTTGCAGCACTAAAAAGCATGCGTTTTGACTTTGATGGCTCGATGGCTATTGCTCTGGATATGTATAGGGTTATGGAAGCAAATGATAGCTTTAAGCCTGCGCAGCGAGAAGTAGTATTATCTCTTATAGCCGGCAACCAGTCACAATTGAATCAGAATGAAGAGGCCGAACGCACATACCTTAAGTGCTATGATATACTGAAGTCGGTATATGGCGGACCTGAGAAAAACGGACTCGATTTCATCGTTAATGGTGTCAATATCATCGACGTGTATTATCAGATGACCCAATATGACAAGATGGCCGACTGGGTAGCACGTACCGAATCAGCAATGAACGTATACGAGCAGTATGGTGACTCGGCACTGATCGAAGAGTACAAGGGACATATAGCCATATGGCGTGCTATACTTCTGCAGAAAACAGGCCACCAGCAAGAGGCAGCCAGTGTGTTTGACGCCATTCCTCGTAGTCGTTTTGTCAATCCAGCCATCATCGGTGCGGCTATAACATACCTGCAGGAGGCTGGGCGTATAGCAGAAATGGCCGATCTGTACGACTTGATGGACAGCACTTATTACTCGAACGACGGGGCGAAGATGAATTTCGACAATATCTGCTTCCGCTTGGCCCCACGCTATATGGCTAACCTGAAGGCCGGACGTACTGACGATGCGCTGAAGATAGGTACCCAAATATGCGAGGCTATCGATTCGGCAGTAATATGGAAGAAAAAAGACGAGGCTGCAGAGCTGGCTGTGATATACCAGACCCACGAGAAGGAAATGGCTCTAGAGGAGTCGAAAGCCGAGACACGTGTACACCGGCTATTACTGGTTGGAGTATCCCTGATATGTATGCTTATAGGCTATCTGCTATGGCGCTCGCATAGGTATAACAGGATTCTCGCCTCGAAAAACCGCAAGCTATTTGCCGAGATAGAGCATAACCGCCAGGAGCAGCAGCATGAGATAGCCCAGCTACAAGCTGCGCCATTAGAGGAACTTAGCACCGAGCAGCAGCTATATCGCAGGATATGCACGCTGATGGACGAACAAAAGCCCTATACAGATGAAATCCTGAACCGCGATGCGCTGGCACAGATGCTGGGCACTAACGCCAAGTATGTGGAGCAGGCCATACGTCAATGCTCAAAGGGCGAGACTGTAAGCGACTTTATCAACCGCTATCGCCTGGAGCATGTGGCCCGACTACTGAAGAACACCACCGATCCAATAGCTATCATCGGCGAACTATCGGGTATCCCTAGTCGCGCCACTTTGGCCCGACTTTTCCGCATTGCCTATGGTATGACACCTAGCGAATATCGTAATACAACCCCTAAAAACTAAGTTTTTCCTAATTTGAGACACACTTTTCCGCCAGTGATACATCAATTATTTGGATAGTGTGTAATTTTGCACCCAAAATCATAAAAGGATATGGAGATATAAGATTATAAAACTAAATTAAAATGAAAAAGATTATGATGACGCTCGCAGCCGTCGTATGCTGCGCAATGATTTCTACAGTGTTCACCTCTTGCAGTAAGGATGATTCTGACAGTAATGATTTCTATTATTATCGTGCCAATGGCAGTATTTCGGGAACAGGCGGTCTGGGTGGACTGTTCGTTATAACCGACTATACCACGGCGATAGAGTCGGTAGTTGGTACAGAACTCACCAAGCAGGAAGACCAGAAGGTAATCCAGGCTTGTGATGCTGTATATGCCAAGCATAAGGCCGAGTATGGCTCAACCATTTCGGGTACAGTTGTGATAAATCGTCATAAGCTGGGCGATGATAATGACGTGAAAGTAATCAAGGAGTATCAATACTAAACCTACAACGACAATGAAAAAGATAATGATGGCTGCAGCTGCTTTATGCTGCATGATGATGAGTTTTTCATCGTGTAATAACATTGATAACCCAGTAGAGACGCAGCCTCAGGAGCCAGAAGCTAATGTAAAGATGGCCGATGCTATCAAACTTCACACTGCCCCACAGTCGTTCTATAAGCTCGACACCAAGGAAGTGTTGCCACTCTATGTAGTTGTATACAATTCATACAAAGACGGGGATGAGACAAAGTTCTACAATCTCGCTGCAATAACAGAAGTTAGTGTTGATGGCAATATGTTTACCGTAGATGCTAGCAAACTGGCAGACTATGGTTATATCAAGCTTGTGCCTAATACCGAGAGCAATGCCTTCCAGGATTTGCTGGAGAATGTAGAGGAGTATGGTGCTTATAATTGGGAAGATACCAGAATCATCACGTTGAAGAATAAGTATGGTGAAACCTTTAAGCAGGAGGTTGATTTGATTTACCTGACACTGAATGAGTTTGAGGTAAAAGAGACTGTAAAGCTGAGTGATCTGGAGAACGACACGTATGTTTCGAAAATAATCCAGCCTTTCAAGCTTTTCGAGTGGTCATTCAAGCGTTTTGCTGACTCAGAAAAGGTTGTGACCGACAACGGCATCTCGATTATTAAGATCAAAGAGGATGGAAATCTCCACATTATCACCGATGGTGGCCCAAGCGATGAGGGTGAGCCAGGCACAGGAGAATACAAATTAGAACGCAACCTCACAAGTAATTCAGAAGAACCACTGCCCGAAGGTGATGGTTTGTTAGTTAACTTCCGAGTTAAGGTGGAGTTGAACGTTACTGAATAATAACACGGTTTTTCCGCCAGTGAGACATCTATTACACGGATAGTTTATAATTTTGCCACCAAAATCAGTAATGCATATGGAAGTATCATTTGTAATTGCAGTAGCATTAGGAGTAGCCGTAGTAGTGGTGCTCTTGGTTTTGGTGGCAGTCATTGTGTATCAGCGATGGCGCATCAGCGATAACAATGCCCACATCAAGGCATTTATAAATGAGAATATGGAGATGCGCGACAGGTTGCAGGACTATAAGCATACCGGTCAGGCACGGGTGTTGCAGCTTGACGACGACGAACTTGACGTCGCTGCTGCCGCTGGAGTAAATAAGAATAGCACTGACCGTGGCCGACTTTAATGAGCGTCAGTCAATAGTAGAAACCTCGCGCCAGGCTCTTACCATAGCCGAAGAAACCTATGCTCAGACATTGCAGCGCTTTATCCGCGCACAGGCTAATGCCTATTTCCACCTGCGCCGCCTTACCCTATACGACTATCAGCATAACAAGTCGATAACGTACAGTTGCAAGAAATAAAACTATATTAAATGAAAAAGGTTACGATGACGCTGGCAGCTGTAATTGGCTGCACAATGACAATAGCATTGCTGACATTCTGTTGCAGCGACAACGCCGTTGTTCCTGACAAGTCGAAAGACTTGGCCGAATACACCGTAATCTACTTTGTTTCTAACGGACTTAGTGAAGATCATGATTTCGACGATCAGATAGCAGCGGTACAGCCGCTGCTTTCTGATAATGAGTCAGTACGTTTCTATTGTTTCAACAAGTATGGCAGAGCCAGTGAGGAATTTTCGGGCCGATATGGTGACCCAGGCATGGTGCTTGAGTTTGAACTTACGTCGAAGACCAACTTAGACAGTCTGCGCTATACCAGCGTGGCAGGAGATTCTACGCTAGTGCTCTGGAATCCCGCAGTTCTGCAGGGCGTGCTTGACCGCGTGGTAGAGAAGGCACCAGCCAAACAATACGTTCTGGTAATCGAGGGCCATGGCATAGGCTTTGCCCCCGATTTGGACTATCCTAAGGACGGTCCGCTATGGAATACCTGGAAGCCCAGGGTGTGGAAAGCTGCGCCTCAGGCATCTGCGCCAAAGCCAAAGATGAGGGGCCTGTTGCGCGATAATTATAATGGTGGGCCCGATATGAATATGTATGACCTGAGCAAAGCCATCAGCACTTCTAAGTTAGGTCACCTTCCACTCATGATGCTCAATGTATGTTCAATGGGCGATTTGGAGTCAGTAACAGAAATCAAGGACTTGGTCGACTATCTGATAGCATCTCCGTTCGCAGTGAGCGAGAATCCTGCTCCTGTTACCGAGTTGGTTCGTGCCCTGCAACAGAAGAAAGAGATAAAGGCACAGGTAGAACAGATGTTCCGCCTGATGCGAGAGGGATGGATAAGAGAATACAAGGAGGACTGTGGTGGATGGACAGCCAATATGGCGCTATATAATCTCTCGCAGCTGGATGATGTGATAGCACAAATGAAACGGTTATGCGACAGACTGTGTGAGATATATCCCAACAACATGGAGGCCATACACAGCGCTACCGACAAGGTGTATCGTTATAATAATGAACCGCACTACGACTCTATGGACTATGCCCGATTGCTGGCCGAACTAACTGGCGACGCAGAGATAAAGGACATTTACGAGAAGATGGCAGCTGCCTACGATAAGGTAATAGTCTATGAGACCCAGTATGTGGAAAACTATCCCACGTTGCCTCGTTTCAGTCTGGGCTTTAGTCTCTTCGACAACGATTACTTTGTATACGCTCCGACCCGTGGTGAGTGGTATTTTGCCGATTGTTATGAGATGTGTACTTTCCACAAGCTCACCAACTGGGGCCGTTGGCTCCGTATGCACGAAAAGACACCAACAGGCAACCCCTGCGGACAAGTAGAGAGGACCCCAACCTCTCCGTTTCTTACTAAAAAGCAAAAAAAAATTAAAATTTCGACAGGTATTCTTTATGCATTAACTATTTCGTTATCTTTGCATCTCGAAAAGTAGACCTATTACTATATGAAACAAAACAGGAACTGCTACCTAATTGACAAGGCTCTAAGACACTTTTTGATAGCTTCCGTGCTGACTTCGGCAGCCACGCAGCTGGCGGTGATGGTGGATGCCATCATCGTAAGCCATATAGTGGGCCCTGACGCTTTGTCGGCGGTCAACGTGTCGTCGCCGGTCATCACCATTGTCGTCGCCCTGAGCCTGTTGCTGGGCTCCGGCGCCAGTGTGCTGGCTGCGAAATATATCGGTAATCAGCAGATGCAGTCCGTCAGCCACGTGTTTACGGTGGCCATCTGTTCGGTGACTGTGGTGTCGTTGGTGCTGGCCGTCATATTAGGTTTCTCTACGGACTGGATAGTTTCGCTGATATGTTCCAACGAGCAGATAGCTCCATACGTAAGCAGCTACCTCAGCTTTTTCCTGGTAGCTGGCCCCGTGCCCTTGTTCCTGTCGTATACGCTGAACGCCTTTGTACAGTCTGACGGCAAGCCGCATCTGGTGACGTATGCCGTGATAGCTGGTGGTGTGACGAACGTGGTGCTCGACCTGTTGCTGGTGGGACCGATGGGCATCAAGGGTGCTGCCATTGCTACGGTGTCCAACTATGTGGTGTCGATAGGCTTTGTGCTGTTCCACTTCATGAGTCCGTCAAGCAGCTACCACTGGCGCTGGCCGAAAGGTATTGTGGGCAAGGTGTTAGGTGAGAACGTGGCTGAAGGTATGCCCATGATGATTGGCAACCTGATGCTGGGTGTCATTGTGATGGTCATCAATATTCTGGTGATGAACGCGCTGGGTGCCGAAGGCATGTACGCCTGGTCGGTATGTCTGCAGGTCCTGCTGCTATCGGTGGTGCTGCTCAACGGGGTGGGTAACGCCCTGCTGTCTATTGGCGGCATGCTGGTAGGTGAACAGGACTATTCAGGACTGGGCCTGCTGACACGCCGTGCGCTGGGCATCGTCTGCGCCATATTGCTGCTGTTTGTGGTATTTGTCATGGTGACGCCCTCCACGCTGGCGAAGCTGTTCGGTGCTGATACCCCTGAACATGTGGCATATCTGTCAGACGTGCTGCGCATCTTCTCGCTGGTGCTGATACCCTTTGCGCTGACAATGCTCATGCGCTCACTGTTCCAAATACTGGAGTATCGCA
Source organism: Prevotella sp. (assembly GCA_016285075.1). Classification (GTDB taxonomy): domain Bacteria; phylum Bacteroidota; class Bacteroidia; order Bacteroidales; family Bacteroidaceae; genus Prevotella. The sequence continues at coordinate 10,897 of JAEEQB010000053.1, forward strand.
TGCTGAGCACCCTGCTGGCTGTGGGACAGCTGCTGATAATGGTGTTTGTGGTGTGGATGTTCTCCATCTGGTGGCCGCAGCAGCTGTGGTGGGCTTTCCCGCTGTCGGCATTCCTGCTGATTACTGCACAGCTGGCAACGACGTTTATCATCCATCTGAGTCACAAGGAGGCATCGCCGCTGACGCTGATACCTGCCGACGAATCAGGACGCTCGATGGACTTATCGTGCAACTACAAGATGCAGGACCTGGAGATAGCGATGGCTGCCGTCAGACAGTTCCTGGAAGACAACAAGCTGGACAATTCGCTGCAGATGTATGCCCACATTTGTTGTGAGGAGCTGATGAAGAACATCGTGGAACACTCGAAGGGTAGGGTGAAGAAACATAGTTTCGACATGCACCTCCGCATCATGGACGAGGTGATATACCTGGTTGTCAAGGATGCCGGACAGCCCTTCAACCCCGTGAAGTATATAGAGAACCCGATGTCTGGCTATGACCACTTGGGACTGAAACTGGTGGCAGGCATCACCCCGTCTATTACATATAAATATATGTATGGACAGAATATCCTTTTTGCGAAAATAGAAAAATTGAACGATTAAGAATATGACTACTTACCCTTTAACTCAACCTCAGTTAGGTATCTATTTTGAATGCGTACAGCATCCGGAGATTACCGAGTACAATCAACCCTTTGTGGCTCATCTGCCCAAGACTATTGACCCGGACCGTTTGGAACGGGCGTTGAAGACGGTATATAATGCCCGTCCTGAACTGCGCACACGCTATATCCTGCAGGACGGAGAGCCCCGCCAGTATGTCGGTGAAAAAGACACGCTGGAGGTGAAGCGCCTGACGATGACGGAAGCCGAAGCAGAGGAGTTCGTCAAGAACAGCGTCACCCCGTTCGACATCTATAACGAGGTGCTTTGCCGCTTCTGGATCATCGAGACCCCCAAGGAGTATGTCATGCTGACGCAGATACACCACCTCTTTGCCGACGGTATGTCGCTGGTGATGGGCTTTGCCACACGCGACTTTACGCTGGCCTACAAAGGTGAGCCGCTGCCGGAGATTCCTTACGGACAGTTTGATGCCGCCCTGGAAGAGGAGGCCTCGTTTGCTACGCCGGAGTATGCCCGTGCCAAGGAATACTATCGCGAGAAGTACGAGGGTCTGAACATGGTGTCACTGGCCAAGAGTACCGATCAGCCGATGGGTCTGCAGATACGCCACTCGGAGTTTATTCCCATGGAGGTTGTCGACAACTGGTGTAAGGAGCACGGCACAGCCAGCAACCTGCTGCTGATGGCTGCCTTCAGCTATGTCATGGGTATGCTGAGCCGTGAGAAGAACGTCATCTTCACATCACTGAACCACGGTCGTATGGACAAGCGCCTGCGTCAGTCCTACGGTATGTATGTGCGTCTGGTACCCACCAAGGCCGTCATCGAACCGACACAGCCGGTCATCGACTTCGTGCGTTCGTTCCGTACCGAGCTGATGAGCACCATCCGCTACGGAATATATCCATTCTCGCACTTCTGCCGCGACCTGAAGATGACTCAAGGTGTCACCTTCAGCTATCAGGGTGGAAACATTACCGAATACCTGGACTTCGGCGACTATCAGGCTCCGTTGCACTATCTGCCGAAGGGTAACACCTGTGCAGAGCTGTCGACAGTCGTCTATGAGGTGGACGGACAATACGACATCCGCGTAGAGTCCAGTGAGAAGCTCTACGACTTGGAGTTCCTGGCCAAGGTGTCGCGCGCTATCAAGGCTTGCGTCTACTCGATGATGGCACAGCCCGATCAGCCGCTGTCGGCCGTGAGCATTGTCAGCGATGAAGAGAAAGAGCAGCTCATGCAGCTGTCGAAGGGTAAGGAACTGCCCTATAATGCCAACGAGACCTTCGTTGATATGGTTATGGGTCATGCCCGCCAGCAGCCTGACGCCACAGCTGTGGTGGATGCCACAGGCAGCTATACCTATAAGGAGTTTGACGAACGGTCGAACGCGCTGGCTGCCAAGCTGCGTGAACAGGGCGTCACCACCGATACCTTCGTGGGTATCATGATGCCGCGCCGCAAGGAGTTCCTCCTCTCGGTGCTGGCCGTGCAGAAAGCCGGTGGTGCCTACGTGCCGATGGACAGCGAATATCCCAATGATCGTCTGCTCTATATGCTGGAGGATTCTGAGGCCCGCGTGCTGATCACCACCAAGGAGCTCTATGATACAAAATGCCAGGAGGGTGACTTTACAGTAGACAACGTGCTGTTTGTTGAAGACTGGCAGGAGGCCACATCGGAGCCTGTCAATGAGTCGGCTCCCGACCATCTGGCCTATATGATTTATACTTCCGGTTCGACGGGTAAGCCGAAGGGTGTCATGCAGCCTCACAGCTCGCTGCGTGCCTACCTCGCATGGCGTATCCATGACCTGAAGTTAACGCCGGAAAGCCGCAATGCCCAGCATGCCAGCTTCTCGTTTGACGCTTCGCTGGACGACCTGCTGTGTCCGTTGGCTGCCGGAGGTTCCGTTTATATCATGCCTGAGGAAATCCGTAAGGACGTGAATGCCATGTGCCAGTATCTCTTTGACAATGGTATCACTGGTATGACGCTCAGTACCCAGTTGGGTATGACCATGCTGGGACTCTTCAATAACCTGCCGCTGCGCTACCTGATGATGGGTGGTGAGAAGATGCTGCCATCGCAGAAGACGCCGATGACTATCATCAATGGTTATGGACCTACGGAGTTTACCGTCTGTTCGTCATACCATATCGTCGACCAGGACAAGGATACCGACATCCCCATCGGACGGGCTGTTCCCAATACCTATTCATTTATATGTAACACACAGGGACAGCTGCAGCCGCGTGGCGTAGCCGGTGAGCTTTGTCTGTTAGGCCCGCAGATTGCCCGAGGCTATTGGAAACGCGAAGACCTGACAGCAGAGAAGTTTGCTGAGTGTCCCTTCGTACCCGGCGTACCCATGTACCGCACTGGTGACTTGGCCCGCTATAATGATGAAGGAGAGCTGGAGTTCCTGGGACGTATTGACAACCAGGTGAAGCTGCGTGGATTCCGTATTGAGATGGGTGAGATAGAGAATGTTGCCAAGCGCTACGAGGGTGTTCAGGATGTGGCCGCCGAGGTGCGCGACATCAATGGCACCAAGCACCTGTGCCTCTATTTCACAGCAGCCAATCAGGTGGATCTGACCAGTTTGCAGAGCTTCCTGGCTGAGCAGTTGACGGACTATATGGTTCCCGAGGCCTACGTACAGCTTGACGCTATGCCGCTGACACCTAATGGCAAGGTGAACCGAAAAGCACTGCCGTCGCCCGTGTTGACCAGCAATGTGGAATATGTGGAGCCTGCTAACGAGACGGAGAAGAAGATTGCCGCTCTGTTTGCCGACGTGCTGAACTATGACGAGCCCGTCAGTGCCATCGACAACTTCTTTGCATTGGGTGGTGACAGTATCAAGTCCATCCGCCTTGTCAGTCTGTTGCGTAATGAAGGCATCGTGCTGCAAGTCAATGATGTCATGAAATACAAGACCGTGCGCGGACTCGCAGAGATTGCCGGAGCACAGTCAGCATCCGTTGAGGTATCACAGGAGGCTGTCAGTGGCAATATCCTGCCATCGGCCATCCAGCAGTTCTTCTTCCAGCTGCAGTTGCCGGAGCCTGCACATTTCAACCAGAGCGTCATCCTGCGTGCTGCCCAGTCGATAGACAAGCAGCAGCTGGAAAATACCCTGGCAGCCCTCTGCCGCCATCACGATATGTTGCGTGCTACCGTCAGCGAAGGACAGGTCATCATACGTCCGGAAAATGACGAGCCGCTCTATGAACTGATAGAACAGGACTTCCGGGGTGTTGCAGATGTGAAAGCATCCATAAAGCAAGCCGCCAACCAGATACATACGTCTATTGACTTGGAGAAAGGTCCTATCTTCAAGGCCGCTCTCATCCATACAGACGGTGGCGACTGCCTGCTGCTGGTTTGCCATCATATTGCTGTCGACGGTGTGTCTTGGCGCATCCTGATTGAAGACCTCAACAACGTCTATGCCGGTGGTGGACTGCCACGCAAGACCCATAGCTTCAGCTATTTTACAGAGACTGTCAGCCGCTATCGTGACAGCTATCTGCTCTCGCAGGAGAAGAACTACTGGATTGACGTACAACGCCAGATGGCTGGTATGCCGGGAAGCAACGGCAGTGACCACAGCAGGAAGATGCAGAAGGTGGAAGTGACGCTCGAAGGCGCTTCACTGGCCTGGTTGCTCGCTGATGCCTCAAAGGCTTACAATACCGATATCAACGACCTGCTGATTACAGCTCTCAGTGAGGCTTATCGCCAGCAGACAGGCCGCGACGGGCTGTCAATACAAATGGAGGGTCATGGTCGTGAAGCCATGCACGAGCAGTTGTTGACCGACCGTACTGTGGGATGGTTCACTTCTGCGTATCCCGTCGTCGTTGAAGGCTTGACAGGTGATATCCGTCATGACATCCGACTGGTGAAGGAAACGTTCCGCAACCTGCCCAACAAGGGTATGGGTTACGGCATCCTGCAATATATCCCGTCAAATGAGGGCGATGCCCCGCTGCGTACCGACCTTACCCCGCTGGTAGGCTTCAACTATCTTGGTGAGATGGGTGGTGCAACTCCCGGTGCCCTGTTTGATATGGCAGCAGACCTGCCTGCCGGTACGATGTTCAGCCCGAAGAATGTCTTCGGTCCCTCGCTGATGATTAACTGCGGCGTAACTGCCGGAGTGCTCAGCGCTACCTTCGAATATGATACCGCATTGTGGACTGCTGATCAGGCACAAGCCATTGCTGACGCCTTTGTGACTCAGCTGGTACAGGTGTCCGACCATACGGCAACTGTCAAGGAACCCGAGCAGACGGCTTCAGACCTGGGTGCACAGGGCTGGACAGAAGCACAGTACCAGCGAATCTGCGAACGTTTCGCAGCTCGTGGCGAAGTGCTGCAACGCGTTTATCCGCTCAGTCCCATGCAGGAGGGAATGCTGTTGAAGTTCATGATGGAGCCCGACACGACGGCCTACCGTCTGCTGTCGCGCTTCTCCATGTCGGTATTGCCCACAGAACAGGCATTGCGTAACACCCTCGACGTACTGGCTGCCAAGCATGAAGTGCTGCGTACCGCTATCATCTATGATGGCGTAGCAGAACCGTGTCAGGCTATTGTCAGCCGACAGTTAGGTCTCGAAATGGTGGACCTCACTGGCGAGAGTGATATAGAGAAGGCTGCAGCCCGTGTTCATCAGGAACAGCTGCACCGTCCGCTGAGTCTGCAGGACGACCCGCTGATGCGTGTGGTATGCATGAAGACTTCGGAGAACACCTGTCAGATGTTGTTCGTACTCCACCACATCATTGTCGACGGCTGGTGTATTCCTATCTATATGAACGACTTCATCCAGTCGTTGGCTGCCAACATGACATCGGGTACCAGTCAGGCTATTGTCGAAGGACGTCCGGGCATGTATGAACAGTTCGTGCGTCAGCTGCGTCAGAAAGACAAGAAGGCAGGACTGGCCTACTGGAAACAGCTGTTGGAGGGTTACGAGACCAAGGCTGCTATTCCCACCGTATCTATACCTTCCGGCAATGCAGGCGAGAATATACAGCAGAGTGTCAGCCAGATGCTTGACCTGAATGTGATGTCGGCATTGCGCAAGCTGTGCAGTCAGTCGCAGGTAACAATGAATACTGTGGTAGAGCTGGCATGGGGACTGGTGCTGCAAACGTGGTGCCGTACGCAGGATGCCGTCTTTGCCAAGGTGGTATCAGGACGTAACAACGACAGCATGAACGTCGACACGTTGGTAGGTCTCTTCATCAACTCCGTACCTGTCCGTGTTCAGGCATCGGCAGAAGTAACGGTGCGTGAGGCCCTGCAAACGCTGCAGGCTCAGGCCGCAGAGACTGCTGCCTACGACTTCTGCTCACTCTCAGAGATACAGACACAGTCGGAGTTAGGTGCTAATCTGTTCCAGTCGATTCTGGCCTTCGAGAACTATGCCGGTGCTGATTCACTGTCACAGGGCCAGGAGCAGTGGGGACTGCAAGTCATACAGAGTGAGGAGGAAGCTTTCAACGAGCTCAGTGTCACTGTAACCACCAACGAACATGGATTCCTCACACTGAAACTGACCTACGATGCTACCAAATATACGCCTATTGTGATGCAGCGTGTGCTTGACACGTTCGTCACGCTGATAGCCGGTATGGCTGAACATCCGGAACACCTGCTGAAGCAGCTGCCGCTGTTGTCGCAGGAGGCTCATGAGCGTATGCTGGAAATCTCTACAGGTAAGTACCTGGAGGTTGACATCACCAAGACGTTTGCCGAGGTCTTCGAGGCACGTGCCAAACTGGTGCCTGACAACGTGGCTGTAGTGGATAAGTGCAGCCAGTTGACGTACAGCCAGTTGTCGCACTATTCCGACGTATTGGCCCACAAGCTGATAGCTGCCGGCGTACAGCCCAACGACTTCGTATGCGTCATGCTTGACCGTATGAAGGAGTTCCCGCTGTCAGTACTGGCTATCCATAAGGCTGGTGCTGCTTATACACCGCTGGATTTTGAATATCCCAACGAGCGACTTTGCTACATGCTGGAGAACTCGCAGTCGAAGGTGCTCATCACCTCGCACGACGTGTTGAAGGCTAAGCAGGAAGAGGGTGACTTCGATACAGGCAGTGCACAGATTATCTTCGTAGAGGATATCGACTTCAACGCAGCTGCTGAACCAATCAATCTGACGACACCAGACAATCTGGCATATATGATTTACACGTCAGGTTCTACAGGTAAGCCTAAGGGTGCCATGTTGCATCAGGCCGGTCTTTGGAACTTCATCAATGTGGTCATCGATATGGAGCACCTGACGGCTGAAGACCGTATTGAAGGACACCGTTCCTTCTCCTTCGACGCTCATATCGAGGATATGTATGCCATCCTGACGCTGGGCGGCTCGTTCCATATCATGCCGACGGAAATCCGTAAGGACCTCGATGCTATCCGCCAGTTCCTGTTCGACCATCAGATAACGGGTGGTGGCTACTCAACGGCTATCGCTGCCCTGTTGCTGAACACTTACGATGACCTGCCCGTACGCTTCATTACGGCAGGTGGTGAGAAGCTGGACGGCGTATTTAGCGATCATATTGAGATTATCAACGTCTATGGACCGACGGAGTGTACCGACGATACCTCTTATTATAAGATTGCTCCGGGTGAGCGTGTCGACAACATCCCCATCGGTAAGTCGGTGGCTAACTGCTACAACTTCATCATCGATACTCAAGGCCGTCTGTTACCACAGGGTGTAGCCGGAGAGCTGTGCTTTGCAGGTATTCAGGTAGGACGTGGCTACTGGCAGCTGCCAGACCGTACCGCCCAGGCTTTCGGTGACTGTCCGTTTGTGGAGAACGACCCATGGGGACGCCGTGTCCGTATGTATCATACCGGTGACATCTGTCGCTGGAACGAACAGGGAGACATTGAATACTTAGGACGTATCGACTTCCAGGTGAAGCTGCGCGGCTTCCGTATTGAGCTGGGAGAGATTGAGAACAAGGTGCTGCAGATAGAAGGCATTCGCCAGGCTGCTGCCGAGGTGCGCAAGGTGGCTGGTGCTGATCATCTGTTGCTGTATTATACTTTGGACGAGGGTGTAACCATCGATAGCGAGGACATCCGCGCTGCACTTACTGCTTCGTCACTGGCCGAGTACATGGTGCCTGACACCTATGTACCACTTGATACAATGCCGCTGACGCCCAACGGAAAGATTAACCGTCGCGTACTGCCCATACCGGAAATCAAGACTGCCGAGATGGTGGCTCCTGCCAATGATACGGAACAGCAGATATGGAACGTGGTCAGCCAGTTGCTCAGAGTTGAGGAGTTTGGCGTTACCACTAACCTTATCTCTATTGGTCTTACTTCGCTGTCGGCCATGCGACTCTCTGCACGTCTCGGTCAGGAAATGCAACTCAACATCCCGACGAACGAGATCCTGACGAAGCCTACCATCCGTCAGATGGCAGCTCTGCAAGGACAGCAGTCGGCACAGGTAACACCGCTGACAGTATACGAGAAACAGGAGTTCTATCCGTTGACGGAAAATCAGGGTGGTGTCTATATCGACTGCCAGCAGAACCCAGAAGCTCTGCAGTACAACATCCCAGAGGTCATCAAGTTTACCACAGTAGCTGCGGAAGATTTGCTGAAGGCCGTCAAGGCCGTAGTGGCAGCCCATCCGTATTTGAAGGCTCACTTGGTATTGAAGGACGGCGATGTCTTGCAGCAGCGCCGCGACGATGCTCCCGACGATATCGTCTTCAAGACGCTCGACTTTGAACCTGATGCAGACTGGTTCCAGGAGCGTGTACGTCCGTACAACATTTTCACCGAGAACCTCTATCGTCTGGAAATCTACCAGTCGCCCAGTGCCGTATGGCTCTTCAAGGACTTCCATCATCTGATATTCGACGGTTTGTCCAACGGACTCTTCCTCGGTCAAACCTTGGCTGTCCTCAATGGTGAGACCCTTAAGCAAGAGCACTATACTGCCTTCGACCATGCTTTGGACCAAAAGTCTATAGTGACAACTGAGAAGTTTGCTGAGGCTGAGGCTTATTTCGATCAGTTGCTGACTGATGCTGTGCCTACCATCTATCCCAAGTCTGTTACACCTGAGAATAATGAGGCTGGCACCAACTCTCTATACCTCACGTTCCATAAGGGCGAGATTCAGTCGTACTGCAGCAAGCACGGATTTACGGAGAACAACTTCTTCATGACTGCCTTCCTGCAGGTACTGCACCGCATAACCCGTGAGAAGCGCGTGCTGATTTCTACCATCAACAACGGCCGTGAAGCCAACGAGATGCAGGAAATCATGGGTATGTTCGTCAAGACCCTGCCGATGATTAGCAACATGAGCGATGGCAAGCAGCCGATGGCTGACGCAGTAGAAACCATACAGCATCAGCTCTTTGAGTCGGTGAGCCGTGACTTCTATCCGTTCACAAAGATGGCAGCTCGTCACGACATCCATCCTGCTGTGATGTTCACTTTCCAGGGTGACTTGGGCGTAGACATTCAGCGGGAAGGTATTGAGCAGATTCGTATGAAGCTCGATACGGCAAAGGTGCCTCTGTCTGTCACCGTTGCTTCGTATGGTGAGACCGACTATGTCATCTTCCTGGAATACAATACGTCGATGTATGCTGCTGATGACATGCAGGCATTGGCTGATGCCCTCCAGACGTTTGCACTGAAGAGCATCGGTGAGAATGTGCTGCTGAAGGATATCTCGCTCGTGGAAGGCGAACAGTTTGAAGAGCTGATGCAGATTTCGAAGGGTGAGGAAATGGACTTCGACCGTAGTCTGACGTATGTGAAGGAATTTGTCCGTCAGGCAGCAAAGACACCAGACGCACTGGCTGTTACTGATAAGTTCGGACAGTTTACATACGCCGAACTGGATGCCCAGTCGAATGTCATTGCCCGTCTGCTGTTGCAGCGTGGCGTTGGTCCCGACTGCTTCGTAGGTGTCATGCTTGATCGTCAGAAGGAATTCTCCAGTGCTGTGCTGGGTATCCAGAAGGCTGGTAATGCCTACGTGCCGCTCGACTTCGACTATCCGACAGAGCGTCTGCTCTATATGCTGGAAGACTCTGAGGCCCGCGTGCTGATAACGACCCATGAGGTTGTGGAGGCAAAGGGAATGGCTGACGACCTGAAGAACATTGAGATCATTTATGTCGACCAGCTTGACAGTAAAGTTTCTGACGAACCTATCGACCTGTCAGATCCTGCTCAGGTGGCCTACATGATTTACACCTCTGGTTCTACTGGTAAGCCTAAGGGTGTTATGATACCTCACAGTGCTAAGCTGAACTTTATCCACTTCATCGTGGAGAAGGAACAGTTGACAGCTGCTGACCGCATACTCTGTCACCGTGCATTCAGCTTCGACGCTTCTTTGGAGGACCTCTATCCGATATTGACCGTAGGTGGTAGCCTGCACATCGTGCCTTCTGAGATTCGTAAGGATCTGCCGGAGGTGTATAAGTTCATGAACGACCATCAGATTACTGGCGGTGGATTCAACACCACAGTCGGTGTGATGCTGATGACCAACTTCGACCTGCCTTTGCGCTTTGTCGGTGTAGGCGGTGAGAAACTGGACCGTGTGCCGGGCAATATCCCCTTGTGGAATATGTACGGACCTACAGAGTGTACAGTTGACTCTACCTACTTCCTGGTAGACCCGACTAAGGAGTACAAGAACATTCCTATCGGCTATCCCGTTCCCAACAACTGGGGCTTTATCATCGACAGCGCCGGACAGCTGTTGCCAAGAGGTATGGCTGGTGAGCTGTGTATTGCCGGAAACCAGGTCGGAAAGGGCTATTGGAACCGTCCGGAAATGACAGCAGAGCGCTATGTCGACTGTCCGTGGGTACCTGGTGTGAAGATGTATCACACTGGTGACCTGTGCCGCTGGAACAGCGAGGGACAGATAGAATACTTAGGACGTATCGACTTCCAGGTGAAGCTGCGTGGCTATCGTATTGAGCTCGGTGAGATTGAGAACGAGATCGGTAAGTATCCGCACATCAAGGCCGCTTGTGCTGAAGTGAGGGAGGTCAACGGAGCACAGCATCTGTGCTGCTACTTCACCAGTAGTGAGGAAATTGACACTGCAGACCTGAAGCATACGCTGGCACAGACACTGACAGAATATATGGTGCCGACAGTCTATATGCCGATGGAGAGCATGCCGATGACACCTTCTGGTAAGATTGACCGTAAGAAGTTGCCAGAACCCGTCATCGAGCGCCATACAGAGAATGTGGCTCCGCGTACACATAAGGAAACCGTCCTGCTGGATATTGCCAGGAAACTGCTGAAGGCCGACGATTTCGGTGTCACTGACGACTTGTTCGAATTGGGTATGACGAGTATTATTGCCGTGAAGTTCGTTGCACTGGCTGACAGAGAGAATATCAAGCTGAAGGCCAACGACGTGATGAAGCTGCACACCATCGACAAGATACTCTCAGCCAACATGAGTCTGGGATACTGGTTCAACAGCTATACGCCGGAGAAACCTGTACTCATTGTGACGCAGGGTATTCTGCTGACGTCGTATCTGACGGAGAAATTCCGTATCTGGCAGGATTATTTCTCGATATTTACCATCGAGCCTACCGATGAGCACTTCCAGTACATCTTCCAGGATGCTACCTTCCACGAGGTCATCGAGATGTATTACACCGTGCTTGACCTGATGATACCTGCTGATGCCAAAGTCTTTGGCTTCTTGGGTTACTCATGGGGTGGTGTCCAGGCTTATCATCTGGCTTGCAAGTGGCGTGATGACAATGGCGTCAGCCTGCCTGTATGGCTGGGTGACTCACATCTGCGTAACAACGAGGAAACGGAACGTCAGATGCAGGAGTTTGAGCGTCAGATAGAGCGTACAATGCCTGAGCTTCTGAAGAAGAAACATGACATGATCAAGCACTTGGAAGACAATGTCGCTTATCCGCACTACGACGGTAAGGTGATATTCTACAATGCCAAGAAGCTGAACCCGCTGGAGGAATACAACCTGAATGAATGGCGTAAGATAGCCTCTCAGCTGGAAATCATCGACGTTGACGACGAGCACAACAATCTGTTTATGACCGAGAATTATAATGACTTGGTCACAGAGAGCCTGGTAAAAGAATTGACAAGTGATAATTGAAAAATCGTAAATAGCAATGATTGACCTGAAAGGGATTCATAAGACCTATCCTGGAGAGTCACCCCTTCACGTGCTGAAGGGGGTAGACCTCCATATTGACGAAGGTGAGCTGGTAAGCATCATGGGTGCTTCCGGTTCTGGTAAGTCGACGTTGCTCAATATCATGGGTATATTGGATACATACGACGAGGGGGAATACCACTTGGCTGGTAACCTCATCAAAGACCTGACCAATTATCAGGAGTCGCGTTATCGTAACCAGCTTATCGGATTCATCTTCCAGTCGTTTAACCTCATCAACTTCAAGAACGCTATGGAGAATGTGGCACTGCCGCTGTACTATCGTGGCGTGAAGAAGAAGGAGCGTAATGAACTGGCCATGGAGTATCTGGAGAAGGTAGGACTGGCAGCGCACTGGAACCATCTGCCCATGCAGATGTCTGGTGGTCAGCGTCAGCGTGTGGCTATTGCCCGTGCCTTGATTTCGCATCCGAAGATTATTCTTGCCGACGAGCCTACAGGTGCCTTGGATTCCAAGACCACCCAGGAGGTGATGGACATGCTGCGTGATGTGAACCGTAAGGAAGGGCAGACAGTGATTATTGTGACTCATGAGCAGGAGATTGCCGATCAGACTGATCGTCGCATCTTCTTCAAGGATGGTCTGATATTCAAAGATGAAAGAGGCTAGAAAAGTAAAAAGGTCAGAAGGTATTAAAATAATAGTTCAAAGGCAGTATGGGTGATATGATGAATGAGGTCTTGACCTCAATGAAGAACAACAAGATGCGCATAGCGCTGACGGGCTTCTCTATTGGGTGGGGTCTGTTCATCCTTATTGTCCTTATTGGTACTGGTAACGGACTGCTCAACGGTATGACCACCAACTTCAGTTCCAGCAGTGAGAACGTGGTGACATTGGTTCCCAGCGTGACCTCTATGCCGTTTGCCGGAGCCCAGAAGGGACGTACGATAAAGCTTTATGCCGATGACACCGAAGAGTTGAAGAAGTATTGGGGCGACACGCTGCGCCGTATCATCCCGGTCATCAACCACCCGGTGCAAGCCCGCTGCAATGAGTATTACACCAATACTTCAGTAGACGGCTACCTCCCAGACTATGCCGTTGCGCCGAACATTCATATAACTGCGGGGCGTGACCTGAATTACCTAGACATAGAGGAGCAGCGTAAGGTGTGTATCATTCCTGCCCGTTTGAAGAATATTCTGTTCCCTAACGCCAAGTCGTCAGTAGTAGGATCCTACATCACCTTCGACCAAATCAGTTTCGAGATAGTGGGCATCTATGAGCCTGTGGTGAAAGCCAATACCACGAGGGTCATTATTGCACCGTTGACGACCATCAAGACACTTTATCAGCCCGATGGTTCACTGAGTCGTCTCTACCTGCAGACAAACTATTTGAATACGGCTGAGCTGAATGAACATTTCAACCAGCGCCTGCAACAGCAGTTGGCTGCCATGAAGGGCTATTCACCTGCTGACGTGAAGGCTATCAAGTTGACAAATGCCTACGAAATGCCTGTGCTTATCAATGGTATTCTGACGGGTTTGAACATATTTGTTCTCGTCATCGGATTGGCAACGTTGATTGCCGGTATCGTGGGTATCTCGAACATCATGCTCATTACCGTTAAGGAGCGTACCAGGGAACTGGGCGTCAGAAGGGCTATGGGAGCCAGTAACCTGCAGATCATGTCGCTGGTGCTGATAGAAGCCGTTATCATTACGGTTATCTTCGGCTATGTGGGCATGTTCATGGGTATCGGACTGACGCAGCTGGCCTCATGGGCCATCCAGTCGTTGGGCGACAACGGAATCTTCTCTAATCCTACGGTGAAGTTCTCGTACGTGATGGCCATCAACGGCATCATGGTGCTGGCGGGTCTCATCGCTGGTTATGTGCCGGCCAAACGAGCTGTTGACATCAAACTCGTGGAAGCGTTGACGGCATAAAGTTAAAGTGATTATTAAAAATATAAATTTGCTACAGCAATAATATAAGATATGTTTGATTCGGATTTGTGGAACGAGATATTGCAGTCCATCATGCGACAGCGATGGCGCAGCCTGATGACAGCGTTCGGAGTGTTTTGGGGCATTCTGATGCTGACGGTGCTCATTGGTGCCGGCATGGGACTGAACAATGGTATTGCCGGACGTGTGAAGAGCTTGCCCAGTAACTGCCTGTTCCTCATTCCTCAGGAGACGTCTATGGCTTATGCAGGCTTGGGACGAGATCGTACTTGGTATATGGACAACCGCGATGTTGATGAACTGACCACTGCGCTGTCCGGGCGTTTGGAATACATCACGTCAGTCAATTTTGCTGACTATCAGAATGTGACGCGTGGCCGTCAGACCTTCCAGTATAAGGTGGCAGGTGTGACACCGCAGTTCTATGGCTCGCTGCCTCAGAAACTGCTGTCCGGGCGTTTCATCAATGATGTCGATATGATTGAGCACCGCAAAGTGTGTATCATCGGTAAACACGTGGCTGAGGAACTCTTCGGTGACGACGAGCCCTTAGGTGCTACTATCGATGTGAATGGCGCCATCCTGACGGTGGTGGGCACCATTAAGAATACGAACCGTCAGATTGATATCGGTCTGGATGTTACGGAGAGCATCTTGCTTCCGTTGACCACCGAACAGGTGACCTATGGACAGGATAACCGTATCGACATCTGTATGGTCATCCTGAAAGACAGCAGTCCCGTCAATGAGTTCGAGGGTGAAATATCGACTCTTGTCAAAAAGAACCACCAGATACATCCTGATGACCCCACAGCACTGATGACTATCAACTTAGGTGAACAGATAGCAATGTTCGTGAACCTGTTTACGGGTTTGAATATCCTGATATGGATTGTCGGCTTGGGAACCTTGCTGGCAGGACTGATAGGTATCTCGAACATCATGCTGGTGACGGTGAAGGAAAGGACACAGGAAATCGGTGTCCGCCGTGCACTGGGTGCTTTGCCGGGAGTCATCCTTCGTCAGATCATGATGGAGAGTCTCGTGCTGACGGCAGCGGCAGGTTTTGCCGGCCTCTGCTTGGGCATCTGGCTGCTCGATATACTCAGAGGTATGATGTCCGAGGGTGGTGACAACATGACGTTCACCAATCCCTACGTACCTTTCTGGACGGCCATAGCGTCGCTGACCATTCTCGTTCTCGGTGGTCTCCTTGCTGGTTGGATGCCAGCCCGCCGTGCTTTGCAGATTAAGGCGATAGACGCATTAAGGGAAGAGTAAGATGTGATAATTAAAATATTTACTACCGCATAGAACATAATAAAAAAACAATAAAGATCTGATGGTAAAAAAAGTATTAAAAATGGCAGGCTGGTGCCTATTGGGAGTTTTTGTACTCTATACATTCTACTTCTTGTGGAAGCAGTCGCAACCCGCCCCTGTAGTTTATGAACTGATTAAGCCTGAGCAGCGTGACATTGTGAAAAAGACAGTGGCCACAGGTAGTGTTGAAGCCCGTAACCAAGTAGAGGTTAAACCCCAGGCGACGGGTATTATCAGCCAATTGCGTGTAAAGGCTGGTGACCACGTTAATGTAGGCGACATTATCGCCACTATCAGGATTATCCCTGATATGGCCCAGCTCAATCAGGCCAAGAGTGAAGTGGAGTCTGCTCGTATTCAACTCGCTGAACAGCAGCGTGAGTATGATCGTACGAAGTCGCTCTATGACAAAGGCGTTGTCAGCCTTGAGGAATTCGAGAAGAAGAGTACCCAGTTGGCAGCCGCAAAGGACAATGTTACGGCAGCACTTTCGCAGGTGGAGGTCATCACCCGTGGACAGTCGGCTCGTTCTGGTGGTGTGAACATCACTGACCTGCGTTCGACTATCAGCGGTCTGGTGCTGAGTGTACCTGTCAAGGTGGGTTCTTCCGTATCGGGAACCAGTTCCTTCACCGAAGGTACCACAGTGGCTAAGATTGCCAACATGGGCGACATTATCTTCCGAGGCTATATCGACGAAACAGAAGTGGCAAAGCTGCATACAGGTATGGATATGGAGCTGACACTCGGTTCGATGCAGGACACGAAGATCAATGCTACGCTTGACTACATCTCTCCTGAAGGCGAAATGCAGAACGGTGCCAAGATGTTCGAGCTGAAAGCCACCACGCACATACCCGAAGGTATTACCATACGTTCAGGCTACAGCGCCAATGCCAATATCGTTATCGACAAGGCCAGCAAGGCACTCTCTTGTGACGAGACAGCAGTTGAGTTCAAAGGCGACAAGGCATACGTCTATGTCCTGACGTCGAAGCCTGAGGATGTGGAGCATCAGCAGTTTGAACGAAGGGAGGTGACCGTAGGTATCTCTGACGGATTGTATATAGAAGTGAAGAGCGGCATCAAGGAAGGAGACTTGCTCCGAGGCATTCAGAAATAGTTTATAGTTCATAGTTTAAAATATGAAGAGACTTATAAATATAAAAGTGCTGTTCATAACACTTTGTCAATTGTCAATTGTCAGTTATCAGTTGTCAGTTGCCAAAGCCCAGCACGTATGGACGTTCGACGAGTGTGTGCAGTACGCCATCGACAACAATATCGATATCCAGAAGAGGTCTGTCGACATTCAGTTGCAGGAGAACGAACTCAATACCGCCAAGAACGATTGGATGCCGACCGTAGAGGCCAATGGTGCCCAGCGTTTCAGCTTCGGTAATGCTTACGCTTCAACGGGAACGATGGCGGCATCGTCTGAGAGCTTCACCTCTGATCTCTCCTATACGAATGGTACCTTAGAACTGTCGATGCCCGTTTTCGATGGTTTCCGCAGAAAGAATCAGGTGCAGGCCGGCCATTGGTCCGTACAGCAGGCAACCGCCTCGTTGGCTTCTGCCCGTAAGTCGCTGACCATTCAGATTGCCACCTATTACCTGCAGGCTCTCTATGAAAAAGGCCTGATGGAAGTTGCAGAAGCACAGGTGTTGACCAGCCGGCAGCTCTGTGAGAAGACCAAGACGCTGGTAGACGATGGCCGTAACCCCATGAGCGATCTTGCTGATGCTGAGGCACAGCTCGCTACTGACGAGTATGAGCTCACAGAGGCCCGTGGACGCTACAAGATAGCCCTGCTTACCCTCTCTCAGTTACTCAATCTTGAGTCCGTCGAGAACTTTGAAATTTCAGATATTGGTGGTGACGGGTCTGTTGTCAATTCTCCGCTGTCCATTGTCGATGACGATATCATTGAGCGTTATCCTTCTATCATGGCTGGCAAGGCTATGGTCGAGAAGAGTCGCTACGACATTGCTACAGCAAGAGCTGCCTATTATCCCAAAGTCGATTTCCGCGCCTCGTTGAATACTTACTACCTGAACTTCTTCCATGAGTCGCATTCAAACGGATTCTTTAAGCAGTTGTGGAAAAATAAGAGTGAAGTGGTGGGTCTCCACTTTGTTGTTCCCGTCTTTAATCACTTTACCACACGCAACAACATCCGCAAGGCCAAGATGACCCATTTAAAGAATCAACTGGCCCTCGACGACTCACGCCAGCAGCTGCGTAAGGAGATTGACCAGGCTTACTACAATGCTGTGAATGCACAGAGTAAGTACCAGTCAGCACAGAAATCACAGGAGGCCAGCGCACTTTCGTGCTCGTATGAGAAAGAAAAGTACGAGGCAGGACGCAGCACCATCTACGACTTCACGCAGGCCAATCAGAGGCTGCGCAAGTCGCGCGAGAATCTCGTACAGGCAAAGTACGAGTTCATCATCCGCCAGAAGATATTGGAAGTCTATACAAATGATAACTAATAACTACTTATGATTAAGGACATTGAGAAAACCCTTGTTACCTATTGGGAACAGCCTGCACTGAGCGATTTCAGTGCAGAAACCTATCGCTATGCCGATATAGCAGAGCTTATACTACAGTTGCACAACATGTACAACAAAGCAGGAATAAAACGTGGCGATAAGATTGCCCTTTGCGGCTCCAACAGTTCGCGTTGGGGAATTGCGTTCCTTGCTACTGTCACCTATGGCGCTGTCGTGGTACCCATATTGCCCGATTTCCTGTCTGAACAGATTCACAATATTGTCACACACAGCGAGACGAAACTTCTCTTCGTATCAGATCAGATTCTGAAGCGCATAGAGCCTGAGCAGATGCCAAATCTTCTCGGTATCCTTAACTTGACCGACTACTCCTTCGCCAAAGTTCCGTTTGACGTACTCACTGTCTCGCCTCTTTCTTCTCCGGTTTCTCCTGACCAGCTGAATTTCCAGCCAGAGGAATCCGAGAACGATATTATGATGATTAACTACACCAGTGGTACAACAGGTTTTTCAAAGGGTGTCATGCTGCCTTACCGTTCTTTCGACAGCAACTACGAGTTTGCTTTGGCTGCATTGTCACCACACATTCCTAAAGGCAGCACCATCATCTCCATGCTTCCTATGGCCCACATGTATGGTCTCATGTTCGAGTTCCTCTATCAGTTCCTGGCAGGGTGCCACATATACTTCCTCACGATTGCGCCTACACCTCAGGTCATCACCCACGCATTCAAGGTTGTCAAACCACGATTGGTAGTCGCCGTACCTCTCATCATTGAGAAGATTGTCAGGAAGCAGATCATGAAGAAGGTTATGGCCAGCAAGGCTATGAAACTCATGAAATGGCCTATCATCGGATATTTCGTCAAGCGCAAGGTAAGAGAGCAGGTCATTGAGGCTTTTGGTGGCAATATGTACGAGTGCATCGTTGGTGGAGCAGCCCTCAACCGCGAAGTAGAGACCTTCCTCCACAGCTTCAACTTCCCTATCACCGTAGGCTATGGAGCCACCGAGTGTGCTCCCATCATCTCGTTCTCCGACTGGAAAATCTTCGTTCCCGGTTCCTGCGGTAAGGCCGTTATCAACATGGAAGTCAAGATAGACAGCAGCGACCCGCAAAACATCCCTGGTGAGATATTGACACGAGGCAAGAACGTCATGCTGGGCTACTACAAGAATACTGAGGCCACTGAAGAAGTTCTCGATGCCGAAGGCTGGTATCATACGGGCGACCTGGGTATCATCGATGCCAAGGGCAATATCTTCATCAAAGGCCGTAAAAAGAACATGCTTCTCGGCCCCAACGGCCAGAACATCTATCCTGAAGAGATAGAAGACAAGCTCAACTCGATGCTGATGGTTAGCGAGAGCATCATCGTACAGCGTAACAACCGCTTGGAGGCTCTGATTCATCCTGACTACGAGGAAGCACAACAGCTGAATCTTACGGAAGAGAACGTCAGCAACATCATGCAGCTGAATCAGATAGATCTTAACGAACAGCTCCCTGCCTACGAGCAGATTATGGCCGTCCGCATTCAGAAAGAAGAATTCCAGAAGACGCCAAAAAGGAGTATCAAGCGCTATCTGTACAAATAGAAAAAAAGAAGTGTCTTAGCCTGAAATACGTAAAGTAAGATCTCCAGTCACTAGCGTGGCTGGAGATCTTTGTATTCCTGGCTGGGCAGGTAGCATGGACAGGGCTTGGTGGTGCCTGGCAGTTCGCAGTGGCCTGCTATGCGGGCCTGGGGGTAGTCGTGGCGCAGCTGCTTCAGCAGTTCGTAGAGCGCGTGGCGCTGCAGTTCGGTGCGGGTGTCGGCAGGGATGCCGTTCTCGTCGAGTCCGCCCTCGTAGC
>JAEEQB010000010.1 GCA_016285075.1 Prevotella sp.
GTCGTTATCTTGGCATAAAACTCTAGTTTTGACTTTCCCATATTCATAATTGCTATACTTTATAGTAATAACGCAGAATGTGGGGAAATATTCGGTCAGAAGTCACTTTTCAACCGTACAGGTCGAAAAAATTTGCATAATAATTGCTGCCGTGTATTCACAGTTGGAACACCGGTCAAAAGCATGAGAAGTAAACTGGTTTGTTTTATTCTGTGACAGGACGGATGGTGCAGCCACTGCCACGATCTGCATGGTTTACCTCTACATAGGTTTTGCCGAAGCCATTACCGAAACAAAGAAAGAATGAGTCACCCGTGCCGTTAGATCTCTCCGTTGAAGACGTGGAAGACCAATAAGAACCAGAGTAGTCATTACGGGGTGTATTTTCGTACCAGCGGGTGCCTGCGCCGGGAAGAAAGATTGAATTGCCATTAGGACCAGTAAACCTGCATCCCTTGACACGTTTATATTTGATCAACTCTATTTTGCAACTATCCCTAAGCAATTCCAGCTGCTCTTTGGTAGGCATACGCCAGCTTCCCAGCCATTTCACATGAGCTACATCATACTGACTACCTGCGATATCACCACCAATATCCTTATATCTTTTGTATTGATTGTTTCCACCATATTTATAATATACCATACCGTAAATCGACTTCTCTTTTGTCTCGCCCCAAGCGTAATACTTTCCATCCTGTTCAGGAGAGGAAGCACCCACATTGCAGCAGGCAAACTTCACACCAAAGCCCAGGTCAATAGCATGCGGATGATTGGAATCTGGACATGTTTGTGCAAACATCATAATCATGACATTGCTAAGTGCCAGCAAAATAAACAATCTTTTCATATACTCCTAATTTAATAAATCAACATTATGTTTTCACTAATTCCTCCAGCAATCCCTCGCAGGCATCTTCAAGGAGTTCGAGGGCAAACTCGAAGTCGCGAGTGGAGCCGTAGTAAGGGTCTGGCACAGTCTTCTGACCAGGATGGTGACGCAGATAGTCGCTCATGCGGATAATCTTCTGCAGGTCGAGTAGGGTAGGGGCTTGCCGAGCCACATCATGATAGTTCTCCTGATCCATTACGGCTATCAGGTCGAAGCGGTCAAAATCACGAGAAGAAAACTGGCGTGCACGATGGTCAAAGGTATATCCATGCCTTTCTCCACACTGCCGCATCCTACGATCTGGCAACTGTCCTACATGCCAGGAGCCAATGCCAGCAGAGTCTATCAGAAACTCATCGTCAAGTCCCTGCTCTGTCACTAGATGCCTCATAATGCCATCTGCAGCCGGCGAACGGCATATATTTCCCAAGCAGATAAATAGAATTCTTTTCATCTTCGCTCTTTCATCAATTTGAACGCAAAGGTACTGCTTTTTTGCCAAATCAGCAACTTTTTGTTTGCGGAAGTACATTTTTCACTTTTTTTTGAATGGTGGCAGCAAATTCTTCACTCTTCACTCTTCACTCTTCACTTTTTTTATTATCTTTGCAGCCTAAATAAACTATGTACACGAATAAAAATAAACGATACAATGGATTACAACTTCAGAGAAATTGAGAAAAAATGGCATCAGCGGTGGGTGGAGCAAAAGACCTACCGCGTAGTGGAGGACCCCAAGAAAAAGAAGTTCTACGTGCTGAACATGTTTCCATATCCTAGCGGAGCAGGTTTACACGTTGGACATCCCCTTGGCTATATCGCCAGTGATATCTATGCACGCTACAAACGGCAGAAGGGTTTCAACGTGCTGAACCCTATGGGTTACGATGCCTATGGACTGCCTGCTGAGCAATACGCTATACAGACAGGACAGCACCCCGAGAAGACCACCTTCCAGAATATTGACCGCTATCGTGAACAGCTGGACAAGATAGGTTTCTCATTCGATTGGGAACGTGAAGTGCGTACCTGTGATCCTATTTATTACAAGTGGACGCAATGGGCTTTCCAGCGTATGTTCAAGTCGTATTACAGCACAGCATCGCACAAGGCCCAGCCCACCATCAAGCTCATTGAGCATTTCGAACTGATGGGTACGGAGAACTGCAACGCACTTGGTACCGAGGAATTGCACTTCACCGCCTCTGACTGGGCAAGCTACAGTGAGAAGAAGAAGCAGGAGGTGCTGATGAACTATCGTATTGCCTATCTGGCTGATACGATGGTGAACTGGTGTCCTGAACTGGGTACGGTTCTGGCCAACGATGAAGTGGTGGATGGTGTGTCTGTGCGTGGAGGCTATCCCGTGGTTCAGAAGAAGATGCGCCAGTGGTGTCTGCGTGTATCAGCTTATGCACAGCGTCTACTTGACGGATTGGAGGAGATCGATTGGACTGAATCGCTGAAAGAGACACAGCGCAACTGGATCGGACGCTCTGAGGGTACAGAGGTGGAATTCAATGTAGCCGACTCAGACAAGCACTTCACCATCTTCACCACCCGTGCCGATACGATGTTTGGTGTAACATTCATGGTACTGGCTCCTGAGAGTGAACTCGTAGCCGAGCTGACTACTCCTGAGCAGAAAGAAGAGGTAGAGAAATACCTGGAATACGTGAAGAAACGTACAGAACGAGACCGTCAGATGGATCATAAGGTGACAGGTGTGTTCTCTGGTTCCTATGCCATCAATCCCTTCAACGATGAGAAGATTCCCATCTGGATCGCCGAATATGTTCTGGCTGGCTACGGAACGGGTGCCATCATGGCCGTGCCTGCACACGATTCTCGTGACTATGCCTTTGCCAAGCATTTCAACCTGCCTATCATCCCGCTGATTGAAGGTGCTGACGTGAGCGAAGAGAGCTACGATGCCAAGGAAGGAATCATGTGCAACTCTGCAAGCCCGAAATTCAGCCTCAACGGACTGACTGTGAAGGAAGCCATAGCTGCAACCAAGAAATTTGTGACAGAGCAAGGCCTGGGACGTGTGAAGGTGAACTATCGTTTGCGTGATGCCATCTTCTCACGTCAGCGCTATTGGGGTGAACCCTTCCCCGTCTATTACAAGGACAACATGCCCTACATGATACCCAAGGAATGTCTGCCGCTGGAACTTCCTGAGATTGACGAGTACAAGCCTACAGCTACGGGTGAACCTCCATTGGGTCATGCCAAGATATGGGCCTGGGACACCAAGACCGACAAGGTAGTATCGAAAGACCTCATCGACAACAGGACGGTCTTCCCACTCGAGTTGAACACCATGCCTGGCTTCGCCGGTTCCAGTGCCTACTATCTGCGCTATATGGACCCGAAGAACGAAAAGGCCCTTGTCAATCGTGATATCGACGAGTACTGGCGCAATGTAGACCTGTATGTAGGTGGAACAGAGCATGCTACAGGTCACCTGATCTACTCACGTTTCTGGAACAAGTTCCTCTATGACTCTGGCTATTCCTGTGAGGATGAACCCTTCAAGAAACTCGTTAATCAGGGTATGATCCAGGGACGCTCCAACTTTGTATATCGTATTGAGAACGAGGGAGCAGACAAAGGCAAGTTCGTCAGCTGCGGCTTGAAGGATCAGTACACCACCACACCCATTCACGTAGACGTGAACATCGTTTCTGCCGATGTACTCGATATTGATGCATTCAGGGCTTGGCGTCCAGAGTACGAGAATGCCGAGTTTATCCTTGAGAATGGAAAGTACATTTGCGGCTGGGCCATTGAAAAGATGTCGAAGTCAATGTTCAATGTGGTCAATCCCGATATGATTGTTGAGAAGTATGGTGCCGACACCTTGCGTCTCTACGAAATGTTCTTAGGACCAGTGGAACAATCGAAGCCTTGGGATACCAACGGCATTGATGGCTGCCACCGTTTCCTTCGTAAGTTCTGGAACCTTTGCACGACGGGCTGCGACCCAGAAACAGCCAACGAGGAAGCCACCCCAGACAACCTGAAATCCGTACACAAGCTTATCAAGAAGGTAACACAGGACATCGAGACATTCAGCTACAACACAGCCATCTCGGCCTTTATGATCTGCGTCAACGAGCTTTCCCAGCAGAAGTGCAAGAACAAGGAACTGCTGAAGACACTCGTTATACTCATTGCGCCCTTTGCTCCTCACATTGCAGAAGAGCTTTGGGAACAGTATGGTGAGCAAGGCTCTGTCTGCGACTCTCAATGGCCCGTTTGGGACGAGCAGTATCTGGTGGAAAGCCAGGTGAAGCTCGGCATTGCCTTTAACGGCAAGACCCGCTTCGAGATGCAGTTCCCAGCCGATGCCGACAACCAGAGCATCCAGGACGCTGTTCTGGCCGACGACCGTGCTAAGAAGTATCTGGACGGATTCCAGGTAGCAAAGGTTATCATTGTCCCTAAACGAATGGTGAACATTGTGCTGAAGAAATAAGAATGACGATACAACACAGAATGATATGGAACGAGGCCAAGGACTATTTGTTTATAGCCCTTGGCCTCTTTATCTACACCATTGCCTTCACGGTGTTCCTCATGCCTTATCAGATAGTAGCAGGCGGTGTGACAGGTCTTTCTGCTATCATCTACTACGCCACTGGGTTCCATCTGGAGAATACCTATATTATTATCAATGGCTTGTTACTGGTTGTGGCCTTGAAAATACTTGGTGTGAAATTCCTCATGAAGACTATCTTTGCCATCTTCACGCTTTATTTCATGCTGATGTTCGCACAGGAAATCATTCCCAAGCAGGAGAACGGACTGCCTATCAAACTGATGGGCGAAGGACAGGATTTCATGTCGATGATCATAGGCTGCGTGCTTACAGGCATTGCACTGGCAACGGTCTTCCTGAACAATGGTTCAACAGGAGGTACGGATATTATTGCTGCTTCTGTCAATAAGTATCATAACATCTCACTGGGCAATGTTCTTATTGCAGTAGATTTTTGCATCATCGGTTCATGTATGTTCTTTCCGCAATTCGGCAATTATCTGGAACGTGCTCACAAGGTTATGTTCGGCTTCTGCGTCATGGCTATGGAGAACTACGTACTTGACTACGTGATGAACGCACGTCGGGAGTCGGTACAATTTCTGATTTTCACCAAAAAATGGCAGGAGATAGCCAATGCTATCGGCATAGAGATGAATCACGGCGTTACTATCCTCGATGGACACGGATGGTATACAGGACAGGAAGTCAAGGTGCTCTGTATCCTTGCCAAGAAGAATGAGAGTCTCAATATTTTCCGTCTCATCAAAATGATTGATCCACAGGCCTTCGTATCACAGTCGAGTGTCATAGGCGTCTATGGAGAAGGCTTCGATGAGATGAAAGTGAAGGTAAAAACCCCTACCAACCCTAAAAACCCTAATAACCCTAACAACCCTACCAAATGAAAATAGTCTTCGCCACCAACAACGAGCATAAGCTCTCCGAAATACGCAGCATCCTGAACGATAGCATTGAGGTTCTGTCGCTGAAAGACATAGGCTGTGATGTAGATATACCCGAGACAGGAGCCACACTTGAGGAAAATGCCCTGCAAAAAGCGGAATATATCTACAACCATTACCACATGGATGTCTTTGCCGATGACACAGGACTGGAGGTAGATGCACTCAATGGTGCTCCGGGTGTCTATTCTGCCCGCTACGCCGCTGTGAGATATGAAGCCACTGGACAGCATTCAGCAGAACAACCTGCCAGCCACGACTCAGAGGCCAATATGACCACACTATTGAAGGAATTAGAGAATAATAACAATCGTAAGGCACGATTCCGTACTGTCATAGCGTTAATACAGAAGAAGGATGTATGCCCCTGTGGCTGTACTAGCATCAAGGAGATTCACCAGTTCGAAGGTATCGTTGAAGGTCAGATTATCAGAGAGCGTAGAGGAGGGGAGGGCTTCGGCTATGATCCCATTTTCCAACCTGACGGCTATGACCAGACTTTTGCAGAACTGGGGTTGGATGTCAAGAACCAAATCAGCCATCGGGCAAGAGCTGTGGCGAAACTATGTGAGTTTCTTAATAAAAAGTGATAAGTGATAACCGATAAGTGATGGATAAAGAATATAGTTCGAATCAACTTATAGCCATCAGGCACTTCTGTCTGACGGGCTTTTTATTGATCATTTGTCATTTATCATTCTGCCCAGCAAGGGCACAAGTAGGAACGTGGAAAGCCTATATGGCCTATCACGATATCCAGCAGATATGCAAAGCCGACGACTATCTTTTTGTATTAGCCAGCAATGACCTCTATCAGTATAACCTCAACGATCAGAGCATTACTACTTACGATAAAATAAACGGACTGAGCGATTCTTACTTGACTCATATAGCATGGAACCCTCAGGCTAAACGGCTCATTGCCATCTACCAGAATTCAAATATCGACCTCATTGACACAAAAGGCAATATTACCAATATTTCTGCCCTCTATGCAAAGACAATGACGGAAGACAAAACCATTGACAGTCTTACTATTGAAGGACCGTTTGCCTATCTCTATGCACGCTTCGGTATTGTGAAGGTGAATATGCAACGAGCTGAGATTGCCGATACCTATAGGGAAAACCATCCTGAGTATCCTACACAGCTCCCTGCCTACGACAACAGCGACTATGAAAAATACCTGTCGCTTGTACAGACCCTGTTGCCTGGCGGCCCCAACAACAACTATTTCTACGAGTCGAAGTTTGCCAACAACCTGCTCTATACCACTGGCGGATTCTTTCTTTCAGGACTTGCCGACCTGTTGCGTCCAGGAACTGTACAGGTGTGGGACGGCAATGACTGGCAGGTCTACGAAGACCACTTGGAGGCAACAACAGGTTATGATTATATTGACATCAACTGCATAGACTATGACCCTACGGACATCAGCCATGTAGCCGTAGGAGGACGCTGCGGACTCTATGAGTTCCAGAACGGCAAGCTGCTGAAGTATCACAACCAGCAGAACAGCCCGCTGAAAGGTGCAATGGATGGTTCAAATGAGTTGGGTAACAAATATACACTCGTACACGGTGTGAAGTTCGACAAGCAAGGAAACCTATGGGTCTTAAATAGTCAGGCTAATGCCACCTCGCTATTGGAACTCAAGAAGAACGGCGAATGGGAAAGTCATCACAGCAGCCTGCTGACTGACAATACGAATATGAGCCTGCAAGGTCTGCGCTGTATGATCATTGACAGTCGTGGCCTGCTTTGGTTCTGTAATTCCCATTGGAACAACCCTGCACTCTTCTGCTATAACTTCGACAACAACAACCTGCAGCGCTTCGATAAGTTCACCAACCAGGACGGCACAAACTATGTGATAGGTGGCGGCGTCAGCTGTGTCTGTGAAGATCTACAGGGAAACATCTGGGTAGGCACCAGCCAGGGACCGTTTATGATAGAACGAAGCGAAGTGGAACAGGTTGCTGGCTCAGGAACAGGTACGGCCAGTGTAGTCTTCCAGCAAATCAAGGTACCTCGCAACGACGGCAGCAACTTTGCTGACTATCTGCTCTCTGGTGTCAGCATCAGCAGCATTGTCATTGACGGCGGCAACCGCAAATGGTTCAGCACCAACGGAGCTGGCGCCTTCCTCATCAGTGCCGACAATATGGAACAGCTGCAGTATTTCACTGCCGAGAACTCCAAGCTGTTAGCCAACAATGTGATGTCGTGCAGCATCAACCAGCAGACCGGTGAAGTGTTCTTCCTGACTGAGAAAGGCCTCTGCTCGTACATGAGTGACGCTGCACAGTCGAATCCTGAAATGACAAAGGACAATGTCTACGCCTATCCGAATCCCGTCACACCCGACTACACAGGGCTTATCACCGTTACGGGCCTTTCGCTCAATGCCGACGTAAAGATTCTCTCATCGAGTGGCAAGCTCATTGCTGAAGGACGCTCCAATGGCGGACTGTTCACGTGGGACGGTAACGACAAAAACGGACATCGTGTAGCCTCTGGCGTCTATATGGTCGTCACTGCTACCTCCGATGGCAAGAAGGGAACCGTCTGCAAAATAGCCGTCATCAATTAGATGAGAAGAATCCTGACCATAAACTACCTTTTCTTTATGGTATCTTTGCTTTCACAAGCACAAGAAGTTACTGAAATGCTGATTCCAGTACTGCATATTCAAACGGTACGAAATGAAATGCCTCCATACACTGTCATCAGTGCTCCAGAGGGATGTATTGGTACCACTATCAAAGACAACAAATACGTGGCAGGAAGAATGGTTATGACCCTCAAAGCTGATACCCTGTACGATTCTGGTGAATACGAGAAAAGTGTCAGCGGCATGAGAATCAAGGTACGCGGCAATAGTACAGGAGCCTTTTTGGCCCAACGTCCCTATAAGATAAAACTCTCAAAGAAGTACGATTTACTCGGACGCACAGACCAAGAATTCAAACACAAGGAATGGGTGCTGCTGGCTATGTACACATGGAATAAGAAAATGACCAATCACGAAAGTAATATCCTGAATATTGTTGGACTGACCATAAGCCGGCTGCTTGAGAAAGAGTGGACGCCTGAATTTGACTTTGTTCATGTCATACTGAACGGAGAATACCAGGGAATGTACTATCTGATGGAATCAGTTGACAAAGGAGAGAAGCGTGTCAATATTAGTCCTGACGGCTTCTTGCTGGAACACGATGTCTTCTGGTGGAACGAAAAAGTATATTTCAAGACTGATCAACAGAGTCATGATAGTGGTTACACCTACAAATACCCAGACCCTGATAATGTGAACGACTCTATTCAAAGTGTAATCTCAGACTATATGAACCAAATAGAGCACAATATCCTTTTCTCTGAAGACATAGACCTGCTGTCGTTTGCCAAATGGCTGCTCATACATGACATTCTTGGAACTGACGATGCTGCTGGCTGCAACAGATATCTGTGTAAATATGACATGTGCACTTCATTGTTACAAATGGGGCCGCTGTGGGATTTCGACTCAATCTTCAGAAGCGATGGTTGGAGTTCTTTGCATCATTACGAATCGTTCTTCTATCCTCGGCTATTACAAAGAACAG
Source organism: Prevotella sp. (assembly GCA_016285075.1). Taxonomy (GTDB): domain Bacteria; phylum Bacteroidota; class Bacteroidia; order Bacteroidales; family Bacteroidaceae; genus Prevotella. The sequence goes on from JAEEQB010000010.1 coordinate 9,010, forward strand.
ATTTCAGAGACATCTATTGCAAGCTATGGAAACAAGTAAGACCCCATTTGTTTGAGCGTATTCAAAACGAACTGAAGCAGGTGTGGAATCAATATGGAGAAGTATTTGATGAAAGCATGAAACTGCATCAGACCAAATATCCCAGTGAAGGCCACCAAAGTTTCATATCACAGATTGAAGAAGTCAAGGAAAAACTGTACAGAAGAATAGAGATAGTTGATTCACTTATGTTGACTGATTTCAATGTTAACTGCATTAACCATCCTATTTATAACTCTCGTTCGAATACGTACCTAATAGATATGCAAGGACGAAAACACCAGCAAACGCCATATCAAAGACTCACAAAAGGCATCTACATCTATCATGGAGAAAATAAGAAAATAGTCATTCAATAAGCAAAATGTCAATCAAAAGCAAGACAGCACTGTTCACCGACAAGACATTCATGAAGTTTGTCTTGGTAGGTATAGTCAACGTAACGGTTGGAGCAACGATTATGTTTGTCTTCTACAATGTTTTTCACTTTAGCTATTGGGTATCATCAGCATCCAACTATTTCTTTGGCAGCATTGTCAGTTATTTCCTTAATAAGTATTTTACTTTCAAATTCCATGAAAAAGGGTGGTGGTCTATCGTTAAGTTCACACTTAATATATTTGTTTGCTATATAATTGCCTATAGCATCGCAAAACCGATGATGCAATGGATGCTATCCGATTTTAGCATGATAGTCCAAGAGAATGTCTCAATGGCCGTGGGTATGTGCCTGTTTACAGCATTGAATTATTTAGGTCAACGGTTCTTTGCTTTTCATGAATAACATCAAATCCATCACAAGAAACAAAAGTTTACCCACCCTTATTACTGCCTCAGCCTGGCTTCAGGGGTGAGAGGACGGGACTTCGTTGGTGCAAGGTCCAAAGCGAATGGGAAAAAGGTGGAGGATAAAACGCTTTTGTCTATACGAAAAACACCTTGCGGCTATACGCAAATCACCTTGCGCCTTTGCACAAAATCTCCTCGCCTGTACGCAAAAACAAACGGCAATTTTTCGAAACTATAACAGGAACAAGCCACGCGAATGCTAAACCGGAAACGCCATGAAGGGGCAAAAAAAATAAACCCAGGGCGTTGCCCTGGGTAAATAAACGTAGTAACCATCGTCCTAAAGGTGCAAAAGCCAATTTCTGCAGCATTGATTCTTAACTTAGCTCAAGCATCCTTTCTATAGGCTTTACAGCCTCTTTGGCTATCTCAGGATCAATCTCTATTTGAGGACTTTCAGTCATTAAGCAATCATAAACCTTTTCCAGCGTGTTCATCTTCATATACTGACACTCGTTACAGCTGCATTCCAGGCCGCTCTCGCTGATTTCAGGAGGCACAGGGATAAACAGCTTGTCAGGACAAGTACGCTGCATCTCGTGAAGAATACCGGCCTCTGTAGCCACAATAAACTGCTTCTCATCACTCTGCTGAGCATACTTCAGCATCGTTGCCGTACTTCCTTTCACATCAGCAATAGCAAGAACAGGTGCCTTACACTCCAGATGAGCCATTACTACAGCATCGGGATACTGTTGTTTCAATTCCAGTATTTTTGTTACTGAGAAACGCTCATGCACATGACAACCACCATTCCACAGCAGCATCTGCCTACCCGTCACTTCGTTGATATAGTTTCCCAGGTTATAGTCGGGTCCGAAAATCAGCTTCGCATCTTGTGGCAACTGATCTATCACTTTCTTCGCATTGCCGGAAGTAACAACCACATCGGTCAGTGCCTTTACTGCAGCAGTTGTATTGACATAAGACACCACCTGATAACCAGGATGCTCATCCTTGAATTTCTTCAGGTCCTCAGCCTTGCAGGAGTCAGCCAGAGAGCAGCCTGCATTCAAGTCAGGACAGAGCACGGTCTTCTCTGGTGAAAGCAACTTACAAGTTTCCGCCATAAAGTGCACGCCACACATCACCATCACTTTTGCATCTGTCTCAGCAGCCTTGCGGGCCAAGGCTAACGAGTCGCCTACAAAGTCGGCTATCTCTTGAATATCGCCTACTGTGTAATAATGTGCCAGGATGATGGCATCTTTCTCCTTGCACATTCTGCGAATCTCAGCTTTCAGGTCTTTTTCCTTTTTCAACATCACATTATCTTTTTATTTTCTTTTTTTATTTTGAAATGAAAAGTAGAAATGATTGGTATGATGTGGCGTTGATTCGTTGATAAGTATTTGCACTTTTTCTTGGCTGGTAACTTTTCAACTTGTGGTTTTCCATTGTCCACACACGCTGTTCATATTAACTGACTGGCTTATTGACAGCTGCATCAGTTATCCACAATTTCTAAATTTGGTGCAAATTTAATAAGTTTATATCTTTTTCCATCAAAAAAGCGTGGAAAACTTTCAAAAAACTAAAGAATAACGTTGTTAATATGCCCATACCACCTCTTTGCGAATGTAATTATGTGAATAAAAAGTGAGTTATCCACAGGTTTATCCACACACTTTTCCACAATTGTGACCAAATTTAAAGCTTGTGAAACATATATAAATAAGCTGTGACTGTTTTTTTCATAATTTTGCAGCAGAAAAACCTAACCATCATTTAATATGAGAAGAATTATATCACTATTCACGATGTTGAGTGTGGCCTTTGTTGCTTGGGCAGCAGAGCCGTTTATCGTATTTCAGCCGCAGGATAATGCATTAAGAATTACAAGTGCCAAAATCATTGTTGAAAAGAATGAGCATGCTTGTGTGCAGCATGCTGTTAACAATCTGACTACTGACCTTCAGAAGGTAACAGGGCAGGGCAGGGTAGATGCTGACGTTACTATTTTAATAGGTACGTTAGGAACAAACAAGCAAATAGACCAATGGGTGCGCAAAGGTGTATTGCCTGACCTGAAAGGTAAAATCGAGAAATATATCATAAAGACTATTGACAATCAGCTTGTCATTGCCGGTAGCGATAAGCGTGGAACAGTGTTTGGTATCTACGAATTGTCGCAGCAGATAGGTGTATCACCTTGGTACTATTGGGCTGATGTACCTATTATCCATCGCGATGAGTTGTTTGTTAAGAGCGGTGAATATACGGACGGTGAACCGAATGTTCGCTATCGTGGACTCTTTCTCAACGATGAGGCTCCTTGTTTGACTACATGGGTCAAGAACACATTTGGTACAGATTACGGCGGTCATGAGTTCTATGAGAAAGTGTTTGAACTGATTCTCCGTCTGAAGGGAAATTTCCTTTGGCCCGCCATGTGGGGATGGGCTTTCTATGCCGATGATCCTGAGAATTCAAAGCTTGCCGACCAGATGGGTATTATCATTGGCACCAGTCATCACGAGCCTATGGCACGAAACCATCAGGAGTGGGCACGTCACCGTAGGGAGTATGGTGCATGGAACTACGATACCAATCAGCAAGTACTCGACCGTTTCTTCCGTGAGGGCATCGAACGAATGAAACATACTGACGACATTGTGACTATTGGCATGCGTGGTGATGGCGATGAGGCCATGAGTAAGGATGCTGATACGAAGCTTCTGGAAAAGATTGTTGAGAACCAGCGTAAGATCATCAAGGAGGTCACGGGTCGTCCTGCCAAGGAGACAACACAAGTATGGGCACTTTACAAAGAAGTTCTTGACTATTATGATAAAGGTATGCGCGTGCCTGACGATGTGCTTATCCTGCTTTGCGATGACAACTGGGGCGACATCCGTCGAGTGCCGAATTTGAAGGAACGTCAGCATCCTGGCGGCTGGGGACTCTATTATCATGTTGACTATGTGGGTGCTCCCCGTAATTCCAAATGGTTGAACGTCACCCCTTCTCAGAATATGTGGGAGCAGCTGACGTTGGCTTCTGATTATGGACTGGATCGTATGTGGGTGTTGAATGTAGGCGACCTGAAACCAATGGAATATCCTATCACACTGTTCATGGATATGGCATGGAATCCGCGTTCCGTCAGTCCTGATGTGGTTTCTACCCACACCCGTCCCTTCTGTGTTCAGCAGTTCGGTGAAGACCAGGCCGACGAGGCAGCTCGCATCCTGAATCTTTGTTGCAAGCTTGCCGGTCGTTCTACGGCTGAGATGCTCGATGCACGTACCTATAATGTAAAGACAGGAGAATGGAATCAGGTAGCTAATGAGTATATGCGCTTGGAGGCTGAGGCTCTGCGTCAGTATCTCACCCTGCAACCACAGTATCGTGATGCTTACCAGCAGATTATTCTCTTCCCAGTACAGGCCATGTCGAACATTTATCAGATGTATTATGCTCAGGCCATGAACCGTTGGCTGTACGAAAAAGGTGATGCCGAGTGTAATGTTTGGGCTGATCGTGTAGCAGAAGCCTTTCATCGTGATTCCTTACTCTGTGCTTCCTACAATCACGATATTGCTGGTGGAAAGTGGAACGGCATGATGATTCAGAAGCATATAGGTTATCGTTCATGGAACGATAATTTCCCTCGTGACATCCTGCCTCGTACTTCTCGCATAGAAGAGCCTCAGGCTGGTGGCTTCACTTTTGAAATGCAGGGTGGGGTAGTGGTGATGGAAGCAGAACACTATTACGAATCCAAGGCTGCGCCAAACACTCAGTGGACGGTCATTCCTTTCATGGGCCGTACACGTAGTGCCATGACTTTGATGCCTTATACAGAAGGTAACGTGAAGGGTTCATCGCTGACCTATCGTTTCCGTGCTCCTCAGGATAAAAAGATGGTACGTGTAAGAGTAGTGACAAAATCCACACTCGACTATCTGAACAAGGGTGGCTTGACGTTTACCGTTCAGTTGGATAATGGAGAACCACAAACCGTCAACTTCAATCAGCGTCTGAACGAGAACCCAGAGAACATCCATTCCGTTTACTATCCCACTGTAGCACGCCGTGTGGTAGAGAGTGTGGTCACGCTGCCTGCTGGTAGTTCCGCGGATGTCCACTCGCTGACGCTCAGCCCTCAGGATCCTGCCATCGTTTTCGAGAAAGTCATCGTCGAGGCTGAAGGTCATGAGTGGCAACCATCCTATCTCTTTGGCAACGAGTCCGACTACACCCGAAAGTAGTCAGTGTATTCTCAAAAATAGAAAAAAACAGCCGGAAGTTTTGTGCTTTCGGCTTTTTTGTGTACATTTGCAACCGAATTGATTTACTTCGACATGGAAGAGCTTACTGGAAGATACATCAATCCCTACACCGACTACGGCTTCAAGTACCTTTTCGGCACTGAGCCTAACAAGGAGTTTACACTTGCCCTCATCAACGCATTGCTGCGGGGCAAGGAGGTCATCAAGTCGCTTACTTTGCTGCCTACAGAGCAGCTGGGCGATACTCAGGAAGATCGTCGTGCCGTTTTCGATGTATACTGCGAAAACGAGAAGGGAGACAAGATTATCATTGAGATGCAAAAGGCAGACCAGCAATATTTTAAGGATCGGAGTATCTATTATTCTTCTTTTCCCATCCGTCAGCAAGGTTTGAAAGGTAGTTGGCGCTTCGGCCTGAAAGCCGTCTATACCATCGGTATCCTCGACTTCGTATTCGATGAAGACCAGGACGATGAAGAATACTACCATCACGTAGTAAAACTGATGGACGTGAAGAAAAAAGAAGTGTTTTACGACAATCTGACCTACATCTACTTGGAGATGCCTAAGTTCAAGAAGACAGAGGCCGAGTTGGATTCACTCTTCGATAAGTGGCTCTATGCCTTGAAGAATCTTCCGAAGCTGTTGGAACGGCCTGCTGCACTGCAGGAGCGCATCTTCAAAAAGTTCTTCGATGTGGCTGAGACAGCCAACCTTTCAAAGGAAGAATTTGCCAAGTATTTCGAGAGCGAGAAAGTCTACTATGATATGGATGGAGCTTTTCGTACTGCAACTGCCAAAGGTTTGGCCCAAGGTATAGCTCAAGGTATGGCTCAAGGTATGGCCAAAGGTTTGGCTCAAGGTATCGAACAAGGCAGAGAAGAGTCCAAACGTGAGAACGCAAGTAGGATGAAAGCTCTTGGGCTAACACCAGATGTAATAGCACAAGTAACTGGTCTTTCAGAGGAAGAAATAAAACAGTTATAAATCATAATTTCATTATCTGACAAAGTAATGACTGGATGTCCTCTTTCTATGAAAGGATTATGTTAAAATAGAACAAGGATATTAATAAAAACGAAATCATTTCTTTATTTGAGAAAAAAAGGCCTAATTTTGTGGGCTGAAAAATCAAAATAGGAAAGAGAATGAAGAAAATAGTTCTATTGATACTTACCTGCCTGTGCTTGACTGTCTATGCACAGGATTCTACACAGACAGATACACTGGCAACAATCAAGTTTGGTTATCTGAGCTATCAGCGTGCGCTGCAGCAGATGCGAGGCTACGAAGAGGCTCAGCAGAGCCTGTTGCAGCTACGTGCTCAATATAATGCTGAACTTCGACGTGTGGAGGAAGACTTCAACCGCAAGTACGAGGAGTTCTTAGAGGGTCGTGCCGACTTTCCTCCAACCATCCTGCGTAAACGGCAGACTGAACTACAGGAGATGATGGATCGTAACATTGCTTTCCGTGAACAGAGCAAGCGCGAACTAGCCGATGCCGAGGAAAAGGTGATGGAACCTCTCCGCAAGAAGCTTCGCGAAACCATTGCCCTCGTGGCAGTGCAACAGGGCTTTGCTTTTGTGCTCAATACTGATTCCGATGCCTGCCCTTACATCAATCCCCTCCTTGGTCAGGATATTAATGACGAGGTCAATGAACAACTGAATTCAGTTCATAGTTCATTATAGTTCATAGTTCATAATTCATAGTTCATAGTTCACTACAGTTCATAGTGCATAATTCATAGTTCATAGTTCACAATAGTTCATAGATTGAAGCCCTGATGTCACCAATAGGAATTTTCGACAGCGGTTATGGCGGTTTGACCATCCTTCACGGCATTCGCCAGTTGCTACCCGAGTACGATTATCTGTATCTCGGCGACAATGCCCGTACGCCATACGGTCCCCGTTCGTTCGATGTGGTTTATGAATTTACCCGTCAGGCTGTTCAGAAGCTTTTTGAGTTGGGATGCCGTTTGGTCATCCTGGGATGCAACACTGCCTCGGCTAAGGCGCTACGTAGCATTCAGCAGAACGACCTGCCCAAGATTGATCCTGATCGCCGCGTATTAGGTGTCATCCGTCCTACGGCTGAAGTCATCGGAATGCTGACGAAGACGCGCCATGTTGGGGTACTGGCTACTGAGGGTACGATCCGCAGTGAGAGCTATAATCTGGAAATCCATAAACTGTGGCCCGACATTCAGGTCTCTGGAGTGGCCTGTCCGTTTTGGGTGCCATTGGTAGAATACAACGAGGCCGACTCCCCTGGTGCCGATTATTTTGTGAAGAAACGTATAGACCAGATGATGCGTCTGGATCCTCAGATTGATACCATCATCCTTGGCTGCACCCACTATCCACTGCTCATGCCGAAAATACTGAAGTACTTGCCTCAGGGTGTGCGCGTTGTGCCTCAAGGCGAATATGTGGCCGAGAGCCTGAAAGACTATCTGGAGCGTCACCCGCAGATGGAACAGTGTATTTCTAAGGGAGCCTCCGTTCGTTATTTCACCACCGAGAGTCCTGAACGCTTTGAGGAGCAGGCACGTGTCTTCCTGCACGAACCTGTTCAAGTTGAGAAAGTCACTCTGGAATAGTCCTCTTTTCAAGAAGGTTACTGACAGTAAAGCGAAAAAAAGTAACAAAGAAAGCAAATTTTTTACTTTTCACTTTTCACTTTTCACTTTTTTTTGTACCTTTGCAGCCGAATTCGTACATTGGACGATGGTGTAATGGTAACACTACAGGTTTTGGTTCTGTCATTCCCGGTTCGAATCCGAGTCGTCCAACACCCTTTCCCCCTTCATCTCTTTTGTTGTATTAGTCTCTTCAAGATATGTTCTGATGTCCTGCTGCATGCGTCTGAACGGTTCCGAGAGAATGTAGCCGTTGTTCTTCTTCAGCATGGCCTTCACGTCCTGCAACGAGTTTTCGTAGCAGGTCATTTCGTTGCGCTTCTGTGTCTTGTGGGCTTGCGAATGATAGATCTCCTGCTGTCGCTCCTGGCGTAGCAGATTACATACTTTCGAAAGGATGGGTGCAGCTATGGTGTCGAACAGGTGATGACCCTGGATATATAAATAGGTAGTCTGGGGTGTTACTCCCAGATTCTTCAGTTCCTGTTTCAATGCCAGGAACTCCTCCTTTGCGTTTGGGAACTGCCGTTGCAGGTCTCTCACCTTCACGCCTACCTTCCGTCTCAGGTTGATCAGTGAGGGTTCAGGTGACAGTACTGAAAAACCACCTGGGTCGGCTATGCGGTTGAAGTCGCTGATGGAGAACTTGGAATAGTTTCCGTTCCTATAGAGCATAATGCTCCAGATGAACAGCGGGAACACAGCCTCGGAGAACTGGCTGAAATAGTCGCGGAAGTCGAATATCCGGTGGTCATTCAGAGTCACGCTCACACAGACGTTGTGCAGGCTTGGTGCATAGCACTGGTAGTTCTCTATTGCGTAGACATAGGTGTGGAACACGTAAGGACTGCCCAGTATCTTCTTCGATGTGTGAGTACGTCCTTGCATCAGGTAGTCATAGTCTGCATCCACACAGGCTATCATGTCGCGTCCCAATGGTTCACCTTCCAGAAAGTTCATCAGCACCGATTTCTTACCTCTTGTCAGATTCACCTTCGATGGCAGCATCACTTCGAAATATCGTTTGTCGTCCTCGAAGGGACTGAGCACAGTACGCCAGAAGTAAATGTCATCATAACTCTCGACGTAGGCAACAATCCTGCGTCTCGACTGTTTTGACTTCAGCGCGTTTGCAGCCTCGAAGTACTGGCTGTTGATATTGTCCCTTAACCGGCTCTTCATGCTTGCTCTATACTTCTATGTCGCTCACTTCCGTCACAGCATCCACCCATCCGTTCATCACCACGGCAGGCGAGTGGGTTGTCAGTATAATCTGTACGTTAGGGTTCAGTTCCAGGCAGAGGTCAATCAGCTGTTTCTGCCATTCTATGTGCAGACTCACCTCAGGCTCGTCCATGAATAGCACATAGGGCTGTTCGTCCTCAACGAGTACAGTCAGCAGGATGGCCAGCATCTGCTTCTCGCCCGAGGACAGCTGGTAGGGCAGCAGTGTCTCACCAATCTGCGTGAAGCGTATCTCGTTCTCTGTACGCACCATGCGTTTACCAGTCTCACGAAACAAATCGTCCACCATATCCTGAAACCTCGTCTTTTTCTGTGATAGCAGCTGCGCAGCATCCATCTTGCCTTGCTGAAGCTGTTCGATGATTCGGTTGCCTATGTTCACCTGATAGTCCAGGTATTTTCGCTGCAGGTTGTAAAGTTGTATGTCCAGCAGTGAGAACCCGTTACTGTTCCCGGCATACGAAGCAAGAGGTTGTCTCAGTAAAGCCTCGCTCTCGGTGAGTGTCTGCGAGAGATTGCTGTCCAATGACCTAATCATGTCATAGCGTATCCATCTTGCATCCTCTGGTACTACTTCCAGCTTCACGCCCTTCAGCATGTGGCTGGGAAACTCGCCGCCGGCGCTCAGTCCCTTCACCACCTTGTTCAGGATGGTAGACTTACCCACGCCGTTGATGCCGCTCAGGATGTTCACCTTCGGCGACAGTTCCCACACAATGTGTTTCTTCCCGCTCCAGAGCGAGTCAATCTCTATCCGTCTGATGTAGTCTGCATATTTTTGCATAGTCCTCATGGTTTTCTTATTGATGTTGCAAACTTACACAAAAAAACTGAAAGTAACAAACAATCTCAAATTTTTTTGGCTTTTTACTCACTTATTCGTAACTTTGAGCTTCGCTCTAAGTTCCTCTCGTTCGAAAAAGCTCAAATAAATTTGGCTTTTTACTCACTTATTCGTAACTTTGAGCTTTGCTCTAAGTTCCTCCCGTTCGAAAAAGCTCAAATAAATTTGGCTTTTTACTCACTTATTCGTAACTTTGCACCTTGTATGGAACAGCTATTACACTATACTTGGAAACACAAGCTCTTTCCGCTGCACGAGCTGAGCACTACTGACGGAAGGCCGGTGGAAGTGATTGACCCCGGATTACACAACCGCAATGCCGGTCCTGACTTCTTCAATGCGAAGGTGAAGATTGGTGGTACATTGTGGGTGGGTAATGTGGAGATTCACGACCGTGCCAGCGACTGGTATCTGCACGGACACGACAGTGACCAGGCCTATAACAATGTGGTGTTGCATGTGTGTGGGGTAGTGGATCGTGACGTTATGACAGCCGATGGGAAGTATCTTACGCAGATGCAGCTGGACGTTCCTGCCCATGTGCAGGAACACTATGAGGAACTGCTGCACACCGATCAGTACCCCCCTTGCTACAAGATTATCCCAGACCTCTCGCGGCTGACCGTTCATTCTTGGATGTCAGCCTTGCAGACCGAGCGTCTCGAGCAGAAGACACAGGCCATCAGCCACAGGGCAGAACTGATGGGCGGCTCATGGGAAGACGCCTATTTCGTCACCCTGGCACGCAACTATGGCTTTGGCATCAATGGTGACACGTTCGAGCAATGGGCCATGAACGTACCGTTGAGGGCCGTAGACCGCCATCGTGATGATTTGTTTCAGGTAGAGGCTATCTTCATGGGGCAAGCCGGCCTTCTGGACCTCGAGGCAGTACCTGCCCACTACCAGAAAGATGCACTGAACGACGGCTATTTCAGTCGGCTGCGCAATGAGTACCTCTATCTGGCTCATAAGTTCCAGATGAAGCCACTGTCACCCTCACGATGGCAGTTTGCAAGAATGCGTCCACAGGGATTCCCCCATATCCGCCTGTCCCAGTTGGCATGTCTCTACCATGAGCGCAAGGCAAGTCTCAGCTCACTGATTGAGTGCGAGACCGTTGACCAGTTGCGAGAGTTGCTGCGTTCGCAGGTGACTCCCTATTGGGAAACTCATTATACATTCGGTTCGCTCAGTGCCAGGAACGAGAAGCATCTCAGCACGGGCTCTCTCAACCTGCTCATCATCAATACGGCCATCCCCGTGCTCTTTGCCGTGGGGCGCCATAGGCAGAAGGAAACGCTCTGCGACCGCGCCTTCGACCTGCTGGAGCAGTTGAAGCCCGAGAACAACTACATCATCCGTATGTGGCAGCAGTGCGGACTGGACGTAGCGTCGGCAGGCGATTCGCAGGCCCTCATTCAGCTGAAGAAGGAATACTGCGACCGCAAGGAGTGCTTACGCTGTCGCATCGGTTATGAATACCTGAAAAGATAAAGACGTGAAGAGTAGAGTAAAAAGGTAAAAGAAGATGAAATATTGTTTTGAAACACGCATGCAGGTGCGCGACTATGAATGCGACATAGAAGGCATCGTCAACAATGCCAACTACCTGCACTATTGCGAGCATACCCGACACCTCTTCCTGAAGGAGTGTGGTCTGAGTTTTGCTGAGATGCACAACAAAGGAGTTGATGCCGTTGTGGCTCGTATGCAACTGCAGTACAAGGTCCCGTTGCGTCCCGACGATGAGTTCTTTTCCCGTCTGCGTCTCACCAAGGAAGGCATCAAGTTCATCTTTCATCACGACATTTTCCGTGCCAGCGACGAGCAGCTTTGCTTTCGCGGAAAGGTAGAGCTAGTGTGCATCGTCAACGGACGGCTGGCCGACAGTCCGGACTACAACCAGGCATTCAGCAAATACATTGAGCCATGACCGATCAGGAAATATTCCATACCATTGCCTTGACCCGTCTCACCGGGTTCAACAGCCAGGCTACCTTGCTCCTCTATCGCACCTTGGGCAGCGGGCAGGCAGTCTATGAGAACCGGGCCGACATAAGCCAGGTGGTGAGTGACTGCTCGCCACGGCTGGTTGATACACTGAAAAACTGGGACGAGGCACTGAAGCGTGCGGCAGCCGAGATGGAGTTTATAGCGCGTCACAACATCCAGGCACTGACATTGTTCGATGCCCTCTATCCCCGCCGTCTGGCTGATTGTGCCGATGCGCCGGTGGTGCTCTATTACAAAGGAACAGCCGATCTCAACCAGTCGCGCGTCATCAACATCGTCGGCACACGCCGCTGCACATCCTACGGACAGGACCTTGTGCGCCGTTTCATTGACCAGCTGAAGGAACAGTGTCCCCATGTGCTCATAGTCAGCGGGCTGGCCTATGGCATTGACATCTGTGCCCACCGCCATGCCTTGCAAAGAGAGTTCGAGACCGTCGCCGTTCTGGCCCATGGGCTCGACACCATCTATCCAGGCCATCACCGTCAGACGGCTGTGGAGATGATCAGCCATGGAGGTCTGCTGACGGAATACATGTCACAGACAGAGCCGCTGCCCAACAATTTCCGTCAGCGCAACCGTATTGTAGCAGGCATGAGCGACGCCACCATTGTGGTGGAAAGTGCAGAGACAGGAGGAGCACTCATCACCGCACGCATAGCACAGGACTACGGACGCGACGTGTTGGCTTTCCCAGGTCCCGTAGGTGCTCCTTACAGCGTAGGCTGCAACCAGCTCATACGCAGTAACCGGGCAGCACTCATCACCTCTGCCGACGATTTTCTCGAAACCATGGGGTGGCAGACGGAGGCGACAAGAGCCAAGGCCGTGGCAACGGGTATAGAACGGCAGCTGTTCCCCGAGCTCACAGAAGAAGAGAAGCTCATCGTCACACAGTTGCAGCAGGCCGGCGACCTGCAACAGAACATGCTCTCCGTGAGAACCAACCTCCCTATAGGCCGGCTGAACGCACTCCTCTTCCAATTAGAGATGAAGGGAATAGTGCGACCTTTGGCAGGCGGCAGTTACCATTTGTTAGCGTAAAGAAGAAAAAGCAAGCAATCCATGAAGATAGGACCGATAGACTTAGGCGAACGGCCAGTGCTCCTTGCACCAATGGAGGATGTCACCGACATAGGTTTCCGGAAGCTGTGCAAGCGATTTGGCGCGGCTATGGTATATACAGAGTTCGTGAGTGCCGAGGCACTCATCCGTGATGTCAGCTCCACAGTCAGGAAACTCACCATCAGCGACGATGAGCGGCCAGTGGGCATACAGCTCTATGGACGCGACGTCGATGCCATGGTCGAGGCAGCCAGGATTGTCGAGGCAGCAGGTCCCGACATCATCGACCTCAACTTCGGCTGCCCTGTCAAGAAAGTGGCAGGTAAGGGAGCCGGTGCAGGCATGTTGCAGAATGTACCCAAGATGCTCGAGATCACCACGAAGATAGTGCAGGCGGTGAAACTGCCCGTCACCGTCAAGACCCGTCTGGGCTGGAACCACGAGCAGCTCATCATCACCACCCTCGCCGAGCAGTTGCAGGACTGCGGCATACAAGCGTTGACCATTCACGGACGCACCCGTTCACAAATGTACACAGGAGAGGCCGACTGGACACTGATAGGTGATGTGAAGTCCAATCCGCGCATCCATATCCCCATCATCGGCAATGGCGACATCCACTCCCTGGACGAGGCCGATGCAGCATTCCAACGCTACGGCGTCGACGGCGTCATGATAGGTCGTGCCACCTTCGGCTGCCCTTGGATATTCAGCAGGGAGCAGCTCACGTTCAGTCAGAAACTTGACATCCTCGAAGAGCAGCTCCGCATCAATGTGCAGCGCATAGACGAAAAGCGAGGCATCCTCCACACCCGCCGCCATCTGGCAGCCACACCCATCTTCAAGTCCATCCCCAATTTCCGATCGACACGCATAGCCATGCTCCGCGCCGAGACCATGGAAGAACTCATGCAGATACTTGAAAACTGTAGAAGACAGTTGGCATAAACAGCGTTGTCAAAATAATTATCCGCTTTTTTCATGGTTATTTCAAAAAATATGCGTATTTTTGCAGCCGTCTAATGAACGAACCAACCATCAGGCTGAGCAGTCTCAGCATAGGCTACAGAACCAAGAACGAACTCAAGGTAGTGGCACAAGGCATCGATGCTGCCATCAACAGCCGACAGCTCACCTGTCTGATAGGAGCCAACGGCGTTGGCAAGTCCACGCTGCTGCGCACCCTCTCGGCCTTCCAGCCCCGTCTGGGCGGCGACATACTGCTCATGGGACGTAGCATCGACAGCTACAGTCCTCAGGAGCTGAGCCGGCTCATCGGCGTCGTGCTGACCGAGAAGCCATCCCTGCGCAACATGACTGTGTCGGCACTGGTAGGCCTGGGACGCTCCCCCTATACCGATTTCTGGGGGAGGCTGGGTACCGACGACCGCCGCATTGTCGACGAAGCCATCAGCCTTGTAGGCATAGACCATCTGCGCCATCGTCAGGTCGATACCCTCAGCGATGGAGAGCGCCAAAAAGTGATGATAGCCAAGGCGCTGGCACAGCAGACCCCCGTGGTGCTGCTCGACGAGCCTACCGCCTTCCTCGACTATCCCACCAAGGTAGAGACCATGCTGCTGCTGCGGCGCATCTGCCGCCAGGCCGGCAAGACCGTCTTCCTCTCCACCCACGACATGGAGCTGGCCTTGCAGACTGCCGACATGCTGTGGCTCATGGACCGCCACAACGGGCTCCACGTAGGCACAGCCCGTCAGTTGGCCGACAAAGGCATCCTCTCGGCGTTCATCGACCGTGAGCAGGTGACGTTCGACAGACAATCCATGAGCATCAGAGTGAAAGGCTGAGACCGTGCAGACACAAGCCGTCAAAGCCATGTGAAACCATAAAGGAAAAGAGCACAATGATATTCGGACACGGAGACGATACCTACCGATATGGCAGCAACATCAAGTACAACTTCAGTTCCAACATTCCGGCTTTTGCCGACCTTTCAGGACTGAAGGCCCATTTGGCATCTAGCCTCGATGTCATCAGATCCTATCCCGAGCCCGAGGCACGCCGCCTCGAGGAGTTGCTAGCAGCAGAAGAAGGCATCACCCCCCAGCAGGTACTCGTCACCGCAGGCGTCACCGAGGCCATCTACCTCATAGCCCAGCTTTACCGTGGCTACACCTCCATCATCCCTCAGCCCACGTTCAGCGAATATGCCGATGCCGCCATGGCCCACGGGCACGTCGTCACCTATTACAACAAAGAGCTGAACCACACCCCCGACCGGCGGCTCTTCTGGATATGCAATCCCAACAATCCCACGGGCTATGTCATGCAGAAAGAGCTCATCAGCCACATCGTCCGTCAGCAGCGCGAGAACGTCTTCGTGGTCGATCAGTCCTACGAGGACTACACCCTGCAGCCCATGCTGAAGACCTGCGAGATGCAGGACTGCACCAACCTGATACTGCTCCATTCCATGACCAAGCGCTATTGCATCCCCGGCTTGCGCCTCGGCTACATCACCGCCTCACCCATCATTGTCGACCGTCTGCGCATGATCCGTCAGCCCTGGACGGTCAATGCCCTTGCCATCGAGGCAGGCGAGTACCTGGTGAGCAACCATGTCGAAGTGATACCCGACCGTAACGGCTACCTGGAAGAGGCAGCGCGGCTCCACGAAGAGCTCAACCAGCTGGGGAGAATGTTGTTCGTCGAGTCGGAAACCAATTTCATGTTAGGATACCTGGAAAACCTTTCCGCCCGCGAGCTCAAGCAGTGGCTCATCGACCGCTATGGCATCCTCATCCGCGACGCCTCCAATTTCTACGGGCTGGGAAACAACTGCTTCCGCGTTTCTGCCCAGACATCCGAACAGAACGTATTGCTGGTCGAGGCCATCCGTGAGTTCCTCGAGCAGACCTGACAGAACATCCCTCTCGACCTTTTCCTGTAGAGACATCACCCATATATTCATACTGATTACAACAATCGGAACAACAAACCCATTATGAACGACAAAGAAGTGTATTGCCCCGAATGCGGGTGTGACGAAGTAACCATCTACGACGATGGCTATTGCCAGTGCAATGGCTGCGGATACGAGTGGTATGTGGAATAGTCATTATGAAGAAGTGAGACACAATGCGCCTATATCCATGGTGATTAAGCGATACATGGATAAGGGCGGTGGCAAAGTGATAGCATCGCGCCAGGAAATAAAAAGACGATTCTATGGTTTGGACTGGAGATACCAGAAACAGATCTTGTTCGCCTTCCTGCAATCAGGCAAGACCGACAGGGAATGGGCTTACGGAAGATTGTACAGTGTCTGGGATGACTGTTTTATACCCGTCCTCCAAGAGCTATGGGAGCGGTATCATGAGAAACATTTGTCGTGGCTTGTCATCAGGTTCTGCCCGGTAGCTTATTTGAAGAAGGAATTTGTGAGCCTGAGTGAAGGAAGAAACTATTTCTTTCTATATCAACGGCTAGCCGGTGAAGAGGATTTTGTATTAGACTTGACAAGGCTGAACGAAGCAGATCTGCTGTCTGTCTGGCTTCACAACGGAAAAGTCATTCCGCAAGCCGGGGTGTGGGATTTGTTCTTCCTCATATTATACAAGCTAAGCAAGGGAGTCTATCAGTTCAGGGCATGGAAAGCCCTTGATTCGGATTTGAGTATCCCTAGTCTCACTATATTCGATACCCCTATCATGCAAGCATTGTTCAATGTCGTCAGAGATGAACTTGATGACTTTGACCTTATGGAAAGTCTGAGTGAATGGATCCATAAGGTTTCAAAAAGCTTCATCAAAGACTATGGGAATGTAGACGAGATTTACCATCCGAAGGATGAGGAATACAAACGTAGATTCATAAAGGAGCATTGTTTGAAAAATATCGATTCTGAGTACAGGAGCGTTTTGGATTCAATAGACGTTACTGACCAGCAAGCAGTTTTAGATATTCTTGACCAAAGACACAAAAAGCACGCCCATGAAGAGATAGTGAAGCGTACAATGGCATCCAACCAGAAGCAGAGCTGTCCGGAAGAGCCTGATCCCTGCATGTTTCTCAATATCTTCAAAACTTGAAAACAACTGCAGCATCCAGCTGCAAGCCTTGTGGAAATTTGGATATGACGGAAAAAGGTTGTAATTTTGCCGCGAGAAGAAAAACAAGAGTAATATGGGCGAAGACTTCATGATTGATTTCGGTCCTGTTGAGGACAAAATGCAGGGCATTATCAAAGTGATCGGCGTTGGTGGCGGAGGATGCAATGCCGTTAGGAACATGAACGACGAAAAGATACCTGGTGTCACCTTTGCCGTGTGTAACACAGATAGCAAGTCACTGGCTCCGTCGCCTGTCCCAACCAAAATTCTGTTGGGCGAAGGGCTCGGTGCAGGCGGCAAACCTGAGAAAGGCCGTTCAGAGGCAGAGAAGAACATTGATGATATTGAGAAACTGCTGAGCGATGGTACCAAGATGGTATTCATCACCGCCAGCATGGGTGGAGGAACGGGTACGGGGGCAGCACCTGTCGTTGCCAGCGTGGCAAAGAAGATGGGTATGCTCACCATCGGAATCGTAACCATCCCTTTCCGTTTTGAGAAGAACCAGAAAATCATTCGTGCGCTGAAAGGTGTGGACGAGATGAGAAAGAATGTCGATGCCATTCTCATCATCAATAATGAACGGCTCTGCGATGTATATGCCGACACGCCGATATCCGTGAAAGAGTCGTTCGCCAGGGCTGACAATATCCTGAAGGAAGCAGTGACTGGCATATCGGAACTGATCACCGTCAATAGTAACGGCGGCATAGACCTTGACTTCTGTGACGTGGAGTCTACGATGCGTGAAGGTGGAGGTGCCATAATGGCTATGGGAAGGGCTGGCGGCGAGAAACGGGTGGAGCGAGCCATACAGAATGCGCTGCATTCGCCGCTCGTCTATGGCAACGACGTCAGCAAGGCCAAGCGTATACTCTTTAATATCTATTCGAGTGAGGAGTACCCCATCATGGTGCCAGAGATGTTGGAAATAGATGATTTCTTCAACAACCTCAACCCCTATGTTGAGGTGATCTGGGGCATATCAACAGACAACACGATCGGCGAGGATGCCAAGGTGACCATCTTGGCAACCGGGATGGAGGAAGAGCAGAACATTGACGATGAGCAGAAGGATGATGCCTATTACGAAGGGCTTATTTCCCAGCTTTACAGACCAATAACGAAACCTATAGAGGCGCCTGTCTCGGAACCCGAATTTGTGGTAGAGCCTGCCCCGGAACCCGAGCCACATGTAGCTGTGAAGCCGTCGATGATAAAAGACAAGGTCAGAGATTGGATTACGAATTTTCTCAAGGACACGGATGATTGATCATTTTTCCTGATGACAGACAGAACGCCGGAAGCCATAGCAGCAGAATTGTCCTTGCTGGTGAAGGAACTTGTCAAGGCAGGGCGCAACGACCTTTTGCTGCGCTCCATAGGTGTACCCATTATAGAGAATCTGCGTTTAGAGGCAGCTAAAAACCGTTTAAGCAGGTTGCGGATAACCAAGGACTATCGGTTCTTTCTTGTTGACTATGGGAATAAAGAAGTGGAGATGAGTCCCGTCCACAAGGCGGTCTATCTGCTGTTTCTTGCCCACCCGGAGGGAATAGAGTTCAAACGGTTACGCGATTTCCGCGATGAGCTGCTTGACTATTATATGGCGACAGCCCGTTTTATGGACAAGCAGATCATCAAGGAAAGTGTGGACATGCTGACAGATCCGCTGAACAATTCCATCAACGAGAAGTGTTCACGCATCAAAAGCGTGTTCCTCAACATGCTAGATCAGTATACGGCCAACTATTACATGATCAGCGGCCATACCCAGCGGCATGTCAACGGCTCATCCAAGATATGGTATGAACGGCTGAAAGTGATAATCCTACCTAGGGAGCTGGTACAAAACGAGGCGATGAGTTGTATCTCTCCATCAAATAGATAGCCAGCAAGACCTTCATCACCGCTACAACTGTCACAACTCGGCCACACAGGCATGATGGCTGCAATGGTCGGCCTTAATGGTCTCGTAATCTCACAAAATCTCTAAGAAAATCATTCAACCCCAATCGGTCGTTAGACTGTTTTTGAGCCGTTTCTAATGGCCGCCATTAGAAAATAGTTTTTGTATTTGGTTGTTATTCAGTTATTTATTAACTTTTGCCACGGTTTAAGAGCCAATGTTATGATGAAAGACCTGGAGATAGCCTTCACGGCAAAAGAGATAACAACCTTTGGTGGTGTGTCGCTGCTTTACAACATGCTTGACAATTGTCACTTCAAAGAAGCCTTGTCATCCGTTGGACTGCCTCAACAGGGTTCCAATCGGGGCAAGAGTCCTGAGCAACCTATATACGGTTTGTTCACAGGAGCCAGGTGTGGCGCAAGTCGCATCATCCACTGCTGGCATTTGTGGCTATCAGGCACAGGACTGGAAGAAGCCCCGCCGAATCATTATGGTCAGACAGGAAATAGATAAGCGCCGAAATTCGTAAAAGTACCTACATAACTACATAGTATGTGTGTATAACTCTGATTGCAAGCCATTTAAATGATAATTCCACCTACATAATAACTACATATTAACTACATATAACTACATAGTTGCCTACATAAAACTACATAGTTGCCTACATAAAACAACCTAGTCGCCTACATAAAACAACACACGATCAATGACAGAAGTTTTGACAGTTCCCATCAGAGAACCTGAGCACCTAGGGATGGACAGTCAAGGGTTGGAAAATCAGAAATCGAAGACTCTCTTTTCCAATGAGGATTCTCTTGCTTGGTAAACGTCGCTCTCTTACTGGATGAGAGCCACTGACATGCCTAGTTATCAGCGTTAGATTACTTGAAGAGAAACGCTAAGTCCGGCACCGAAAAAGAATTATCCACAATAATCCTGACAAAACCGGTACTTCCTATAGTTTTAATCCGAATCGGTCGTTAGGCTGTTATGCGCTAACAAACTTTCTTTTTGTCATCTGCCCCGCCGCTTTTCGATTACAATGGAACCCCATTGCGCACTCAAATCAGCAGGATATCTGTTCCAAAATGAAGGCTGTTTTCATCATTAGGCTAATGAACGATTCGGGTTTAATGGGCTCTGGAACGATGGAAGATACTGGTTAGCAACTATTCAGGACGGGAGTAGTAAATGAATTCTCTAGAGATTTCTGCAGCGCAATGGGTACTTACGATTACTAAACAGGCTTTAAAGCGTCAAATTCTCTAGAGAAAATATCGCTTGAAACAAAGATAAGCCGCGGTGAATGCCTGCTACGATTGGAGCGGAATGGGATTAAACCCCTTGCTTTCAGCCAGCTTGTATATGGCAACTGAAAAGTGTATCACTTGGCAATTGGAAAGTGGTACACTTTTCAGTTATAATCTAAAACCTGTTTGACGTTTATAGTCATTATGTAGTTAGTGATGATGTAGGTAATATGTTGTTAGAGATGATGTAGGCGATATGTAGTTAATATGTAGTTAATATGTAGTTAACATGTATGTGGCTAATCATACTAATTCACTAAAACACAAGAAGATATATCAAATGCATGTAGGTATGTAGGTGAAAACAGAAAAAATGGTGATGGAAAACAGCTCAAATTGCAACAACCTGTGCTCTTTTAACCCAAATCGGTCATTAGGCTGTCATGCGCTAACAAGCTTTCCTTTTGTCATCTGTCCCGCCGCTTTTCGATGACAATGGAACTCCATTGCGCACTCAAAGCTGCAGGACATCTGTTCCAAAATAAAGTCTGTTTTCATCATAACGCTAATGACCGATTCGGGTTCAACATGGCAACAGCACCAAGAGTTAAATCAGATTTTGAAAGCAGCAATCTAACAAAGCCTTGGTCATCAGACGCAGAGCGTCTCCCCTCGGCAGTAGAGGGTGCATGCACCCCCGGCCCCACGACCTCCGCCATGCACCCCGAGGGGTTGCCCCATCAGCATGCTAGGGCTACCCCGCAAGGTTTGATGTGAACATTTCCCTTCTATCCTCAGGTCGTTCCGACCTACGGTTCTTGGACAAGCCAAGCGAACAAGTTCGAGTCCTGAGTGGCGACTCTTATTACGTCAATGTGTTACTATGATAATTTCCTAAACAATCTGAGTTTTGTGCCATTCTGTACTATCAATGTTTGAAAGGCCGATTAATACTGAAATATTGGTTCCGGCTTGACCGTTCACCCGGTCGCTGACCTTCTGACTCGGGGTGAAGGGGGTGTGCAAATGCAAACGTTTGCATTCGCAATTCGGCAATATTACGCGCGAAAAGGAACAATGAAGGCAGATTTTATGTAATTTTGCGAAAAAGAACAATAACTAAGGTAAAGAAGCATGAAACTATTATTCAATCTGGAGTATCAAACTACGTTCGGCGAGGAACTGATGCTGAACATCCTTACCCACGGGGTAGGGGCTGAAAGCCCGTCTGCATCGGCAAACAATGTGGAGGGACCGAAGCAGAGCAACGGTGATGTGGTAGCAAGACACAAAATGTCGACGGCCGACGGACTGCACTGGAGCTGCCAGCTGACGATAGCCGAGAAGGATTGTTCCTGCATCGACTATTACTACACGCTGGTGCGAGGCGACCAGGAGCTGCGCCACGAATGGCTGGTGGCTCCCCACCGGCTGGAACTGGCTGCCAACAAGGGTGCACGCTACACCATCTACGACCACTGGAACGACATTCCTGAGGATTCCTACATGTACTCCTCGGCATTTACTGAGTGCGTGGCGGCAAGAAGGTGCAACCAGAGCGTGGCCACCGACTACGATCGCACCGTACGCATCAAGGTGCGTGCCTCGCAGCTACGCTCCAACGAACGGCTCGCCATGCTGGGCAGTACCGAGGCGCTGGGATGCTGGGAGGCGCTGGGGGCAAGGACCATGACCGAGCACAGCTGCAACGAATGGGTCATCTCTCTCAATGCCGACGTGCTGCCTGATACGTTCGAATTTAAGTTCGTGGTGCTGGACGAGGAAAACGATGTGACTCCCGTCTGGGAGAATGGAATGAACCGCACCATCTGTCTGCCGCCCATGGAGAAGGGCGAGGTGGTGGTCTACGAACTGCCGCAGGCGTGGTTCCCGGTTTATCCGTGGAAGGGAGCTGGCACGGTGATACCGGTGTTCTCGCTCCGTTCTGAGGGAAGCTTCGGCGTGGGTGACTTCGGCGACCTGAAGCTGATGATTGACTGGTGTGACAAGACTCGGCAGCGAATACTGCAGGTGCTGCCCATCAACGACACAACCAACACCCACACCTGGCAGGACTCTTACCCCTACAATGCCATCAGCATCTATGCCCTGCATCCGCAGTTCTGTGACTTCCGACAGATGCCTGCCATCAAGGACGAGGCTATCAGAAACCACTACGAGCAGCTGCGACTGGAGCTGAACGCCCTGCCTCAGATAGACTATGAACGCGTGTACGACGCGAAGATGGGCTATCTGCGACAGCTGTTCCAGCAGGAGTGGGGCTCCGTGAGCCGCCGCGAGAGCTACAAGCTGTTCTTTGAACAGAACAAGGAGTGGCTCTTGCCTTATGCTGCCTTCAGCTACTACCGCGACCTCTATGGCACGGCGGTGTTCGGGGAATGGCCCGAGGAAGCCACGCTGGCTGCCGCCACCGAACACCCCTCGGCCAAGGCGAAGAAAGAGATGCAGTTCTGGTACTTTGTGCAGTATTACCTGGACATGCAGATGCACGATGCCCATAACTATGCTCGCCAGCACAGGGTGATACTGAAGGGCGACATCCCCATTGGTATTTCACGCGACGGCGTGGAGGCCTGGGTGGAGCCGAAGTACTTCAACCTGAACGGACAGGCAGGAGCACCGCCCGACCCGTTCTCGGCCGACGGGCAGAACTGGGGCTTCCCCACCTACAACTGGGACGAGATGCTGAAGGACGGCTGCCAGTGGTGGGTGAGACGATTCCGCAAGATGGCAGAGTACTTCGATGCCTACCGCATAGACCATGTGCTGGGATTCTTCCGCATCTGGGAGATCCCCGTGCCCGAGAAGTCGGGTCTCATGGGGCAGTTCAGCCCGGCACTGGGGTTGAGCCGCGAGGAGATAGAGGCCTACGGCATCGAGGGACATGACGACCTGTTCCTCGTCGACCACAAACGCTCCGACCGCTGGCATCCGCGCATTGCCGTGCAGTACCAGGATGCCTACAAGAAACTGACCGAGGACGAGAAGAACAGCTTCAACCGCCTGTACAACGACTACTTCTACCGCCGCAATAACCACTACTGGTATACGGAGGCCATGAAGAAGCTGCCGCGTCTGACTCAGGCCACGAGGATGCTGGTATGTGCTGAGGATCTCGGCATGGTGCCCGACTGCGTGCCTTGGGTGATGAACGAGTTGAGGATCCTCTCGCTCGAGATCCAGTCCATGCCCAAGAACCCACAGGTGAGGTTCGGACATCTGTCGCAATATCCCTACCGCTCGGTATGCACCATCTCTACTCACGACATGCCTACGCTGAGACAGTGGTGGGACGAGGATGCCGCCCAGACGCAGGAGTACTTCACCACGATGCTCTATCGCGGTGGCGAGGCTCCCCATCCGCTGCCGGGATGGTTGGCCAAGGACATTGTGAGCCGCCATCTCACCTCGCCCTCCATGCTTTGCCTGCTCTCGCTGCAGGACTGGCTGTCGACGGACGAACGGCTGAGGCTGCCCGACGAGAATGCCGAGCGCATCAACATTCCTGCCAACCCACGCCACTACTGGCGCTACAGGATGCACCTCACCATTGAGCAGCTGCTGCAGGCCGATGACTTCAACAAGGAGATACAGACGCTGATAGTGCAGAGCGGACGTAAGTAATGACGGTGGAACAATGTAATGTCAAGAACATGATGATGACCAAGAACATGTGGCGAAAGCTGGTTTTCATGGTGACGCTGACCGTAGGCTTGCAGCTTGGCGCAGCGGCTGCCTCAACGCACAAGCCGTGGGACAACGGCAAGCTGAAAGTATCGGACAACCACCGTTACCTGGTTCACGAGAACGGACAGCCGTTCTTCTGGCTCGGCAACACGTCGTGGCTCATGCCCGAGAGGCTGAACCGCGACGAGGTGGAGCTCTTCCTTACACGCGAACGCGAGGAGGGATACAACGTAGAGCAGATACAGGTGCTCTGTGCCATCCCTACCTATAATATATATGGTGCGCAGGCCAACGACGAGTCGTTCGACTGCGACAAGTTTGACAAAGGCGAGGCCTACGGCTACTGGGACCACCTGGACTACATCGTGGACTTTGCCGCCTCACAGGGCATCTATATTGCCATGGACTGCATCTGGGGGTCGCAGATCCAGAAGATGACACCGGAGAAGGCGGCGAAGTACGGCCGGTTCCTCGGGGAGCGCTATCGCTCCAAGCCCAATATCATCTGGATGATTGGCGGCGACATCATGGGCGACAAGGGCATGGAGTCGTGGGATGCACTGGCACGGGCCATCCGCAAGGCCGATGCACAGCATCTCATGACGTTCCATCCGCGCGGGCGTACGACCAGTGCCTGGTGGTATAACGACCGCGAATGGTTGGACTTCAACATGTTCCAGAGCGGACACCGATGCTATGGGCAGCGCAACGGCGACGGCGACTACACCATCAAGGACAACACCGAGGAGGACAACTGGCGATATGTGGGCATGAGCTGGGGCAACAAGGATGAGCAGATAGCGGGACGCGAGGTAAGGGGAAGCCAGAAACCGGTCATCGACGGCGAGCCTTCCTACGAGGATATTCCGCAAGGTCTGCACGACTTCAACGCCCCACGCTGGCAGGACTACGACGTGCGCCGCTATGCCTACTGGGCCGTCTTTGCCGGGTGTTTCGGACATACCTACGGCCACAACTCCATCATGCAGTTCATGAGGCCCGGCGTCCTCGGGTCGTTCGGCGCTGAAAAAGCCTGGTGGGACGCGCTCAACGATCCTGGCTATCGGCAGATGAAATACCTGAAGTACCTGATGATGAGCCTGCCCTTTACTCAGGCACAGGCCGATCAGAACGTCATTGCCGGCAAGAACGGTGAACGATATGACCGCATTATCGCCTTACGGGGACAGGACTTCCTGCTTGTCTATAACTATAGCGGCAAACCCATGCAGATTGACCTGTCACGGATTTCGGGTGGGAAGAAACTGGTGTGGCAGATGAATCCTGCCGACGGAACCCTGCTCTTCCTGGGAGAATATGATAATAAAACCGCTGAATTCACTCTTGACGGTGCATACCTCCGCGGCAGCGACCGCGTACTGATAGCCATTGACGCAACTAAGAACTATTTCCGCAGAGAACAGACTACTTTAGAGATAAAAAACTGATGTGCGCGAGCACAACGACTTGATTTAGGTCAAAAGAAACACTTGTTTTAGAGAAAAACCAATAAAAAACCTTGGCTGTGTGCGAAAACAGTCGTACCTTTGCATCGTCAAAAGGAAAACCGGACGACGGCAAGTACTTAGACTTTCATAAAAAAGATTGTTTTAGGTTAGTAATAATATTCATAGTTTTAGGTTTTTAGTTATTGGTTAAAGATTGGTTAGTTTTTCAGTAGGTTATTGGCAAGGTGAAAGAGATTGCCTGAAGGATAACAAAAGACGGAGCAAGTGGCTCCTTATTTTAGAAATCATTTTATTTCAATAACCGCGACAGCCCTCGGAAGTGATTCCCAGGGCTGTTTCTTTTGAAGAATCAGGGGGACAGGGAAGAATCAGGGGGACAGGTTTTTGAATGAAACCATGAAATGGATTTCACTTCAAACAACCTGTCCCCATGATTCTTGTGGTTTCATTCAAAAACCTGTCCCCCTGATTCTTCGAGCACGAGACTTGTCGAAGATCCACTGATGGTAAGGTAGGTAATGAGAGAATCAAAGTAAAACATACTATGAAAGCCTTTGAACCACTGACACTGAAAGCGTCACCATCTGAGCGGAGACGCCTTCAACGTCTTAGGTAACAAAAAAGACAGTGCATCAGACTGATTGCCTTGCTTCCGAAGCTTCTATTTGTGTTATACAACGGTGGAGGTGAACAGGGCAGTTAAGCAGCTGACAGTCAACAGATAAGGACATGACAGCATAGAGGCAAACGTTATACTTTTCATTAATTCCATGCATCAATAAGAAAAAAGGTGTAACTTTGCAACCAAAAACCAACCTTTCCAACTCTAAAAAGAAAAAAATGAAACATGCACATTTCGTTAGTATCCTGCTGATGCTCTGGGCAGCCCCTACGGTCCTGCCGGCAACACTGTTCGAACCCTATCGCCCCACTGCGCTGCGACTGCCCTCGGTACCGCTGGTGGTAAACGACCCCTATTTCAGCATTTGGTCGCCATACGACCAGCTGAACGAAGGCGCCACCCTCCACTGGACTCATGAGGAGAAGCCCTTGGAGGGATTCCTCAGAGTGGACGGCAAAGTGTATCAGTGGATGGGAGCCCAGAGGCAGCCTGCCACTCCTGCCCGGCAGAGGTCGGTCAGCGTGATGGCAACAAGCACTTACTATCAGTTTGACTGTGGTGACGTGACGCTCAACGTGGTATTCACAGCACCCATGCTGATTGACGACTACGACCTGCTGTCGGCTCCTGTCAACTACATATCTTATGAGGTGCGATCTGCCAACGGACAGAAACACGACGTGCAGCTGCTGCTGACGGCTTCGCCGCTGCTGGCAGTTGCCAACCCCGACCAGCCCACGCGTCTGGTAGCTGGTGGCGATGAGGAATTTAAGTATGTGAGGTGCGGCACCATAGAACAACCCATACTGGCCAAAAAGGGCGACGGCATCTGTATTGACTGGGGATACCTCTATCTGCCTGCTGTCAACGGGCAGACAGCCATTGCCACTGCCCAACAGGCACTCGGCAGCTTTGCCAGCCAGGGATGCATAGAAAGCATTTCACAGAGGGCTGAATGCCGGGACGGCTCACAGAGGCCGCTGCTGTGCTACTGGCACGACTTCGGATTGACCAGCGGCGCTGCCAGCTATGCCATGATAGGGTACGACGAGGTGGAAGACATAGAATATATGTTCAGGCGATACAAGGCCTATTGGGCCCACAAAGGGACTGTCGGTATCGTGCAGCTCATGAAACGCATGAAGGTGGAGTATGCCGCTATCATGCAACGATGCCGCGAAATGGACCGACGTATCTACGACGATGCGCTGAAGGCCGGCAACGAGCATTATGCCGAGATGCTGTCGGCAGTGTACCGCCACGTCATGGCAGCACACAAACTGTTCCAGGACGATGAGGGCAACCTGCTCTTCTTCTCGAAAGAGAACAACTCCAACGGATGCGTCAACACCGTTGACCTCACCTATCCGGAAGCACCGCTACTGCTCTGCTACAACCCTGAACTGCAGAAAGCCATGATGACCTCAATACTCAACTACACCTACAGCGGACGATGGACGAAACCCTTCCCGGCTCACGACCTAGGCACCTACCCCATAGCCAACGGACAGGCATATGGTGCCGACATGCCGATAGAAGAGGCCGGCAACATGCTGATTCTCGCGGCAGAGCTGTGCCGCCAGGATGCCAGCACGGCCTTTGTGGACAAATACTGGGACATCGTCACCACATGGGCAGACTATCTGGCAGAACACGGCCAGGACCCTGAGGAACAGCTGTGTACCGATGACTTCGCTGGTCACTGGGCCCACAACGCCAACCTCGCAGTCAAGGCCATCATGGGCGTTGCGGGATATGCCGCAATGGCTAGGCTGAAAGGACTTGAGCAGCGGGCAGAGCAATACATGGAGCGTGCCAAGGCCATGGCGCGGCAATGGGAGCTGGCGGCACTCGACGGCGACCACTACCGGCTGGCTTTCGACCGTCCGGGCACCTGGAGTCAGAAATACAACATGGTGTGGGACCGGCTGTGGCAAACGGGGATATTCGGCGAGGAGGTCATGATACGCGAGATCAACTATTATCTCACCCAGCAGCAAACCTACGGACTGCCCCTGGACTGTAGGAAAGACTATTCGAAAAACGACTGGATACTATGGACGGCCGCCATGGCCGAGAGCCGCGACACTTTCCTGAAGATGATGGAACCCGTCTACAGATACATGAACGAGACCGAAAGCAGGGTGCCTGTCAGTGACTGGTACGACACCAAGACCGCTCAGGCCGTGGGATTCAAGGCACGGTCGGTAATAGGAGGATTCTGGATGAGAGTCCTAATGGATAGGAACGTTTTCGTTAAGCCAGATGAGCAGAATGATGCTTGCATCAATTCTGCCATGGCGAGAAAAGGTCGGATGGAATCCAACGCGGAAAAGGCTACGGGCAGGCAAGCCCTGAACGGGAAAAGGAGGAAGGCGAAATGAGAAAGGTGGAATTTGGATTATGGGTGATGCTGATTCACCTGACTGCCGTGCTGCCCCTGTGGGCTCAGAAGAACCTGGCTGACTGGAGCATCACCGACGACTGCACCATGCAGACAGCAGGGTTCGACGCTGACCTGACACCGCTCTTCGACAAGGACGACCTCACGGCCATACAGCTGCCACAGCTGAAGGGCAACGAGGAGATTGTGATGAGGGCAGGGAGGAAATACGTGCTGAGAGGACTCTCCGTGGTCAGCGCCGACGATGAACAACAAGACCTCAAGCAGTTGGCTGTCTATGTGAGCAACGACGGCCAGCAGTGGAAACTGGTGAGAAGCCTGCAGCTGGGCTTTGACCGGAGATTTGGTGTGCAGCAGGTGAACACTCCCTATAGCGGGGCTTACGAATGGTTCAAACTGGCGCTGAAGAATAGCTCGGGCAGCAGCGGGTTGAGGGTGGCCGAAATCCAGTTGTTCGGTTATCCCGAAAGTCATGACGGCGACACGCCCGACGTGGTCAGCGGCACCCTCAAGGGACCCGCCAAGGCACGGCTCACGGAGAACCTCAACGACAACGACCCCACCACCATGGCTGTGATAGCCGATGCCGACCGGCAGCAGATAGACAACTTCAACGGTGAACGACGCTACAACGGGCTGATCAACACATGGTTCGAATATGAACTGAAGGAGCCTGCCGTGGTCAGCGCCTATTCACTGGGAATGACTGGCAACGCCGAGCGCAACAGCCGTCCCTGCTGCTGGGAACTCATGGCAAACAACGACCGCAGCCAATGGGTGACACTCGACCTGCAGCACTATGCCGCCTCCATGGCCATAGACCACTATGAGCAGCTTTACGTGCCGGGGGCGGCAGGGGCACACATTGACTACGGCGAGGTGGCAGAACGCATGATGAGATTCTGCGAGGAGCAGCTGGAACGACGCCAGGGCAGCACGGGCATCTACTGGATAGCCGACTGGGCCATCGATGCCGCCAGACGTAACGAGGACTGGGGCGGATACTGGTGGGCGGCTCATGGCGTGGACAACTATATAGACAGCTATCTGCGGACGCAACGGCCGGAAAGGCTCGCAAAGATGGCGGCGATGGTGGAGGGTGCAAGGATGCGCAACGGCAACACGCTGATCAACCACTTCTACGACGACATGGAGTGGATGGCGCTGGCACTGCTGCGGGCATGCGACATCAGTAGCGACATCAGACGGAAATACTGGAACGAGGTGGTGACACTGTTCAACGACATCACCGGCGCTTGGAGCGACACCTACGGCGGCGGCTTGCACTGGAACAAGGACAAGACCGGCGACGGAAAGTACAAGAACAGCTGCGCGAACGCTCCCGCCATGATACTGGCGGCACGGCTCTACCAGCAGACCGGCGAGCAGCGCTATTTGGACTGGGCCCTGCGCATCTATGACTTTATGTCGGCCAACTGCTGCTTCCCCGACGGGGTGGTAAAGGATTATGCCACCAACAATGACCACGAGGTGACTTTCTCGTACAACCAAGGCACATGGGTGGGAGGTCTGCTGGAGCTGTACCGGATAACGGGCGAAGAGCACTATCGCACCACTGCCACGCAGCTGCTCGACCTGCTGCTCTTCGGCAAGTGGTATTCCCCCATGGGCATCATGAACGAGCGCCAGAACTTCAACCAGGACGACGGCGGACTGTTCAAGGGTATCTTCGTGAGGTATCTGGCCCAGTGGATTGTGTCGGGATGTCTGGACGATGAACGCCAGTACCGCTACGGCAAATGGCTGGTGGAACAGGCTCGTGCCGCAGTGCTGTCGGCGGTGGACAAGACTTGGTTTGTGGTCAACCCCTACTGGACGCGGCAGTACCATCTGGAACAGGGCGATGTGCACGACACCTCGCGACAGCAGTCGGGCATGATGCTGATGGAGGCGGTAGACCTGATGAGACGCTGCGGACGGCTGAACCCCGACTACAGCGTGCCCAACGCCAACGCGGGGAGGGCGTTCAGGTATTACCGGCTGGTGATAACCGAGACGCAGGGCGATGGCACGGTCAGGCTGGGGTCATGGAAACTGCTGGGGGGCAAGCCGACGTCCGACGGCGTGACAACGGCTCCCGCCACGGGCAGGCTGCTGCGGGACGGCAGGAGGCTCGACCTGAGGGGCATGCCTACGCGAAGGAACCGCCCGGGCATCTACATCATGAACGGAAGTAAGTATCTGGTCTCACATCCCCTTGCTTCGCAGCTGTTCCTCGGGCAGGATGGTGACGCGGCTCTCATCGAGCTGTGAAGGGTCAAGCTGGAAGATGTCGATGAAGAACTGGTAGACGGCCTGCCTTTTGTTTGGCCCGAAGTCGTGGCCCTCGTCGGGCAGGTGAACGTTGCGCACGCGTTCGCCTGCGCCATAGAAGCCGTAGATGCGCTGCAGGAAGGGATATTCCAGTTGGGGCGTGGTGGAAGTCCAGTCGCCGCCGTCGCTGACCAGCAGCAGCGGCCTCGGGGCTATGACGGCAGCGAGCTCGGCCTCGCAGGTGCCGCCGCCCGCCAGCTGCACAGGCATGCCGCTCTCGCAGGGGCAGCCGCCGTCGAAATGGCTCGCCACATGAACCACGGGTGCTGAGGCGGTGATGCGGCTGTCGAGCAGTGAGAGCAGCACGGTGTGGGTGCCGCCGCCGCTGCCGCCGCAGGCTGCCACGCGGGTGGTATCGATATCGTTGCGCGCGGAGAGCATATAGTCCAGGAGCCTGAGTCCGCAGGCGGCCTGGAAGACATGGGCACGGGGCGTGTGGTGGTCGCCCACCTCGGCTGCCGACTGACCGTAACCGTAGAGGTCGAAGTCGACACAGATGGCTCCCATGCGGGCGAGGGTGGCCAGCCGCTGCTGCTCGTCGGCACGGTAGCGAGAAGGCCAGTGGCCGTCGGGACAGATAATGAGGGGGAAGCCGCTGCGGAAACGGGGGTCACGGCGGTAACGGCGGGTATCGGGGCTGTAGATGGTGCCGAAGACGTGCTGGCCGGGGGTGAGCTCGAGACAGATGTTCTGGGTGGTGTAGCCGTCGTGACGGCGCACGGCCGAGAGCAGCGGACGCGGACTGGGCACGCAGGAGTCGAGGAAGGCATCGATGGCCAGCAGCCGACGCACGTCCTGCCTGAGCAGGGCACGGCGCTGCTCCCACTGCTGCTCATTGCTGTAAAGGGAGGACAGGTAACGGAGCAGCTGGCGTCCCTCGTCCTCATGGCGGCGCGCGTACTCATAGCGCTTGATCTTGTAGAGGTTGCCGCTCTGCTTCCACCAGTTCCAGTCGAAGTGCTTGCAGATGTTGTCGAGCGTCTGCTCAAGGGAATAGGGACGTATGCGGAAGTCGGCATAGGTAAGGGTGACGCCGGCGGTGTCGACATTGGCGTCGAACTTGAACCTGACGTTGAACCGACGTGCTACGTCTTCCATCACCCGGCTCACAGGGCGACGGTACTGGGTCTCATAGGTCTGGGCAGATAGGTGGAAGGAGGAAAGGTGCTGCCCGGGAAGGAACGGGAAGAGGAGGAGGAACACCCCCACGGCCCTGTAGAATCTCGTTTTCATATCGATGGTCTGTTATCTGTTGTCATTGATTAACTGTCAATTTCCCCAAGTCGTTGCGTCGGGCTGCCACATGGCCGTCGACAAGAAGGGTGAGGCCTGAGCCCTGATGGTAACGCTGGCCGTCGCGATCCCAGACGATGGTGAGCACGTGGCCTCGGTAGCCGATGCCGTCGAGACAGAAGTAGTCCCACTGGTCTTGTGGCAGGAGAGGACTGACCACAATGCTGCCATCGGGCTGTGGACGGAGGCCGCAGATGCCTGTGATGACCAGGTCGTTGAAGGTGGAGTGGTTGTAGTAGCGGCTACGTTCGCGGTCGCCCATGAGCCAGGCGCCAGTGGTTTCATCGAGGTACTCGCCTATATAGGGGCGTCCTCGGTGATGATGGCTGGCGGCATAGAGTAGCATCTGGCGGAAGAAGGTGTTGGTGAGGATGGTGTCATGGGGCTGGTGTGGCCTGAGGTTCAGGAGGTTGGCCAGTGATGTGAGGGTTTGCGAGGTGGCGAACGGCCAGATGGCACCGTCCCATTCGCATTTGCCCACGCCATGAGTGCGGAACTGCGGATGGCGGCGCTCGGCGGTGGTGAGGCCGTAGGGGGCGGCAAAGCCCTGTTCGAGGGTGAGCTGCTGCCAGGCGACATCGTAGCTGGAGTCGGGAAGGTCGAAATACCAGGGCAGGTATCCTATGGCTTCGCGCACCTGTGCCAGGGTGTCGCCACGCAAGGTCTCGAAGAACTGGTGGCGGGGGTTCCAAAGCCTTGTGAGCATGAGGTGTGCCAAGGTGTCGGCTTTTTGGGCGTAGAGCGCGGCCTGCGTATGGTTGCCTGTCATGCGATTCATGGCAGCAAGCGCACGGGCGTTGCCGAACATATAGCTGTTGATGGTGGGACGGGCATACTGTTTTTTCCTACCGCCGCTGATGCTCTCTTCCATGCCATCCTGTACGTCACCCTGCCAGTAAAGCCCTGAAGGCAGGCGGTTGGTGCGTTCCCAACGTGCATATTCCTCCTCGAGACGTGGTTTGAGACTCACGAGGAAAGCGGTGTCGCCCTGTACGTTGAACAGCTGCTGGACGGCATAGGGGTTCCAGCTGGAGAAACGGTTCATGCGCTCCATGGGCTGCCCGTCGTTGCCAAAGTACCAGGTGCGCAGGATCTGGTGAAGATAGGTGGTGTCGCGCAGCCACCGGCTTTCCATGACATGATGGCCGATGGCGCAGGCGATGAGGTTGTAACGGTCGGCATAGGACCGTGGTACGAGAAACTCTGTCATGCCATAGCCCACGGGAGTGCGCTTGATGTGTTTGCGAAGGGTCCACCAGCGATAATAATAGATCTCGCGGAAGTCGTCGTCGGGGCAGTCGAACAGCGGGATGTTCCGTCGCATCCAACTAGAGGATTCTGCATTAGGGATGGTGGTTACGATGTTTTCGTCCTCCATCGCATTGAAATGCTCGGCATAATGGGCGAAGTCGTCGTACCTCAGGACGGCAGCCGAGGCATCGGCATCGAGCGAACGTGAGGTGACACGTGCAACACGGAAGGTTGCCACCTCGGACACGGCATCGGCCAGAGGCATGTCGAAATCCTGGTCGGCAGGGGTGTTGATGTCGGGCTGGCTGAACAGCGGGCCTGTGCGGAAAACGATGCGGGAGATGCTCTCCACAGGTGTGTCGAACTGCCGCTCGCAGGCTTTCTTGCCGTTGAGATAGTAGACGGCACGATGGAGCGAGGCAGAGAGCACAGCCCTGACGTGATAGGTGGTACCTGGCTCGTAGCGGCGCAGCAGGGTGCCGAAACGTGCACCGCCCTTTACACGGATGGAGGCCGTGGAGTCGACCACGATACGAGAGCAGACGTTTCCACCGTCGTCGAGGAATTCTATATCCAGCTCGCCGTGGCCGGTCTGTGCTGCGCTGAGGTCAAACTCAACCTCGAGCTCTTTGGTATGAGGAATAATACGCTCGGCCTTGGCATAGTCGTAAGGATCGCTGTCGGAGAGGGTGAGTACGCCATCGCTGAAGACAATAGGACACAGACGGGGGACATATAGGTTCCAATCGGCGAGATTGTCCAGAT
Organism: Prevotella sp.; assembly: GCA_016285075.1. Taxonomy (GTDB): domain Bacteria; phylum Bacteroidota; class Bacteroidia; order Bacteroidales; family Bacteroidaceae; genus Prevotella. The sequence continues at coordinate 43,034 of JAEEQB010000010.1, forward strand.
GAGCATGGGTTGTGGCGTTCTGGCGTACGGGGACAGGGATTCTCGACACCCATATATCCTCCTTGTTGTTGGAATAGGCCACCCAGAGGCTGCTGTCGTTTGGTATACCGTTGCTTTCCTGGATTCCACGCACATACTGCGGACCGTAGCTTTTGAATTGGCCGCCATGCCTGAGAGGTGTTACCTCTCCGTTGACGAGGTTCAGAGTGGTATACTCGAGTCCGTCCCGGCTCAGCGAGATGGCGAGAGGCCAGCGGTATTCCGAGGGATTATAGACTGTGGCATATGTGCCGTCAGTGAGCCGCTGCCCCCATATCTTCGCATTGCTGTTGACGAAGCCTGGTGCACGGTCGCAGCCTAGGTTGCCGTTCATGTCGACAAGCCGCCAGGTGTTCCCGCCATCGGCCGAGAGACTCGTCACCGCATGCTTCCACAGCGCCACTTTACGGCCATCGGGCAACGTATAGCCTGAGAATGCCTTATAGGGCTTGTCCAGGGGGATGAGCTTGTCGCCACGGTCGGCCTCCTCCACCCACTGCATGCGCTGCATGGGGTCTGCCACCATGGCATCGACAGCGGCGACAAATGCCTTGTCCTTTGAACGCTTGTAGTAGGGATAGATGGTGTTCCGCTCATTGAATTGATGGTTGTAATAGACGAAGTAGACAGGGCCGAACGTGCCGTCCTTCTTCACCTCTCGCACCACGCGGCCTATACCGTTGCCGTCGTTGGGATCGTCTTTCATGGTCAGGCAGATGCCGTAATTGCCAGTGGCAATCAGCTTGCCGTTAGGTGCTACATACCACCCTACGCGCTGATGCATGACGGCTTTCAGGTTGTGGGCGGCAGGAAAGTCCTTGCCTGCCTTCGTCCAGCCTTCCGGCACTGGATAGGGAGGGAAGAGCTCCACGGCGTCCGACCATTTGTAGCCGTCTTCGGATGTCTGCATGACGGTCTTGCCGGGAGCCTCATGCTCGTGGCGGGGATCTGTCAGATAGTGCAGGTAGAACTTCCCGTTCCAATAGGCTATCATCGGCTGATGGTTATAGGTCCAGGGCTTCTTGCCACGCATGGTCTGGATAGTATGGACACCCACCACGGGCTTCAGGCCGCCGTCGTGACGTTCCGGACGCGCAATGGTCGTGCCTGTATAGTGAACCACATCGCGGTTGTACTTCTTCAGACCTTCCACCAACTGCTCGTCGGCCATGAATACCGTGCCGTGCTTATGACCTACGGGAAAAGAGACGGTGCCCGTCTGGTCCTGAAAGGTCTTGAAGTCTTTCGTACGGTGGGCGCCATAGATCCTGTGGCGATAGGAGTCGTAATAGATGTAATACCATTCGCCCACTTTCGCCGTACTCGGTCCCTCGGTGAACGACTCTGTGAAAGGCTCTGAGGCAGCACCCCAAGGACCATAAGGTGAGCGGGAAAACGCTACCTTGATGTTACGCATAGGACGGGAGTTGTCTTTCACCACCATCACATAGTCATCCTTGGCGCGCTTCACCAGCGTGGCATCGATGGCAGAGAACCCCGGGTCGTAGAACAACTTCGCCGCAGAGAAACGTTGGAAGTCCTTTGTAGTCATGTAGTATAGCCGATGGTTGTTCTTGGGGTCCTCCTGATAATCAGGGAAACGGCCTGGCACACAGGAAGCCCACACTATCAGAAACTGGCGGCGCACATCGTCATAGAACAGCTCGGGCGCCCAGGTGTTAACTGTGGTGGTATCCATGCCCGTGGAGACAAACCGCTGGGGACTCCAATGTATCAGGTCACGGGAGGAGGAATAGCCAAAGCCACGATCACCACGCCAAGAAGATGTCCAAACCAAATGGAAAGTGCCGTCAGGTCCGCGGACGATAGAAGGGTCGCGCATCACATGCTGAAGGCCTACCGCAGGACGCAGGAACACGCCCTCGATGGAGTCCCATTTTACACCGTCCTCGCTGTATATAAACCGCAAGCCCTCCGTGGCTGGCTCATGGAAAGAAGTAGACACATAGATATTCTTCGCCGCAAGCGTGACGAAGCAAACGGCTAACAAGGCCGCCAATAGGCTTCTTTTATGCATAATAATTGAAAAGTCGGTTTATATAATGACGTACAGTCCTGCTCTTTGTAACTAAAGTTTCCCATCCTTATTAAGGCCTTGGTCATAAGACGCTGAACCTGTGTCACCTCCTAACCTACTGACGCTAGCGTCACCGCTAAAGACTCGAACTTGTTCGCTTGGCTTGCCTAGAACCGGGGGTTGCGTGTTCCCTCGGCTCCACGACCGTCGCCAGGTGACATTGGGGGGCGTCGTCACTTTAGTCAATCGTTCTTGATGCAAGTGACGATGAACCTATCCCCGTGTCACCCCATGGAGCTCATCCGCTCGTTAAGTGAACGTTGCTCACTCGGCATGTCAACTGCAGTGACTCGGCATGAGAACAGCATCGTGAACGGGAGCGAAAAAGCTGCTGGCCATGGGCATGGCCGTGAAGCTCGACGGACTGGGCTTCTTCGAGCCCACGGCCGAGGCCAACAGAATCAAGGGGACAGGTTTTTGAATGAAACCATAAAATGGATTTCACTTCAAAAACCTGTCCCCTTGATTCTTTGCCTTGCTAGCGGCCAAAGGTCGAGCGCATAGTCCGAAGTTAGTTCATTTAATAAGAAAAGCTCTGCGAAGCCAGGGTAACAGGGAAAAAAAGAGAGTTTTTCTCTTAAACTTTGTTGTATTTGCTGGGTAAAGTTTCCCTGTTTTCCGCAAATTTATTAAATTTGCAGCATGATATGCTGGACGTTGGTTCCCCTCACCATCCGGCAGCGAGCCAAAACACAAAAATAAATCATTAAACCATAAAAACAAAGACTATCATGATGAAGCAGAAAAACTTATTCATTGCCGCCCTCGCAGCCGTGTTGCTGGTGGTACCCGTACTAGCCCTCAGTAGTGGCAAGGGTCAGAGCCAGCAAGGAAAGGCAGCCAAGGCCAAGACCCTTGAAGTGGTGTTCGACTATCAGAAGCAGGCAGGTCCCGGCTCCAACCAGTATGCCGTTTGGATAGAGAACGAGAAGGGAGACGTCGTCAAGACCCTCTTCGTCACGTCCTACACTACCAAAGGTCGCACCCGTCCCGGAGAGGAACCGATGCGCGGATATGTCAAACGTCCCAACTGTGTGCCTACGTGGGTGAAGGCCTCGAAGGCGGCAGAGCAGACCGACGAGCAGCTGGATGGCTTCACTGGGGCAACGCCAAAGGCTGGCGGCACACAGACCTTTACGTGGGACTTTACCGACCAGCAGGGCAAGGCCGTTCCGCAGGGCAGGTACAAGGTCCTGGTGGAAGCCACGCTCTACCAGGCCAGCGACATCGTCTACTCCGGCACTTTCTCTACGAAAGACAAGGCTGGCGTGATCAAACTCACCTCGACTCTCACAGAGCCCGATGAGACGCACAAGGACATGGTGACCAACGTGAAAGCCCTGTTGAAATAATGACTATGATCATACCTCGTGTCAGACAATAATCACAAAAACAATGAAGACTATGACAAAGAATTTCGTTTTCAGCGCCGCAATGGCACTGTTATCACTGACAAGTTGTTACAATGGCGGCAGCAGCGAGAAAGCCACTGCCACATCACCGTCGTTCGACGAAGTGTTCACCACTCGCAGAAGCGTTCGCAACTATGATGCCACGAAGAAGATTTCCGAGGCCGAGGTGCGCGAACTGATCAAGGCGGCACAGGATGCACCATCGTGGGCCAATCAGCAGCCGACGAAGTATTATGTGGCTATTAGCGAGGAGAAGCTGACGGCTGTCCAGGATATGGTTGGCGGCAACAAGGAACGTATCAAGAATGCACCCGTGCTCATTGTCTCTGCCTTCGAGCGAGGCAAGTCAGGGTTCTTCCAGGGCAGCCAGACCAACGAGGTGGGCGATGGCTGGGGAGCCTACGACAACGGTCTGAGTGACTGCTACCTCATCCTGAAAGCCCGCGCCATGGGTTTCGACACGCTCATCATGGGCATGCGCGATGCCGACAAGCTGAGAGAGCTGTTCTCTATCCCCGACAATGAGACCATCATGGCCGTCATCGCACTCGGCTACAGGGCTGAGGAGCCTAACCGTCCGGAGAGAAAGAATCTTGATGACGTCGTAAAGTTCTTCTGATATGAGAAAAGCAATCAATACAACAAAGGCACCCGCTGCCATCGGGCCTTACAGCCAGGCCATCCAAGTAGATAGCCTTGTTTACACTTCAGGGCAGATTCCTATCGCCCCCGCTACGGGTGCCCTGGTTGAGGGAGGCATCAAGGAGCAGACCCGCCAGGCGCTGCTCAATGTCAAGGCCATCCTTGAAGAGGCTGGTCTGACCATGCGCGACGTAGTCAAGACAACGGTTTTCATGGCCGACATGAACCACTTCGCCGATATGAATGCCGTCTATGCAGAGTTCTTCACCGGGCACTGTCCTGCACGTTCGGCTGTTGCCGTCAAGACTTTGCCCAAGGGTGCATTAGTCGAGATTGAAGCCATTGCCGTCGTATCATGATGAATCAGAAGACCATCAGACTCAATAACGGTCTGGAGATACCACAGATAGGTGTAGGCACGTGGACTCTTCGCGGAGAGACAGCATGCCGGAATGTACGCCTGGCATTGGAATCGGGGTTCCGTCATATCGATACGGCTCAGGGCTATGAGAATGAATCGGAAGTAGGGCAGGGCATCGCCGACAGTGGTGTGCCTCGTGAGGTTGTCTTCATTACTTCGAAGGTGGCCACGGACATCATGCGACTGGGGCAGGAGGCAGTCCGGCAGTCTATTGAAGAGAGTCTCGCCAAACTGAAGACGAGCTATATAGACCTGCTGCTCATCCACTGGCCAGTGAAGGACTGCGTGAAGGACACTTGGCAGGTGATGGAGGACTATGTGCGTCAAGGCAAGCTACGTTCCATCGGTGTGAGCAATTTCAACCGCCATCATCTTGAAGAGCTGCTTGCCTATGCTCAGATCCGTCCTGTCATCAATCAGATAGAGGTGCATCCGCTGATGACGCAGGAGGAGAATATCTCCTTTAACCACGAACTGGGCATCCAAGTGGAAGCATGGGGACCTTTCGGCCAGGGAGATATTGACGTGGTGGGACACCCCCTGTTGCAGTCGCTGGCTAGGAAATACCAGAGAACCGTCTCGCAGATTGTGCTCCGGTGGATTGTCCAGCGCAATCTGATAACCATTCCCCGTGCCAAGCCCAGTCATTTTGCCGAGAATCAGGAAGTCATGGCCTTTACCATCTCTCATGACGACATGATGGCCATCAGTGGCCTGAACCAGAACCTGCGTTCAAACGTACTCAATGACCCAGAGACTTTCCCGTGGTAAACAGACAGAATCATGAAGATATTATGAAAAAGGTAATGATGATGGCCGTGATGGTGCTCATGGCACTGACGGCGTGCAAGAACAGTGTGAAAGGACCGGCAGAAGCCACAGACCTGCCTCGTACAGAAACTCCCGACAGCGTGGCCAAGGCCATGGATGCTTTCTTTGAGCAGGCTGCTCACGACTCGATGGACATCCACAGCGTGATGATTGTCCGCGACGGCAGCGTGGTCTATAGCCGCTGGCAGAGCGAGGGTGCCGACACGGTGCCTCACGTGCTCCACTCAGTAAGTAAGACATTCACTGCTACCGCTGTAGGACTTGCTATTGCCGATGGCAAGATGTCACTGACAGACAAGGTCATTGACTTCTTTCCCGACAAGCTGCCTGCCGAGGTGAGTGATCATCTGAAGAAGATGACCGTACGCCATCTGTTGACGATGACGTGCGGGCATGACACAGAGCCTACGGGAATACGCGGCGAAGGTGCCGACTGGGTGAAGGCCTTCCTCGAACACCCCGTCGTTCATGAACCCGGCACGTTCTATCTCTACAACAGCCTTGGCACCTACATGCTCTCAGCCATTGTGCAGCAGGTGACAGGCCAGAAGGTGGTTGACTATCTGGACACTCGGCTTTTCCAACCCCTGCATATCGACAAACCCAAATGGGAAGAGAGTCCGCAGGGCATTAACACCGGTGGCTGGGGACTTTACCTGAAGACAGAGGACCTGGCCAAGATGGGGCAGCTGCTCCTCCAGAAGGGCGAATGGAACGGCAAGCAACTCATTCCAGCCGAATGGGTTGCAGAGATGTCAAAGAAACAGGTGGACAGCATCAATCCCGGCACACGTCTGGAGGAAGCCGAGTCGAAGGGAATGACCCCTGAGACCAGCGACTGGATGCAGGGCTATGGCTATCAGATGTGGCGTTGCCGTCCAGGATGTTTCCGTGCTGACGGTGCACGAGGACAGTATATCATTGTTGTTCCCGATAGGAATGCCGTCATCGCCATCACTTCCGACGTCGCCGACCTGCAGGGAGAACTGAATCTGGTATGGAGTCATATTCTCTCCGTTTTGTAGCCGTAGCCGTGGGTGATGGGCATGTCATGGCCACTTTGCAGAGTTATCGGACACAGTGACAGGAAGCTTACCTGATGAAGTTCATGAAAACGTGGTGCTCCTGACGCTGCGGATAAGGACTGCCCCCGGCGTGGATTTTCTCGAGTAGGAAAGCCATGTTTGTGGCAAGCGTCCGCATGGTCTGCATGCCTTCGGTGTCGAGCTTTACCTCGCCTTTGCCAGCTCCGTACGCGATGTTCCAATACTGTGAGGTCACTACGGGCATGTTCATCATCTCGAACATCATGTTCATAGTCTGAAGCGTGGCGGTTGCGCCGCCGCGCCGACAGACGGCCAATGCCGCAGCGGGCTTGTTCTGCACCAGATGGCCTGCCGAGAAGAACAGTCGTTGCATGAGTGAGAGTATACCCCCGTTGGGCTGTCCGTAATACACGGGAGTACCCACGATGAGCGCATGGGCATCGTTCATCTTCCGGGTAATGACGGCACAGATGTCATCGTCGAACACGCATCCTGCCTGGTTGTTGTCCCTGCATCCGCCGCAGTTAATACACATACGTACTGGCTTGCGTCCAATCTGAACAATCTCAGAAGCTATGCCATGCTTTTGCAACTGTGCCTCTATTTCCTTTAGGCAGCAGAAGGTGTTGCCGTCGGTTCTTGGACTGCCGTTCACAAGCAGTACCTTCAGAGGCTTGTCACTCCCGGTCGAAGCCATGGCGCCCGATGCGGTCTCTTGTGCTGTTGTCCCGCCATGGGCTAACGATTCTCCGGCCTCTGCTTTTGTCAGCATAGCCGATACTGGTGCACTGATGGCCGACGTTGTTGTTGCCAGTGCCAGGCAGCCGGTGCCTGCCGCTGTCTTTCTCAGGAATTCTCTTCTATCCATGGTTTATTAATAAAAACACTTAAATCTGTCTGCAAAAATAGTGAGAATTAGGGAAATATAGGTAAATTTGCACCGATAATTACATTACTTTATGATTTACCGAATGACTGACACGAAGATGAGACAGATGGTGATGACGCTGGTTGTGCTGCTGCTGAGTGCAGGCGTTGCCAGTGCGCAGCAGTACGAGCAGGAGAACGACATAAGCTACAGCACGTCGGCCGATGCCTATGCCAGGGAGCGCTGCAAGCTCGACGTCTACTATTCCAAGGACTTGAGGGATGCTCCCGTAGTGGTGTGGCTGCATGGCGGCGGCATCGAGGGCGGTAGCAAGCACATTGACCCACAGCTTAAGAACAGCGGCCTGGTGGTGGTGGCCGCCAACTACCGGCTGCTGCCGAAGGCCGGCATCGACGACATACTGGACGATGTGGCGGCGGCGGTGGCATGGACATTCAGGAACATAGGGCGCTACGGCGGCAGCCCGCGCAAGATATTCGTGGCAGGGCACTCCGCAGGAGGCTACCTGCTCGACATGATTGGGCTGGACAAGCGCTGGCTCGCGAAGTACGGCGTGGATGCCGATTCGCTGGCTGGACTGGTGCCTTTCAGCGGTCAGTGCATCACCCACTACAACATTCGCAAGCAGCAGGGCATACCACCCCTGCAAGCCACCATCGACCGCTATGCCCCGCTGACATACGTACGTGCCGACGCCCCGCCTGTGGTCATCATATCGGGCGACAGGGAGCTGGAGCTTTACGGACGTTACGAGGAGCAGGCCTACTTCTGGCGCATGTTGAAGCTGGTGGGACATCAGGACGTGACACTCTACGAGATGCAGGGCTACGACCATGGTGCCATGCCCCAGCCAGCCTATAAGATACTGAAAGACCACATCAGACGGATTACCCACAAGACTGCCTCTGCCCTTCCCCAGCCCAAGATCAAGGCCGAACAGCAAGCAGAGTATCGTTTTGTCTGGCAGCCAGAATACATGAGGAATGGCGCTAGGACAGATAATGCGAATGCTGCCATTCTTCATTTGACAAGCAGGAACGGCTACTATGACCTTACGTCGGAAACAGGCTCTCTGATTAAAGGGCTGCGCGACTTCAGCGTCTCCATTTGGTTCAAGGTCAGCGCTGAGAACCCTCTCGACGGCTATGGCCATTTCCTCTTTGCTTTTTCGCAACTGGCAGAAAACAGTGCACATGAAGGTCCGTATATGGCCATGCGGCTGAACGAACAGCGGTTTGAAACCTCCACGGGCGGCTATGAGCACGAGGAGATCATCATGCAGGGAGGAAAGCCTAAGCGTAATGTATGGGTGTATGCTCTCTATCGCCAGCAGGGACATAAAGGTGAGCTTTTCCTTGACGGCAAGCTCGTAGGACGTAACGAAAAGATGCCTATTCTAGCAGAGATATTCCGTGATGCCCCAGCTAACTGTTGGATAGGACGTGCACCGTTCCGTGGCGATCAGTATCTGACACAAACAGAAGTGGCCGATTTCCGCATCTTCAACTATGCCGTCAGCAATCAGGAAATGAGCAAACTGAGGAAAACCGCTATCATGAAATAACAAACTTGACAACTAACTACTAAAAACTACTAAAATGAAGACAATCAAGAAGATGAAATCCACCTTGACAGCAGTCGTGCTGCTACTGTTTGTGGGGCTGATGCAGGTGAACGCGGCAGTGGCCAGGACACGGAAGGCACCTGTTGCCAAGGCAGCCGTCAGCGTGGTAGACCTGAGGACGGAGCGCCTGGTGAACCCTATGAGCGTGGACACGCCCACCCCTCGCCTGGGATGGCGAATAGAGTCGGCACGCAGGAATGTGATGCAGACGGCTTACCGCATCATTGTTTCTTCAACGGCTGAAAAGGCCGAGGCGCTGGAGGGTGACCTCTGGGATGTGACCACAGGGCAGGACAACCAAGGGACAGCCGCCGCCGGCGGTCGCTCGCAATGGATACCCTACGGAGGTAAGGCACTGAAAAGCAATACTCGCTGCTATTGGCGCGTGAAAGTCTGCACCACTCAGGGCGACAGTGACTGGAGCGATGTGGCGATGTGGAACGTGGGACTATTGACTGAAAGCGACTGGAGGGGACGCTGGATAGGATGGGACCATACCATGCCTTGGGACGTGGTGGCCGAGCACAGCAGACTTTCGGCACGGTATCTGCGCCAGGAGTTCAGTCTCGATAAAGATGTCCGTCAGGCCACGCTCTACATCAGTGGACTTGGCATGTACGAAGCCTTCATCAACGGGCAGCGGGTGGGCGAACAGGTGCTGGCGCCCGCTCCTACTGACTATCGAAGGACGGTGCTCTACAATGCGTTCGACGTCACTAGGCTGCTTGCCAAGGAGAACGCCATCGGCGTGGTGCTGGGCAATGGCCGTTACTACACCATGCAGCAGGACAAGAAGCCCTACAAGATAACGCGCTTCGGTTATCCCACGCTGAGGCTGAACCTCATTGTTGAGTTCACGGACGGAAGCCGCAGGACGGTGTCGACCGACGAGAAATGGAGGATCTGCTTGGACGGTGCCATACGCAGCAACAACGAATACGACGGCGAGACCTACGATGCTCGCAAGGAGCTGGAAGGATGGACGGAGACGGGCTATGACGACTCCCGTTGGCAGAAAGCCGAGCGGACGGCCATTCCTTATGGTACGTTGCGCGGTGCCATGTCGGAGAACATGAAGGTGGTGAGGCAGCTGAAGCCTAAGAGCCTGGTCCGCAAGGACGGCCGCATAGTAGTGGACATGGGTCAGAACATGGCCGGATGGCTGAGGATGCGGATATCATCGTTGGCGGCTGGCGACTCCATCGTCGTGCGGTTTGCCGAGAAGCTCGACTCCACAGGTAATATATGGACCGAGAACCTGCGCCATGCCCAGAGTACTGACCGTTATTATGCCAACGGCAATGAGCATGGACGCTGGTGGCATCCAGCATTTGTGTATCACGGTTTCCGCTATGCAGAGATTACCGGACTGCCGAAAGCTACTGCCGACGACTTGATAGGTGATGTTGTCAGCGATGCCATGGAAGAAACGGGGTACTTTGTCTGTAACGACACTATATTAAATAAGGTATATAAGAATGCGTGGTGGGGCATCCTCTCTAACTACAAGGGCATGCCTGTGGACTGTCCACAGCGCGATGAGCGGCAGCCCTGGCTGGGCGACCGCACAAGGGGCTGTTTCGGCGAGGCGTTCCTGTTCGACAATCAGGCGCTCTATGCCAAGTGGGCACGAGACATCACCGAGGCACAGCGCGAGGACGGATGCATTCCCGACGTGGCTCCTGCCTTCTGGAACTACTACAGCGACGACCTCACCTGGGCGGCTGCCCTGCCCATGACGCTCTCGATGCTCATTGGCCACTATGGCGACGACAAACCGCTGAGGAAATACTATCCTAACGTGAAACGGTGGCTGAAGCACCTGAAGACCCAGTACCAGCGCGACGGACTGATCTTTTGCGGGAAATATGCCGACTGGTGCCTGCCACCGGAAAAGGAAGAACTTATCCATAGCGAGGACCCGGCACGGACCACCGATGTGACACTTATCTCCACGGCCTATTACTTCTACATCTGCCGCATGATGGCTGGCTATGCCCGAATGCAGAAACTGGATGCCGATGCCACATGGTTTGATGCCGAGGCTGCCGAGACGAAGAAAGCCTTCAATCGTAAGTACCTCACCGTGAAGAAAGGCACGTCGACAGTACCGGGCCATATACTCTATCCCGACAGCACTTACTATGGCAACAATACCGTCACCGCCAATGTGTTGCCATATTACTTCGGCATAATAGACGACCCCTACGTCAGGCGGCAAGTGGAGGGACAGATAGTCAAGGCCATCATCGACCAGAACCTCGGCACCGTGACCAGTGGCGTCATCGGCATAGGATGGCTCATGCACGCCCTTACCGAGATGGGACGTACTGACCTGGCTTGGCTACTGGCCACCAACAGGAAATATCCGTCGTGGGGCTATATGACCGAACACGGTGCCACCACCATCTGGGAGCTGTGGAACGGTGATACTGCCTCGCCCAAGATGAACAGTGGCAACCACGTGATGCTGCTTGGCGACCTGCTGTCGTGGCTCTACGAGGACATTGCAGGCATAGGGGCGGCCGACGTGGGATTCAAGCACATAGCCATGAGGCCCGACTTCGGCGTTGACGAGATTGACAACATCGATGCCAGCTACAACTCCATCTACGGCAGGATAGTGAGCCGATGGAAGAAAGAGCACGGACGCCTCTATTGGCATGTGGAGATTCCTGCCAATACCGTGGCGACGATCGTGATGCCCGACAGCATGAGGCAGATAGGCTCGGGCAGCTATGACTTCGAGTGTGAACTGCCCAGACGGGGGGCTCAGGTAGTATGCGATGAGTTCCTCTACAGGCAGGCCGCTTTCCCCGAGTGTCACTCCGCCAGCATCGTCGAGACCCGCAAGGGCGACCTCGTCGCCACCTATTTCGGCGGCACGAAGGAGCGCAACCCCGACGTGTGCATCTGGGTGAGCCGCAAACCCAAGGGAAGCAAAGACTGGACGAAGCCTCAGCTGGTTGCCGACGGGGTGGGCATTGTCCATGGCAACGAGCCCAGCCTGGAGCCTGGACAGCGTGAGGCCTGCTGGAACCCTGTGCTGTACGAGACCCCGTCAGGCGAGCTGCAGCTGTACTTCAAGATCGGTCCCAACGTGGCAGGATGGAAGGGATGGCGGGTGGTATCGAAAGACGGCGGCAAGACCTGGAGCAGGCGCGAGCCTTTGCCCGACGATATCTATGGCCCCATCAAGAACAAACCCGTGCTGATAGGCTGTAAGGACGCCGGCGGCAGGACCGTGCAGCGGCTCATTGCACCCACCAGCGACGAACGGAACGGGTGGAAGGTGTATTTCGAACTGTCTGACGACATGGGCAAGACCTGGCGGCGTACGGCTTTCGTGGAGGCCGACTCAGGCGTCAGGGCCATACAGCCCTCCATCATCCTGTTGCCCGATGGACGCCTCGAGGCACTCTGCCGTACACGCAGCCGACATATCGGTGTTACTTATAGTTCTGACAACGGTGAGACGTGGAGCAAGCTGCAACTCATTGATACGCCCAACAACAACAGTGGCATCGATGCCGTCACCCTGCAGGACGGGAGCTTTGCCATGATATGCAACGACTGGCCCATCGAGCCCACCAAGGAAAAAGGGGCACGGACGCCCCTCTCCATTCTCCGTAGCAGCGACGGCATTCATTGGAATCATTGGATTACCCTTGAGGACTCGCCCATACTGCAGTATTCCTATCCCTCCATCATCCAGAGCCGCGACGGACATATACACGTGGTCTACACCTGGCGGCGCCAGCGCATCAAGCACGTTGAGCTGATTCCATAAAAAGCGCTCTCTCACTCTATCTTCATCCTGACAGGTGAAAGAAAGAGTGAGAGAGTGTAAACGGTCGGAATATCCGAATGAAGTAATATGTAATTACTCGTAGTATTCAATCTTGCGGGTCTGAGTCATCGTCTGTCCCATCATCGAAGCAGAGCGGCTGATCCAGTTGCCATGATCGTCGTACTTATAGTCGGTGTACGGGTTCTTCATCTCGCGTCCGCCCATGTTCATGATTTCAGCCTCGGGAGCACCCTTCTCGTTATAGGTACGCTTGAACACCATCTTCTGTCCCATGGCGTCGATGGTCTGGCTGGTAACCTTTCCGTTCTCCCATGTATAGACTACAGTAGCCTCCTGGCCCATCATCGACATGGTGGCTGACTTCAGGTAGCCGTTGTCATCGTATTTGGCATTGCTCATGCCCTCACGCGTCATCTTGCCGTCCTGAGTGAAAGTGACGGTCTGCGAACGGCCCATCACGTCAGATACTATCGACTTCACGGGTCCTGTAGCGTCATTCAGCTCAACATCGTGGAACTTGGTCTGTGCCATCAGGGCAAACGGTACTGCCAACAGGGCAATCATCATCATTACTTTTTTCATAGATTTCTAAAATTTAGTTGTAATTAAAGTTGAAATTAATTGAGTTAGACATTTCTATCCTTTGACGCATCCCTACCCAAAAGGTTTAATCGGCAGCGAAAAAAAAATTTTTAAGTGACGGAAAGGCTGATTTCCCTGCCGTTGTGCGAACAACTAATAATTTTTTTGAAAAAACGTTTGGTTATTTAAAATATTATCCTTAACTTTGCACCATTATTTGTGCTTCTACCTAAAATTAAAGCATAACCTAAGCCCAAGGCAACTAACATTACTAATTAATAAATACAAGTGTATGAAAAGACTCAGTTTGACTCTTGCCAGCCTTTTCCTGTTTGTGGGATTGGCTTTGGCACAAACAACGGTTAAAGGTACCGTAGTGACCTACGAGGACAATGAGCCGATTATCGGCGCCAGCATCCAGGTGGTAGGATCAACCAACATTGGTACCATTACCGATGCTAACGGACAGTTCACCTTGCAGGTTCCTGCAGGCAGAAAGACCTTGAAAATTACTTATGTAGGCATGGAGCCTCTGACGGTGGCTGTCACTGACAAGCCCATCCGCATCCAGCTCCGCAACGATGCCAACAGCATTGACGAGGTGGTGGTGGTGGCCTACGGTACACAGAAGAAGACCACGCTGACAGGTTCCATCCAGGAAGTGAAGTCGGAGAATATTGAGCTGCGCCCCACTTCCTCCGTCGCTTCTGCATTAGAGGGAACGGTTACTGGTGTCCAGGTGAACAGTACCTACGGCTCACCAGGTGACGATCCCAGCATCCGCATCCGTGGTATCGGCACCGTCAACGGTAGTAGCTCACCGCTGTATATTATAGACGGTGTGCCTTTCGATGGAAACGTTTCTGACCTGAACCCTGCAGACATCGAGTCGATGTCAGTACTGAAGGACGCTGCCTCTGCAGCTCTTTATGGTAACCGTGCCTCTAACGGTGTGATTCTGATTACCACCAAGAAGGGTAAGCAGGGCAAGCTCAGCGTGACCTTTGACATGAAGCAGGGTACCTATAGCCGTGGTATTCCCGAGTATGACCGCTTAGGGGCAAGAGAATGGATGGAGATGGAGTGGCTGAACCTCTACAACCAACGCATTGCCAATGGTGACAGCAAGGAAGCTGCTTCCAACTATGCTGTGAATAACATTATCCCCACCCGTCTGTATACGAACATCTTCAATAAGGCAGACGATGCTCTCTTCAATAAGATTGGAACCTATACGCCATTAGATGAAGAGGGGAAGCCTATGAAGGATGCAAATAATAAGGAGATTGTCTGGACGCTCAGTGATGGCAAACTCGTCAGCGATGCACAGATCAAGGGCACATATGGCGAGGACTTAGACTGGTACGACCAGGCTGTTCGCAATGGTCACCGCCAGGAGTATAATGTGAATGTCAACGGAGCTAACGAGAAGGTGGACTATATGTTCTCGGTAGGTTACCTGGATGAACGCGGCTACCTGAGGGACTCGGGCTTCAGCCGTTTCTCTGCCCGTGCTGCCGTGAATGTGCAGCCCAAGAAATGGATTAAGCTGGGCCTGAACTTGAGCGGCACCCATCAGAACTACGATAACACTAACGGTGACGGTACTTCCAACTATACCAATGTGTTCATGTATGCCAGAGGCATTTCTCCCGTCTATCCCGTTCACCTGCACGACCCTGCTACGGGCGAATATATTCTTGATGCCAACGGCAACAAGCAGTATGACGGTGGTAACTACATTGATGCCGAAGGTAACGAGGTACTGACCCGTAACCAGTACAAGGACCGTCACGTGATGTGGGAGAACGAACTGAACAGCGACAAGACCGTCCGCAACACCATCAACGGTATCGCTTACGCCGACCTTTACCTGCCCTATAACTTCACGTTTACTCTGAAAGGAAACATGAATGTGCGCAACAGCAACGAGTTTGACTACGGTAACGCCACCATCGGCGACAGCAAAGGTAACAACGGACGTGCTGGACGCGACGACTATCGCTACAAGAGCTACACCTTCCAGCAGCAACTGCACTGGAACCATGAATTTGGCATACACTCGCTTGACGCAATGGTGGGTCACGAGAACTACTACTGGACGCGCAACTATATGTATGGCCGCAAGGCCAATGAGGTGTTCGCAGGCAATGCCTTCTTGGAGAACTTCACCGAAATCACCAGTTTCTATGACTATAACGACAACTACCGCACCGAGTCTTACTTGGGACGTATGCGCTATGGCTACGACAACCGCTACAATGCCGAGGTTAGCTTCCGCCGCGACGGTTCCTCGCGCTTTGCCAAGGATGCCCGCTGGGGTAACTTCTGGTCAGCAGGTGCCAACTGGGTCATCTCCAATGAGAGCTTCATGAAGGGCATTGGCTGGGTGAACTACCTGAAGCTCCGTGCCGACTACGGTGAGGTAGGTAACGATGCCGGTGCCGGCTACTATGGCTACATGGCACTCTACAATTCTACGCAAAACGCCAACCAGGGAGCCTATTGGATTGGCAACCTGCCCAACTACGACCTGAAGTGGGAGACAGGCCAGTCGTGGGGCATTGGTCTCGACGGTCGCCTGTTCAATCGGCTGAACTTCACTATTGAGTACTTCGATAAGCGCAACAAGGACCTGCTCTTCGACGTGTACAACCCGCTGTCGGCAGGTGCCACCAGTACCACCGCAGCCGAATCTACCGTCACAAAGAACATCGGTATTATTTCTAACAAGGGTTTTGAGTTCTCTGCAGATTATGATGTCTACAGAACTCGCGACTGGCGTGTCAACGTGGGTGCAAATATCACACTGCTGAAGAACGAGGTGGTGAAGCTGCCTGAGCAGAACAAGGACGGTATCATCGACGGCACCAAGAAGATTGTGGAAGGCAAGGACCGCTATGCATTCTTCATCTACACTTGGGAGGGTATCAACACAGCCAACGGTCTGTCGCTCTATAAGTTCGACGACGAGAACTACTTCTTCAAGGCAGCCGACGGTACAATCTATGGAAATGAGAAAGACGCCGATGGCGATGCCAATACCGAGATTAAGGATGCCAACCTGGCGTGTGTAACGGTGATTGACGGCGTACCTTATTCTTATAATACTTCATACGCCAAGAGGGAGTTCCACGGCTCTGCCATGCCCGATGCATACGGCAGCTTCAACTTCAACATTGGCTGGAAGGGACTCTCGCTGTCCACTCTGTTCACTTACCAGCTGGGCGGCAAGGTGATAGACTATAACTATCAGGACTTGATGTCGGCAGGCTCAACGGCTCCATCGGCATATCACGTGGATGTGCTGAAGAGTTGGACATGGGATCAGGCCACAGAACAGCCATCGGTGGATCCCAACGGTACGCCCATCTTCAACGGTGACCCTGTAATCGGCGAGAAGCTGTCGGCCAGCCTGAATGCCAATTCGCAGAGATTTCTCCATAGTGCCAGCTATCTTGTCCTGAAAAACATTAACCTGAGCTACCAGCTGCCGAAGTCACTGGTTCGCAAGGTAGACTTGGAGGACGTGACGCTGAGCGTTACCTGCGAGAACCTCTTTACCAAGACCTCGCTGAAGGGTATGAACCCACAGCAGAGCTTTGCTGGTACACAGTATAACTATTTGGTGACACCGCGTGTGTTCTCCGTAGGCCTGAATGTCAAGCTTTGATGAAAAGAAGTAAAGGTAAACAAAGGAGTTAAAAAAGTTAAAGACCATATTATTATGAAGAAATACATATTATTATTCAGCATCGCAGCTCTTGGGCTTGTAGCATGTGAAAGCGACTATCTGGATACGGCTCCAGAAGCGTCAACGGCTACCGCTACCATTGTGGAGAGCACAGACAACGTAGAATTGTCAATCATGGGCATTTGCCGCGCCATGTCCAACCAATATATGAAGGTACAGGGCTGTAACGGCGAGGGAACTATCAAGAACTGGTTTGGAAGCTATCCTGGCGGAGATGCCCAGAAGAGCAACCTGACAGGATGGTCAAGCATCATCAACGGTACGTTCCATCTGACACGTACCAATACCTATCTGACCTATCCTTGGTTCTACTATTACAAGCTCATCAGTAATGCTAATGGTGTCATCTGTAATGTTGACAATGCCAAAGGCCCTGATACTGACAAGGCATTCCTGAAGGCACAGGCCCTGGTGTTCCGTGCATACGCATTCTTCCGTCTCTCGGAGCTTTATACGCTCCGCTGGAAGGATAAGGCTGGCGACACTCCTGGCATCGTGCTTCGTTTGGATGAGTCGACTGGCGACTGTCCTCTGTCTACCCAAGCAGAAACCTATGAGCAAATCTATAAGGACTTGGACGAGGCTATCAGCTTGTTCCAGCAGAGTGGTGGGCGCGACCGCAAGGCCGACGAGTTCTACAAACCCAACCTGAATGTGGCTTACGCCGTCTATGCACGCGCAGCACTGACCCGCGAGGACTGGCAGAAAGCTGCCGAGTACGCCCAGAAGGCACGCGAAGGCTACGCCATCATGAGCAACGACCAGTATCATGACGGATTCTACACGCCTAACAGCGAATGGATATGGGGTGTGTACGATGCTTCCGACCAAACACTGTACTACTACAGTTTCCTGGCCTACATTGCATCCAACTCCAATGCTGGTGTCTGCCGCAGCTATCCGTTTGCCATCAGTAAGGAACTCATAGACCAGATTCCTGAAAGCGACCTCCGTCGTGACCTCTACCTCGTGCCGACTCCCGAAGAGTGGGTTGCAGGCAATGCTCTTGACAAGGACGGCATAGAGCCTGCCTCCAACAGTAAGAGTTCACTCTACAAACGCGGAAAGGCAGACTATGCCAACCGTCTGTATTCCACATCCACTATATTCCCGTACATGCAATTTAAGTTCCTGTGCCAGGATACGCCAGGTGTCGGCTCGTTCACGCTCTTCCGTGCAGCCGAGATGTACTACATACAGGCCGAGGCCGACTGCCACCTGAACAAGGAAGCAGAAGCCCAACAGCTCATCTATGATGCCAACAAGGGCTACGATCCCAACCTCCAAAAGACCACCAAGACCGGTGCTGACCTGCTGAAAGAAGTGAAGCTCTATCGCCGTTTCGACCTCTGGGGCGAGGGCTATGACTGGTTCGACCACAAGCGCTGGGGCGAGACAATGATTCGCAAGAGCGTGGCAGAGGGTGGCAGTTGGAACACGGCCTTCGCCAAGACCTTTAATCCTACGGATGCCAACAATTGGACGCTTGTCATACCACAGAAGGAGATTGACTATAACTCACTGGTGAAGTAATCTCTCTCGTTAAAAATACCATAAAAATCCTCTTTTATTCAGATGGCTGACTCGCGATGGGTCGGCCATCTGTTTTTTTAGGCGCACATTAAGGCACACACCTAAGGCATACTATTAGGCACACAAAAAAAGGCCTCTGTATCAGGGCCCTTTTCTTGTGTTTATTCTTCGTACATCTTATCGATTTCCTTTTTGTAGTTCTCGTTCAGCACCCGCCGTTTGATTTTGAGGGTGTTGGTGAGCTCGCCCCGTTCCATGGAAAAATGGTGGGGTAGGAGGGTGAAGCGTTTCACCTGCTCATAATGAGCCAGCTGCTGTTGCAACGTGTCTATGCGTTCCTTCATCATTTGGTTGATCTGCTCGTTGGCACACAGCTCCTCGCGGTTCTGGAAGCCGATGGCATGGTCGCGTGCATACTGCTCTAGCAGGGAATAGACTGGTATGATGAGTGCTGAGACAAACTTCCGCTGGTCGGCAATGATGCACACCTGATCAATATACTTGTCTACCAGCAGTTTTGACTCAATCATCTGCGGGGCGATGTACTTGCCGTTGGAGGTCTTGAACAGGTCCTTGATGCGTTCCTTCAGGAACAGTTCGCCGTTCTCCAGGTAGCCGGAGTCACCCGTACGGAAATAGCCGTCCTCGGTGAAGGCTGCCTTTGTCAGGTCGTCGCGGTTGTAGTAGCCGCGGGTAATGGTGGGACCTTTCAGCAGTATCTCGCCCTCGTCGCTGATCTTGATGCTGATGCCCTCGATGGGTATGCCTACGCCACCCACGGTGAAGGGATCGCCAAGATGGTTGCACGATACGGTGGCCAATGACTCGGTGAGTCCGTAGCCCACCACCATGTTAATGCCTATGGAGTGGACAAATTCCTCGACCACGGGGTTCACCGTTGCACCCGCCGTTGGGAAGAAATGTGCGTTCTGCAGTCCCAGTTCCTTACGCACCAACGAGAAGATGGTTTTGTTGATCATTTCATATTCCATGTGCAATGCCATGGGAGGACGCTTGCCTTTCGACAGATAGTCGATGTTGTGCTTCTTGCCTACTGCCAGGGCATGCTTGAACATCTTGCGCTGCACGGCACTCGAACCCTCTATTTTTTCCATCACGCCCATGTAGACCTTTTCCCAAAAGCGGGGCACGCTGGACATACAGGTGGGGTGGGTCTCGCGCATGGTCTGCTGCACTTCCTGCGGATAGGTATTGACGATGAGCCGTGCTCCCTCGGTGATGCAGAGTATCTTCCATCCCTTTTCAAAGATATGAGTGAAGGGCAGGAAATTGAGCACGCGGTCGTCCTCTCCCACTGGCACACATTTGTTATTGGCCTCCATGGCGGCATGGTACTGTCCCATAGTCAGAATGACGCCCTTGGAGTCGCCCGTGGTACCGCTGGTATAGAGAATGTTGGCAATGTCGTCCATTGAGGCCTGCTGCTGCAGCGCCTCCACCTCTGTCTGCCGTGGTAGGCTCTGACCCTGAGAGCGCCCTTCTGCCGAGCATTCGCCCAGTTTCAGGAAGTCATCGAAATACATGGCATTCGGGTCGTGGGTAGAGATGCGGACACCGCGGTCGAAGATGATGATGCGTTCCAGCGTATGGCAGGTGGAGAAGACCCTCCGGGCCTTGTCGTACTGATCCTGCTCACCAACGAACAGGAAACGTATCTTGGCATCGTTCACCATGAACTGTATCTGCTGCTCTGAGCTGGTGGCGTAGAACGGGATGGTGACGGCACGGATGCCCCAAGCACCGAAATCGCAGAAGAGGTACTGGACGGAATTCTGTGAGAAAATGCCCACGTTTTCCTGGACCCTGATACCCAGGTTCAGCATGGCATTCGACACCTGCTTCACCTTTTCCGAGAACTGATTCCAGCTGCATGACTTCCATTCCCTGCTGCCAAAATCCCTGTAAATAAGAGCCTCGCGGTCGCCCAAACGACGCGCTTGGTCATGTACTAAGACCGATAGATGACTGTTAATCTGCATGCTTTCTCTTGTTTATGGCGCTGCAAAGGTACGAATAAGCGAGCAAAATACCAAATTTATTTGAGTATTTTCAAGCGGGAGAACCTTCGAGCTTAGCTCAGAGGTACGAAAAATACGATTAAGCGAGGACAAATAAATGCATTTATTTTGTTGAGCGTGAGAATTTTATCCAATAAGCGAGCAAAATACCAAATCTATTTGAGTATTTTCAAGCAAAAAGCAGCGAGTGCCATCAAGCAGGCTTGGAATGGCCGAGTCGCGTTCGAGATAGACGGAGTCACCTCAATCTTTCCCAAAATACCGTGAAGCACGGAACAGGTAGATTCGATTCGCACAGGTAGGTCAAATATGCCAATTAATATTAATTAACGCGGAAAAGCGAATATATAAGGTAATTTTCCGTAAATTTGCATAAAAAAAGCGTAAGTCTTGAATATTATTGTAGAACATATACCAGTTAGAAGACAAAGAGTGTAAACGCGCAGATTCTTAGTAACCGGGGAATTCTAAACTGTGAGAATTGAAATACTTAAACTATATCTTCTTAACGACATGACAGCACTGGTAGCACAACCGGGAAGCATTACCGACTCCATTGTATAATCATCTGGTATCCTGCCCATTACCGCCTGACTCCTGCTATTGGTGATGGGTTGCGATGGTCTATATGGTACATTGCAAGACCCCATTGCTCTCCTGGCCAATATACAGAGCATAGTACCGTTGAATCCCGCTGTCACTTTCTCGGTGTATTACGATGTAGCTGATATGCAGTTTTCCTAACCAGAGTGCGCCTCTTTATTGATATGTGCAAACTTAGTGATGGTATGGCTATTGACATGACTCTCGAGGAGCTGCTCTACGAGATTGTTGAAACACACGACGTGGATACCTCCCAAAGGGATGCCAGTTCACCTTGCCACTCTCCGTTATCCGCTTACGTTCTCTCTGCCGTTCACATCCCTTGTGAACCGAGGAGAGAACCGGAATGAACGAGGTTCAGTGCCTGAGCGGATTCGCTTAAGACCAAAGCGCAGCGAGTTTTTGCATTCGCCATGCTCTGCCAGTCGGACTGTTCTCTTTAACCATTCTTGCGCTCCATTGGTGCTCAGGTGCTTCACGGAGGTCTTGCAAAGAATTCACAATTTAATTAAAATATAAACCCGCCAGCATCAATTTCTCAATTATAAATTATAAATTATCAATTAAAATAACTACCTTTGCAGCCTGAACACAGACTTAATCAAAGATAGAAACAGATGAAAAAGGCAAAGATAGTGACTTTTGGAGAGCTTCTGCTCCGTTTTTCAAAACTCGAACACATGCGGTTGTCACAGGGTGACAGCTTTACTTGTAAGTACGGGGGCAGCGAGGCAAATGTGGCTGTGTCGTTGGCCACTCTTGGCGACGAAGTGGAGTACATCACCCGCCTTCCCGACAACGTGGTGGGTCACGCCGGTGCCCAGGAGCTAATGCAGCTGGGTGTCAATACCCGTCGTGTGCTCTATGGAGGCGACCGCATAGGTACCTATTATTTCGAACCTGCCGCTGGCATGAGACCGGCAAAGGTCATCTATGACCGTGCTCATTCTGCCTATTCCGAACTGAAGCCGGGCATGATACCCTGGCGCGACATCCTGATGGATGCCGATGTGCTACACGTCTCGGGCATCACCGCTGCCATTTCGCAGAATGCCGCCGATGCCACTTTCGAGGCGCTAGACATTGCCGACGAGTTAGGCGTGCTCGTGACCTACGACATCAACTACCGCAAGAACCTTTGGCGCTATGGTGCTAATCCCCGTGAGACCCTCCGCCGCATGTTGGGCCGTTGCGACATGATGTTCGGCGATGCCATAGAGTTTGAGTTCCTCAGTCAGCGTAGCCAGCCGCCCTTCACCGCACAGGACTCGTCGTTCCAGATGCAGATGGACGAATATCGCCAGTGGTTCGAAGAGCTGCACCATCAGTTCCCCCGTTGCCGCAAGTGGCTCATGGGCATGCGTAATATGGTAGCCTCCAACCACCACCTTCTCACGGCTCTGCTCTATGTATGTGATGAAAAGAAGCCTGGGCAGTTGCTCCAGGCTCCTATCATGGATATCCCCGATGTGATAGACCCAGTGGGTGTGGGCGATGCCTTCATGGCAGGCCTCCTTCATGCTCTC
Source organism: Prevotella sp. (assembly GCA_016285075.1). Lineage (GTDB taxonomy): Bacteria > Bacteroidota > Bacteroidia > Bacteroidales > Bacteroidaceae > Prevotella. The sequence continues at coordinate 65,884 of JAEEQB010000010.1, forward strand.
TATGCCGACGACCTGCCTCATGATGACCAGCAGGTGTTGAACTATTCGTTGGCAGCTGCCACATTGAAGAATACCATCAACGGCGATTTCAACCTGGCCACCGACAACGAGGTGCGTGCCCTGCTGTAGGGAGCGTTACCGTTGTCTGGCGTACCCAGGCTGGCTGCTTGGTGTGCCGAATGGTGACTCCGTGTCGGTGCCGCCATTCGCATTGAAAGCCGCCTGCCGCACGGTGAGCACCAGTGTGTCTTTGGCAGCATAGAAGGTGATGTCCTGCTGACGGCTGGTCTTCTCGCTGTTTTCCGTCACTTTCAGTTCCACCTCAGGTGTGCCCGATGTATAGGGTTTCACGGTGACCGTAAGCCACGAGGCCGATCCCGTGTTGCGTGACACCTCGGCCGACAGCCCCGACAAAGAAATGGTGGCTGCCTCGGACTTGGCTGTCATGTCGTGAGTCTTGGTGAGATGTCTGCCTTTGGTAGTGGGTTGTGGCGGAGTTGGTGTGGGTTCCGGATCATCGCTATCGCTTCCCCCGCAGCTCCACGTCAGCAGGGCAAGACTGGCCAAAAGCCCCATTGCTATATATTTCAAGTTCTTCATAACGGTTGTTCCTTTCTTTGGTTATTATCACTTTACGACTACTTTCTTGTTGTTCATGATGTAGACACCCTTCTGCATAGGCTTGCCGTTCAGCCGGCGTCCGTCAAGTGTTCGCCATGTACCCTCGTTCTTTATGTCGGACATCTCATCCTGGATGGACATCACCTCTCCGTCCACATCAAAGCTGCTGCGTGTGCTGCTCTTGGGAATGGCCAACCATGCACGGTGAGCCTCGGAACGGAAAGCACCGCCGTTTCTGTCGTTGGGGAACCATCCAAACCACTTCTCAAGTGCTGTGCCCGGCTCGCCATAGGTGAGCTTATAGAAAGCACAGTTGCCGTCGGCAGTCGTGGTGGTGGCCACGTCGCTGCCATGGAGCATGTTGGTGGTGCTGACCTTTTTGTTGCCGGTGCTGGTGAGGGTGTAGGTGGCCTTGGCTTTCTTCGATGCCTCGACGACCACAGCTACATCTGCGGGAATCTCATCATAGTCACCATCGCCCTTGAGGTAGACCTTCGACAGACTGCCATCGCTGCCCTGACCCGTATAGATGAATGCCTTCAGATCGTTGGGCAGACGGTAACTGTTCTTTGAGTCGTAGAAGGTAGCGTAACCAGCGTCGGACACCGTAATCGTAGCGTTCTGCGTGCTCTCTCCAGACGTGGTAATCTCGGCCTCGGCCTTGAAGTCCTTCAACTCACGCCAGCCGGCATGGTCATTGGCAATGATGAAAATGCCGTACTCCGTGCCAGGCTCGCAGTCGACGATGACAGGACTTGCCGTCACGCCAATGGCCAATGGTTCATACTCGCCACCGTTCTTGAAGGCGTAGATGTCATAGTGGTCTATGCCGCTGGTGGCATCTTGTCCAGAGAAGGTGATGGTGAGCTTGCCGTTCTTCTCCTCCACCTTGGTAATCTTCGACGAAGGATAGTCAGTATCGATCGTGTTCACGTAAGTATTAGTCATGATAGGCTCATTGGCATCAAACACGATACTTGCCCTATTGCTAATGGTGGTACCGTTGGCAGGGTTCGGCTTATGCTGTATGCTGAAAGTGACGAACCCCTCACCCACGTGGTTGTTGTCGTTGGGCAATAGGAATCCTATCATCGGGTCCATAATCTCATCACCATTCTTCTTCAGCGACACGAAACTCCAATTAACGATGCCCGTCTTCTTGTCAAACTGTCCGCTGACACGCACCATGATATCCTCGTTTTTCACTTTATACATAACGTCGCGTGAGAATTGCTGTGTCCGGCTACCGCCTACTACCAACGTCGTATCGGCCCAGCCGAAGCTGCCAAAGCTAAATGTTTCGGCATCATATTTCGTCAGATCCAAGGTGTCGGTGACAAACACCTCGTGGGCAGGAGCCGTGGCCTTGCTGTCGTTCTCAAAGGTGATGGTATAAGGCATCTGTTTTATGGGCTGTATGTAGTGGCGGCTGTCATCGTAACCCCATGGGCCATAGATCTCGTTGGGGTCGCGGCTGGAGACCATCTTCATGAACATAGTGCTACCATTCGGGTCAGTACATGCCTTGGCTGAGTTGACGGCTGATACTATATTGAAGGTTGACTGTATGGTGAAGCCTATTATCGTGGGTACTCCGCCTAAGAAACCAGTTGCGCAGCCAGCTGCGCCCCAGGCAAACGACTCGGTGAACGCAATCCATCTGCTATCCGGCTTTGCCTGATACGTGGCTATGCAAGTCTTGATAGCACCCCAGGCACAGGATAATCCTGGAGCCGTGTTCAGTCCCCATTCTACACCAGCGAGTCCTACATCTATGAGTGCAAACGACAAATACTGCATCTTACACTTGAACTGTTCCCAAGCGAGGTCATCTTTCTTGTGTTTGTTTTTCTCCTTTTCTTCGAGTTCATCGAGGAAGTCTCTTGTCTGGAAACCACTTTCCGAACTTTCCTCGAACGATCCCCAAGGCTCTTCCCAACCTAAATAGATTTCCATTTGCTTTCCGGTGGTACCACCTTTCACGCGGAACGACTTCTGAGCCGTGCTGTTGGCGGGAATAAACGGAATGAAGAACGAACGTCCTCGCATCTGCTTGCCACGGGCGTCGGTAAAGACGATGGGATCGGAGAACTGCTCGTCCATGATTTTCTTTACATCCTCGTCGATGGCATCGGTGTAGAGCCTGTAGTCGAAGTCAAACACCAAATCGAAGTCCTCGTCGGCGTCGTAGAACAGGTAGATGGGCACGTTATAGGCATCGGTATTCGACGTGTTGCCGTATTCTATGAACACTTGTTGGTATTTGCCCGTCAGTGCCGAATTGATACCGCTCAATCTTGCCCAAACCTCAGGTGTTTCTTTCTTCACCAGTTCGAAACCTTGATAGAGCGTGTCTTTGTCCACTATTACATCGTATTTCCCCAAAGAGGCCTCGCTGAGGTCGAACTGTACGTAGGGCAAATCGTCCAGTGACTGGGCTTTGTTAGTGTTGTCACCGTAGTTGATGAGCCACTTACCCTCATAGTCGCCGTTCTTGCTGTGCAGCACCACCTTGGGCTGGTTGTTGTAATCTACTTGATAACCGCCAATGATGCGCAGGGTCGTATAACTGCTTTGTGCTGCCACAGCCGGTTCCACCTTACTGATGCCGCCAATGGTAATCCTCTTCGTGGCTGAGGCGTAGGCATTGCAGTTGCCTGTTCCCTTGGCCACCAGCGTATAAGTGTAGTTGCCGGGGTCACGCCTGAAGTCCTGTGAAACATGACGCTTTTCGTCGGTTTTATAGTCGTCAGACCTGCCGGGATAGGGCAAGATCCACCAGCAGGCTTCGCCGTCCTGGGTCATATCGCTGCCATAAACCATTTGACCTTTCGTGTCGGTGGTCAGGGTGAACTCGGGATGCGGAGCGCGGATGCCGTTGTGAGCCACGAGATTGTTCTCCATCAACGGAGCAGGGTCGTTCTTATACTGGCTCTGGTCTTGCAGCGAGCCGTCGAAGGTGAGCAGCAGGCGGCAGTCCTTGTCCTTGGCGTCGGGCTGGCTGTACAGGTGCTGCAGAATCTCCTCCTGCGTCAGGGCGCGGCTATAGATGGCAAAATTGTCCACCAGTCCCTTGGGGTCGTAATAATTGTTGTTGCGGCCTATGACTATGGGGTTGCTGCCCATGAGAATCTTGCCCCGCTCTGTGGTCTTGCCTATGAGCAGACCGTCGACGTAGAGACGGACGTTGTCTTTTTCCTGCTTGCTGTCGTAGGTCAGTGCCACGTGGTGCCAGAAGCCCCATTCCTTGATTTGGTAGCGCCAGCGATCCCAGATGGTCTTTCCTACGCCATCGACCGACTGCTCGGTACACACACCTGCGTAGAACGAGAAGAAGCTGCTGTTGTCGCCGTTCACGTTGATGAACCAGCCACCGTTGTACTGGCTGTTGCCGTGATTGGTGGTGCTGTTCGTCAGAGTGGCTATCTGGAAGGTGTTGCTCTGGTCAACCCTCACCCAGCACTCCACGGTGATGGCCTCCTTTGTGGCCTCAAGGCTGGGCGTAATGGGAATGGTGACGTTGGTCATCGGTCGATCCAAAGTGTTTTTCGCGATCGATACGTCAAGCGCCATCTCCTTGCCCGTTGTGGCGGGAGCAGGATCGTTGCGGCGATAGACAATGTTCCAGAAATAGCTCTTGTTGGGTTGATAGGGCGCTGTGTAGTCCATCAGCCAGTGCTCCGTGCCCTTACTGTCAAGCAGCACGGTCAGCGAATGGTTGTTGGCCCTGCCGCCATACCACGACTCTGCGCCTATGGAGAAGTTGCGATGCACGGTGCGGAAGCCGTCCTTCGACTCCACTAACAGAGCACGGCAGGCCGTCATGTAGACGTGCTGACCCGTGGGATCATCGGGAGCAATGTACAGCTCGAAGAAGTTGGCATAACCCTCATAGCGTCCGCTCCAATAGCAGCGTTCCTGCACGTCCCAGGTCTGGCCGCCGTCGTGCGAGTGCCAGATCTTAGGACCGTTTGGCGTCTGCAGCACATAGATGTTCTGCCCTTTGGCAGCTATCGCGCCCACTGTGCCTGTAGTGCCAGGCAGATACTTGGGTTTCGTCCACGTCTTGCCGCCGTCGGTAGAACGTGTAAAAATGGTGTGGGAGCGGTCGTTGTCGGGTCGCTCCACTTCCTCGGCGCAGCCCTTGAAGATGACGTTGATGACATCACCCTCCAAGGTCATCTGCGGGTGGTAGTTGAATGCGTCGCCGTTGAATCCCTTCGTGTAGTTCAGCTCAGCGTACGACTTGCCTTCAGAAACAATGGGTGCAATGTTCTGCGTGCTGATGGTCTGGCCACCGTCGTTCGAAGTCGATACGTAGACATTGCCCCACCTCATACCGTTCGACCAGCTCATGTCGTTGCCGAGCACCGCCCAGCGGCGTCCTGACACCTGTATGTCGACAAAATCCTGCACCGTGTCTATCTCCTTGTCCATGAACGTGGCGCCGCCGTCGAACGAGGTGAGCACGCGCGTCTTGTAGCTCGTGCCGTTGTAGCGGGAACCTTGGAAGGCAATGACCACCGTCTGTCCATCGGTCACCACGTGAGGACGGCCGTAGAAGTAGTGTCCGTCGCCCTCGTTGCCCTTGGCCAGCGTGCGCTGCTTGAAGGTCTGGCCGCCGTCCGTTGAATATGTGTAGAGCAACTCGGAATTTTGTTCATCGGCCGACTTGACAACCGTGACCAGATGAATGTTCTGGCCTGCGACCTCAAGCCACTTGCTGTTGCTGCCAATGTTTCCGCCTACATAGTTGATGTCGCCCATCGACATACTTTTGGAGGCAACGACCGCACGGGCGTCTTCCCATGTTTTGCCGCCGTCAGTGCTTCGGCGATAGTATATGCACGACTCGCCCTTGGCGTTGGGCTTCCAGTCAGCCCAAAACACATGGAGCGTCTCGCCAGAGACGGCAGCCTGCATGGGCAGCGGGTCGTCCGTGTAACAGGTGGTGTCGTTCACGCTGGCCGACAAGTTTTTCCACCCGCCCCAGTTCGAGGGCAGGTACTTTTCCATGTCGTTGGCCGAGGCCATGGCCGCAAGGGTTGACAGTAGACAGAATAAAGACAATAGGACTCTTTTCATAGTTCTACAGTTTAGTTATTGTAATATGGTCGCAAAGATACGAAAAAATATCTTTGCGACCAAATAAATGACAGGTAATTTACTTCCTGTTAAAAGAGATTAACCTTTATGTCCCAATCTGTTACACGATACTTTTTTCCAGCTCTTCCAGGCTCTTGCCCTTGGTTTCAGGACAGCGTCTGTAGAGGAAGATAAAGGCACAGAGGCAGATGGTGCTGTAGATCCAGAAGGTGCCACTGCTGCCCAGCGCAGCATTCATGGATGGGAACGAGAAGGTGAGTGTGCAGCAGCCCACCCACAAGGCAAAAGTGCAGGTGGCCATGGCCACGCCACGGATGCGGTTGGGGAATATCTCTGCCAGCAGCGTCCACGTCACGGGACCGAGGGTCATGGCATATACCGAGATGGCTGCCACGACGAGCATCACCATCATCACGCCCTTCACCTCATAGAAGTAGCAGGTGCCCAGCGTCAGGTAAATCAGCCCCAGGCCGCCGGCTCCCAGCAGTATCAGCGTGCGCCGTCCCCACTTCTCAATGGTGTAGAGTGCCACAATCGTAAAGATAACGTTGGCAACGCCAGTGATGACAATGTCGATGAACATGCCGTCAACGTCATAACCGGCACCCGTGAATATCTCCTGTGCATAATTGAAAATCACATTCGTGCCACACCACTGCTGGAACACGGCAATCACCAGTCCCAGAAGCAGCACCTTCCCGTATCTGTGCTGGAACAGCTCCGACAGTCCGGCTCCTTTCTTCGTCACCCCGTCTGCCCCCTTTTCTTGCTGAGACAGCATGCTCCCCTCCACTTTTTGAGAGGAGCCGGGAATCAGGCCCTTTAATTTCAAGAACACCGGGCTCTCCGGAATGAAGAAGCTCATCACGAGGAACAGTGCAGCAGGTAGCGTCTCGGCCCAGAACATCCAGCGCCATCCCCATTCCACGTTCCACGTCTGGTTTTCGGTGACAGATGTATCGCGGGCCAGCAGCATGTTCACCACCTGAGCCGCCAGGATGCCAAGCACGATGGTCATCTGGTTGAGACTCACCATGCGGCCGCGAATCTCGGCGGGACTTACCTCGGCAATATACATGGGAGAAAGGGCAGAGGCTACGCCTATGCCTACACCACCGACGAAGCGGGCAAGATTGAAAAGCGTGAAATCGTTGAATAGGCCTGTGCCTATGGCCGACACGGTAAACAGGATGGCGGCCAGTGTCAACAAGGGTTTACGTCCATAACGGTCGGCGGCGGCTCCCGCCACCATGGCTCCTATAAGACATCCCACCAAGGCGGTAGACATGGCCACGCCCTGGAGCAGCGGACTGTCGCTGATGCTAAAATAAAGCTCATAGAACGGCTTGGCACCGCCTATGACCACCCAGTCGTAGCCAAAGAGCAGACCGCCCATGGCCGACACAGAGCAGATGAACCAGAGAAAACCCTTGTTACACGATGTCGTGTGCAAGGAATTGTCGCATGCAGTTCCGCACATCCAGCATATATTTCAAGTTGTAGAAGTTGTCGATCACCCAACGGCCGTTCTCATACACCAAGTCGATGCGGGCGGGCGTGTAAGCATCGTCCTCATAGACGGTGAAAGATACCGATGCCTTCTTTTCGGGCTCAATGACCAGGTCGGTCACCTCAAACTCGTCGAAATTGACAATCATTCCCGAAAAGCGGGTCATCGACCAGGGATTGATTTCATAGAACAGCGTGTTCGTCCGCTCTTCCTTGCAACGTACCTGCAGCAGCAACTTGTTCCAAGCTTTAGAGCAATAGGACTTGTCGAAGAGGTCGCTGTCAAAAACACCGCCATGAATCATGTAATCCGACCTGATCACACTGTAAATGTTCCGAACTTGCTCTAAAACAATACCCTGCTCAACCTTATACCTCATTTCCGAATTCATAGCGATATCCTTCTGCGCAGTCTCCAAAGTGGCCACTGCGTGGGAGTCGCGCTGATTGCGGCTGCTACATCCTGCCAGTATCATGGGCAGGGCAAACCCCAATAAAACAATCTTTTTGTAGTTGAAACGTTCCAAAATCTGACTGATTAAGATTATCATTATGAAATTTCGGCTGCAAAGTTACGAATATTTTTTTAATTCCCTATAACGATTTCACCATTTTTTTCTGTTACCCACCGTTAATTTATTAATACTGAGGAAAAACGAAGGGAAAGCCTGGCGGTTGAAAGCACCTCTGTTGTATCGTGGTAGGGTAAAGGTCATGCCTCGTTTCGATAGAAATTCATATAGATGCAGTTGATGCCATTCATGTACTTGTGGTTGATATTCTTGCACAAGCGCGACAGGATGGCTCGTCGTAGGTTGTTCTCATCTATATCCATTATTTCCTCATCCGAATATTTGTAAAGCGGATTTCGCAGGGGACCCTTGCTTTTCACCACTACCGTCAATTCCTTTTCCTTGTCGATGATACGCACATCGAAGGTTCCATCCTCGTTAGAGGTTTCATGCGTATCCATAATTTCATAGAGCAGTTCCTCCAACGCAACATCCACGGCAAAACCGTCGGGCAGCTCGCATGCCTCAATAAAGGGGTGTACCTGGGCCAGGAATTCCTCTATGCCCTCAGAGGTATAAGGCACGGAGAACGTGACGGCCGGGTTCGATGGCACCGTATTCTCAAGTGTAGGCCAGGCATAAAGCCGATTCTTTCGATGGACCACATATGCCATTGCCACCATCACCAACAGTAGAAGCCAGGCGGTGACGGGCAGGAAATACCAGATGAGTTTAGGGGTGTAGAGGGCCAAGACGACAATAATGCCGATAGTTCCCACATTGGTCACGATCTCTATCCATCGGCAGAGCTTCTGATGCCCCTGCACGAAATAAAGCACGCTCAGTGTCTCAGATATGGCATTGGGCAGAAAGGCGATACTCATCAGACGGAACGGGGTGTAGCATTGTGCTATCAGACTGTCGTCGGCATCATAGATCCTTGCCAGCATATCGGGGAAGAGGAATATCAGCAGGCTCACCGCCACCATCACCACTATTAACATACGGAAGATGCGCCTCGTGAGTAAGCGGAAGCTGTCGTAGTCTGCTGGCACTGCGAGGATGGCAGCGCGAGGAGATAAACGGCATCGGGTATGAGCTGAACTCCATCATCGTCGAGAAGTGGGAGGGCAAGGCATACCGCCTTGTCATACAGCGTGAGCGACGGTTGGACGGTGAGCAGGACTTATGGGAAGGAGAGTACACTTACCGCTGCATCCTGACCAACGACTATACCTCAACCAACCGCGAGATCGTGGAGTTCTACAACCTCAGGGGCGGCAAGGAACGCATCTTCGACGACATGAACAACGGATTCGGATGGGCAAGGCTGCCAAAGTCCTTCATGGCAGAGAACACCGTGTTCCTGCTGCTGACGGCTATGATACGCAACTTCTATAAGTTCCTCATGGGGAGGCTTGACGCGAAAGCCTTCGGACTGGAGAAGTGCAGCAGGATCAAGGCATTCGTTTTCAAGTTCATCAGCGTACCTGCCAAATGGATAAGGACAGCCAGACACTATGAACTGAACATCTATACTCATAACCATTCATACCAGAACCCTTTTGCACTCGCTGACGGTTGAGAATTCAACTTCGAGGGTTATTGACAGCATAAAGCCCCTGCAATGCTTAACGGGGTAAGGGGAAGGTGGGCTAGAAACAAACATAATCACGTCTATAACGACAAGGGAATCGTCAAATGAAGCACCAGAATGCAAAATTAGTCCCCGTGGCTATTAGTTGCGGATTTTAGGATTATAACCACAAATACGCTGAAGGATGAATTTGAAAGGCTTGCTGCCTGGAAATCTGTAAAGGGAATTAAAGCAAAAGTACTGACAGTGGAGGACATATATAGTCAAGATACACATACTGATAGGAGTCCTCAACTAAAGATAAAATATGCCATAAAAGACTATTACGAACCGTATGACAGAGGTATAGAATATGTTCTGTTGGGAGGAGATGCGAGCCTTGTACCCACAGAGTCATGTCATATACAAGCAGTGATAAGTAGCGGAACAGAAAGCACAGAGACACCTGCGGATACTTTTTATTCAAGTTTCACGGATATGGATTGGGATAAGAACCATAACGGTGTATCAGGAGAATTAACAGATTCTGTTTGCATTGTACCAGACATTATTGTTACCAGGCTTCCGGCACTTAACGTGAATGATGCTAAGACCATGATAGACCGTATTTTAACATACGAAAACCTTCCCAATACAACCAATATTGTTGATAGCATCCTATTGTGTGGGGTAAAGATGCATAAGATGTGGACTGAAAACGGTAGACCCCTCAGTGACATGGAAGGACAAAGTAATAAATTATTCTCTGATTGTATTTCTCCTTATTGGAGTGGACAAGCCTTTCGCTTTTATGACACCTTTACTGATCATGTAAACGGTGCAGGCTATGATGTGACCTTCAGTAATCTTCAATCTGAGTTGTCGAAAGGTTTTTCATTCGTTAATGTAGCAACACATGGATTTAAATGGTGGTGGAATATGGAATCTGAAGGTGATTCCTATAGCGACAATTTAGCTTCTATGCTTGTCAATCCTCATTACACAGTTATTACCAGTAGTGCATGTCAGACGAATGCATTTGATTTTTCCAGTGCATGTCTTAGTGAGGCATTTATTCGAAATGCCGGAGCAAATGTGCTATCCTATTATGGGTGTTCGCGAGACGGCATAGGATCTGGAGGGCGAACAACCTTGGGAATAGATATGGAATTCATCGGAGAATTATATAAGAAACTCTTTAGCAGCAGTGGTCATCGTATAGGTAAGGCTATCTATGATTCAAAGAAAATGTTTGTTGCGAATTGTAATAATTATAACTCAACACGGTGGATGTATATGACACTAAATGGACTTGATGACCCAGAAATGCCGATTTATACACATCAAACAACTGCGATTCCCAATGTAACTGTTAATTTCAATGGTTCCACTTTAATATCCAACAGCGGAGTAGTAAGACCATTCCTTTGTCTTAAGAGCAGATTTGATGATGGTAACAGCTTTTATTACTATAACTATGGTAATGGGGATCCATGGGAGGGCGGTAATACCTACTCTAATATGAATCTTGAGTATACCTACTGCCTGACTAAAGACGGCTACTTACCTACTTTTGCAATAATAGGAGATACAGTACATTTGCAAAATGATAGTTTTTGGGGTAGGTGCAATGTAATAGGATTCCATGTCCAAATAGGCAACAATGTGACAAATCAAACATCAGAGGGTGCTGTAACTATCGAAAACGGCTCAACGGTAATAACGAGTCATAATGATGTCACTATTTCTGGGGAGTTTGAAGTAAAACCCGGCGCGGAATTTGAGATAAGAATGAGTAACGAAAACATTGTGAATTTATGAAAAAGAAAAACTATTTAAGATCTGGGGTGTTATCGTGTTCCCTTTTCCTGTGCGTTACTATGGCGCATGGCCAGTACACGTATCAGCCCTTTGTGAAAGAAGGGAAAGTGTGGCGTGTGTATAGAGAACACGATTATGAATACCTGATGCAGGGTGACACCATTATTGGCGGTGAGGTGATGAAGAAAGTCCACATTATCGATGAAAAATACTATCATGACAACGCCCCGCATTATTTAGGTGCAGTGAAGGAAACAGGCAAACGTGTCTATATCACATACGCAGGTAAGGACAACTCCATACTTCTGTATGATTTCAACATAGAATCGTGCTCATCTACATCACCCTACGTTCTCTTTCATGATGATGTTTATGCTTCCCAAATCGAAGGCGTATTTTTTAGGCTACGTAACTCCACACTCCGCCGCGAGCAAACAGGTTGCAGGTATTATCCACCAGAAACAATGGAAATGATTGCATATTCCGTTAGGATTGACGAGGGAATCGGTTCCGTCATGCAGATGGATCCTTTCTTCTATAATAAATGGGGCGGTTTTGTCAATGCCTGTTATGATGACGGTGCCTGCCTATACTATGTTAGGGACGATGAATATTACAAAGTCGAGCCAACATATATCTCTCTGCTGAAACACCGACGTCAATGGAACTGCCATTATACTGCATCGGGCAAGGAAACAATACACATGGTATTGGGCGACAGCCTCATTTATAACGACCAGCAGAATTTCAACGGCAAACTGTATCGGAAGATATATGTTCAGGACAGTCAGAAGTATGGTGACACAGAGCTTCACTACTATGGCGGAATGCGGGAAGAAGGGAAAAAGGTCTACCTGATTCCTGAGGGAAAAGGAAAAGACGACCGAGAGCTGGTGTTCGACTTCGGTCTGAATACAGGAGATCAGACCGAAGTGGCCGGTTGTACAGTTGTGGTAACAGGGACAGATGAAGTTGAAGTTGATGGAAAGAAACGCCGTCGGCTCACTCTTCATCAGATGGAGGCCGGCAAGGATACTGGGCGTACCTGCCATTGGATAGAAGGCATCGGCAGCGACTGCGGACTGCTCCAATTCTTGCCGTGGAATGGGGCAGAGGACCAGCAGCTGACAGTCACCGTCAATGATCCAGTCGAGCTTGACCCATCGCCAGAAACCTTGGGTATCAGCAAGGCCAAGGTAAAGGTAAATGGTTCATTTGCAAATGCCCTCTTCGACCTCCAGGGCCGCCGCCTCCAGGGCGAGCCTCAAGGCAAGGGCGTGTATGTGCGTGGGGGAAAGAAGTATGTGAAGAAGTAAGTGTCATAGTTTTGAAACAACAAACCATTTAACAAAGAAAAGAATATGAGTCCATAAATAATTACTCAAATATTTGGGTGTCTGAAAGAAACTTAGTACCTTTGCATCCAGAGCGTTGACAGCTTTCTTGCCATTCTATCAAAATCGTTGTACAATCTGCGCGGGAAAGAATGTCTGCCAGCTCACACCTCCAGACGGAGGCGTGGGCTTTGGTTATGGCATTCGCGCACAGGTGTAACGAGCCTGGATAGAATAATGTCGTAATCAGTAAAAAAGTTCCACGCACTCCGTTTTTCTATCTTATAACTACAACGTCTTTTTTTTGTCGGTCTTTGACCGATTAATATGTTATCAGAATCAATCAAGTTAAACGGAAAACGTGAATATGAATTACAATGAAGAAGTCCCAGGCTTTCTGGGAGGACTTGGCGATGTGCTGCCCGCCGATGTCCTGAAGAAGTTGAACGATCTGCTGGAGCAACTGCACCGGGCAGAGCATCCTCAACCAGGCAGCACAGTGTTCATCTATGCCCCAGGCAGCCAGTATGTGGATAAACAGTTTAATTATGGGAAGACCCTCACCAGCCCTCCCTGCGTAGGGAGGGAGAAAAGTCACATGAACCAGGCAAAGACACAATTCCAAGAAGAGCGCATCCAACAGTGCATCGCACTGCTGATGACGGAGCGACTGGGCGACGAGCCGCTGTTCAGTCTGCAAGGTCACTGGCAGGCGGTATATCGCATACTGGTGGATAAGGGCTACTGCCGTGACTCGGACTTCGACGGCTTCGATGCCTTCATCCGGCGGGTGATGCCCGTGGAGGTAAACAAACCGTATACCAAAGCCTCGGTGAAGCAAATCAGCCAGACTGATTTCGTAAGACCTTTCGACGAATGGATGTTCGACATGCAGACCTCAAAGACACGCAAGCCATTTGATCGTATGGTAGCCATTGCAACCCGTTTCAAAGAGATTTTAGAAGAAAATGGGCTGTAAGATGCAAAAAAAAGTCGAAATATTTGGAAGTTACGAAAAAAGCACTTACCTTTGCAAAGTGAAAGGAACCTATTTAGGGTAAGAGCCCCGGTTGGTCCGGCAAGCGACTTGCTAAAATAGAAGCACTTTTAAACTCCGCTTCAGATGGATAGCCCCGGTTGGTCCGGCAAGCAAGGCCATTAAAGCGGAGTTCCTTTTTTAAGTTCACCAATAGTTGCTTCGAAAGAGAACTTATCAATGATGGCGTATGGCTTGTAGGGACCGTGGTTCTTCATCTTTCGCATGGCAAGTACTGTTTGCACGCCTAAATCACGGTCGAAATAAGCAAAGTAGGCACTTTCCTCATGCTTCCCTTCTTTTACAGTCCGCCAACCGATATATTCACTTTTCTTCAAGAAACCGGGAATATCCTTTGCTAATGCATTCTTGATGGCATTGAACTTGTTATCGCGAGAGGCCTTGCTGACGATGGTTTTCAAATCTGACTTGGTAATCTCCACCCTCATTGTAATACCATTGGTTATGGTGAAGTGTAAGGGATTACCTTTTAGAAGTTCTGCTTGTTGCAAAACTTCTTCCCTAATGCGTTTACTTTCTCTATAATAATCTTCTGGTGTACGTTGTCTCATTCTATTTTTCAAATTGTATGCAAAGGTACAAATAAGTGCGTAAAATGCCAAATATTTCACCCACGTTTTCACCCACGCTTTCACTTTTCACCCACGTTTTCACCCATCGGTAAAAATCTTGCAGGATTTCAGACGTTTTCCTATCTTTGCCGCCGAAAACAAAATTTCGGTATATGAAAAAGGAAACAAAGAAGAACGAGGCTCCACGTGAGCACAAGAAACCGTGGCAGGAGACGTATGCCACGCCTGAGGAGATCAAGGCGATGCTGGACGCGCGGGTGTCGCTGCGGTATAATGAGGTCAGAGGGCGGACGGAGATACACTGGTTGTCGGCAGGACCAGTCATCAAGCCTGACGAGCAGGGGCTGCTGACCATCTTCGGCGACGATGAGAGCGTGACGGACGGCTATGCGAACCTTGACGACCGCGACATCAATACGCTGTGGACGGTGCTCTGCCAGGAGAAGCCCGTCATCAAGCAACATCTGCTGAACGTCATCGAGTCGGACTATGTGCCGAAGTATCACCCGTTCCGTGACTATCTGGACCATCTGCCGCCGTGGACGCAGGACCAGGGCGACGCCATCATGGGACTGTCGCTGACCGTGAATGTCAAGGGCGACAGTGACGAGCAGATCCTGTTCTACCAATACCTGAAGAAGTGGCTGGTGGGCATGGTGGCGTCGTGGGTCTCGCCGAAGGTGGTGAACAACGTGATGCTCATCCTGATAGGCGAGCAGGGCACGTACAAGACGACGTGGTTCTCGCACCTGCTGCCCCCGCAGCTGCGTGACTACTTCTACACGAAGACCGACTCCGCCATGCTGTCGAAGGACGACCGGCTGGTGCTGGCACAATACGGTCTGATGTGCTGGGAGGAGCTGGACTCGATGCTGCCCAAGGAGCTGAACAAGATGAAGGGTACAATGACCATGCCATCGATTAACGAGCGCAAGGCGTACGGCCGCTACCATGAGACGCTGCCGCACTTGGCGTCGTTCTGTGGTACGGGCAACAACGCGCAGTTCCTCTCGGACACGACGGGCACGCGCCGCTGGCTGCCCTTCGAGGTGGATAGCATCGAGTCGCCCCTGACCACTCCTTTCGACTACGACGGTATCTATGCCCAGGCCTACGCCCTGTATCAGCAGGGCTTCCAGTACTGGTTCGACAAGCCGGAGATAGAACGCCTGCAGAAGCATAATGAGGCGTACACTACATCGAATGACGAAGAGGATCTGGTGGCAGAGTACTTCCGTCTGCCCCGTGGTGCTGAGACGGGTGAGTTTATGCGTACGGGCGTTGCCAAGCAGCTGTTGAGTTCGCCAGGCATGAATATCAGCAGTGTGGCTCTGGGCCGTGCCTTCGTACATCTTGGTTTTAAGCCTGCCACCGTCAATCACCATCGCGGATACTATGTAGTGCGTATTCCGCCCGAGGAACGCAAGCAGCGTGCCGTATCGCTGGCCTACGATGCAATGAAAAAGAGTCAGGAAACGAACACAGATGACACAGATGGAACAGATGTTTTCTAAGAAGCCTCGCGTACCGCGCATATACACGGTACGCGAAAGAATATCATTTTTTACTGTTACATCTGTTATCTGTTACAAATAAATCTGGAATATGGTAGAAGAACGAAGATACAAGAAGCAAGAGCTGGCCCGTCTCTATTGGCCAGAGACTGAGAATATCAAGTCGGCTATGAAGAACCTGCGCGAGGACATCAAACGCTGTCCGGAACTGGTGGCAGAACTGAACCGCCACCATTGGAACATCAATAAGCACAGTTATTCAGCCGAAGAGGTACGACTTATCCTGAAGTACCTCTGTCAGCCGTAAGAGAGAGTAGTTTGGCTAAAATAGGTTAATTCCCCAATTAATAGCGACTAACAACGACCAATAGCAACAAAACGGGTTCCCGTATGTAGTAATTTTGTACTCGTTAAGGCAAGTGAGCCAAGGTATGGCACTTTCGACCCGTGCTAACGTCATCTTCGAGGTGTTCCGACGTCATCTACGACTCGTTCCGATGATACTTTAGGGGGGTAAAGTATCGCATCTACGAGGGCAAAGTGACGTATTTACGACCGCAAGGAACGTCAGGAACGACCCGAAAGTATCGTATCTTTCACAAGCCGCGACAAAAATTTAATTTTTAATGTTTAATCTTTAATGTAACATGAGTCAGAAGTACATCAAATCACAGAACAAGAATTCGCACAATGTGAAGACATTCGGTAAGTATTACGCCAAGCCCGTGTACGACGAGAAGTTCGTTGAGACGGACGAGATTGCGGACTTCATCCAGACGCAGGCCACGCTGAAGCGCAGTGACATCAAGGCTGCCCTCGACGAGCTGGGTGCTGCCATGAAGCACTTCCTGGAGATGGGACAGAAAATCCGCCTGGCAGGCATCGGCATCTTCAAGGTAGGCTTCTCCAGCATCGGTGTTGCCAAGGCGGAAGACTGTACGGCATCGACCATCACCTCGCGTCGCGTACTGTTCCAGCCTGAAATCGAGCGCATCGTGACAGGCTCTGGCGAGAAGAACGGCAAGATTATCCAGAAGTATGTCAACGCGAAGACGCTGCTGAAGGACGTTGCATTTGAAGAGGCACGTGGAAGCCTCACCCCCAGCCCCTCTCCAAATGGCGAGGGGAGTGGTAACACAGGCGGTGGTAGCCTCACCCCCAACCCCTCTCCAACGGGCGAGGGGAGTGGTAACTCAGGCGGCGGAAACGGCGACGATGAGCCGAACGAAAATTAAGTGAAGAGTGAAGAGTGAAGAATTTGCTACCGCTGCAGAGGTAATCATAATTTCTAACTACTAATTACTAATTTTATTATGAAACGAGAAACATGGAAGGCAATTATTCAGGTTGTGATAACAATCCTGACGGCGATTAGTTCAACAGTATTAGTACAGTCATGCGGAGTATTACACTGATTATTATTCACTGCAGTGCGGTGCGTCCCGACCAGACATCATCGGCAGCCCAGATAGACACGTGGCATCGCCAGCGAGGCTTCAAGCTCGGCATCGGCTACCACTACGTCATCCGTCGTGACGGAACCATTGAGCCGGGACGTCCGGAATGGATGATAGGCGCCCACTGCCACGTAGCAGGCCAGAACCACAACAAGTACTCGATAGGCGTATGCTACGAGGGTGGTCTGGACATCCGCGGTCAACCCGCCGACACGCGTACTAAGGCACAGAAGGCTACGATGCGACGGCTACTTGAAGAACTGCACGAGCGTTACCCCCGCGCTGTGATAGTCGGTCACCACGACCTGAACCCCCACAAGGACTGTCCGTGCATCGACAATGTAGCTCAGGAATATGCCGACCTGCAGCCGAAGTAAAATGTATGATTGATTTCAAAAAAAAGACGGCTCCGCTTTTCAGTGCGGAACCGTCTTTCTGTTTTTGTTAATAGCCTGGGTTCTGTGCGATACCGAGGTCTTCGCCCTGCAGGCCGTTGGGGATGGGTTGGCGGTAGTGCTTGCCGCGCACGTTGTTGTACTTGGCCACGAGGTGGTTGTGCACCTTCTGGAAGTAGGCTTCCTGATCGGCAGTAAAGGTCTGCTTGTCCTTCCAGTCGTCGGCGAAGTGCTTGTAGTTCTTCACCTGCTGGACGCTGCTGATGAGGTTCTTCCAGCGGTAGCTGTTCAGCACCGAGAACTGCTCATAGGTGAACTCATAGTCCCACTCGCGCTTGATCTGGTCGAAGGTGGGAGCGCTGACCTCGGCGATGCCGGCACGACGGCGTAGCTGGTTGAAGGGCTCGGCGGCCTCGCTGTTACGACCCAACTGCACGAGGGCCTCGGCTTTGGTGAGCAGCACTTCGGCATAGCGAATCTCGATGCGGTCGATGCTGTTCTGCTTGATTTCCAGATTCTCTGCATCCTCGTAGCTCTGGTCTACACCCTTGCCGTTGATGGGCGTGTAGACGGGCGAATAGTAGTGATGGGTGAGGCCGGTCTCGGGGTTCTTCAGCTCGACGAGGTAGGTCTCGGCCAGACGCTTGTCGTTGGGCTGCTCGCGCTTCCAGTCGTCGTAGAGGTTGTCGTCGGCCACCTCGGTGTGGTTCTGCTTGTAGCCGTTGCCGTTCTCACCGTTCAGGAAGGGATAGGTCCACGAGCAGTGGGTCTGGTGGTTGCCCTGAGCATCCAGCTTGTCGCCGTCGTGAGCAATGGTGAACAGGTGCTCATTGGTGTTACGCTTGTTGCTCTCGTAGTCGCGTCCGAAGAGCTTCGAGAAGTCGGGATCGAGGGCCAGACGACCACTGTTGATGACCTTGTCGGCATACTCGACGGCCTTCTGCAGACGGGCGTCGTTTTTGGTGAACTGTGGGTCGGTCTGCGTGTTGGCTATGGCGGCTACCTGATCGGCTGTCAGCGGATTGTCGCCCCAGACGAGATAGGTACGTGCCAGCAGTGCCTGGGCAGCCTGCTTGGAAGGTACGCGTGGGTCGCCGCTGTAGTCGAGCAGCAGGCTCTCGGCATCGGTCAGGTCCTTGATGATCTGTGCAAAGACGTTGTCGATGCTCTGGCGCTCGGTGGTTGAGCCGCCTTCCTCAGTGAATACGGGCACTTCGCCCCACAGCTGCGTCAGCTTCAGATAAGCCAGGGCACGCAGGAACTTGGCCTTACCCACGGCAGCGTTGTAACCGTTCTGGGTCACCTTGCCCAACTTCAGCGAATTGGTGACGGTGGTGATGGCCTCGTTGTCCTGGGCGATACCCAACAGCAGGTGGTTGAAAATCTTGACCTGATACCACGTTGTAGGCTCCTGTTCGAAACGGCTGTTCAGCGGGCCTTCCTTGCTCTCGGCACCTTCAAACGAGATGAGCTTGTTGGAGTTCAACTCGATGATGAATGAGAACGATGACGAGAGTGGCTGCCAATGGCTGTAGACGCCGTTGACGAGAGAGAGGGCCGAGGCGTCATTGTTCACCACGTTCGTCTCGTCTATCTGATTGCCTCCGCTGGTGTTGGCGGTGTCGTCACTATTACTTGAGCAGGCTGTAAAACCCGTCGATGTTGCTACTGCCACGAGGGCTGCGAAAAGTAATTGCTTTTTTTTCATACTGAAATCTCCTTTTACCTTTAATTAATTAATACTATGTTTCGTTTCTGTTTAAATTAAAATTTCATGCTGCAAAGGTAGTGGGTTTTTCGCGCTCCCACAATCGCCTTTTCGTGGCATTCTGCATACCAAACCATTGGTAATCGCCATTTACAACGTGACGCTGACGCCGAAGGTGAAGGTGCGCGAGGCAGGATAGGCGCCAGAGTCGGTGCCGCTGCTGACCTCAGGATCGTAGCCCTTGTAGGGGGTGATGGTCAGGAGGTTGGTGGCGGTGGCATAGAGGCGCACAGCTTCAATTCTTACATTTTTTAATTCTTTAATTTTTAAACTATATCCGATGGTCAGGTTGCGCAGCTTCAGATAGCTGGCGCTCTGCACGTAGCGGCTGTCGATGTAGTCGAAGGGACGGACCGTGTTGGCCAGGGGCAGGGTGTTGCCGCCGTTCTGGGGCGTCCATGATTCCTTGACGGTTGCCAGCACGTTGTAAGAATCGGTCGTCTGCTCCAGGCAACGCTGCAGGGCATTGTAGAGCTTGTTGCCATAGCTGCCAGCGAACGATGCAGAGAAGTCGAAATGGCGGTAGCGCAGTTGGGTAGAGAAGCCATAGACGACGTCGGGCTGCGTGCTGCCGAGGATGACGCGGTCGTTGCCGTCAATCTTGTTATCGTTGTTGGTGTCGGCAAACTTCAGGTCGCCAGGCTTGGGCGTCTGACCATTGATGGTGGGCAGTTTCGTGATGTCCTCGCCCTGCTGCACAATGCCCGCGAACTGCAAGCCGTAGAAGGAACCCAGCGACTCGCCGCGGCGCAGAATCTGTTGCTTGTCACTGCCCTGGATGACGTCGTTAGTCGCGCCCATATCGGTAATCTCGTTGTGGTTATAGGCTGCATTGGCGCTGAAGGTCCACTGCAGGTTCTTGCGCTGAATAAGATGCGTGTTGACGGAAAGTTCGAGGCCCTTGTTCACCACGTTACCCACGTTTTGAAGCTGTGAGGTGACACCGCTGGCAAAGCCCATCGGCACCACCAGCAGCAGGTCGCTGGTCTTCTTGTAGTAGGCGTCGAACACGATGTTTACGCGGTTCTTCAGCAGTCCGAGGTCGAAACCGAGGTTGTACGAAGCGGTGGTTTCCCACTTCAGGTTGTCGTTCGACGTGTTCTGCTTGGCGTAGCTGCTGCTGCCACCGTACGAGCCTGTGGCATAGCTGGTAGAGAAGGCATAGTCGGGAATCTCCTGATTGCCCACCAGACCACCCGAGAGGCGCACCTTCAGATAGGACAGGGGGGAGAGGGGAGAGGTGAGAGACGAGAAGAACGGCTCCTTGTCGACATTCCACGACAGACCCAGTGAGGGGAAGTATCCCCATCGGTGGTCCTTGGAGAAGCGGCTGGAGTTGTCGGCACGGAAGGTGGCAGTAGCGTTATAGCGGTCGAGCAGCGTGTAGTTGACACGGGCAATGATCGAATTGAGGGTAGATTCCGATATGCCCGTCTGCGGTGTGTAAATACCAGAGCCGTCGCCAAGGTTGTACTGCTTCAGCGTCTCGTTGGTAAAGTGGTTGGTGCGGATGTTGCTATATGTAGAGGTTGAGGTTTGGCGGGTGTAGCCCACGAGCGCATCGATAAAATGCTGCTCGCCGATGGTCGTGCTATAGGTGGCGGTGTACTCCTGCTGCCATACGTCGGTCTGACGGTTGCCCGTTCCACCGATGCCCTGCGTAGCCAGGCCCAGCGAGGTATAGGCTCCCGAGAAGTAGTTCTGCGTCAGTTTCTCGCTATTCAAACCAACGGTGGCCTTGAGCGTGAGGTCGCCGATGCGGTAACTGGCCCACACGTTCGACAGCAGATAGTTGTTGATGTTCTCGGCTACGCTCTCCTCGAGGTCGTAGACGGGGTTAGCTGATTGGTCACCGATAGCGAAGTAGGCATACTCGAAGGGGTTGTTGAAATTATAGCTTCCGTCTGCGTTGTAGACGCTGACAACGGGGGGCATCAACAGCGCATAGACAAAGCTGTTGGTGATGCCGGCAGAGTAGGGCGACGAGTTGAAGACCTGCTCTTCGGTGGTGGTCAGTCCTTTCTGCTTAGAGCGGCCGTAGGTGGCATTGACGCCAAATTTCAAGCCTTTCTGCAACTCCCATTCCACGTTCGTATGGAAGTTGTAGCGTTCGAACCCTGAGTTCAGCAGAATGCCGTCCTGGTCGGTATAGTTGGCCGAGAAGGCGTAGCGACTCTTCTCCGTACCACCCGTGATGCTCAGCTCGTGGCTCTGTTGCAGGGCGGTGCGCAACACGGCATCCTGCCAGTCGGTGCCTTTGCCGAGGACGGCTATCTGGTCGTCGGTATAGCCGCCCTTGTTGGCCCAATAGTCCTTTTGAAACCGTGCCCATTCGGAGGCATTCAGCAAATCAAGCTTCTTGCTGATATTGCTAAAGCCAATATTATAGGTATAGTTAATGTGTGCCTGACGGTCGCCGCGCTGTCCCTTCTTCGTGGTGATGAGGATGACACCATTGGCGCCACGCGAGCCGTAGATGGCCGTTGCCGAGACGTCCTTCAGCACCTCGACACTCTCTATGTCGTTGGGATTGATGGTAGCCAGCGGATTAAGGCTGCCCTCGATGCCGCCCAAACCCGTAGAACCAACACTGGCATCCTTGAAATAGATAAAGCCATCGATGACGTAGAGCGGCTCGTTCGAGGCATTCACGGAGTTGCCGCCACGGATGCGTATATGACTGTCGGCACCAGGCTGACCGCTGCTGGCCGTCACGTTAAGACCTGCAACCTGTCCGCTCAGGGCACCATCAAGCGTTGGTGCCTGTGAAGTCGTAAAGATGTCGGCTTTCACCTTCGTCACGCTACCCGTCAACTGTGTCCGTTTCTGTGTGCCGTAGCCCACGACGACAATCTCGCTAAGGTGGTGCTCTTCGCGCTCCATACTCAGCAACGAGTCGAGTGCCGTGGGAACATCGGGCGTGCCCTCGTCGTGTGAGGGCACAGCCGCTAATGTTACTATACTAAATACAATGGCTAAAGCAAATAATGCTAATCGTAATGTCTGAAAACTCTTCATACCTTCTTATCCTTATTTTTTTGTTTCTGGGTGCAAAGGTACGGCGGTTTTTACACCCCCACAATCCCCTTGATATGTCATTCCGTATACCGCATGCATGGTATTTCACTATTTTATGCCGTTTTTCGCTCAGGTTCAAGAAAGAAAAGCAGTTCCCAAAGCACAAGTTCCAGTGTGTATATAGCGACGAACTGCTGAAGAATATGGGACATAACGCTACCTGTGGCACAGAGCAGTGCATGTGTCCGAAAGCAAAAAATGGTCCAGGCGACCCCAGTCTCCTGAACCATGAATGGTGTTCATCGAAAGCCCAAATCAACGGTACCCTTGCCCACATCACCGCCATCTTTGGCTTTATGTTGGCAGGTCTCGTTGTTCAGGATGCGACGGCAAAATAGTCCTTATTTTTTGTTTGAAACAGGAATGGTACCCGTCTGAGCATCCACCTTTTGGGGATAGCTCTTCACCTCCTTGGCCTCATACTTAATTTTCTTGAAGCCTTTGATGATGTTGTCGATAGTAGTCTTGTCGGCGTCATATTCAATGGTAACGGTCTTGTCCTTGAGATTAGTTTTGATACTCTTAATGCCTTTCTCAAAACGGATGTTCTCTTTGATTTTCTTCTCGCAGTTGTTGCAATGCATCTCAGGGTTGGTGGTCAGCATCACCGTCTTGATGTCTTTGGCCATGCAAACACTTGTGAATGCTAAGGCCAATAAAAGTGCTTTTGTTCTCATATCTTTATCCAGTTTAATCTGATTCCAAAATAATAGATAGCTCCATGCATGGGTCCCCACACCATCGTTGCATCGAAATTCGGGCCCCAAGGGTTGCTAGCGTCAATAATAGGGTTTTTCTGTTGACGAGCCGTGATGTTCTCACCGCCAGCATAGATGCTCCAGTTGCGGAAGAATCGTGTCACTTGCGCATTCAGTTGTTCATAACCATTATAATGATTGTCCCACGATGGCTGGCCATTGGCCGTTGTATAGGCATCTGGCAGTCGACCGCCTCCGTTCAGTTGCAGGGTAACATCAAACTGCCACTTTCCTAATCCAGGCTTATACTGAGCCGTGATGAGTCCCTTGTATTTGTTGGTAAGTGGTTTTTCACGCAGCACACCGCCGTAGGTTGCTTTCACGTTGGTACGACGATAGGTGGCTGTGAGCGAGAAGTCCTCGAATAGCGGATAGGTGACTTCCACCTGCCACGTGTTTGAATAGCTGTCGCCTTTGAGGTTGGTGAAATGGATGGCATGCGGATCACTATCCATATCAATGAGCAACTGATGCAGGAAGGAGGTGTAATAATACTCAGCATTTAATTCCAGTCTCTTATCGCCAATGGGGATGTTCAAAGCGACACTCAGACCATAATTCCAAGCCTCCTCTTGGTCAAGGTCGCTATCGATAATCATCTGTCTGCTGCTGGCTAGCATGTAGTTATACTCTGCCATCACATGGTTCGTACGATATCCCTTTCCGATAGAGCCACGCAGGGTGAGCACATCACCAAAGGGTGAGTATTTCAGATGTATGCGAGGCGTGATGAACGATCCATAGATATTACTGTTGTCCCATCGCAAGCCACCCATCAGCGTGAACTTCTCACCTATTTTATATGTATATTGGGCATAGACACCTGGCGTGGTCTCGTCGAAATCAAACTGGTCGTGGTTGAGGCTCACGCCTGTAGACAGACTATGATGCTCATTGAAGTCGGTCTCAAACATCAGCGAGGCATAACCGTTGCGCTGGTCGGTGTTATATTGCTGGTGACCATAGAGCGCATTCTCATGGTGTAGCGAACCAGAGAGGATTAGCGCGATGTTCGAACCATGCTCTGGGTCGAAAATAAAGGCATTCTTGGCGAAGGCCTCATAGCGCTCGTTGGTAATGTCGATAGTATAGGGGTGAGTGGTAAGAGAGGAGTGGTGAGAACTAATCTGTCCGCTCTCGCGATGCTCTTTCAATCCCTTGATGGCCGCTTGGAAGATATAGTTGTCGCCCATATATGCCCAGCGGTTCATCAACGAACCCTGTCTCACCTTCGGCATATCAGCAAAACCATCATCGTTCTCATCATGTGCCTTGTCAAGTATCTCATAGTGGCCTAAGAATGCCATACTCCAGCGGTTGGAGAGTTCAAGATTCGCTCCCAGATTAGCCTCCACCTTGTTTTTGGTATTATAAAAGAGGTTGGCGTCGACAAAAGGAGTAAGCTGTGGTTTCTTAAACTCCACATTGATTTGTCCTGTTATCGATTCGTAGCCGTTCTTCACTGATGAGGCTCCCTTTGACACCTGTATGCTCTGCATCCACGGACCAGGGATATATCCCAATGAATAAGGAGCTGCTGCGCCACGATAGTTAGGGATGTTTTCTGTGAGCATCTGCACATAGGTGCCGCTCAATCCCAGAAGCTTAATCTGTTGTGCTCCCGTTGCGGCATCGGCATAGTTCACATCTACTGAGGGATTGGTAGTAAAACTCTCTCCGAGGTTACAGCACGCTGCTCGTAATAGCTCTCCGCTACCGATATAGTCAGTATTACCAAGTCCACTCATCTTGATGTGCCTATGTCCGTGAACCGATACACTGACCTCCTGCAACTGCTCTGAGCGCCAGACACTATCCGTGCTTTCGGTGACTTGTCCGTAAGTCCCCGAAGCAATCAGTAGTGTGGCTATAACCCAGCTGAAGAATCTCTTACCCACCAATAAAAACCTAAATGACTTCTGCCACCACTTCTATCTCTACCAATGCACCCTTGGGCAATGTCTTGACGGCAACAGCAGAGCGTGCAGGATAAGGCTCCGAGAAAAATTCGGCATAGACGGCATTCATGTCGGCAAAGTCATTCATGTCAGCCAAGAATACGGTGGTTTTTACCACGTTACTCATGCTAAGGCCCACTTCCGCAAGAATGGCCTTGATATTGGTCAGCGACTGGCGGGTCTGCTCCTTGATGCCTCCTTCTACAAAACTGCCTATGGCGGGGTCAATGGGAATCTGACCAGAGGTATATACGAGATTGCCCACTTTGATGGCCTGACTATACGGCCCGATGGCAGCGGGTGCCTTTGTTGTACTGATTACTTTCATAAACCAAATCTGCTTTTATCGGCTGCAAAATTACTACTTTTCTGGCGAAATCCGCACGATGACATGAATAAAAATTATTAAATACCCAGACCTCCATCAAAATGTCTTTCTACGGCCTTCGACTGCTGGACGCGGGATTTGGGAGCCACATCGTGAGTCACCCAGATATTGCCGCCAATCACAGAGTCGTGGCCGATGGTGATACGGCCCAGGATGCTGGCATTGCTGTAGATGGTGACGTTGTCCTCGATGATGGGATGACGGGGGATGTTGAGCATGTTGCCATCAGCGTCTTTCTTAAAGCTCTTGGAACCCAGCGTCACACCTTGATAGAGCGTCACGTGACTGCCGATGATACAGGTCTCGCCAATAACAACACCTGTACCATGATCAATGGCAAAGTATTCACCTATCTGCGCTCCGGGATGGATGTCTATACCTGTCTCTGAGTGAGCTAGCTCTGTGATGATACGTGGAATGACGGGCACGAGCAGGTCGTGTAGCTTGTGGGCGATACGATAGTGGATCATGGCTTTCGTCACAGGGTAGCTGAAGATAATCTCGCCATAGTTGATGGCAGCAGGGTCGTTGTCGAACATGGCCTGTACGTCGGTATAGAGCAATCGCTTGATTTCAGGCAGCGCATCAATCAGTTGCAATGCCAAGTCCCTGGCCTTATCCTGTACCTGCTGCCTCGTTGTGATGACCTCGCTTTTCTCGCCAAACTGAAGACCGTATGATATTTGTCTTGCGAGTGTCTGAAGCAGTTCCTCCATGTGAACACCAATGTTGTAAGAGCGGATGGTCTCATGGCACTGCCGCTTGTTGAAGTAATCAGGAAAGATGATGCTCTTTACCAGGTTGATGATTTTCTTCACCTGTTCCACAGAGGGGAGTGAGGCTTCCGTCTGTGGCATCATACGTGTTTCCTGTTCCGTCTGGCGCGACAGCTGACGGACATTACGTTCGAGTATCTCTATAGTTCTTGTGTCCATAACATGTCTTGATTAAAGATGTATCTCTTTATCCACCACTTCACCATTCAGGATTTTGAAGGAGTTGAGATGAACCCCCTCGTGGAGAGAGAGGATGGCGTAACGGATGGTGGGGTCGTTGGCTAGACGGAGGTCTTCTTGCGAAGGTCGCGAGGGCGAGGCTGGATGACTGTGCCAGTTAGCGAGGATCTTCAAGCCATTCTGACGAGCGTACTTCAATGCAGCGAATTGATCCTTCGGTGCGAAGGAAAAGTGCTCTGGCGAGTGATCAATATTCTCCATCCAATAGTTCTCCGTCACCACATCGCCTTCCTCCGAGGTTATGCCCAGCAGGTAACCGCACGTCTCATTCGGTGCGTCCTGCCGGGCCTGGCTGATCAATTCATCTATAACATTCTGTGGTATCTTCATCACTTAGTGGTTTTTGAGGTCGCAAGCGGCCTGTTCATAATCTATCAGGTGGTCGATGGTGGGGTTACTGCCGCAGATGGCGCATGAGTCACGATGCTTCACAGGAACCGTGCGGAACTGCATGGTCTTGGCATCGAAGGTGAGCAGACGGTTCGTCAGCAATTCGCCAATACCTGTGAAATACTTCAGTGTCTCTGCGGCCTGGATGGTGCCCAGCATACCAGCGATGGCTCCCAGTACGCCAGCCTGCGAGCAAGTGGGAACGGCTCCTACGGGAGGCGGCTCCTTAAACATACAACGGTAGCAGGCCGTACCAGGCAGATGCGTAAACGTCTGGCCGTTGAAGCGCAGGATGCCGCCATGCGAGAAGGGCTTGCCCGCCATCACACAAGCATCGTTGATGAGGAACTTCACGGGGAAGTTGTCCGTACCGTCGACAATGAAATCGTACTCCTTGATAATGTCGAGCGCATTCGACGAGTCGAGGAACTCGTAGTAGGTATCCACCTTCACATCGGGATTGATAGCCTTGATCTTCTCTTCGGCACTCTTCACTTTTGGCACGCCCACGTCCTTGGTGAAGTGAATCACCTGACGCTGGAGATTGCTTAAATCGACGACATCGGCATCGACGATACCGATGGTGCCGATGCCTGCCGAAGCGAGGTAGAGCGACACGGGTGCACCCAGTCCGCCAGCACCCACTACGAGCACGCGTGCGTTCATTATCTTCTCTTGTCCCTCCACGCCGACATCTTGTAATAGGATATGCCGCGAATAGCGCTGTATCTGGTCTTCTGTAAAGTCAATCATGATCTTTCATTTATCATTTTTCATTTATCATTTAGGGCGAAGCCCGTCTGGCCTCCTCCCATGAAATATAGGAAATCGACCTTGTCGCCTTCCTTCAGTTGAATACTCTCCCAGTCCTCGCGCTCGGCAAACTCCTCGTTTACCTGCACGCTGACCATCTCGGGCTGTGCCACATTGTTCTGCTGAATCAGTTCACTCACATTGAGCGGCAGGCTCACTTCCTGCGCGTCTCCATTTACATAAATCTTTGCCACCATATTTATTTGACTATTTTACTATTTTACAATTGTAATATTGGTTTGTGGGTGCAAAGGTACGGCGAAAAAACCGACGGCACAATCCCATAGGAATGGTAAATCGCATACCATGTTAAGGGTATGCAAAATGCCACAAACGTGCGATTGTACACGTGGCGAAAACCCCGTACCTTTGCACCCACAAATTGTCAAATAGTAAATTGTCAAATAGTCAAATAATTATGGTGGCAGAAAACAAGAAACTCAGCATCATCGCCTTCAGTGGCGATTTCGACAAACTCACCGCAGTATTTACATTAGGTACGGGCGCGGCAGCAGTAGGCTATGAGGTGAACATCTTCTTCACCTTCTGGGGCCTCGACGCCATCAAGCAGAAGCAGGGCCGTTCGTTTACAGGCGGTAACTGGCTCACAAAGATTTTCGGTTTTATGATGGGCGGCCTAAAGGTCACACCCACGAGCCGTTTCAACTTCCTCGGCGCTGGTCCGAAAATATTTCGCTACCTGATGCGTAAGAACAACGTGGCAACCCTCGAAGAACTCGTCGAGGCGGCCAAAGCCCTTGGCATCAATCTCTATGCCTGCGAGATGGCGATGCACGTGCTCGGCCTGAAGAAAGAGGACTTCATCCCTGAGGTAAAAGATGTGCTCGGCGTAGCGTCGTTCCTGAAGCTGAGCGAAGGCGGACAGACATTATTCATTTAAAATGGTAAGAATATGGCAACAAAGGTATTAGACATCACGAAGGAGCACTGCCCGATGACCTTCGTCAAGACCAAGATCGAGCTGTCGAAGCTCCAACCGGGCGACATTCTGGAAGTACTGCTCGCTGAGGGCGAGCCTCTCGACAACGTGCCCCGCAATGCCAAGGAGCAAGGTTACGACGTTCTCTCCGTCGAGCATGTGGAAGGTACCACCCACCGAGTGACTATTAAAAAGTAACAAGTATAATAATAATTTAAAACTCAAACAATTATGGCAGAATCAAATCTTCAGCGCAGTGTGACCACTGCTACAGCCAGAAGACTGGCAACGACTACGAAGACCGCCCCGCAGATGGGCTCCATCACTCCGAGATTACTCCTCAAGTTATTACCCTGGGTGCAGGTCAGTGGCGGAACATTCCGTGTGAACCGCACGAAGGTCGAGTTGAGAAAGAACGACCGACTGCCCATCCAGTATGTCAACGGCGTACCGTCATTTACAGCAAAGAACTTGAAAGCGATACCTCTGTTCTCTGAGTTTGACGACGAAATCCTAAACCGCCTCGTCAGCTCGTTCGAGACC
>JAEEQB010000011.1 GCA_016285075.1 Prevotella sp.
AGAAAGAGACCATTAAGTTCATCGTGCAGCTGATTGCATCGATTGCATCGGCCATCCTGACTGCCCTCGGCACCACCTCGTGCATGGGTCACGGACCAATCGTGTTGTAGAGAGCAGGAAACACCCAAAAGAGGGCTGGCAGACAAGTGCGCACACTGCCAGTCCTCGTGTGGGTTAAGCGAAGCCCCCCTGTAATACCCCCAATCGGGATTACGTACCCCTGCACAGCCCAGCAAAGAACGTCTGCTGAAGCGAGTGAACGCCCCGAAAGGGCAGAAGCCAATTTGTCAGTCTTCGCACAGAGCAGTTGTTGCAGTGTTGCAGTTCGAAAGCAAAAGACCAAACAGCGTTGCAGTGTTGCAGTGTTGCAGTTCGAAAGCAAATTTTTCTCGACTTCCGCAAGTAAGAAACGGCCTGAAAGACCAAAACTTACGGCTGCCCTCAGGGCGATGTCCTAGGTGCAAGGCCCTGAACTTGTAGCAAGATTGCGAGTTTTTTCGTGCGGCACAGCAGATTTTTCTGTTTTCAGTCTTTTTTCTTTTCTTTTTTAATTATCTTTGCCATCAATATGAAGAAAATACTGAAAATCAACACCCCTAACGATTATGCGCGGTTTGTCGATGCACCTGAGCTGCACCCATTAATCAGCATTATACACTACGACGAACTGGGTCCCTTCCGTCACAGTCTGAACAACTACGGCGTGTACGGGCTCTTTATCCAGCGCCAGTTTCCTAAGAATCTCTCATACGGCATGAAGACCATGCAGGTGTGCGATGCATCGATTATTGCTGTGGAGCCCGGACAGATAGGCGGACTGGAGGACAACGGCGAACGTATCTCCCTAAGCGGATGGGTGCTGTTGTGGTCGCCAGAGCTGTTACACGGATCTGAGCTGGAACGACAGATAGATCACTACCAGTTTTTCTCTTATTTCTTCACCGACTCGCTAAGGATGGAGCCTGAAGAGTGGCTCTGCATCACGCAGTTGGTTTCACAGATGCGGCAAGAACTGATGGGAAGCGAGGATTCACCCTCGCTCCGAAACATCCTGTTAGCCTATCTTCGGCTGATACTGGAATACTGCAACCGCATCTATCTGCGGCAGGTTTCAGAAGAATACCATAGCGGCAGCGACCTGCTGAAACGGTTCCACAACCTGCTACAGCAGTATTTCCGCGAAAACCGCCAACTGTCGGACGGCCTGCCTACTGTCGCCTTCTGCGCCTCAGAACTGGCCTATTCGCCACGCTACTTCGGCGACATCGTACGCAAAGCCACAGGCAGCACGGCCATTGGCTATATCCATAACTATGTCATCAACCAAGCCAAGAGCCTGCTGATGAACGGTCACAACATCAGCGAGACCTCGCGCCTGCTTGGATTTGATTTCCCCCACCATTTCACCCGACTATTCAAGCGGATGACTGGACTCACGCCCAGCGAGTTCCTAGGGAAATAGGATTACAACTTGCAGGATTACAACTTGCAGGATTACAACTTGCAGGATTACAACTTGCCGGCCAAGTCAATCAACTTCTGCTTGGTTTCCTCCGTTTTCTGCTCGTCGATCTTTGCTGTCACTACACCCATGTTCTCTGCACTCCAGTAGTTGCAGATATCGCGGAACTCGGCAGTAGCTCCGTCATAGACCCCAGGAGAGTACGAAGAGACGAGCAGGGCCATCTTCTTCACCTTCGCAGGACTGTTTACACAGTACATTCGCTGGATGGGAGCCTGAATCTGAGCATTGAGCGTGAAGTAATAGATAGGTGCAGCCAGTACCAAAGCCTCGGCCTCGGCCATCAGCGGATAGAGCTCCTGCATATCATCC
Organism: Prevotella sp.; assembly: GCA_016285075.1. Taxonomy (GTDB): domain Bacteria; phylum Bacteroidota; class Bacteroidia; order Bacteroidales; family Bacteroidaceae; genus Prevotella. The sequence goes on from JAEEQB010000011.1 coordinate 1,835, forward strand.
TTCTGGATACATGCCCCGTTGCCCTTGTTATGACAATACTCGCAAGCCAGGCAGCCTGCAATCTTCTTCTTCGACACATTCACAAGTGTCACCTCATGACCTGCTGCCTCAGCAGCCTTTCTATACTCTTCAGCCATCCAGGCGGTGTTGCCGTTCGCACGTGGCGAAGCTTGCAAAATCAGTACTTTCATCGTCGTAGATTGTTTAGTTGTTTTGTCAAGATACATAAATCTGAGCACAAATATAATGAAAAACATTGAATTCCCACCCTATTTGTGCTCATATTTATAATATATTCACCTTTTCGCAAGTGCGCCCCCGAGGGGCAGCAGCCGCAAGCTTTTGGTCTTTCAGGCTGTTTTCCTACTTGCGGAAGTCGAGTCAGATATTAATAGGTACCACAACTTTGAACGTGATATTGCGCCCCATGTTGAAAACTCCACTGCGGCCAGTTATCACATTGTCGTCGGCATATTTCAGCCGGCTCAGGTGGTTCTGATAGGCTTTGTCCAACAGATTGTCGGCATCGACATACAACTCAGCCACTTTCCTGCCCTTCACCTGGATGTCGGTACCAGCAGAAAGGCTGAGCAATGCATAACCCGGCGTTGGGGTCTCGGTGTTGTCGGCACGATAAATGTGGGTCTGCTTCAGATAGCAGTCAAGTCCTACAGCCACATACAGGTTGTTGAACAATGAGCGGTGGGCAGCATCTGTCGTATGGTGATGGTTGACTGTGGGGTGCGAATGGTGGTAGAGTTCCCATTTCAGCTCCGATGCCCAGCAGGGGGCTGGCGTAAAGGGCAGATAGCGGGTGTCGGCATTGGCATGCATCAGCCGCGCATCGACAAAGGAGAAGGTATTTGAGAAATGGACTGAATGGACGGGATGGAAGTCAGCTCCCGCCTCAAAACCCAAAAGCCGCGCATCGCCCTGCGTATAAGCGTAAGTAAGGTAACCTTCTTCTATCACTTGGTTCAGACGATGAGTGAAAATATAGTTGTCGATGCGGTTGGCAAACAGTGCCACCTGTGCTGATATGTATCTCGAAGAAAAGTCGAGTCCCAGGTCGGCCTGCAGGCTATACTCTGCCTTCAGCCGGGAATTGCCCAGTTCGTAACGGATGGAGCCCTCGTGAACACCGTTCGACGACAGTTCACTCATGTTGGGTGTGCGGAAGCCGCGTGCCAGGTTCAGGCGCAGGTTGAAGTGCTCGCTGAGGTTGCAGACAGCACCCAGGCTGCCCGTCAACCCGTTGAAATGCCGGGAGACATCGGCAAAGCGCAGGTCGCCATCCTCTGTCAGCTCGTAGCCGTGCAGCCTGCGGTGGTCATAACGCACGCCTCCGTTCAGCGTCCAACGCTCACCGATGGTCTTCGTGGCAGTAGCATAGACACCGAAGTCGAACAGGCGGTAGTCGGGTATCAGGTATTCCTCGCCTTCGTTACCCGACTTCTGGTACATGCCGCCGATGCCCGTAGACAGTTTCCAACCATCCCATTCGTTGGTCACGTAGCGCAGGTCGTAGGTCAGTGTATGCAGCTTGAAATACAGCTCATAGTCATCAGGAGACTCTTCAAACTCCTGGCGGCGGTTCTGCTGATAGCCGAGTATGGCTTTCAGGCTGCCTGACGAGAAGTTCAGCGAATTGTCCCACACCAGCTTGTAGTGTTTCACCTGCTGGAAGGGCAGCGACTTGCCGTATGTCTTAGGAGAAGCCGAGGAGCACAGCAGTTCACCCGTATCAGTGTCGCGTTCTCCCTCAACGATGCCTGGTGTCAGATGATAGGCCGTTCCTGTCAGTCTCGAGTGACCCCACGGTCGGTTGACTCCAAGCATCAGCCTGCCGGCACGTTCGCGGAACTGCGAACCGGGCACGTAGTCATCGTACTTGTTCTTATAGGCGTGTGCCATCTTGTCGCTATAGCGGGCATCCCACACCAAGCCGTGTTGGTTGCCAGCCATCGACAGGTTGTAGCCGAAGAGGCCGTTGTTGGTCTGATACTCGGAACTCACTTGGGCACGCATCTCGCCTTCTGCAAGTGTCGGCTGTGCGTGGAGGATTACCACACCCGCCATAGCATCGGATCCGTACATCAGCGAGGCAGGGCCCTTCAGGATTTCCACTGAGCCCACACCGCTTCCGTCAACCTCCACACCGTGTTCGTCGCCCCACTGCTGACCCTCCTGGCGCACCCCTTCGCTCATCACTACCACGCGGTTATAACCCAGTCCGCGGATGATGGGTTTCGAGATGCTGCCCCCCGTAGTGAGCTGACTGACACCAGGCTGGTGGCTGATGGCATCGATGATGTTAGTCGAGGCAGTGGCTCTGAGTGTCTGTGGCGTCACGATGCTCACCGGAGCTGTCGCATGTTTCAGTTTGGTATCACCAGTAACGCCTGTCACTGTCAGTTCATTCAGATTGAGATGGCGGAAAAAGACATCGGTGCTGTCCTCTGAATGGTGATGCTGGCGAAGGGTGTCCACCCTCGTATTCAGACTGTTCTGAGCTGCCACAGCCGTGCATAGACACAGCAATGGCAGAATGATATATCTTGATTTCATTCTGTGATTTTAATTAAATGGATGTATATAGAAAAATATGTAAAAGCCTGTGGTTGGAAAATCAGACCGACGGGGGACCCCGCGTAACAACAGTGCCACAGCAGGCAGCGAGATAGCCGCACAAAGGCTGGGCACGGAATTTCCTACATACATGAACATATAGGGTGACAGCCATCACAGCAGCTGTCAGCGTGGATAGCGTCAGAAACTGGCAAAGCACACAATCGTGCGCCCAAGTAGCAGTCTGAGTGAGATGTCCCTGACAACTGTGATGCACGCAATCGGTGCATTCCGTCCCCGTTTGCTGGATACTTTCTTCATGAACATGAAACGACGAGCATAACAGCATTGGCACAAATACTGCCAATAGCAACCAAGATGCAAGATGTCGTTTCCTTGTCAAGTCCACAGTTTTTTCTATATGACCAAAAGATATTCGTCCTGTTTACAATAGCTGGCATCGCCTCTAATAGGACGCTGCAAAGATACGTGTTTTTTCTTTATTCTAGAAGAATTCCACCCAAGAATTAACGATTATTCAGCAAAGTCGTTCAGCGAGCACATGGTGAGACTCATGCTTACCACCGCATCCTCACAACAATTGCCGCTGAGCAACGGGCAAGCGGCTCGCAAAGCCTGCACTGCCCGAAGCGTCATGCTTAAGAGTAAAAGCTAATTTCTCATAACGTTGCAGCGTTGCAGTGTTGCAGTGTTGCAGTTCAAAAGTAAAAGAAGAGATAGCGTTGCAGTTGTTGCAGTGTTGCAGTGTTGCAGTTCAAAAGTAAAAGAAGAGATAGTGTTGCAGTTGTTGCAGTGTTGCAGTGTTGCAGTTCAAAAGTAAAAGGACAGACCCCCCCTGTGCTCACGGCTTGACAACCACGCTACTGACGCCCTGAAGGGGCAGCAGCTGTAAGCCCTGGGCTTGGAGCTTTTGACCTTTCAGGCCGTTTCTTACTTGCGGAAGCTTTTTCATCGACCCTTTCGTTTATCCCATCACCACGTCAAGAACCATCATGAGCACGAAACCGATGGCGAAGCCGATTGTACTGAGGTTAGTATGTTTCCCTCCTGATGCTTCAGGAATCAGCTCCTCGACGACGACATAGAACATAGCTCCTGCAGCAAAGGCCAGCAGATAAGGCAAGGCGGGTGTCATCAATGAGGCCAGCAGCACTACGGCCAGTCCTCCTACAGGTTCTACGGCACCGCTCAGACTGCCGATGGCAAAGGAGCGCCAGCGGCTGTTTCCTGCGGCTCGCATAGGCATAGAGATAATAGCTCCCTCGGGCACGTTCTGGATGGCAATACCAATGGATACTGCCAATGCGCTGGTCAGTGACATGCCTCCGACACCGCCTTCTGCACCAGCAAACACCACGCCCACCGCCATTCCCTCGGGCAGGTTGTGAATCGTGACAGCCAACGCCAGCATCGCCGTACGCGACAGTTTGGAACGAGGCCCCTCCGGAGTGTCTGTGCCGATATGTAAGTGAGGCGTCAGCTCATCGATCATCAAAAGGAAGCCGATGCCTAGAAGGAATCCCACAGCAGCAGGCAGCACCGACCACTTCCCGCTATTGGCCTCCATCTCCATAGCCGGTATGAGCAACGACCAGACGGAAGCTGCCACCATTACGCCCGATGCAAAGCCAAGCAGCGGTTTCTGCAGACGAGGCGGCATCTCTTCCCTGGTCTCTGTACGAGTCTCCTCATGCCCGGAAGAATCGACGCAAGCATCATTCTCCACTCGCTTAACCGGTGACCGCATCAGGAAAGAGAATGCCGCTCCAAGCATTGTTCCCAATAGAGGTATCAACAGGCCGATGACCAACGCCATAGTGTCCAAAGAGAGAATCGGTGAGCCCTACGCTTTATTGAATTTCTCCTTACCTTGCTTGCAACGGGGGCAACGCCAGTCGTCGGGCAAATCCTCAAAAGCTACTCCGTCGTGCTCAGCGGGGTCATACACATAGCCGCAGATGGAACAGACATACTTGCCCGATGCCTCCTGCCTGGTGAAGTCCACTTCTGCAAGAACCGTCGGAACGGGATTGTCCAGATCCATCACACGCTTAGCCTCCAGGTTCTCATAGCCCTGTGGAGTGTGGGTACCGCAATAGACCGTAGGGTGATTGCGAATGAACTCACGGATGCGGTTCTGGGTCTCACGGGCGGCAGGCAGGTCATCATATACCACAGACAGCTTATCCTCATACAGAGCCTCGTCAACGTAAGTGATATCACCATGAATCATATAGAACAAACCGTCCGTCTCGACAATGATGATGCTGTTGCCTTTGGTGTGGCCCTTGGCTTTGATCAGATAGATGCCTTCCGTTATCTTCTGGCTCTCAGGGAAGTTGTAATACGGTCCATCAGTGAAGCTGACAGGAACCAGATTCGTAAGACCTTGCAACTCGGCAGCATCCGTCTCTTCCTGATTCACATAGACCTTTGCGTTGGGAAACGAGCGCAGCTCGCCGCTGTGGTCAGCATGACGATGGGTAAGCAGTATCTTCGTCACCTGCTCAGGCTTGTAGCCAAGGGCTGCGAAAGCCTCCATATAGGTACAGATGTCTTCGCCGGTATAGGCCGGAGAGTTCTCGTCGGGTACTTCCATAGGTGTCCCTGCAGGAATGCCTGTGTCCACAAGAATCACTTCATCGCCAAGATCTATCAGATAGTTCTGCAGACTGCCGCGATAGCGGATATTCTGGTCGAACTGTTCCTTTCCCTCTTCACCTCCGAAGGCAAAAGGCTGGGTGTAGAACCCGTCTTTCCTGAATTTTACGGCTTTGATTTCCATATTACTTCGCGGGTTCCCATTTACAACGAACGGGTGAAACTATGGCACCCTCTTTTTTCAACTCAGCAAAGGCCTTGTCCACTTCCTTGCGGTCAGCACCCAGCGCTTTGGTCACTTCGCCAGCCGAGACGGGCTTTCCTGCCTCGTGCATGGCCTTTAATACTTGTTCTTTCATAATAGTTTCGTAGTTTAATAATGTGACGAATGATGTTCTTGGCTGCAAATTTACTATTTTTTTAGCAAAGAGCCAAAGACCAGCGGGAAAAAATGGCTCTTGCCACATCGGCAGGCTACGATTCGCTGTAATTGTGGTCTATGACGATGGTCACATCTTCGCCAGGGACAATTGCTTTCAGTTCACTTGTGAGCTGAGCGGTCAGGGCAGCGTCATCGTGCACGGAGATATCTGGAACCACATCGACTGACACCCTGTGCTCCTGCTCAAAGTAATAGAATCCGTGTACCTGCAGAATCTCCTTGTGCCTGGCTAATGCCTGCATCACCTTGCTCTGTAGCTCGGCACGACGGTTGTCGCCTGTGGCAACGGCATACACACCCACTGTCATGATGATGCCGTGACGTTCGTGCATCTGTTCAGAGATGCGCCGCGTAAGGCCGTGTATCTCGTGTGCATTCATTGTGTCATAGACATTGATGTGCAGGGAGCCGATCATCACGTTGGGCCCATAGTTGTGCAGTATGATGTCGAACACTCCGTGAACGCCCTCGAAGGCCAGTACCTCCTGACGGATATCATGCACCAACTCCTGTGACACCTTCGCCCCCAGCAGTTCGTTGACGGGCGATGACAGCATCTCGAAACCAGCCTTGATAATAACCACAGAGATCAGCGTTCCCAAGATACCATCAAGCGATACATTCCACAACAGCATGACACCTGCCGACACCAGTGTGGCCAGTGTAATCACAGCATCGAAGAGTGCATCTGAGCCTGAGGCGACCAGTGCATCACTGTTCAACTGCTTACCCTGCCGTTTCACATACTGTCCCAGCACCAGTTTCACCACAATAGCCACCACGATGACCACCAGCGTCACTGTGGTATAGTCTGGCTCTGTGGGATCGAAGATCTTCTTTACCGACTCTATCAGCGAGGTGACGCCCGCCGAGAGCACTATCACGGCTATGATGATGGCACTGAAATACTCTACCCGTCCGTATCCGAAAGGATGCTCGCGGTCCGCAGGACGCTCAGAGAGCTTGGTGCCAACAATGGTGATGACACTTGACAGTGCATCGCTCAGGTTGTTTACAGCATCCATCACGATGGCCACACTGCCAGCCAACACGCCCACCACTGCCTTGAATGCTGCCAGCAGCACGTTAGCCACTATGCCGATGATGCTGGTGCGGATAATCTTTTGTGAACGGTTCATCACTGGTACTTCGTAAATTGATACTTTGCCCTCAGTTCTGCCTTCTTTTCGTCATCAAGGCTGTTGAAATAGCCCTTCCATCCCGGACAGAAATTGATGTGCCACCGCCAGAAGCGACCCATCAGCGATTTGGGATTTTTGTCATAGTTTGCCCTCAGTTTGCAATTCTCACATTGATACTGTGCCATCTTTATTTCTCCTTATTCTTTAGTGTAACAATAATCGAGTCTAATTCACTTGCCAGATGCTCATAGTCATCCGTCTGCAGCGGACATGCTTTCAGCGCTTCTCCCATACCGGCAGGAATGGCATTGTAGGCCTCCACCTCCAACATCCTACCCTTCTGCGTCAGACTGACTATCTGCTGACGCTTGTCCTCCTTGCCGCGCTGACGGACCACGATGCCCTGTTTCTCCATGCGCTGAAGCAGAGGCGTAACGGTATTCGTCTCTAACAAGAGGCGGTGGGCAATGTCGTTCACCGGCTGGCAGTCCTTCTCCCACAGCACCATCAGCACCAGGTACTGCGGATAAGTAATGCCCAGTGTGTTCAGCATCGGCATATAGGCCTGCGTGATCAGTCTTGCCGCCGTATACAGGCGGAAGCAGATCTGATTGTCAAGTTGTAATTCTGCGTGCATAATTCTCTTTTTCCCGCTCAACGCTTGCTACGGTTTCTTGCGCTACGTAGGTCCTCAGGCGCTTCGCGGAAGTCTTGCAATGTATCAGCCAAGCATCTCCTCCACATCCTTCTCAAAGTCCTTCGGCTCAGTAGTGGGGGCGTAACGCCTGATGGTCTCACCATCCTTCGAAATAAGGAACTTAGTGAAGTTCCATTTGATGTCGCTATCCTTCTCCACACTCGTGCTGATGGTCTTGAAGAGCGCCTTCGCTGCCTTTGCCTTCAACCCATGATACTCTTCTTCAGGGGCATGAGCCTTCAGATATTCGAATATCGGTTCAGCGGCAGCACCGTTCACATCCGTCTTCTTCATGATCTGGAATGTCACACCGTAGTTCAGCTGGCAGAACTCTTCTATCTGGCTATCCGAACCCGGATCCTGCTCCTTGAACTGGTTGCAGGGGAAACCGATAATAACAAGCCCCTTGTCCTTGTACTTCTGGTTCAGCTCCTCCAACCCGGCAAACTGGGGCGTAAAGCCACACTTGCTGGCTGTATTCACTATCAGCAAAACCTTTCCCTGAAACTCCGAAAAATCAATCTCCTTACCTTTGCTCGTCAGAGCCTTGAAATCATAAATCTTTTTCATACCTTATTCTATTTATAAATTGTTCTTTCTATTTAGTAATTGTTCTTTTCAAATAAATTGTTCTTTCTATCGTTTGCGATGTCTATGATGCATGAGCATCTCTTGAACGCGGTGCAAAGGTAACAAGAATAATTTATATCGCAAGCGATTTATTTAAAACTTTAAGAATGATTAACGATATATCGCCTGCGACACATTCCTCAAAGGCTGGTCGTGCCCACGAATCCGTATTTTCCGCCTCACGAAGATTACTTTTCACCGCCAACGGGCATAGTGGAGGATAGGACAAGCATGCCCGCACGTATGGAGATCGTCCGTGGACGAAGTTATAAGGCAAGGTAATAAGAGACCGTGTATAATAAAAGTGCGCCCTGTCGTAGAGCGCACTTTCCTATTGTCTCACTAAGTGAGAATATGGTCTTACTTAGCTTATTTTGCTACCATCACTTTCTTGCCCTTCTGGATGTAAAGACCCTTCGTGGGGTTCATCACCTTCTGACCATTCAGGTTGTAGAGCTGGGCGGGTTCCTTCTGGGTGAGGATGCCATTGACGCTGGCCAAGCCGGCAGCTGCATCTACAGTGAACTCGCTGGTGACGTAGGCATTGTTGCCTGTGAACTTCGGGAATGCTTCGGAGGCCATCACAGCATGAACCTTCTCGGACTGTTCCTTGATGAAGGCAAACTTGCCGGGCTCGATGGCTGCATAGTCGGTACCTTCAACCAGCGCTGCGCCCGATGCGGTGACGAAGCTGAACGTGGTCTGCACGGGTGCCTCGAGGATACCAGTGGCAGTGAGCTGCGATGTCAGGTCGAGCACGCCTAAGGTCTCTGCCACCTGATAGGCAGGCTGCGGAGCGTAGGTGTACTTGCTGTTCGATGTGATGGCTGGTTTCTTAGGCAGGGTGCCGAGGGTGAACTTGTTGTTCTGAATCTGGATGGTACCCTTGACTGTGAACTCGGGGAAGGTGATGTCTGCCAGCTCGTTGTTGGAAACATAGAGGTTCTTTAATGAAGCGGGCAGGCCAATGATCTTGGAAATCTTATTGTTCTCTGCAGAAATCTGTGTCAGCTTGGTGTTGTTGGTCACGTCTAGTTCTGTGATCTTACCCTTCTGGTAGGTGTTTCCACCCAGGATGATGGTCTCCAGATTGACGTTCTTGCTTATGTCAATTGCTGCCAGCTGGGGCTCGTATGCACTCTGTGTGGTGTTGAAGATACTCAGGCTGGTCAGTGTAGCTACCTTCGACACATCAACCGACTTCACGGGGCTGTTGGTGAATGAGAACTGTGTCAGCTTCTCAAAGGCGGGAAGTGCTACGCTCTCAGCATTGGCACCGGAGAAGCTCATCTGCACGACGTTCTTCAGCTTGGGTTGGTCAAAGCTGGTAGGCAGGGCATCGCCAGAGACGAGGAAGTACCAGATGTCGTTGGTACCATAGACCTTGATAGTACCGTCACCGGCAACAGTTCCTGTAAAGGTGGTAGCAGAACCGGTGGTTCCATCTTCCTTCACGGGTCCTTTGTTTTCAATGCCAACGGGTTGTGACAGGAGCTCACCATTGCCGAAATCTACGGAATAGGTGTCCTCGCTGTCGTAAGCACCGAAGGTCAGGGTGACCTCTGTTCCTACAGTTCCCTTCAGGGTCAGTATCGGTGCGGGGGTTCCGCCACCGGCAGCCTCGACCTTGATGGTGTAGATGTGGCATCCGTTGGTGTTATAGACAATCACGTCACAATCGTTCTCAATAGTCCAGGTATGGGTCTCCAGCGTCTTCGGTGTGAACGAGTCGCCGATCTTCGTGGAAGCATCCACCAAGCCATCTTCATCGACACCGGCGTACAGTTCAACACCACGTCCTTCGCTACCCTTGTGCGACTCTACCTCCATAGTGATGGTAGAACCTGCCTTCACGCCAGGAATGGTGAAGCAAGGAATCTTGTTCTTACCGCCGCCTAGCCACAGATAGGCAGGACCAGCGTAATCGTTCAGAGCCGACGGATAGTTCACGGCAATGGCCAGCGAACGTCTCACCGTATACTTGCTGTTCCATAAGAGTCCTTTCAGTTCCTCGATAACCTGACCGTTGGCTGATATAGTACCATCTTCATTGGCAGAAGCCACGCTCCAGAAGCAGTTGTCCTTGGAGGCCTCGGTGGGATCGGCGTTGTTCTCGGCATCGGCAGCTTTCTCCACATCGCTCCATCCAGCAGTCTTGCTGGCGGCAGCATCGGCCTTCAGGTTAGCCACTGTGGCATCGCTCCACTTTGTGAAGTCCCATACACGGGCATCAGCAACCGGAGTCTCGCCACCGGCAGCAGTCTTACCGTTGAGTGAATAGATATAGGCTTTATTAGAAGCCGTCTCAGGAGTAGTGCCCTTGTAATTAACCAGCTTACCGCAGATGATTACCTCGTCACCGACTTTGATCTGTTCATTGCCCTCAACCCAGGGTTTGTTCTCCAGGAAGTTGACTGAATAACACTGGAAAGTAAAGTCGTCCTGCCCGTCTGTTGAAATAAAGAAGGTGGCGGTTCCGTAGTCAGCATTAAAAGTATGCTTGATGGAAGCTATCTTTCCCTTTATAAAATAATCTTCTTTTGACACCTCGTCTTTCCCAAGTGAACCAGCGATGACGTTGGCCGAAACAGGGTTCAAGGGGCTTTCAAGGTTACCCATACCTACCTCCGCATCCTTTTCTGTGAGCAGATGCAGGATAGACCTGATGGCGATATATGAAGAACCCACGAAGTCTTCCTGCAAGACAATGGTAACGGTTGTCCCCTCAAGGTCAACAGAAGCGTAGCCTTCATCGGCTGCTTCAATAGCTGCCTCCTGGTAAACGGCCTGTGCCATTTCTACAGTAGCGAAGGTGGTGATCATAGTGGCCTTGTTGCAGAGGCTGTTCTCAAAGTTGAGTACCACCTGGCCAGAGACATCCTTTTCCTTGTAGACACCTGTAAATTCGAACGTCAGCAGATTGTCAGCGCTGGTCAGTTTGGTTGTAGCGAAATCGAAATCATCGAAGAGACTGTCAGAATCGGAAGGATCGTCAGCACCCTCGCCAGTAGTGACGGTCATCTTCTTGATCTGTGTGTTGCCGGCTATGACAATAGACACATTCTGTGCATTGCCTGTCCACAAACCGGTCTCCAGTGTACCAGTAGATGCGTAGTTGTCGGCACTCCACTTGCCTGAGTTCAGTTCGAACTCGATTTTGGTAATCTCCTCAGCAGAAGCAAACATCAGCATGCCACCATACAGGCGCATCGAGCCGCTCCACATGCGGTTCGGAGTCTTACCTTCACTGGGATTCACAACCAGAGACACACCATCCTTTGTGATACTCTTGGTTTCGGTGAAGTCGCCTAAGCCGGAATCGCCCGTCGAGAAGCCAGTGAATCCGAACTGACTGTAGGCATCGTCGCCGGTAAAGTCAAATACCACACTGCCTGCATAGGTGTTCATACCCAGCAGCATCAGCAGGCTGAATAATGTAAAACGTAGAAATTTAATCATACAAAAAGGGATTTAAGTTATTAATAATCGTATTCGGCGACAAAGATACAAAAAAATATTTCATTCTTCACACGATTCTTATTTTTTTTTCGTATTTTTGCATCCAAATTGAAGAAATACTATCGTATGAGAACCTATTTACTATTAATTCTGCTGTCAGTGCTTTCAGTTGCGAGTGCCTTTGCACAGGAGCGTCAGATCAGTGGTACAGTGACCGATTCGAGCGGTGAACCGCTGTTTGGCGTGACGGTGAGTGTGAAGAACGGCAAGCACCGTACGGTGACAGACATCAACGGTAAGTACACACTACAGGTAGACAATGACGGGGCGGTGCTGGTGTTCCGATATATGGGCATGGAGCCCTATCAAGCTTCGGCAAAGAACCAGTCCACCGTCAATGTGAAGATGAAGGAGCAGACGACACAACTGGCCGAGACGGTGGTGGTGAGTACAGGTTATCAGCGGCTGTCGCGTGAAAGAAGCACCGCTGCCTTCGGTTTCGTAGACTCCACTAAGCTGAACCGGGTGATGCACAAGGATCTTCTCTCGTCCTTAGAGGGGCAGGTGGCTGGACTGCGCATGGACATCAATCCTAATACGGGTGAGAGCAATCCCATCCTGCGAGGCGTGGGCACGTTCTCGAACAGCGTGGGTACGAAGCCCCTGATTGTGGTGGACGAAATGGCCACGAACCTGGAACTGTCGGAAATCAACCCCTACGACGTGGAGTCGGTGACGGTGCTGAAGGATGCTGCCGCTGCCAGCATCTATGGTGCGTTGGCTGCCAACGGTGTGATTGTCATTTCCACCAAGCAGGGTAAGACCGACAAGACCACAGTGAACGTGAATGCTGACTGGTATATCTCAACGAAACCAGATTTCAATGCAATGCACTATGCCTCGACCAGCGACATCATTGACTACGAGACAAAGGTGTATGAGGCACGGGTGAAGAACAGCGGTGACTACAAGACACTGTTCTCCTCGTATGCCAACAATTACTATTCCCCACTCTACCAGCTCTACCGCGACCAAGCTGACGGGCTGATCTCGCAGGGCGATGTGGACAAGACCTTGCAGCAGTGGCGACAGAACGACTATTATTCACAATACCGGGACTTGGCCTGGCGAACGGCTGTGACCCAGCGCTACAATGTGTCGCTATCGCAGAAGTCACAGTTGTCGAACCATTTCGCATCGTTCAACTATGAGCACGGCAAGAACCGCGTGAAGAACGACCAGAACGACGTATTCTCCATCTACTTGAAGTCGAACTTCACAATAGCCAAGTGGCTCAACATGAAGTTGGGCATTGATACGCGTTTCTCCAACAGTCAGTCTCCCAACGGCTCGTACACGAGCTACACCCTGCAGGAACGTTATGCCAGCATTCAGGATGCACAGGGGAACCTGGTGTATTCGCCCTATGTGAGTGTTTCGGGCTTTGGTGGCAGCGCTGTCAACCTGTCCCGCATACGCGAAGTTGAGGAAGAGGCGGGCGATGTGCTGATGCCTTTCTCGTTCAATGTGCTGGAGTCGCTGGGAGAAGGTCTGACGAAAAACCGCAATGTGAGACTGAGACCCTTCGTGAACCTTGAGGCGAAATTCTTGAAATGGTTCCGATATAACGTGATGTTCCAATATGAATGGGCGCAGACACGCAACGAGGCCTATGACGCTCCCGACACCTATCAGATGCGTATGACCCACAACGCTTTTGTGGATCAGGAGGGAAACAGCCTGCTGCCCTCCGGGGGCCGCTACAAGCAGCAGACGAACAATTCTCGCCGCTATACCTTCCGCAACCAGCTGAATTTCGACAAGAGCTTTATGCAGAGCCGTCACAACGTGAACGCCATCATGGGCTTTGAACTGAGGGAGAATCGTTCTCCAAGGCTCATTGACCAGGTGATGTACGGCTACAATGAGACAGCACTGACCTCGGTACGTATGGACTGGCTCAGCCTGGCCACCGACGGGTGGCAGTCGTTGGTCTACGACGGCACACAACGCTTTGCTGGCGGACCTGCTGCCAGCCAGAGCGAGACCTTCCACCGGTATGCCTCGTTCTATGCCAACGTTGGCTACAACTACCTGTACCGCTATAATCTGACAGGAAGCATCCGTTGGGACGAAGCTGACCTCTTCGGACTGGACACCAAGAACCAGCACCACCCTCTTTGGTCAATAGGCGGTGGCTGGAACATGAGCGAGGAACAGTGGATGAAAGGGGTGTCGTGGCTCGACTTCCTGAAATTTCGTATTACATATGGCGTGAACGGAAATGTGGATCAGAGTTCCACAACTTATTTCGTGGCACGTTACCGCACCCTCAGCCTCGACCCGACAAACACGCAATACCTGAACTATTCGGACGACAATCTGCCCAACCCGAAACTGCGCTGGGAGAAGACCACTACATTTAACGTAGGCTTTGACTACCGGCTGCTGAACAATCTGCTGAGCGGTTCGCTGGAGTTCTACAACCGTGTGGGCGATGACCTGTTGGTGACAAAGTATCTGGATTCCACACTGGGAGCCACCTCGCGCGTAATAAATAATGGTAAGATGCGCAACCAAGGAGTGGAACTGTCGTTGACAGCGAATGTGCTGCGTACCAGGAACTGGGGTTTCACGGCCACTCTGAACTACGCGTACAACAAGAACAAGATGCTGCGCGTAGAGCACAATCCTGCCGACGGTGCCTCCAATTTCATCTCAGCACCAGAGAACTACCGCATACAGGGAACGAGCTACAATACGGTCTGGGCATACAAACTGAGCCGCGTGGTAAACGGCTACCCTGTGATTCTCGATGAAAACGGCAACGAGATGGCTGTGTTTGATGCTGAAGGCAACCCCACAGAGGTCACTACCTCCTCGGCCCTGAAAGGGGTGGCAGCACTGAAGAACATGGGGTCGTTTGTTCCCATACATACTGGCTCACTGGCGCTAAACCTGCGATGGAAAGAGCTGGAGCTGAACACTCTGTTCATCTTCTCGGGTGGCAACAAGCTGAGGCTCGACGTCACTGACATGAACTCATACCAGATGACATCCGACCATGTGAACGACCATACAGTGAAGCATTTCTATGAGATGCCTACCAACGTCCAGCAGTATGCATCAACCTTCTCGGAATGGTGGCGCTATGCCGATACACAGGTAAAGTCGGCTGACTATGTGAAGATGCGCTCCGTCAACCTGACCTACCATCTGCCGGAGACCATTACCCAGAAGCTACACATCGGTCATACACGGCTGACATTACAGATGAACAACCTCTTCTACTGGTCGGCAGCCGGAAATGACATCGATCCTGAATCCTATTCACTCAAATCGGGTGGACGCACCCTGCTGCAGCCAAAGACCATCAGTATCGGGCTATCAACGACATTGTAAAGAACACCTCACCCCTTTTTAAGTGGAGGGGCAAAAAATGACAGATCATTATGAAAGCAATCAAGAATACAATCAAGACAATAGCAGGGCGCCTGTTCTGTCTCCCCTTAATTAAAGAGGGACTGGGAATAGTCTTGCTTTTCTTATTCTTCTCGTGTGACAACTACATTGACATTACACCGAAGGGGAGCATCACCGTTGACTCAGCCCCTCAGTACTACGAGCTGATTGCCAACCCCATGCGCGGATACCATCCATCAGCTTTCGCATTCCTTACCGATGAACTGTGGTCAAAGGAGTCGAACATCATTGGCAATGAGAACACCTCGTACAACGGCATCAACTTCACCTTCAACGAGCAGGCTGACCGCAAACTCTTGGCCGATAACAATTTGTACGAAAACATGTATAGCAACATCCTGCGCATGAACCTTGTACTCGACAATATCGATGAGGCAGAAGGCCCGCAGGAGACCAAGACACTGGCCAAAGCCGAAGCACGCACCTACCGGGCCTTCGACCATTTCCTGGCTGTCAACACCTTTGCGAAAGCCTATACGCCCTCAACGGCGGAACAGGACGGAGGCATCTGTATCATGGAACATTATGATCTGGAAGCCACACCGAAGAAAGCCACCGTAGCACAGGTCTACGATTTCATTATCCGTGAACTGGAGGAAGCTGTGCCACTGCTGCAAGAGAAACCTACGAACATCTACCATCCCAACAGGGCATTCGGCTACGGACTGTTGGCGCAGGTCTATCTGTTCCACCGCGACTGGCAGAAGGCCAAGGAGGCTGCCGAGAAGTCACTGGCACTGAATGATGCATTGGTGGATTACAATGAAATCAATGCCTTTAGACGCGGCATCCTTGACAAGAACTATGGTGACAAGTATGGCGACGACCGCAATCCCGAGGTGCTGAGCTACATATGGAACGGCAGCAGTGGATGGACCAGCGAAAGCGCCCATTTCAAGACCTACGGCATGATCAGCCCCGAGCTGGTACAGCTTTTCAAACAGGAGAAGGATGACCTCCGCTACACTCTGTTCTTCATGGAAAACGGACAGCCCACTACGTGGTTCGACTCTGGCTCAGGAGCCGACATCTGGATAGAGACGGTCACCACATCTAAATTCATGTATGCCACTATGGGCATGAAGACACCGGAAGTTTACCTGACACTGGCCGAAGCAGAGGCACGATTAGGCAATTTACCCAAGGCTACGGAACTGGTGAATAAACTTCGTGCCCACAGACTCTCTTCTGCCAACTCACAGATCTCTGTTCCGAGTTCTCAGGCCGACATGATGAAAGCCATCATCCTGGAGAGACGTAAGGAACTACTCTATGGCTTCCACCGTTTCTTTGACCTGAAACGCCTGAACATTGAGCCGGAGTATCAGACCACCATCACCCGCACGTTTCCCATCGTGACAAAGAGCGTACCACAGCAGACCTACACCCTGAGACCTGATTCGCGTCTATACATCATTCCGTTTCCTTTGTCAGCACGTGACAAGAATCCAAACCTGACACTGAATACGGATGAATGAGATTACGGAAAAAACAATAAAGCATAAAATAAAAAAGGAACATGAAGAAACTCTACACAACAATGATGCTGGCCTTCGTGGCCATGAGTGCTTCGGCACAGGACTCCACCTATGTACGCGTCGACTTTAACCAGAATCCCTGGAACCTCCCAGTCAGTATACCCAACCGCGACAAGGGTATGGTAAAGGAAAACGGCAAGCAGTACAACTGGTCGGTAGTGGACGATGAGACGGGCTGTCTGACAGAGACGCAGGTCTTCGACTGGAACGTTGACGACGGTAAGATTCTGCTGACGCTGACCCCGTCAAACTACAAATTGACGGATTATGACAATGCTATGGTGAAGACCCACGACCTGAACGAAGCCGATGAGCCAATCTATACAATGCTATGGATGCGTGCAGGAGCACAGCTGTCGTTCAAGGCTCCTGAGAAGATGTGGTTTGCCAAAGTGGTCTTTGGAGAATACCGCAACTGGGCCAGCGGCAGCCTATACAGCGGCGAAGTCACTGACAATCACCATGTATGGGGCAAGGACAGCGTGAAAACCCGCATTACCACCGCCGGAGGCCAGGAATATATACTGGAGTGCTGGAGCGGAGACTCTGTGGAGTGGAGCCTGCCCGCCAGTACAGGAAACACCTATCTGAAATATATAGACTTCTGGCTGCTGCCCCGTAACGATGCTGCAGGCATTGACGAGGTTTCCATGCCGCGTGAACGCGTCAACGTCTATTCCATCAACGGAGTGGTTATGCGACGCGACCGTCTGCGCCGCGATGCCTTGAACGGACTGCGCCCAGGACTATACATTATGGACGGGAAAAAGATAGTGGTTAAATAACCAAAATATAAACGACAAAATCCTTGGCTTCTCACTTATTTTTTGTATCTTTGCAACCTAAACTAAATAACCATAAAAGATACAGGATGATGAACAGAAGCATTACAATAGCTGCACTCTTGCTGATGCTGGCACAGAGTGCAGTTGCGTTACCACGTATGTTGTTTGCCAAGAACGATACCGTGAAGACAGACACAGTGAAGGTTGACACACTGAAGACCGACAGTGTGGAGGTAGACAAAGTTGTGAAAAAAAAGCATGAGTGCTGTGAGGACACCACCGTGAAAGACCACAGCAAGCCCTATCACAAGTTGGTGAAAAAGGGTGGCACTTGCCTGGAAGGTATGTTCCGCGTTCGCCATATCGAGAAAAAGTGGTACTGGGAAATTCCCGACCAGCTGTTAGGTCGGCTGATGCTTTCTGTGAGCCGCCTGGTGAACGTCCCACAGGGGTTTGACAAACTGCCTGGTGAAGAGGTGAGCCACAATAGTGTATACTTTGAACAGCGTGACAGCAGTACCATGTTGCTTCGTTCGTATGCCCGCACTCAAGTGGCCGATCCTGACGACGACATCTCGGCTCTCGTAGACCGCTCTACGGTGGACCCCATTGTGATGATGTTCAACATCATCGGCGACAATCCCGACAACGGAGACCACCTGATAGAGGTGACACCGCTGTTGACGGGTGACAATGCTGTAGCAGGATTCAACTCGTCGGCAAAGTCTGCATCAGGCATCGGCGGACAGAAAAACGACCGATGCTTCGTAGATACCGTCATGGCATTCCCCACGAACATAGAGATCAGCACACTGCGTACATATGGTGCCTCCGGCCGCCTTAGCAATACACCTGCTGGAAGCACCGGCGATGTGACGCTTAGCATGAACACCAGTCTGGTGCTGCTGCCAGAAGAACCCATGAAGCCTCGTCTGGAGGATGAGCGCGTGGGGTACTTTGTAAATAACATCACGAAGTTTGAAGACGAAGCACAGTCTTCCCATCACGCCATTGTTTCTCGCTACCGCTTAGAGCCGAAAGATCCGGTAGCATACGCCGCAGGTAAGCTGGTGGAGCCCAAGAAACAGATCGTATATTACATTGACCCTGCCACACCCAAGAAGTGGATTCCCTATCTGAAGCAGGGTGTCGACGATTGGAACGTTGCCTTCGAGAATGCCGGTTTCAAGAATGCCATTGTAGCCAAAGAAGTGCCTGCCGACGGTAGCGTCAGCCCCGATGATGCACGCTATAGCTTCATACGCTATTTGCCGTCAGAGACTGAGAACGCCTATGGTCCTCGCATTGTCGACCCACGCAGCGGCGAGATCATCGAGGCTCATGTCTGTTGGTATCACAACGTGATGAACCTTGTGCGCAAATGGTACATCGTGCAATGCGCTCCATTGGACAAACGTGCACAGAAGATGAAACTCGATGACAAACTCATGGGACAGCTCATTCGTTTTGTTTCAAGCCACGAGGTTGGACACACCCTCGGTCTGCGACACAACATGATCTCCAGCAGTTTTACACCTGTTGAGAAACTGCGAGACAAAGCATGGGTAGAGAAAAACGGTCACACCGTAAGCATTATGGACTACGCCCGTTTTAACTATGTAGCCCAACCCGAGGATAAGGTTGGCGAGAAGGGACTCTTCCCCCGCATTGGCGACTATGACAAGTGGGCAATCAAGTGGGGATACCAGTACCGACCGGAGTTCAAGAACCCCTATGACGAGAAGAAAGCCTTGCGCAGTCAAGTATCCGCCATGCTGAAAGCCCATCCCAACATGTCGTATGTAGGCGACGAGGGAAGGGGACAGGATCCACGCAGCCAGACCGAGAGTGTAGGCGACAACAATATGAAGGCCTCTACCTACGGCATCAAGAACCTGCAGCGAGTGATGCAGAATCTGGAACAATGGACGCAGCAGCCCGACGGTCAGTACGACGATCTGAGCGAGATGCACCGTGCCGTGAGGCAGCAGTTCCAGCGCTATGTGGGCCACGTGCAACGCAACATCCTTGGACGTCTGCATAATACTGTGCCTGGTATGAAACCATACGACTTCGTCCCCAAGGCTCAGCAGAAGGAGGCCATACAATGGGTGGGCGACAATGTCATGGAACCTGCTCTGTGGCTATTCCCTCAGAGCATTGAAGACAAGTTAGGCGTAAACGCTGAGGACGAGCTGCTCTCCATTGCACGTACTGGTGTGTCATATCTTCTCTCGCCCAACTTGCTGGCCAACCAGTATAGAGACGGTGTCTATCCCTTGGAGGAATACCTCTCAGACGTCTTTGCCACCGTTTGGAAACCGCTGAACAACAAGGAAGAGAAGCGTAACATCTTCCGCCGCCAGTTGCAACGTTACTATATCTTGTCGCTCGACCGTGTGCTCAACAATGTAACCATGACCTCTACTTCCTCTACGCCTACGATGACTGTATCGCGCACAACAGGCGGTCCTGACACCCCTGCTGCCAACAGCGATGCAGTACTCTATGTAGAGCAACATCTGGATAAGGTGGAGAGCTATCTGAAGCAACAGCCGCAAGACGGCTCGCTCAACGCCCTTCACTACAAGAACCTACTGCTTCGCATCAAGAAGATACGCGAGCAATACGAGTCGGGGAAGAAGTAGGAATTAATCCATCTTCGATTAAATATTTTATTATTTGGCACATTTGTTGCTATTTGCTTTATGAAAATGGGAGAGCAATGGGAGAGACCATAGAGCACAATTGGGTCAACCTTCCTCAACCGATTTCGAGTAACAAAAGTCAAATGTCAAACACTGGGCGGTTTTCCACCGTGAAAGCCCAGCGTTTGACATTTGACTTTTTTTACGTATACGGATGGTTTCTTGTTAATGGACGTGAAAGCCAGTTAACTTCTTTCACACTTTTAACCAATTTACCGATTCTTTCTGTTTTGCTTGATTTTATTAAAATTCGGTACGCGCTCGCGCGTACGAAGTTTTTTTAGCTTTTTTGTTAAATAATGTTGTTTTCCAGTTAAATAGTTTGGACGTTTGGGATAAATGTCCTACCTTTGAAGCTCATTTTGGTATTATCGGGAAAAAACCTAAACGTTATGGCGAAATATCTCTCTAAGTGGCTGGGTGTTCTGACAATCATGTTTTACATGACACTGTCGGCTGATGCACAACAGGTAGCAATGAAAACTAATCTGCTCTACGATGCTGCAATGACTCCTAACGTGGGAATGGAAGTAGGTTTAGGAAAGAAGCATTCTTTCCAGGTGTTTTATGGCCTGCATCCATGGACCTTCGGACACGGCGACGACAAGAAGCAATTGAAGCACTGGGTGGTCAACCCCGAGTGGCGCTACTGGTTCTGCCACCGGTTCAACGGTTCCTTCCTTGGTATCCACGCCTTTGGCGGGCAGTACAATGCCTATAAGATCAAGATGCCTCTCGGCTGGTGGAAGGAGTTGCAAGACGATCGCTTCGAGGGATGGTTTGTTGGCGGCGGTGTAAGCTACGGCTACCAGTGGGTGCTCTCCCGCCATTGGAACTTTGAGGCAGCCCTCGGCGTGGGTGCCGCCTACATTGACTACGACAGGTTCAAGTGCGGCGATTGCGGTAAGAAGGTTGATGACGGCGACAAGATTTACATCGGCCCTACGAAGGCAGCCCTGTCGCTGCTCTATCTTTTCTGAGAAATGGATAATTGATAATGGATAATTATTATCAGAAAATGAAAAAAACGTTTATTATAACAATTCTGCTTGCTGTATCAGCCATACTCTCGGCTCAGCAGCAACAGGCACCCATCACCCTGACTGGCGTTGATGCGAAGCTCAGCGTGCGAAACATAGATGTGGCACGTATAGCAGACAAGACCGTGCTCAGGATGGAATTCATATTCGACAGCCTCGACGTGCCCAGCAACCGCTACCGCGCCTTCACACCTGTTATCCGCTCCAGCGATGGACAGAACGAGCAGCGCCTGAAGACCCTCATCGTCAGCGGCCGCCGTCAGGAAATCGTGTTCGAGCGCGAAGGCATTGACCCGCTCTATGCCGACAACTGCGACAACCTGCGCAGGTATAACGGTACGTTCCAGACCTACGGCTATTACGACGAGCTGGACAGCCAGCCTTGGCACAGCTCCGCCAACATTTATTTGGAGTGCGACCTCTGCGGATGCGGCGACCTCCTGAAGAACAAGGAGGCATTTCTCACCTCGCTGAAGCCGACCGACCCGTACGACCTCATTGCGCTGACCGACGTGGTGCCGGCGCCCGCCAAGAAGGAGCGTAATCTCCACGGCTCTGCCTACATCACCTTCGTGGTGGACAAGTGGGAAGTGAAGCCCGATTATATGAACAACCGCCGCGAGCTGCGGAAAATTACCGACACGCTCGATGTGATGGTGAAGGATCCCAACGTATCCGTCCGTCAGGTGAAGATTCACGGCTATGCATCGCCCGAAAGCCCCTACGAGCATAACAAGATGCTGGCTACCAACCGCGCTAAGTCGCTTACCGACTATGTCCGTCAGCAGTACAAACTGCCTGCCAACGTCTTCGCGCCTGCCGAGGCTACGCCAGAGAACTGGGAGGGACTGCGCAAGGCTGTTGTGAACATGAGCGAGCAGACACTGCCTCACCGCAGTGAGATACTCAGCATTATCGACGACAAGTCATTGGATCCCGATCCGAAGGAATGGCGCATCAAGCTGCGCTATCCTGACGAGTATCGCTACCTGTTGCGCGAGGTCTATCCTGGTCTGCGCCGTTCCGACTACGACATCTCGTTCAATTTCAGCGACTTCACCCTCGAGCAGGCCAAGGAGATTTATAAGACCAAGCCCTACCAGTTGTCGTTGCGCGAGCTGTGGGATGTGGCCCACACCTTCGAGCCAGGCAGCGACGACTATAACCGTGCCATGCAGCAGGCTGTCAACATCTATCCTGATGCTCCTGAGGCGCTCGTCAACCTGGCCAACATTGCCATCCGCCAGAAAGACCTGCTAAAGGCAGAGAGTCTGCTGGAACGGGCAGGTGACAGCGGCGAGGCCCAAAATGCCCGTGCCGTGGTGGCCATCATCCAGAAGCGCTATGCCGATGCCGAACGCCTGCTCAACTCCGCCGCACAGAAGGGACTCGATGTCAGCAAAAACCGCGAGGCAATCAAAATCCTGAAATAACAAATCAATCAATAATTAAGAAATAATTCAAATTTATATTTACTTTCAAAAAACAATTAAGCTTATGAAAAAATTTAGTTTCTTAGCGTTAGCAGCAGCAGGACTGCTGTTTGGTGCTTGTACATCAAATGACGCTGTTGATGAGAACAATCAGGATCCATTTAAGGGGCGAGAGGGAGGTTTTGTTAAGATTGGTATTAATCTGCCAGCTGCAAAACAGGCCTCAACACGTGCATGGAGTGAGGATGATACAACTACTCCAATCCTTGATGATGGTCTTGACAAAGAATTTGCAGTAGACAATGTTATTGTATTATTCTTTGAGGGTTCAAGCGAAACTGCTGCACAACTTGTACAGGTTGAGGATGTTGGTAATAGTTTTACAAAACTAACCCCGGACAATCCTAATCAGGTAACTAGTTATAATACTAAGACCGTTCAGTTGTTAAATGCACCTTCCTCCAATTTGTATGCATTGGCAGTGGTTAACGGAGCTGGAATTATCGAGAAATCATCTGATACTAAGGTTAGTATTCTTAAGGGAGCTGCTGTTGGCGGTATTAAGTTGAATGATCTTCAGACTGCTGTTGCTACAGCTGGAACAAATAGTTTTATTTACACAATTAGTGGTAACGATTATTTCTTCATGACAAATGCTGTGTTAAGCGAAGTGAAGGGTGGTAAGAGCGATCCTACTGCTGCACCGACAATGCATACGCTCGTTCCAGTAGATGCTTCAAAGATTTACGAAACTAAGGCAGAGGCAGATGCAGATAACGTACCAGCGGCTGACATTTATGTAGAACGAGGTGTTGCAAAGGTGACGATTGACAATACTTCTACTGATTATCTTAAAGTAACTTCTCTGAAAGACGGAGCAGGTAATCCTGTTTCATTTACCGCAAGTTTGTCTGGCTGGTGTATTGACAATACTAACCACACATCTTATGTAGTACGTAATGTCCCATCTATCACCTGGAATTTGAAGAGTAATGGCAGTTCTGTATCAGCTAGTGATCAGTATCGTTTTGTCGGTGGTAATCCTGTTGATATTGAACATACATATCAGGTGGACAAAGCTGGCTATAGAACTTATTGGGCGAAAGATCCTAACTATACAGCTACTTGGGCAAGCGGTATGTTTGATTCTAACACTTCATATAGTGCTCTAGTGGGTAACGCTAATCCACAGTATTGCTTTGAGAATACTTTCGATGTTGAACATCAGATTCACAAACTTACTACACGCGTTATACTTAAAGTTAATTTGGGTGGGGCTGATTTCTATACGATTGGAGCAAATAGAAATATCATGTATACTCTTAACAATGTTAAGGAAAAGATAGCCTCTTCACTTCTTAGCACTGGCACATTCCTTTCTTGGTGGGATGATGCTGATCCTTCAAAGGGTGGCAAGGGGACTCTATCTACTGTTGATATTGCTTTCACAGACGATTCCAATGCAGGCGTACTTAAGCTGAAGAGTATGACGATTCCTGCTGCAAATACCCAGGCAGGTACAGCCATTACAATCGATGCTTCAGCTACAAATGTTGAGGGTCACGACCTTTCTGGTCTTGTAGATATAATTAGTTCTAAGGTTGGTAAGATTAATTATTATAAAGGTGGTGACACCTACTATCAGATTCGTATCAAGCATTTCGGCGATGATTTGACTCCGTGGAATACTGATGAATATGGAACGGGAACTGCTCCTGCAGAGAGCACATATGATAAAATATATCCCGATAATCCCTCACCTGCTACACGTGATGCCAATTATCTTGGCCGTTATGGTATGGTTCGTAACAACTGGTATTATCTCACAATTGGTGAGATTGCTAAGATTGGTAGTTCAACGGTTCCAGAAATTAACAGAGTTACTCCTACAACTCCTGATCCTGACGATCCCGAACCTGATCCCGAACATCCGGATGACAATTTGGAAGATGCTTACATCAAGGCTCGCATCAATATCCTGTCTTGGGCTAAGCGTCCTCAGAGTTGGAACTTGAAGTAAATCTTGAAATAGATTGACGACAGAGCGGCCGCCCCGAAGGGCGGAGCGGCCGCTCGCTTTTCAAAAGCAAATCACAAATAGAAAAATCGCTGACGAATACAAAACGATATGAAAGTACGGAAATTGCTTCTTGCACTTGTATCACTCGCAATGCTTTCGAGCTGCGACATGATGACAGAGGATGAGGACATCACCAACTGCGGACTCTTTGTCACCTTCAAGTATGACTATAACCTGCAGCGGGCTGACATGTTCGGCGACCACGTCGGAGGTGTCACGCTCTACGTATTTGACAGCGAGGGGCGCTTCGTACGTACATACGAAAACAACAACATCCCCACCATGGGCATGATGATTGATGGTAAATATACGCACGCCATGCAGATCTTGGATCTGCCCGAGGGAAAGTATCGCCTCATCGCACTGGCTCACCAGAAAGGCTATGAAGCGACGCTCGCCACACCTGGCGCCAAATACCATCGCAGCACCCTGGCTGTGGGTGATAATAACGAGAAACTGACAGTAAAGCTCGACCGCGAGGCTGGCACGAACGGCAGCAACCCCATGGTAAGCAACGTCGCTCCACTTGATACGCTCTGGCACGGCATGACCGGTGCCGAAGTGGTGGAGGTAAAGGAAGCCTACAAGACTGTTGCCAACATCTCTATGGTACGCGATACGAAGATGCTGACCATAGGACTGCATAACCTGGACGACCCCACGGGCATCTCCACGGAGGAGTTCGACTACTATATCGTGGACCGCAACGGCTACTTAGCCTATAACAACACGCTGCTGCCCGACGATGACCTGGTGTATACACCGTTCTACAAGTGGAACTCCGACAACAGCGACCTGAACGGAGGCATAGCCACAGAACGGACAGCCCACGCCTGCCTGACCTTCAACCGGCTGGTGTGGCATGAGAAGAGCGACGACAACGCACTGCTCATCATACGCAACCGGAACACTGGCAAGGAGGTCTGTGCCATCGACCTGGCCTACTTCCTGGCACAGGGCCGCAATGCCTACGACCTGTTTGCCTACTCGCGCCAGGAGTACCTGGATCGTGCCTATGACTTCTACCTGGATTTCTTCATCCGTAACGAGAAGTGGCAGTTTGCCGAGGTGCGCATCAATATCCTCTCATGGGCTATGCGCATACAAAATGTGAACTTGGAATAGTTAAGAAACGGAATCATCAAAGGACATGAAGCTACGGCTGATATACATAGGATTGGTGACGATGCTGCTAACAGCATGCACGGCAGTGACGGATGGCGATCCAGACGTTACGGTGCCTGAGGTGAGCAAGCACTACATCAACCTGTCTATCGCCGTCGCCAACAATAACGGTAGCGTCACCCGAGGAACACCATCCGGCGGGGAGGACGGCGACGGCCGCGAGCCAGGCTTTGCCCGTGAGAACGCTGTCACCGGCATTACGTTGATACTCTATCAGACCTCAGACGCAGCAGGCATTAACACAACTACCGATCCAACCATCGACTTTGTGGCTTACTATCCCGTTTTCCGTACCACCAAGGATACAGATGCCAGAATTGAGGCCACCTATCAGACGGGCGACCAGCTGATGCCACACAATGCCATTGACTATACCAAGACCTACCGCGCCATCGTCGTAGCCAACGCTGACCTGACGGGCAGCGTTACTGCCGGAACGTCTACGCTGAACACGCTGCGCAACATGACGCTCAACAGAATCTACAGCGGCGACGAGACCACGGCCGCTACCGCTTGCGGTAACTTCGTTATGTCGTCGGAGCAGGACCAGACGCTGAACTTTGCTGCCTCTGGCATTCGCACGCAAGATGCTGCCGGCGACTACTACTATAACCTGACCGACCAGCCACTGGTTATCGAGCGCCTTGCTGCCCGCATCGACTTCTGGGCTGTCAACGGCACTTACAACGCCGACAAGGCTGGCTACGTCTACAATGTAGGGAGCACCAGCGATAGGTTTGTCGTCACAGGCATCATGCCCTTCAACCTTAACAACGGCACAAACATCGCAGAGACGAAATTCGGCAACGAATATCTGCTGAAACGCCTTACTGCCAGCCTCAGCACCATCACGCCCCAGTGGCTCATCGACGAGACCACCGGCAACTACGTGTTAGACCCCCAAACAGCAAGCAAGGTCACAGCCACACATCCCTTGTTGACCAATTCGCTTGAGAGTGTTAAAGCTCTAACAACAGCAGAAGCTTTTAGTGCTAACAGATATTACAAGAGTATTGCCACCATGCACGCTGCGGTACAACCTTCAGGCACCAGTGCCGGATATGTCTCGCTGACCGATGGCGGAAAGACGGGCGAGGACGTCATCGTGGCATACCCCATGGAGAATACGCTGCTAACGGAGTCTCCCCTTTACTATCATGCCACCGGTATTGCCATTGAGGGTTATTACTATAAGGGCGGCCTGACTGATGCCAGTCCCAAGCGTATGGTCTATTACGGCTACCTACGTCATCAGGGCGAGGGCACATCCTACGACATCACTACCACCAACGACCCCACTGCCGACCTGCCAAATGCTTCTACCGCCATGAACTTCGGCATCGTCCGTAACAATATCTATCGCGTTATTATCAAAGAAGTTGCACCCGACACTGGGATACTCCAGCTGACAATAGCTGTTCACGACTGGCGAAATGTGGAGCATCCCATTATATATATATAAAATGAGAGACTGAGAGATTGAGATAATGAGAAGATATAATTTCATCACAACGCTGCTGGCCATGCTGCTGATTACCAGCTGTGCCGACGACAAGGTGGCAGACGATGCCACTCCAGACGGCTATGGACGGCTGACCATTACCATCAGCACTCCCGAGGCCGCACAGACACGTGCCGTGTCCACCACTACACCGTGGCTTGAAGGAAGCAGCGACGAGCGTGCCATCAAGAGCTATCACCTGTTAGTGTGTAACGGCAATACAATTATCGATGCCGTCAGCGGGGGCGAGTTGGCACTCAGCAACACTCACGAAGGTGATCCCAAGAACTACTATCTCTCCACTCAGACCATCACTTCCAACCCGATACCTGTAGGCACCTACAACGACATCACCTTCTACTGCTTAGCTAACTTTACTCCCGATATGATGACGGCTGCAGGCCTGACGGTGAGCGGCGGTAAGGTGACCGATACTACATTGCCCACCGACTTCGAGACGAAGGTGATGCAGCCTATAGCCAATGGCATCAGTACTGTGCCCACCACAGGACTGCCCATGACGGGAAAGCTGACGCAAAGCTCCTTCACGATTGTAAGGAGTACGCCCACGGACATCAGTGACCCGCTCATCCTTTGGCGCATGATGGCCAAACTTGAATTCCAGTTTACCAACCAGAGAAACAGCGATGTGCAAGTGTTGGGCATTGAGGTGGAACCCATCAACCAGGCCACAGCCAGCGGCAGCGGTGTGTACCTCATCAGTCAGGACAATTTGTTCTCGCTCTATGACCTGAAAGCACCATACTACAGCACGACGGTAAATCAAACCGACGTCACCACCACATGGGCTCTTCACGATGCTGCTATACAGACGGTAGCTACAGTGCCGTCAGCACCCCTCATCTCTCAAGCACAGCTGATGTGGGGAGCAAAGCTGGAGTCAACAGGACAGATAACCGCAAATGGCACAGATCTGCAGACATTCAAGGCCATCGAGAAGGTGACGACCCGCGATGAACGAGCTGCCGTCATTTTCACGGTGAAGGCCGCTAATGGCCTCACTTTCAAGCCAACGGGGCTGTCGTTCAAAGCCTGTAGGGGAGGTACAGACGGCGGATATTTTGACGTGGTAGTGATTAACGGCGGAACGAGCACAGCAGTTGCAACAGGGGTACGCCCAGAAAGGTACAATGTATCACCCTACCTGTCCACCTATTCCTACGACCTCAGCAGTCATAGTCTTGCCGCCACTGCTGGAGTGTTCTATGTGAAGATATATCTCTATAATCTGGATGCTGGCAAAGAGTATGCCTTTAGCGACGTAGTCATTACTGGTGATGTGAAGAACATTGACGGATCAACGGGAGAAGGCATCACCCTTCCCGCGCCGGCTCTGACTGACGTGGGACCGGTGACCTACACACCGGCATCTACTACTATTGCAGCAAACGGAGGTACAGGCTCTCTCTTCTTCTACGTGAACGAGACTGATGCCACGTTCACCACTACTGAAAACCAACTGTCGCTGCGTTTCAAGATTCGGCGTGACGGCTACACCGAAGAGCTGCGCTATGGCGTGACCATACCCTATATAGATGGCTTGACGGGCGGCGACGGTTTCAATGTCATCCGCCGCAACGACTGGATACATATTCCCATCTATATTGCTGATTGGATATTCCGTGTAGAGCCGCTCGCCTTTGTGCCCATTGCTGGTTACCCCGCAGTGACAGTCAGCAGCGATGCCCTCACCACCACTTTTAGTACGGGCGGATTGATTGCACTCAAGCCCTTTGCACAGAAAAATAACGACGGCACCTGGCGCGACTTCAGCGACCCGGAAGTGACGTTCGTGTCACTGTCATGGAAAAACAGCGACGGCACAGACGTATTTGGTAGCGGTAAAATCGTAAAGACCGCCTTCACCTACGATCCAGTCAACCACTGTGTCGTCGGCGAGCTGAACAATACCCTCAGCCCAGGCACCTACAAGACCACGCTCACCATCAACGTGAAGCTTGGCCCGTCGGGCAGCCAGTACGACTACAGCTTCAAGTGCAACGTCATTTTACAGATTCCGAATCCATAGTATTAAAAAGTTCTTTCTTCATAAGCAAATAAGCAATGAAAATGAAACAACTTCTCAGATATACCACAATCCTACTACGAACAGTCCTCCTGCTCGGAGCCTTGACCATATTGAACATACCGGCGCAGGCGCAGACAGCAGAGCAATGGGCTGCTATGCCCAATGCCTTTGAGACGAAAGTTCCCTCTGATGTTATAGGAGATGGTAAATATTACTATATACAGTTCTATTATAGTACCAATATTAGTTATCTCTCAGATCAAGGAAATGGGAATAAATTGTGGTCGAAAGACTACATCCCGTTTGCCAAGAACCTACAATGGACTTTGGTGGGTACAGGTGTAGCCGACCAGTTTAAGTTGAAAAGTCTTAGTGGCAACTGGGCATATTTTAATGGAACTGATTACTTAAGTACTAATGACGAATCACAAGCATCCGTCTTTACATATTACAATCACAGCGGTGGAGGTTATGAGATAGGCCCCATCACATATACAGGTAACACCATCGCGGGTAATAAAAAGATTAGTAATGTCGAATATCCATGGGTCAACATTTGGAACAACAGCAAGGGAAACGACCGCAGCTGTCTTCGTGTGGCGAAACTGAAAGACAATGTTGCACACATAATTTATTGGCAAGAGACCATTTACAACAGTAATAATAATCCTGTCGACCCTAATGCAGATTCTCGTGCAAATGCAAACGGTTTCACTACCCATCATTATTTGACTTATTCAGGCACAGGTGATGTGATTTCAGATGCTGTATCTTCCCGTAAGTCAGTCGTGTGGTATTACGATGCTTGGAATACACTACCGACTCTTGCTGCCTACCACCAAGACGGTCTTTGGACGTTAGAGAAGGTTGGCGATAATGGTGAGTTCTATATTAAGAAGTATGGAACAGAGGAATATCTAAACTATCAGAACGGCATCAGTGAATTAGGCCCTAAGAATGCGGATTACGGCCGATATGCTCTTGAATTCCCCAATGCCAACCGCTATACACGCATACAAAACGCCAATAAGTTCGAGAGTCATGCGCTCACCGCCGCCATGTTCTTTACTTGGAATGGGGTCGGCGCTAATGCAGCCCATGTCTCTGAAGATCAAGCGTCAATAGACTTCCATGCCAATAGCGAGGTGGGAAACGGTGGTACGATTGTCGGACGTGGTGATGTCAAATATAATATCTATGCCGATTTGAGTGGATCTGCAAAGTTGATTTTCGAGGGTACACCAGGTATGCAACTCCGTGTGCTTTTAAACCGTTTGGAACCTATTGCTGAAGGTGAGGAAGGCTATGATCCAAACGGAGGAAGCTTAATCGAGCGATATTGCACTATCGGTGGTAATGGCATAGGTGAACTTAACGTGTCTGATCTTCCATTCGTCCATCTTAATTCCATAAAAAACTGGTCGGGCAGCAATGGTACGGTCACTGCAATTACTTTTGAACGCACTAATTACACCGAAAGCAGTCTGGCCAGCAGCCAGTTCTATACATGGAACGGCGTCGATGCCGCTGCAACACATGCATCAGATACTCCTGCCGAGGGCGTAGAAATCAATATTAATACTTATCGTTATCCAAACCAAGTGATTGCCGGTCTTGGTAATGCTTCTGTATACTATACAACTTATGCCGACCTTACTGGTTGCACCAAGATGATTATTGAGGGAGACCCTGGCATGAAGCTGCGTGTGCTTTTGAACCGTCCTGAGCCTGTTACTGGCGGAGATCCAAATGGAGGCACTGCTATTGAGCGAATAGTAACCATCAATAGTTATGGAAAGGCCGAAGTTGATTTGTCTGACCTTCCATACGTTCATCTGAATGCTATTAAGGTAGCTGGTGATAGTCCTAACGGTTCCATCACATCAATCAAGTGCCTGACACCGGCCAGTGGTGGAAACAGCCTTTATCTGAGTTGTAGTAAAACCGATGGTGTTGCGGTGTCACAGGCTTATGGTGGAAATAATGATTATAAGTATACAACAGACTGGGTTGCAGGATTCATGCCCGTAGAGGTGCCTGTACCCAATAAGGATGAGTTTTATCAGGTCCAAGTGCGTCTTTTCTCGTCGACTGGGGATCTTCTGAATTATACTGGAAATGCAGAAGCTTATACAGATGAGAAAGAAAAAAGTTATCTGTGGCAGTTGGAACAAGTTGAGGATTACAAGCATTTCCGCCTGAAGAGAAAGTCTACTGGTGAATACCTTGCCGGTCAAAATAAAATGACTCAGCCTAATGACCCTGATGGAACAATCCCAAATCCTGATAACGGAGAATATTATAGCGCAGAAGTCAAAGATATCAGTAAGTATTTTGAAGATTTCTGGGTCAAGTGGTATTATGTTAGCCCTGTTAAGAAGGAGATAGTTGTCAATCACATGGTGACCCACAAAATCTCCTATCTGCAGCAATATGCGCAAGCAGGTTTGGGCAAGCAGGGACTGGCGACGGATGCTGATTCTGACTGGTGGAACTATGACAACAGTACGCAGAAGACCAACCATTTCGAGATAACTCACTATGTGAAGAGGGGAAATACCATCACGGTGGAGTTCCCGACGGTGCTGAACAAGAACAATGACCATATCTACTATCAGCGTTTCTACAACTACGATGAAGCCGATGAGGAGAATATGGACCTTGACAATTTGAAGGCTCACGTCAGTTTAGATACTCGAGACGACGGTGACGTACAGTACTTCCTCTATAAAAATGGTATGGCCACGGGTCAGAAACTTGACTGGACAAGTATTGAAGATGGCGGTTATGCACGTAATGTCCAGCGCAGGTTTAATTTCACGAACTCCGACGGTAATGCCTTTACAGTGGCTGCCGATGTGTCGCGCTATAGTGATTTGAGGTATTGGAATACGACAGCACATTTAGAGGGTGACTTAGAGGAACCTTCACTCACCATGCGCTATATCTACTATATGAAGGATGCCAAGGTAATGGCGGCATCTCTGAGTAGTTATACAGAGCAACCAGGTGTGGCTGATGCTACAACATGGAAGGAGAATTTTACTGGTGATGCAGATGCTAAAGATGCTTTCCTTAACGATAACAACTGGATGGAGACAAAGGAATTCCATTTCTCTGATACACCGTTACCATACGAAAACGATAAGTGGGCTGGCTACCGAGGCGAGTTCATTGGCCTGCGCCATGTGTTCTCTGACTACTGGGTGTTCGACGGTAATGGTACTGATGATGCCAATCTGGTGTCGGCTGTCGACAATGCCAGTGGCGGAAAGATTGAGGTAAGGATATACGACCCTAACAATACTGGAATCAGGTTAGGCGGATGGAATCCGAATATTAACCTGAAGGGAACTAGGGAGGGTAACGATGAAGACTATCAAGGCTTCTACTTCTATGACAAAGTGGCTCGAAATGTGAAGACACAGTATGGTGATAGCCGCTTCATTGTATTTAGGTATCCAAAGGATGGCGAAGGTAAAGCAACAACTGTTAACGTGGAAGAAGGGAAAGAGAAAAAGGCATATATCCATGTATATTTCAACAATAATGGAACCAGATATCAACTTGCCCAATTCACCGTCATCTTCGATAAGAACTCTGATACCCGTCCTTGGAAATCTGTGAACAATTCTAATCAAGTGAAAGACTCTGACCGTGATCCAAAAAGACTCAGGGAGATGGCAGGAAAGCCTATTGCTAAAATCACTTTCGACTATCCTACAGGTGAAACCTATCATTATCCTTCTTCAGCTGCTGACGGTTCCCTTACACGACATGATGGCGTTGATGACCGATATGGTACTATTGGTAACTCTAGCCCTATACCTTTGAGGTTCGATAATACCAACTATGCATTCGACGGTGATGGTTGTAACTGGGGCTCGTACGCCATGGTGACAACAAAAAACACGCAATGGGGTAATGGAAAGACTGCTTTGCCAGCGAATGATGCTACGCACGGTTATAACATTGGACCTGATGCAAACTTGCAGTCTGCTTTCCTCTATATCGATGCTTCTGAGCAGCCAGGTGACATTTGCTCTGCTGACTTCCAGGGAGAGTTTTGTGCAGGAGATAAGTTATTGTGTTCTGGCTGGATATCTGGTTCGAACAGATATAGCGATGATGGCGAATACCGTTGTCCGGGCGGTATCACGCTGACGGTAAAGGGAGAAAACATTGATACAGGAAAGAAAGAGACTATCTACCGCTTCTGTCCTGGTCAGTGCTATGAGTTAGACAATGGCACTACTAATGTTGACGGCAGTGATGGTAGTCAAGTGGTATGGCAGCAATTCTACTTCGAGTTTGGAACCACCAAGAAATATAAGAGGTATTGGATGGAGGTGAACAACAACTGCGTCAGCTCTAACGGTGGTGACTTTATGCTTGACAATGTGGAGGTGTTTGCCCTCGTGCCAGAAGTGATACCCGAGATGAATACACCTGTTTGTATCAACAAAGATGCCAGTGAGATGCAGTTGCTGAAGTTGAATATCGGTTTCGATAAGATTATTTCGGCAACTAACTCTACTGAAGTGACGGGTACGGGGACAGGTGTTAAGAAAGACATCTCTTTTGTATTCCTTGAGAAGGACAAGTTCCTTACGAAATTCTTGGAGAAGCTGAATGAATCACCTCTTAATTATGGTTTAGCAAATGTTAAAGAACTGGAAAAGAATATTGAAAAAGGTGAATACGAAAACCTAATCAATACCAACTCAGATTTTAAAGATGCTTATAAGGCTGCATTCAATTTCGCCATATTGGGCGATGAAACTAAAGTATGGGATTCCGATCCTGCCAGTTCTAATAATGTAAATGTAACGGCAGCGGTGCTGAACTACCATTGGAGCACCAAATTCACTGAAATGGAAACTTACAGTTTTGCCAAAGCCGTGAACGGGCAGGGTTCTGTCTTCCGTGAAACAGATACAAAATCGGGTGAGCGCTTCATCGTGATAAACGGCAACTATCCCAACAAATTGCCTTGGAAGACCGATACCGAGTATTATGTTATTCCTTACAATTCAAAAGTTGAAAGTATAACCGTGGCTTTGTATGAGGACTTTAACCTCTGCTCGGCTTGCTGTAAGAAAACGGAATTCCATTTAAATCCATCCATTCAAATCATAAGTATGGAGGCGTCTGACGTGACAGAGGAGTTGGTGGTTTGCGAGGGCAAGATACCCACGTTGCTCACTAACCTGAAGGGCTACAATATTAACGGTGATGCAGTGCCTCTGACAAACCTGAATTTTGATTGGTGGTTAGGCAGTGAGACAACTCTGGCTACTCTGGATAATTATCATAAACAGGAGAATACTACAAAGACAGCCCGTCTTGACGAAGCCCTGTACATCTTGCGTCTTTATTATCCTGAGGTGACATCTCTTGACGGCGTAGTTCCACGCTCCCAAACTAACACTACGCAGACATTGTATCATCAGGGGCGTAATGATCCAGAACTCACGCAAGGTATGATTGATTATCTGAAGTCGCTGGTGGATGCAGGACAGTTGATATTACATCAGAAATCTATCAGCGTCCCGGCAGAGAAAGCGAACGGAGAGGCAGACCCCTATTTCTACCTCGTGGCTTGTCCTATCCATGACGGCTATTTCGAAAAGGCTCTGAATCCTGCAGCGAACAAATATGTAGCCTATTTCTGCGACGAGCCGCAAGGCTTGCGCATCAAGGTGGGCGAAAAAGCGCCTACCCTGAAATGCGGTTTTGTGCCGTATGAGAATGGATTCAGCAACTATGACTATACCTCCGTCAATGATGCGGTGCTGAGTATCCGTCTGGCCAAGAAGGAGCAGTTTGAGGAAGTGCAGCATGGTAATGTTAATGATAAACCGTCTGATACTTATAATACAACAGCAGACAATGATAAACATTTCCTGTGGCTGCCTATCCGTAATGCTGAAGTAGAGTCAACGGCGGCAACGGGAGTTGTCAGGAAATCTGGCGACAGTAACGAGAGCAACAACGACTATAATGTTTACTTGGCTTCTACTGATGACCCGGTATGGGATCAGAACATTTACACGGCAATGACCCAAACCGTCGCTTCTCTGCCTATAGTAGGTAAGATTGTTAAGCTGACTGCCGTTAACACCAAGGGAAGTACAGGCGTTGACCAGACTAGTAACCGCCTGTGTATCTACTTCACTGAGAACTTCGATGTGCGCGAGGGCTACAGCTATACGCTCAGCCTGCCTTACAAGGAGAACTCAGGTGATAATGCTTGTGATGGTACTATTCTTATTAATGTAAAGATTGTGCCCGACTACGAGGTGTGGACAGGCGGTGCAGGTAATACCGACTGGAACAACGACCAAAACTGGCGGCGTGCAGACGGAAACTCGAATCCAAGACTTAATGCTGCTGATGAGTTGTACGTAGGTGCAGCAGCTGATGGCTCTCCCCTGAAGGGATATAAATCTAACGATTTGAATTATCGCACAGACAATGACCGTGTGTTCCGCAAGGGCTTCGCACCGCTCTACTGTACGCACGTTCTGATGAAGAGCGATGAGTGGGGTAATGCACCTGAACTGTATGATGCACTTGATGGTGCAGGGTCATTCTCGGCCTCACCGTTCCCCAACCTACGTGACACTTCGACACCAATCCTGAAGTTTGACATGCAGGCCAGAAAGTATGACATCTGGAGCGAGACCTACGGCAGCACACCGGAAAAGGGACGTACTGGTGACCTTTTAGCAGAGATGTATCAGATAAATACCTGTGACGAGATTGCCTTCCAACCTGCTACCGAGTTGAGGAATGCCCACCTGCTGAACTATAACAACGCCTGGATGGAGTATCAGCTCGACATGGGCCGCTGGTACCTGCTTGGCTCGGCCTTGCAGGGCACCATTGCCGGTGAGTGGTATGCACCGACAGGTACGGCACAACAGAAGACCACCTACTATGATGCCGTGACCTTTGGTACTGGCTATGACCGATATAGCCCAGCCATCTACCAGCGCAGCTGGGACAAGGCCAAGGCCGTGCTCTATGAGGTAGGTTCGACATACGATCCTGCTGACAACCCCAATGACCTGGCATTGACAGATGGTAAGTTGCCTGGCTCCATACAACAGGGAACATGGAGTGGGAACTCGTGGAATATTTCAGGTGCCGACAGTTATCTCGACCGTTTAGGCTACAAGCCTTTAGGCAACAAAAAGGTGAACGTGGCTATCAAGGGCATCTGGAGCAATACATATAATGATGCCACGGTGGACTATACTAAGGGAGGCTTCTCTGTGATGGTGATGAATAACCTGAAGGGCGGAAGCAATGCCAATCCTGCCGTCATCCGTCTGCCGAAGGAAGATACGTGGTATGATTATTATGGCTTTGACCGCACGGGTGCTGATAATCCTAATCAGTATGAGGACATTGGAACGAACACCCAACTGTCTGATGTGCGTACACTCAACCGCGCCAAGAACCGTGGTCGTCTGAAGACCGATTTGCTGCTGCCAGAATCGACTCATAAGCTGGAGAAAGAGGCAAGTAGTTATAAATATGGTGACAGACGTACATATACTCGTGTGCCTATCAAGGAAGAAGACTTGACAACAATGATAACTGGTATCAGTAATCATCAAGAGACTGTATCTGCTGGTATCTCTAATATGGGCTACTATCTGGTAGAGAATCCATTCCCCTGTGGCATGAATATGGATCAGTTCTTTGAGACGAACACAGGGCTGGTGAAGAAATACTGGTTGCTAACGGCTACTGGTCAGCACTTGGTTCAGAAGGCTGTATCCGGTGATTGGATCGAGCAGGATGGTAATAATTTTGTAACAGCGAATGCCGTGGTGACTCCCGGACAGGGATTCTTTGTTCAAGCTACTACTGCAGGAGATGCTACCACCATTACTTTCAACAAGGCTATGCAGGCGCAGAGCCGCTATGGCGTGAAAGCCGATACAGGTACTGACTATGAGATTGTTGTCGGAACGAAACAGAAAATGACAACCAAGACGGAAACCGTTACATTAGATGATGGGTCTACGGAAACTGTTACAATTGAGGTTCCTGAGGTCGATACCGATGGTAACTATGTCATTGAAGTCATTACTGAAGATGTTACGGTCTTTAACTACGTGCAGACCTCAGAGACTGATAAGCAGTATGCTCTGAAGGCTCGTACTCGTTCTGGCGAGAAAGATAGTCCTTTGGGCCTGGTCATCACAGCCCAGCGTGGCGATATGCAGAGTAGCGCATTGGTGATGCAGCGCTCGAGTGCCAGCAACGACTTCCTGCCCGAGGAGGATACCGAAGTGTTTATCAACTCCGATTTGGAGTATGTGCCGATGGTCTACACGCTTTGCGGACGACTGGCTACTACCATCAATAGTATCCATGACTTCAGCTGCTTACCGCTCGGCGTGGAGTCGGCAAGTGATGCTCCCTGCACGCTGACCTTCCATGGCGTGGAGATGCTGGGTGACTCGATTGCCTTCTACGACGCTGTGGAGCAGAAGCTGACGCCGCTTAAGTCGGGTATGCAGTTCGCTGTCAGCGGTCAGACACAGAACCGCTACTATCTCGTCCGAAGCCTGAACCCGAAGGAGGCCGCCGAGGAGACGCATCTGCAGATATTCACAAAGGGCACCGTGGCTACGGTCATTGCTTCAACCCAAGAGCCGCTGACCATTGTGCGCTGTTTCGACGCGGCAGGCCGCCTCGTCTACAGCGCCAGCCCGCAGACGGCAGAACACAGCTTCGACCTGCCAGGCAATGGTGTCTACATCATAGAGGCTCAGACGGAGAACGACCGTAAGACGAAGAAGGTGATGACGAAGTAGCTTTTTGGTTACGAATTAAAACGAATGGCACGAATGAGGCGCTTCTTACATCTTGCATCTTACATCTTGCTTCTCTCGTTGGCCGTAGGATGCAGCTCCGTCGTCGACGACGAGGAGAACGAGGTGAAGGAGTATGTCAAGGTGGGTGACCGCGTGCCAGCGTTTTCGGTGGAGGCGGTATGTGACGACGGATCGACAACGATGTTCTCTACGGCTGCACTGACGGGGGAAACAGTCATTGTGCTGTTTCATACGTCGTGCAGTGACTGTCAGCGTGAACTGCCACGCCTGAACGATTATTTCCTGCAAAACCGTAGCAAACCGGGCTTCCAGATGGTGGCCATCAGCCGTGAGGAGAGTGCTGAAAGCATAGCCACCTTCTGGAAAGCGCAGGGTCTGTCTATACCTTATTCCCCACAGGCAGACAGGCGTATCTACAACTTGTTTGCCTCATCAATCATTCCCAGGGTGTACTTCTGTTCCTCAGAAGGTATCGTTTCTAAGGTCTGTATAGAGAAGGTGGATTTTTAGGACAGCCCTTCGATCTCTCCGTTGACGATGGTGATACGTTCTGCCTGCGGACTCTTGGGTAATCCCGGCATACGGAGCATGTCGCCGGCAATAACCACAATCATCTCACTGCCGCAGTTGAGCATAACATCACGAATACGGATGTTGAAACCCTCGGGAGAACCGTAACGGGTGGAATCGGCCGTAAATGAGAACTGTGTCTTGGCGATGCAGACGGGATAGTGGGCAATGGCACCATCGTCGTCGGTAAAGATGGCACGCAGGGCCTCCAGCTTCCGCTTCGCTGTTTTACTGTATTCAACTGCCGAGGCTCCGTAAATGCTCTTGCAAACCTTTTCTATCTTGTTTTCCAAGGTGTCAGCCTCCTTATAGGTAAAGTGGATTGGCAACGGTTGCTGTCTCTCGATGGTGTCGATGACGGTTTGGGCCAGTTCCGTTGCACCCTCTCCACCACGGAGGAAGGCCTCGTTGACGGCAAAGCCCACTCCCCAGTCCTCGCAGTTTTTGCGAACAATATCTATTTCCTCTTCCAAGTCGGTGTCATGACGATTGAGGGTGACAACGACGGGCTGGCCAAAACCCTGCATGTTGCGGATATGGCGGTTGAGATTCTTCAGACCCTCTGTCAGCCCCTGGGCGTTGGGCTCCTTGATATGATCAAGGTCTACACCACCGTGCATCTTCAATCCTTGTGTGGTGGCGACGATGACCACCAATCGGGGCTGAAGCCCAGTTTTTCGGCACTTGATGTCGAAGAACTTCTCAGCTCCCAAGTCTGCGCCAAAGCCAGCTTCAGTTACCACGTAGTCGCAGAAGGTCATGGCCATTTTGGTGGCAAGCACGCTGGAACAGCCGTGAGCGATGTTGGCAAATGGACCACCATGGATGAAAGCGGGGGTGTGCTCCGTTGTCTGTACGAGGTTGGGGTTGAGGGCATCTCTTAGCAGGACGGTGATGGCACCTGCTACCCCAAGGTCTTTCACTCTGAATGGCTTGCCATCGGCGGTAATGCCCAGGACAATGTTCTCGATGCGACGTTGCAAGTCGTCCTCGCTGGTGGCAAGACAGAGGATAGCCATCAGTTCCGAAGCGGGTGTAATCTCGAAACCTGTTTCAGAAACCACGCCATCGCCGCGAAGTCCGGTGACCACATTGCGCAGGGCACGGTCATTCACGTCAAGGACCCGCTTCCAGAAGATTTCCCGCAAAGAGAAGCCCTCCTTGCGGTGCTGATAGATATAATTGTCGAGCAGTGCACTAATGGTGTTGTGGGCCGAAGTCACCGCATGGAAGTCACCAGTAAAGTGCAGATTGATCTTCTCCATTGGCAGCACCTGAGCATATCCACCTCCGGCTGCTCCGCCCTTCATTCCAAAACAAGGACCGAGGGACGGCTCGCGCAAGGCTACTGCAGCACACTTGCCGAGTTTGTTCAGACCTAATGTCAGGCCAATGCTGACAGTGGTTTTTCCAATACCTGCTTTTGTCGGACTGATGGCGGTGACAAGGATAAGGCGGCTCTGTCTTACCTTCTCTTCGTCTATCAGGCGAATAGGTACTTTGGCCATATAGCGGCCGTAAGGCTCTATTTCTTCTGGCGCTATGCCGATACGCGATGCAATCTCGTTGATGTGGTCAAGCTGACACTCCCGAGCTATTTGTATGTCTGTTTTCATCTTTTATGATTAGTTAGCGGTGTGCAAAGGTAGGGATTTATTTCCTATTTACCAAAAAATACGCTCAAAATGCCTTGCGAAAACAGTTTTGCGATTGAAAATATAGGTAAAAACTTGGTCGTTTACCGAAAAAAGGGTAACTTTGCAGCGTCCAAGTAGAGGCTACGCCAACTACTGTAAATCGGACAAATATCTTTTAATTATATAGAAGAGGAACAATAAAGAAAGTGACTATGAACGAGAAAGACAACAATCAACAGGGACTGCAGATAGAACTGACGCCCGATGTGGCACAGGGCGAGTATGCCAATTTTGCCATTATTACCCATTCTTCCAGCGACTTCGTGATTGATTTCGCGCGTGTACTCCCCGGTCTTCCCAAAGCACAGGTGAAGAGCCGCATCCTCCTGGCCCCAGAACATGCAAAACGGCTTATGCTGGCATTGCAGGAAAACATCGGACGCTACGAACGTATATATGGTACCATCAAGATTCCCAAGCAGGATCCCGGCATGATTGCACCCTTCAATGCGACGAAAGGCGAAGCCTGATGATTATTTTATGTTCATACGTACATATTTTATATATACACCACAATTCGTATTATAGAAAGAGTATGACGGAGAACCGCAAGGGGTGTTAATGATATTTAATACAGTTATATTTTGTTAATTATGATAAAGGAGAAGTTTATTTCTCCTTTTTTAATTAGGTAGATTCGAAAAATAGTTGTACCTTTGCAGCCCGAATCGCCTTTTTATGGGCGTACTATTACGTAAATAGCTGAATATAAACAAAATAATATATAAACAAATAATTAAAAAGTAAAAGTATTATGCCTACAATTTCACAATTGGTAAGAAAAGGCAGAAAGGTAATCGTAGACAAGAGCAAGTCTCCCGCATTGGACAATTGTCCTCAGCGTCGCGGTGTGTGCGTGCGTGTGTATACGACAACCCCGAAGAAGCCTAATTCGGCTATGCGTAAGGTAGCCCGTGTTCGTCTGACTAATCAGAAGGAAGTTAACTCGTACATCCCCGGTGAGGGTCACAACCTGCAGGAGCACAGCATCGTGCTGGTGCGCGGTGGTCGTGTGAAGGACTTACCCGGTGTGCGCTATCACATCGTTCGCGGCACACTTGATACCGCCGGTGTGGCTAACCGCCTGCAGCGCCGCTCCAAGTACGGAGCTAAGCGTCCGAAGCAGAAGAAGTAAGCCTGAGCTGGTGAGTTGATGGGTTTTTGAGTTTATGGGTTGGCTCGGAGAGGAGCGTCGCTCAAGACCAAAAACTCACAGGAAAAGAGACTCATAAGCTCAAAGACTTTAAAACTCAGAAACTCAAAAGTAAAAAATCCCCGTTTTGCTGGAGATATGTTATAAAGGTTGAGTAAATGTCCAAGCGTAGGACGTTGAAGAACAAAACAAACAGCCCCCAAGCAGAATTAAATTCATTCAAAGAAAAAATGAGAAAAGCAAAACCAAAGAAGCGTGTGATCCTGCCGGATCCAGTGTTTAACGACAAGAAGGTGTCGAAGTTTGTGAATCATCTGATGTACGATGGAAAGAAGTCCATCTCGTACGAGATATTCTACAATGCTCTTGAAGTAGTCAAGAACAAGATGAAGGACCAGGAGAAGTCTGCCCTTGAGATTTGGAAGCAGGCCCTGGACAACATCACTCCACAGGTGGAGGTGAAGAGCCGCCGTATCGGTGGTGCTACCTTCCAGGTTCCTACTGAAATCCGTCCTGACCGTAAGGAGTCGGTTTCTATGAAGAACATGATCAGCTATGCCCGCAAGCGTAGTGGAAAGTCAATGGCTGACAAGCTGGCTGCAGAGATCATGGATGCCTTCAACAATCAGGGAGGTGCCTTCAAACGTAAGGAGGACATGCACCGTATGGCTGAGGCTAACCGTGCATTTGCTCACTTCCGCTTCTAATAAAATAGGTTATAAGGTAAAAAGTAAAAAGGATAAAGGAAAATGGCAAACCGCGATTTACATTTGACCCGCAATATTGGTATTATGGCTCACATCGATGCCGGTAAAACCACCACGTCTGAGCGTATCCTGTTCTACACAGGTAAGACGCACAAGATCGGTGAGGTGCACGATGGTGCTGCCACTATGGACTGGATGGCCCAAGAGCAGGAGCGTGGTATCACGATTACCTCTGCTGCCACCACCTGTAACTGGAACTACAACGGAAAGCAGTTCAAGATTAACTTGATCGATACTCCGGGACACGTGGACTTCACCGCCGAGGTAGAACGTTCATTACGTGTGCTCGACGGAGCTGTTGCTACTTATTCTGCTGCCGATGGTGTTCAGCCCCAGTCTGAGACCGTCTGGCGCCAGGCCGATAAGTACAACGTTCCCCGTATCGGTTATGTAAACAAAATGGACCGTTCCGGTGCTGACTTCTTCGAGACTGTTCAGCAGATGAAGGACATCCTCGGTGCCAACCCCGTTGTCATTCAGGTACCCATCGGTGCTGAAGAGAACTTCAAGGGTGTGGTAGACCTCATCAAGATGAAGGCTATCCTGTGGCACGATGAGACCATGGGTGCAGAGTATGACATAGAGAACATCCCCGCTGACCTGGCTGACGAGTGCGACGAGTGGCGCAACAAACTGCTCGAAGCTGCTGCTGAGTACGACGAGGCTCTGCTGGAGAAGTATTTCGACGATCCCAACTCAATTACTGAGGAGGAGATCATCGCTGCTATCCGCAAGGGTACCATCTCGATGTCCTGCACACCTATGATTTGCGGATCTTCTTATAAGAACAAAGGTGTACAGCCTCTGCTCGACTATGTCTGCGCCTTCCTGCCCGCTCCTGTTGATGTGGAGACTGTGATGGGTACTAACCCCAACACTGATGAGGAAGAGGGCCGCAAGCCCAGCGAGACCGAGCCGACAGCCGCTCTTGCCTTCAAGATTGCCACTGATCCCTATATGGGCCGTCTGGTATTCTTCCGCGTCTACTCCGGTAGCGTGAAGGCTGGTTCTTACGTCTACAATCCCCGCTCGGGTAAGAAGGAACGTATCAGCCGTCTGTTCCAGATGAACTCTAACAAGGAAATTCCCATGGAGTCCATCGACGCTGGAGATATCGGCGCTGGCGTAGGTTTCAAGGATATCCGTACGGGTGACACTCTCTGCGACGAGGAGAAGCCCATCGTGCTGGAGTCCATGACCTTCCCCGACACTGTGATTTCTATCGCCGTAGAACCTAAGTCACAGGCTGACGTTGCCAAACTGGACAACGGTCTGGCCAAGCTGGCAGAGGAAGACCCCACATTCACCGTACGCACCGACGAGCAGAGTGGTCAGACCATTATCTCGGGTATGGGTGAGCTCCACCTCGACATCATCATCGACCGTCTGAAGCGTGAGTTCAAGGTTGAGTGTAACCAGGGTAAGCCCCAGGTGAACTACAAGGAGGCTATCACCAAGACCGTCATGAACTATCGTGAGGTCTACAAGAAGCAGTCTGGTGGTCGCGGTAAGTTCGCTGACATCATCGTTAACGTTGGTCCTGTGGACGACGATTGGGATATCAAGGAGAATGGTGGTCTGCAGTTCGTCAACGAGGTGAAGGGCGGAAACATTCCCAAGGAGTTTATCCCCTCTATCCAGAAGGGCTTCGAGGCAGCTATGAAGAATGGTATCCTCGGTGGCTATCCTGTTGACTCACTGAAGGTAGTCGTAGTGGATGGTTCATTCCACCCCGTTGACTCCGACCAGCTGTCGTTCGAAATTGCTGCCCAGATGGCCTACAAGGCAGTCTGCGCTCAGGCTAAGCCCGT
Source organism: Prevotella sp. (assembly GCA_016285075.1). Taxonomy (GTDB): domain Bacteria; phylum Bacteroidota; class Bacteroidia; order Bacteroidales; family Bacteroidaceae; genus Prevotella. The sequence goes on from JAEEQB010000011.1 coordinate 46,054, forward strand.
ACTGATGGAGCCCATCATGAAACTCGAGGTGGTGACACCCGAGGAGAACATGGGTGATGTCATCGGCGACCTGAACAAGCGTCGTGGACAGGTAGAGGGTATGGACGAGGCTCGTAGCGGTGCCCGTGTCGTGAAGGCTCAGGTTCCCCTGTCCGAGATGTTCGGCTATGTCACCGCTCTGCGTACCATCACCTCCGGACGTGCTACCAGCTCTATGGAGTACGACCATCATGCACCTATGTCTTCAGCTCTTGCTAAGGCTGTGCTTGAAGAGGTCAAGGGCCGCGCCGACCTGGTGTAATTCATCAATCGCTGTTACTGGGCAATAACTCTTTAGCAGCAGCTGAAAAGATCACTATCAAGGTAAAGCCATTCCTGATTGAATGACTTTCGAAAAAAATAGAAGAGGATGTGTCAACATAGGCACATCCTCTTTGTTTGTAATATAGGGTTTCTATTCTATGTGAAGACGCCTGTTCTTAGGATATTTCACCTTGTACTGCAACATCAGTTCACGTTGTTCGCCCGGCTGGAGTTGAAGCGGCCATCTGACAACACCTGTTTCCTTGTCACACTGGCCACCGCTCAGCTCTTCCATGCTGACCTCTATGCTCGAGTTCCTGGAAATGGGCATCTGGTCGTACACGGTGATACTAACGGCCTCCTGCCGCATGTTCTTTACGGTAAGGCGCCACGTCATCGTCTGTTCCTGGCTGCTGCCGAAGAAACGACGGATGGAACGTTCATTGACCTTGGTACGCTGCACACGGATACTCTGGTCACGTCCTAATGAGAAGTGGAGCGTATCGCTGCTCACATTTGGATCGAGAATGCTCTTGCCCACAAACGAATTGTCGAAATAGACATTCGCCTCACCTTCCATCAGATTGAGTTTCTGCCAGTCGGTGGCGTCAGCCACGAGGAAGGACTCTTTGTCAATCTTCGGTATGCCCTGGTATTCGTAAGTGGCAGGCAGCTGATGTCGGGCCAGCTCTGTCGTTGTGGTCTTGCCACCGTCGGGCAGAGTCTGCAACTGTTTGATGTCGAACTCGAAACCGAACTGCGCCTGCTGCTGACTGACTGCGATGACCTCGCTCTCGTACATCTCCTCTTCCACGGCTGCATCAGGTTCGGCAACCACAACCTCCTTTGCCTTCATCACGGTGGCATTGGCTCCCGTGCGGCGACTCCTCTTACCATAACCGACAACAGCCACCTCTTCCAGCGCAGCCTGGTCTTCCTTCATGCGGACGTTGAGCGTAGAACCTGGCGTAGCCGTGCGGGTCTGACTCTGATAGCCGATATAGGAGAACATAAGCTGACGATTACCTTGTGGCAAGGTGATGGAATAGTTGCCATCGATATCGGAAACAGTACCCAGACGCGTACCCTTCACCATGACAGATGCGCCAACCAGTGGTTCGCCATCCTCGGCCGACACAATCCTTCCGCTGATGGTACTGCCATCGGAATCGTAGTTATAAGTAGGTGCCGACAGGCCGTAGTCCAACCAATAGGTCTTCAACTGCGGTGCCACATTAGAACGGTTAGGATTAGCCGACGAGAGGGTGACGGGTACGTTCTTCCATTCTTCCTTGGTATTCTGGAAGATGTTTGCCTTGTACGATAATTGCAAAGGTTCCTTGGTGCTGTTCGAACGTATGTCGTAGCTTGGATACCAACCGGCGTTCTTCACATAATAAGAGATGCTGAAATCGGCACGGCCAGCCTGCTTGGCCTCTACTTTCACGTCAATCTCTGTGATGCTCTTCAGCTTCAACTTGGCGATGGAATCGCACGAGTTCTGCTTACGTTTCAGTTCCTCATTGAGCTTCAGTAGCTGTTCATCCAGCTCCTGGCTGCGCTTTTTCACCGAAAGCACCTCTTGTGCATAGTAGTTATTCAGCTCCTTGATATTCGCCAAAGGTGTAGCCACTGTCCGACCGGCCACAGAGCAGTTAGTCTTCACCAACTCCAACTGTGCAGATAGCATCTCCTGTTCATCCTTCACCTGCTTGATGCGGCGCTCCACAGCCCTCACGACATCCTCTGCCTCATGCAGTTTCCTCATCTGCACCGCAGAATCGGGATATGCTGTTCGCTGGCTCACGCCAAGTATCGTCAGGTGTCCCTTTGCCTTCACCTGCATGCTCTTTCTGTCCATAAAGGGAGACATGCCCGTAAAGGTCACCACCTGTTCTCCCGCTACCAGGCTGACGCTTTTCGAACGTTCCACCTGAGCGCCATTAGTGAACACCGTTATCTTATCGATCGAAGCAGTCTGCTTGTCGACAACAGCCATTGCCATCGTTGCTGTCATCAGGCACATGGCAATCATCATCATTATACGTTTCTTTTTCATAAGCTATCTGTCTTTTATTACATCATGCAAAAATACAAACTATTTCTCGAACATCAAAATTATTTCCCTATTATTTCGAAATCTCTTTTATAACAAGTAATCGCCTTTTTACGTTATATAGGTTAGGAAAAAGAAGCATTCGTTTGTCTCTATGATAAAACGTAAGCAACGAAAGATGAATCAAAGTTCACTGGAAAAGCTGTTCCGACAACACCATGCCCGTCTTCTGGCTGAGGCTCGTTCCATGCTCTACGACGACGCCGAGGCACAAAAGATTGCAGCCGTGTTCCTCGGCATTGTCTTCCTCTGCGGACTGGTGTTTGCTGCCATCCGGCTTGTGGCGACTGATCCTGCATTGGAGGTTGCAACTACTGACACAGCCATTGAAACTATTGATAGCCCCTCGGAGGACGTAATGGGGACTGTCCGTTTCGACAACGTGCGCCTTGACAGTATTCTCTCCACCGTTGCTGCCCACTACGGTAAGACCGTCAGATTTTTTAACGACGAAGCCAAGGCCATGAAGTTCATCATGACGTGGAAACCTGATGCACCTCTTACCGACTTCATCGACAGACTGAATATGTTCGATGGCATTAGGCTTTCAATACAACGCGACACCATCTTTGTTGAAATTACGGAAGGAAAGGAGGATAAGGAATGAAATACTTCTTGATAGTTCTCCTGTTGATCACTACATCGTCCATACTGGCACAAGTGTCCCATCACTTCCGCAACACTCCGCTCAACGAAGCCCTGCGCACCATCGAGCAGAGCCAGTCGGACTATTCCGTCGCCATCCTCTCTGACGGACTGAACGATTTGAGGTCACCCGCAACACCATGCCCATCAACATCTGGGATTGCTTTATCCAATACACCACCATCAACCATAAGACTGGTAATGCCCAAAAACTGATTCTCCAGTACATCGCCACCTCATCGACACCCGATTTGCAGAACCTCGTCGACATGCGCGACGATACCGACCCGCTGAACATCCGTATAGGCAATCGTAGTCTGCGCAATGCCATTAACCATCAGTTCTCCTTCGGCCATCAATGGGGGAACGCCAACCATAAAGAGAATAGTCATCATTACTGGCTCGGCTACACCATCATCCAAAATGCTCTCGCCATGGGCTACAGCTATGACCGTACTACGGGCATCCGCACGTGGCAGGCCCACAACGTGAACGGCAACTGGAATGCCGATGCCAACTACAGATTCAATACCGCCATCGGCAAGAAGCATCCCCTACGCCTCAATGTCAGTCCGAGTATCAGTTATCAGCACAGCGCCGATCTGATTGACCAAGAGCGCAGTACTGTCAACACCCTCTCGTTCAACAACACGCTGAGCCTCTCCTACAAGCTTGGCAACCACTCGCTCAGTTTCAAGAATACCACCCTTTGGCAACGCTTCACCAGTCACCGCACAAATTTCAAGACGCAACAGCCCCTCACCCTCACCAATAGTATGACTGCCCTGCTGAAACTCCCGTGGAAGATGGAACTCAATACCGACCTCAACCTCTACACCCGCACCGGCTATGCAGACGAAAACCTAAACACCACCGACCTTGTCTGGAATGCCCGCCTCTCGCGACCCTTCTTCAAGGGCAACCTCCTCGTTGTTGTCGACGGCTTCGACATCCTCGGTCAGCTCAGCAACGTCACCCGCACCCTCAACGCCCAGGGACGCACCGAGACCTACACCAACGTCATGCCCCGCTATGCATTGTGCCACATCATCTACAGGCTGAACAGGCAACCGAAGAGTAAAGTTAGTAAATAGTAGACCCTGATAATGCTGGAGGCTGAGGATTATTTCTGTGGGCTCGATGACAGAGTTTTTTACCATATATTTCTCCGTCAATATAGCACTTGTCTCGTACCCGTCCTTCATACAATGCAAACAAGCAAGAACAGTTCACGCCCTAACGGACGCAAACCTTCTGTTTTACTTGCTCTCACATTGCGAATATTGGCGGTATTCAAACGAAAGAGAGACAAGAGCAGAAAGCTCATGTATCTAAAAAGACTGTCGAACGGGAGTGACTGCACTTCTTTACGTTTACCCTTGCGGGTTAGTATTTATGTGTTATTTGTCAGTCCCTTAAGATGATATACGATAAAGAAACAGGAAAAACACCTTGGGGGTTGAAGGGGTTTACCCCGTACCTAAACATCGTTCGCCTATACCCGAACGATTGAACGCCTATACCCAAACGATTGAACGCCTATACTCAAACGTCAGCACTATTTTTTTCAATGAGCAACTATAACGGAACCCTGGCGTTGCATTATTCCTGCTCTTATATCTCTGTATAGATGTCAGTCTTGCCAAATTGAGACTTCATCAGCTTGGGATGCTCGCCCTTCGTCCACGCCTCCAACTGCTTGCGGGCAGAGTACTTCGTCAGCCCAGCAAGGATGGCAAAGACCTTGACGGTCACATAGCCTCGCTTCAGGCACTTTTGCAGCACCTCTTCCATCTTTTCCTTGTCGTTCAGCAGCGCCTGTGTGTTGGGGTTTTCCACCCTCTTGAATCCGTCGTAGAGCCACTTCTCGATGGCCTTGTTCCAGAGTTTTCCGGGATTATAGCCCACCCCTTCGAGCACCACGTCGCTGTCCTTCACCTCATCGGCATCGGTAATCTCACGTGTCAGGCCCAGCTTCGGGACGAACGAGCCGATGGGTGTGTCTATCCTATAGCCCATGGCCATCAGCTCGGATGCGCCCTTGATGAACTGCTTGAAGGCGAGCTCTATCTCGCCGTTCCTTGTGGCATAGTGCTTGGCGCAGAACTCGTCAACGCCTTCTATACTCATCTTGAGCCCTTTGGCCGGACAGGCATAGACTATATTCCGTCCGTCCTTTCCCTTCTTGGGTGTCGGATGCACCTCATACGGGAATCCGCTCTTCTTTCTTGACATATATCTTATCTAATTGATGTTGTCACTCAATTCAAATGCAAAGTTACGAAAAGTCGAGAGCAAAACAAAGAAACTCATTTCTTTTTTTGCCGAGACAGAGTAATTTCGCCATCTTTTTGATGGCAAAGTTACAAAAAAAGCCCGACATTCAAATCGTTTCAACCCTCTTTTTCTCTACATTTTTCTCCACTAACAGCATTTGTGCCGATTTTCAAGCAGCATATCGTTCATTCCATATTAAATAGTATAAAAAACGAATTGTCTGGCTCTTTTCTCGCAAAGATTATGTAACTTTGTAGCAGATTTCAGAAATCAGCGATAGTAACGAATAATGACATTATGACTATACAATTCAAGATTCAGATTAGAGGCATCAAGAAACCGCCCGTATGGAGGCGGATCGTGATTCCATCAGATTTCTCATTCCATGACTTGCATAACACCATACAGGCAGCATTTGGCTGGTGGGATATGCATTTGTATCAGTTCCAACGCCATCCATTCGACAACGGCTGGACGGTAAAAAAGCCAGATGAAGAGGATGACATATGGGGAGAACGGCCTAATGACTCCCGTGAGACCAATGTAGCCACCTTCATCCAACACATGGGACTTGAGAAATTTGTCTATGTGTATGACTTCGGTGACAGCTGGGTGCATGACATCACGGTAGAAAGCATTGACAGAGAGGCCGAGCTCAGCCATCCTGTCTGTCTGGCTGGAAAAAGTGCCTGTCCACCAGAGAATTGCGGCGGGCCTTGGGGCTATGAAGAACTGAAGGAGGAGATGGACAAGGACGATATCATTGAGTTCGACCTGGAAGAAGTAAACGAGGATCTGGAGTCCATCACGGCAGGTGAAGAAGACCCTGGGGAATTTACTGACAGCATAAACGATTATGATGTGCCTGACGATGCCAAGGATTTAGAAAAGATGTCGCTCGTTGACATTCTGCAGAAATTCTGCAAAAGCGAACTCACTGGCTTTGCCGAGGAAATGGGATTCGATATTGACATGAAACTTAGTGAGGAGGAGGTCAGGAAGCAGTATGCACAGGCTTTGATAGACCATCCCGTAGAGGTATTGAGCATGTTGCCTTTAGAGGACTTGGAGATGCTTGCAAGACTCAAAACAGAACCGAAGCCAGGCAATATTGCGCAGTGTTACGAGGACTATCGAGAGCAAATCATGGAGTTATATGGTCTGGCAGATCATTGGTGGGATGAAGATGACAACTATTACCTATGGATTCCCGTAGACCTGTGGACGGTTCTGAAACCTCATATTGAAGAGGTGATGGACTTACCTCATGTAAAGCATCGGCTGTCGATAGAGAGTACCATTTTGGGGCTTGCCAACCTATACGGACAGGTGAGCCTGGGGCTTGTCCATAAGGAACTGGTGAGGTTGGGGCAGTTGCAGACCATTGAAGATGCGACCGTAGCCGTTGCGGCTTGCAGGGAGAAATCGCTGCTGCTAAAATGGAATGCACATCAGATTGGCGGTTTTTTGGATGAGCCTACAGACGACAATCAGCTGTTTCTCTCGCCCTATAGTTGGGACATGCCTGCGGAATTGGTTCGTGAGATAGAGAAACACGAGTCGCTGGCTGGCGACTACCAACAGTTCTCTGCTATGGATGTGATGGCCGCATCGGTGATGCCCATCCCGACCATACCCAATCCCGCACATGACGATTTCTTCAGTATGCTGACGGACGAACTGGAACTTGATGACCAACAGGCAACGGCAGTCTGTCATGACCTGTGGTATCGTGAGATGCATAAGTATGAAGAGGACTTTGATGAGGAAGATGCTGGAACGTATTTCCGAGAAAGTGTGCTTTACGACTATGACAGCTATGATTACATCTTCAAGAAGGGAATGAAAATGCTGGATGACTACTTGAACAATATGCCCCACTGGCAACTGAAAGGACATACTCCTGCTGAGGCCCAGGACTGTCTGAGCAAACTGGACATGGCTGCAAGACAGGAACGTCAAAGGAGGTCGCATCAGGATGGTGACTATGTCCGTCCAAAAGATTATTTTTCAGGCCTTAGTGTCACGATGCCTATTATTGCAGAAAAGAAACCCGGACGTAATGACCCATGCCCCTGCGGAAGTGGCAAGAAATATAAGAATTGTTGCGGAAAAGGGAACTAAACAAACAGGTCTATGGATTATTTGAAGACAAAACAAGTTCTGAAGACCTATTATGGCTATGATGAGTTCCGGCCATTGCAGGAAGAAATCATCATGCATACCATTAGCGGAGGTGATTCACTGGTGCTGATGCCTACGGGTGGTGGCAAGTCCCTGTGTTTCCAAATGGCTGCATTGATGATGGACGGGATGGCGGTCATCGTGTCGCCGCTTATCTCGCTGATGAAAGACCAGGTAGAAGGACTGAGGATGAACGGCATCATTGCAGAGGCTTTGAACAGCAGTAACGATGAGGGGTATAACCGAGACATCATCAACCGCTGTGTTGACGGGAAGGTGAAGCTGCTCTATATCTCACCAGAGCGATTGGTGGGTGGAGTACTGACAATATTGCAGAATGCCCACGTGTCGTTGTTTGCTATCGACGAGGCTCACTGTATATCAGGTTGGGGACATGACTTCCGGCCAGAATACACGCAATTGGGGCAATTGAAGCAATTGTTCCCTCATGTGCCGATTATGGCACTGACGGCTACTGCCGACAAGATTACCAAGGAGGACATCCTCGTTCAGCTGAACATCAAGGGAGCAAAGACTTACATTAGTAGCTTTGACCGTCCGAATCTGAGTCTTGACGTGAAGCGCGGCTATTCGGCAAGAGATAAGATACGCTCCATAGAGGAACTGATTCGTCGCCATTCTGGCGAGAGTGGCATCATCTACTGCCTGGCCCGTAAGACCACTGAGACACTTGCTGCAAAGTTGAAACAGGATGGTTTCTCCGCAGGTGTGTATCATGCAGGGCTGCCTAACTCCGAGCGTAGTCGGGTACAGGATGACTTTCAGAACGACCGTGTGCAGGTCATCTGTGCCACGATAGCTTTTGGCATGGGTATCGACAAGAGCAACGTACGCTTTGTGGTTCACTATAACCTGCCAAAAAGCATAGAGAGTTTCTATCAGGAGATTGGTCGTGGTGGGCGTGACGGTCTACCCTGCGAGACAGTACTGTTTTACAACCTTCAGGACATCATCACACTGCGGAAGTTTGCCAATGAAAGCGGACAGCAGGAGATCAACCTCGACAAACTGCAGCGTATGCAGGAATATGCCGAGGCCCAGGTTTGTCGCCGACGCATTCTGCTGAACTACTTCGGAGAAATCAGCGAGAAGAGTTGCGGTAACTGTGATGTGTGTCACACACCTCCACAGATGTTTGATGGTACGACAATTGTTCAGAAAGCCCTTTCTGCTATTGTTCGCACGAAGGAGAGTATTGGTTTCACGCTGATGATTGATATTCTGCGTGGTACGTTGTCGCCTGATGTGATGAGCAACAAATATAATGAGATTAAGACTTTTGGCGCGGGACGAGATATCTCAGCACGAGATTGGCACGATTATCTGTTGCAGATGTTACAGATGGGGTACTTTGAGATTGCCTATAACGAAAAACGCCATCTCCACATAACTCCATTGGGTCAGGAAGTGCTTTACGGTAAGCATGGTGTACAACTTGCTGTCATCAGTCGTGAGGAGCTTAGTGTGAAATCTCGCAGAAAGAAATTGAGCGAAGAGCGTAGGGCTGAATGGGCAGCCATCGGGCAAGGCCAATCTAACGACCTTTATAGTCGTCTGCGTGAGGTGCGACGACAACTGGCAATGGAGATTGGAAAGCCTGCCTTTATCATCATGTCCGACAAATCCCTGCAAGACCTTGTGTTGAAACGTCCCACGACATTAGAAGCGATGGCTGATGTGTATGGTTTTGGTGAGTATAAGGCAAAGGAATACGGCAAGCCTTTTATAGAGGCTATAAAGCAATATGGCGGTGAGAGTACGGATTTACCGTTTTCTGAAGCAGTACCATTTCCTGATGTACCAGCTACTCCGATTCCTTCAGAACCATCTTCCTATATGGAGCAGCAGAAACGACTTCATGCTAATGCATACGCACATTGGAATGAGGAGGAGGACAACAAACTCACTGAATACTACAAGCAAGGACTGAGTATTTCGGAGATTGCATCTCTAATGAACCGAAATACCGGAGGAATATTCTCACGCATTAAGAAACTTGGCCTAGAAGGGAATGCCGGGCAGATAGCCACCGCCAGCGCTTCAACTGTGAAGAATGAGAAACGCAACGAATATAAGCAGGAATTGGACAAACTTACTGAGATGAAAGCTGAGATTGACAGGAAAATTGAGGAACTTCGCAAAAAAATAGAGTAAGCCAAAATAGTCAATTGAAAAAAGTGCACTCCCAAAAAGGAGCGCACCTTTTTTTAATTATTACAGGCGATTACTTGAAAATCTTCTGGGCAAACATGGTCAGATAGATACGCCAGTTACGCCAGATGTGACCTCCTTCTGTTTCCACATACTCGTATTTGTAACCCTTGGAGTCCCAGTAGTTACGCAGGTCGACAGTACTTTGGTAGAGGAAATCCGTCTTACCCATGCCCATCCAATAAAGCTTCGGCTTGCTGCCGAAGAGGCGTGCTGACTGTTGGGCAAAATCAGGGCTGTTCTTCATCTGATCGGCAAACGACCCCCTCCGGTTTTGTCCAGTGCCCAAGCTCAGACCTGCGGAGAAGAGACCGTAATAGTCGAATGTTGTGGGATAGAGCAGACTGACATGGAAAGTATGTCCACCACCCATAGACAAGCCGCAGACAGCTCGTCCGGCACGACTCTTGACGGTACGATAGTTCTTGTCCACATAGTTCACGATATCCATGAAACTGGCGGGAATGGAAGCCACGGCAGGAGCAGTCGGCCCTGTACCGGAATTGCCGAAGCTGGGGGTGTACATGCCCCAAGACCACTCACCGGGAGCAGCCTGACAATTGGGATTACCATTTGGCATGACCACAATCATGGGCTTGGCCTTACCTGTGGCTATCAGGTTGTCAAGGATCTGTGCAGCACGTCCTAGCTCGCTCCAGGCATTCTCGTCACCACCGGCGCCATGAAGCAGGTAGAGCACGGGGTATTTCCCGCCCTTGTCATAGCCCGCCGGTGTATAGACGGTCATGCGGCGCTGCATCTTCAGCGTAGGACTATTGTACCACACCTTCGAGAGATTTCCATGGGGAACTTCGTTCACACGATATAAGTCGCCTTTGTCCCCCTTCTCGTTACTGACAATGAAAATGTTGGTAAACGAAACGATGTCACGGTTCACGTAGATATTGGCAGGGTCTTTCACACCCGTCATCCCATCGATGTTAAAGGTGTAGCTGTACATCTCAGGAGCCAGCTTCGGAGTGGTGTAGCTCCAGACGCCGTTCTTGCCCTCCTTCATCTGTGCCGCACCGCCTCCTTCCAGGAAGTCGCCTGCCACTTCCACCTTCACGGCCTTGGGAGCAAACAGATTGAACGTAACCGTACTATCCTCATTGATAACGGGTGACTGAACGCTGGCACTGCTGAAGAGCCTCTCCTGTGCCGAAGCACCGAGGCAAGCCATTGCCAGAGCCATCACAACTATGGTCTTTCTCATACTTACCTTGCTTACTTGTTTTCCGGCTCAATCATCTTCCAGATACCAGCAGCGCAAGCACCACCTACCAGTGGGCCAACAATGAAAATCCAGAGGTTGGTCAGGGCAGTACCACCTTCGAAGATGGCAGGAGCAATAGAACGGGCAGGATTGACCGAGGTTCCTGTGTAACGGATGCAAACGAGGTGGACAAGCACCAGTGAGAGACCGATGGCCAGACCGGCGAAGTTGTTGGTGGCACCGTTGGTCTTTGCCGTAGCGCCAAGCACCACCAGCACAAACACACAGGTGAAGATAATCTCGGCCAGGACACCGCCCAGAACACTTACATTGGCCTGCAGGTCATTGGCACCTGTTCCTTCCAGTCCGGGAACATTGGCCGTCAGAACTGCCAAGAGTGCAGAGCCGATGAATGCGCCAATGACCTGAAACAGCATGTACATACCACAGTCCTTGGCCGACATACGTCCACTGAGGAAACAGCCCAGAGTGATGGCGGGGTTGATGTGGCAACCCGAAATACCGCCTATGGTATAGGCCATTGCTACTACAGCCAGGCCGAATGCCAAGGCTGTCCCCACCACAGCGGGAATGTTATTCACAGGGTCACAGCCTAGGCTTACTGCTACGCCACAGCCCATCAACACGAGCACCATTGTGCCCACCATTTCTGCTAAATACCTCTTCATAATCGTTTAGTTTAAAGGTTTATTATAAAGTTTAAGAAATCTATTCTACGACTTCAGCATGGTTTTTCGGTGCAAATTTAATAAATATTTCTTAACGCGCCAAACTTTTAGGCATAAAAAAGGGTCAGCGCTCTGACCCCACCATTGTTAACCTTAAATCTAATACTATGAAAAACACGGTGCAAAGGTACGATTTTATTTAATAACCTTCAACTTTTTTGTATCTTTTTACCTCAAAAAGACCGATTTCTTGACATAAATCAAGTATTATGATACTTAAATGTCTGAAATCTTTCCTATACCCGTGCGTTTCAGCTCCCTGTCAGTGGGCTTGCCACCATACTGCAGTGAACCGACACCGCTCACCTCACCTTTGATCTTCTCAGAGGCGTAGCAGGTAATGCCACCTACTCCACTCACCTCGGCGTCCACGGACTTGGCTTTCAGGTTCTGGGCTTCTATACCGCCAACACCGCTGCATTCATAGTTGGCCTCATCGGCAGTACCCTCCAGTTCCATACCACCCACACCGCTACAATCGGCATCGAGCTTACGCAACTTCAAACCGGAAAGGTACATCTTTCCTACACCGGAATTGTCGACCTTCAGCTCGTCTGCTATCAGACGGTCAATCTCCACACTGGCCACACCGCTGTTCTCCAACTTATTAAGCGTAGGTGCATATATCGTGATGTCTACATTGGTGGCGTTGATATTCACTTTACGTTTGGCGAAGTCCACCTCCAGCTCGTCGCCCTCAATGCTGAACTTAAACAGTTCCACATAGTTGTCGGGACAGGAGAGTACCACCCGATAATCGTTCTCACTGCTCTGGATGAACTTCACATTAGCCACTACGTCAACATCTACCTGCGTAAAGGCTTTTTGCTTGTACTCTTTCTTCACGATGTTCTTAGAGGGTTCAATCTTCGGACCGTCAGAAACATTCAGGTCAATCTTGCAGGCCGTTGTCAGCACCAGCGGCAGGGCCATCAACAATAGGATCAGAGTCTTTTTCATCTTCTTTCTGTTTTTATGATTTATCGTTTTCTGACTGTTTGACGTACAGTAGCGGATAAAAGTTGCAGAAGAAGATGAAATTTTCGTTTTTTTGCTTTCAGTTTTAGAGCTTGATACCGTTTTTCTGTACTGCCTGACGCATTTCCTTGAGAAGGTCTGAGGCAAAGATAAAGTCGGTGAGCCGCTGGTTGGTACTGCCCATGATATCGGCGCTGACACCCTGCCACTCTTTCTGACCCTCATAGATGAAGATGATGTTCTCGCCAATACCCATGACGGAATTCATGTCGTGGGTATTGATGATGGTGGTCATGTTGAACTCCTGGGTAATCGAATGGAGCAGATCGTCGATGACGAGCGAGGTCTTCGGGTCAAGACCGCTGTTGGGTTCGTCGCAGAACAGGTACTTGGGATTAAGGGCAATGGCACGGGCAATGGCCACACGCTTCTGCATACCACCAGAAATCTCGCCCGGATACTTCTGTTCGGCATCCACAAGGTTCACACGGTCCAGACAGTACATGGCTCGCTGCTGGCGCTCGCGCAGGTTCATCGACGAGAACATGTCAAGGGGGAACATCACGTTCTCCAGCACCGTAAGCGAATCGAAGAGGGCTGCAGACTGGAAAATCATGCCCATCTCGCGGCGCATGTGGACCTTCTCGTTCTTGGACATTGCCACGAAATCGCGACCGTCGTAAAGCACCTGGCCAGAGGTAGGTTCCAGCAGACCAACGAGGTTCTTCATCAGCACGGTCTTTCCGCTTCCGCTCTGACCGATAATGAGATTGGTCTTACCGTCCTCAAACGTGGTGCTGATACCCCTCAGCACTTCTTTGTCCTCGAATCGCTTGCATAGGTCTTTGACTTCTATCATCGCCTTATATTTATCTATATTATTGCTGCTTATGGTGCTTTTTACTCACGAAAGCAGCTGTGTCAGGAACACATCAGAGAAAAGAATGAGCACGCTGGAGGTGACTACCGCATCGGTAGAAGCCTTGCCCACATTCACAGAACCGCCCTCAACCGTATAGCCGCAGAAAGCAGGTACACTGGAAATGATGAAGGCAAAGAACTGGCTCTTGATGATACTCATCCACATGAACCAGGGAACGAAATCGTGCTGCAGACCCACCGTCAGGTCGTCTGGTGGCATGATATGGCCGATGTACGAGGTAGCATAGGCTCCCATGATGCCCATGCCCGATGAAAAGATAACCAACAGAGGCATGATGGTCAGCATACCCATGATCTTGGGCAGGATGAGGTAGCAGGCAGAGTTGACTCCCATGATCTCCAAAGCATCAATCTGTTGTGTCACTCGCATGGTGCCTAGCTCCGAGGCAATGTTCGAGCCCACCTTACCCGCCAGGATCAAACACATGATGCTGGACGAGAACTCCAGAAGCATGATCTCACGGGTGGTATAGCCTGCCACCCAGCGAGGCATCCAAGGCGACTCGATATTAAGCTTCATCTGGATGCAGATGACTGCGCCGATGAAGAAGGAGATGAGCAGCACGATGCCGATAGAGTTGACGCCTAACTGCGCCATCTCCTTGACGTACTGTTTCCAGAACATACGCATCCGCTCAGGCACGCTGAACGTGCGGCCCATGAGTATGAGGTATCGGCCGAAAATGGTCAGCCATTTGTGTAGAAGCATCTTAATTATCTCTAATTCGACTGCAAAGGTAATAAAAAAAGGTAAAAGTGTATCGTGAATTTTGAAAAAATTGCTGCCACCAACAAAAAATGTCAATCATCAATTGTCAATTATCAATTAAAATAATTAACTTTGCACCCAATTATGGATGAGCAGCAGACAATAGAACAAAAGAAGACGGTGCTTCGGGCAGAAGGGCTGGTGAAGCGCTACGGCCGCCGCACAGTGGTCAACGACGTGAGCTTTTACGTGGAACAGGGCGAGATTGTGGGACTGTTAGGACCCAACGGTGCTGGCAAGACCACTTCGTTCTACATGACCACTGGCTTGGTGGTACCCAACGGAGGAAAGGTGTTCCTGGACGATGTCGAGGTAACCGACTATCCTGTCTACAAGCATGCCCGTGCAGGCATCGGATATCTGGCGCAGGAGGCCTCCGTGTTCCGCAAGATGAGCGTGGAAGACAACATCTTGAGTGTCCTGGAAATGCGAGGGCTGCCACGTGAGTACCAGCTGGAGAAACTGGAGGAGCTGATAAAAGAGTTCCGTCTGGGGAAAGTCAGGAAGAACAAGGGCGACCAGCTTTCCGGTGGCGAACGACGACGCTGCGAGATAGCACGCTGCCTGGCCAACGAACCGAAGTTCATCATGCTCGACGAGCCGTTTGCGGGTGTCGACCCCATTGCCGTTGAGGATATTCAGTTCATTGTCTGGAAACTGAAGGACCGCAACATCGGCATTCTCATCACCGACCATAATGTGGAGGATACGCTCTGTATCACCGACCGCGCCTACCTGCTGTTTGAGGGGCGTATCCTGTTCCATGGCACTCCTGAGGAACTGGCAGCCAATCAGGTGGTACGCAAGAACTATCTGACAGAGTCGTTTGTGCTGCGCCAGAAGGACTTCTCGGCAATGGAGGCCGAGCGTGCTGCTGCCGACAACGAGTCCTGACTCATCGCTATTGCCCTCCCAGGCGGGAGAAATATTCGGCAATATCGTCCCATGTCTTGAAGGTATCTGTACCAAACTGGATGAGGGTAGCCATACCGTTACTCTTCATCGTGTCAATCAGGTAGTCACCATAGAGCAGGCTCTTCTGGTTGGTGAAGATGGTATGGCCGAAAGCAGGTACATTAATATATTCATAGAGCCACGACAGCGTCGCTGCGTAAAACGAAGGATCGGCTGGAGCGGGTGCCACGAAATACAGCTGATAGATCTCCAGGAGGGTACGGACCGTCTTCTGTGCCGAGCTGCGCGGCTTCTGGAACTGATCTGCCAGTGCATCAATATCAATGTAGACGATGGGACGTTCACGCTGCTCCTGCCTGTCGTCAATCCATCGGATGACAGGCACCACAGCATGCATGAACGAACGGTCGTTCATACGGTGCTCGCCATGAAAGCGGATAGCGGTGGCATAGTGCTCACGGAAAAGGTCGTAGGTATGCACCAGAGGGTCCTCGTCGCCAAACAGTCCCCACACCCTGCCCTGCTCCCCAGCATCGGCTGCATGGGCAAAGTTCTGAGCAGTGAGGTTACGGTACTCCTTGACCAGGGGCTTGTCCACATAGAATTCCTGGACACCGTCCTGACGGGGACTGAAGAACTGTTGCTTACCCGTCAGCCCGTGTTCGCCCATTGTATCAGCTATCTGGAAAGCCGGATTGATGAGGATGCGGTCATACCCTTCAAGCAGCTCGGCGAACATCCCACCCATCGACGTGCCGATAATCAGGTCGGGATGCTCTTCACTACACAGATGGTGCAACAGGTCAAGCGCCTCCTGCGGATGGACAGGCAGGTCTGGAGCTATGACCCTGGCATTGGGCAGCACCTGACGTATACGGGTGACCGTACCCGACTGGCCACTGGAGCCGAACCCATGGACATACATCACTGTCTTTCCCCTGAACAGGTCGGGAAACTGTTTGATATATTGATTAGTCTGTTCCATATTGCAATTCTGTCACTGGTTATTTCATTCGCCACTTCCCGTTGTGTTCCACCATAGGCACAACGATTTCCTCGGAGGTGTCATCGCCAAACTTCAACAGAAGGAACACACTGACATAGTCGGTCAGGGTGTCGCGACGGGCACTGCTGACACTGATGTCCGTTATCCCCTGATGCAGTTTCTGTTGCTGAGCCAGGAACTGGCGACAGGAGGTGAGCAGCTGTTCACGGTATAGCTCCGGCAGCGAATCACTGCCTGCCTTGCCCTCAAGGAACTGTTCACAGGCTCCATCAGCCAAATGCCGATAGTAACCCCTCGCAGCCAAAGAGGCAGCCTCCTCCGGAGTAACCCCCTGACCACAACAGACCAGGGCAAAGACCAAAGACAGTATAACGAACACACGGAATGGCATAGCTCAATCCTCAACCTTCATCTATTTACTTTGCTCTGATAAACACATGTATGGGAGAACCGGTCAGTGTCCAGTTCTCGCGGATCTTGTTTTCCAGGAAACGCTTGTAAGGCTCCTTCACATACTGAGGCAGGTTGGCATAAAACACAAAGGTGGGAATCTGAGTGTCGGGCACCTGGCTCACATATTTTATCTTGATATACTTCCCTTTGACCGAGGGGGGTGGATAGGCCTCGATAAGCGGCAGCATCACCTCGTTGAGTTTCGTGGTGCCGATGCGTGCCTTGCGGTGCAGATACACCTCCTTGGCTGTCTCCAGCACCTTGAAGATACGCTGCTTCGTCAGGGCCGAGGCAAAGATGATGGGAAAATCGGTAAACGGAGCCATACGCGCACGGATGGCCTGTTCAAAAGTGGAAATCACCACCTGGGACTTGTCCTCCACCAGGTCCCACTTGTTCACCACCACCACCAGGCTTTTGTTGTTCTTCTGTATGAGCTGGAAGATGTTCATGTCCTGCGACTCAATGCCTCGGGTGGCGTCGATCATCAGGATGCACACATCGCTGTTCTCTATGGCACGGATGGAGCGCATCACACTGTAGAACTCCAAGTCCTCCGTCACCTTGTTCTTGCGGCGTATACCGGCAGTATCAACGAGGTAGAAGTCGAATCCGAACTTGTCGTAGCGGGTGTATATGCTGTCACGTGTCGTACCAGCAATGTCGGTAACGATGTGACGCTCTTCGCCAATAAACGCATTGATCAGGCTTGACTTGCCTGCATTAGGACGACCCACCACGGCAAAGCGGGGTATACCCTCTTCCAGGTCATCGCCGCTCTTCTCGGGCAGCATCTCCAGGATCTTGTCAAGCAAGTCACCCGTTCCGCTGCCAGTAGCAGCACTGATGCAGAAGGGGTCGCCAAGACCTAACTTATAGAACTCGTACTGGCTGTACAGGTCTTTTCCGTCATCGGCCTTATTGGCCACTAACAGCGTAGGCAGCTTCGCACGGCGCAGTATCTGGGCCACGTCCATGTCCCAGTCAGTCACACCGTTCTTGATGTCGCAGAGGAACAGCACCAAGTCGGCCTCCTCCGTAGCAATGATTACTTGCTTACGGATCTCCTCTTCGAAGATGTCGTCACTGTTGACCACCCAGCCACCCGTATCAACCACGGAGAACTCTCGGCCGCACCAATCGCACTTGCCGTACTGGCGGTCACGCGTAGTGCCCGCCTCATCGCTGACAATGGCCTGGCGGCTCTTCGTCAGACGGTTAAACAGTGTGGATTTTCCTACATTAGGACGACCCACAATTGCTACTAGATTTCCCATATATCATCGAATTTGTCGGCAAAGATACGAATATTTTCACACATTTCCTAACATTTCTTTCTTTTTTGGTAAAATATGAAAGATTTTTTTCGTAGCTTTGCACTCGTTTTCCAAAAGCATAAAACCAAGTATCGAGAAGAATGGCAAAAGAAGAGAGAAACGAGCGTTTAGCAAAAACAATTATCAAGAACCTGCAGCGCAGGCATATTGAAGGATTCTACTGCCCTACAGCAGAAATGGCAGTCAAGAAGGTTTCCGAACTCATTGCCGATGGAAGCAGTGTGACATGGGGAGGCACAATGACCGTCCGCGACCTGGGCATTCCCGATTTCCTCAGAAGTCGTGGAACGCTGGAAGTGATTGACCGTGACCTGGTGGAGACACCCGAGGAGAAACAAGCTGTGTACCTCAGGGCATTCTCGGCTGACGTTTACCTCACCAGCGCCAATGCCATCTCTGAAGATGGTGTCATCGTGAACATCGATGGCAACGGGAACCGTGTGGCTGCCATCACCTGGGGACCCAAAAAGGTGATATTCGTCATCGGACTGAACAAAGTAGCACAGACTGTCGAAGCAGCACTCTCACGCGCCAGAGCAACAGCCTCGCCCATCAATGCAGCACGATTCGACATCAAGACCCCTTGCCAGAACGACGGTGTCTGCCATAACTGCAACTCACCGGAGAGCATCTGCAACTATATCCACTTCCTCAGAAACTCTCCCAAGGGACGTCACACGGTAGTTCTGATAGGAGAGGATTATGGATATTAACATTGTCTCATGAGAAAGAATGTTTTCCTGTGCATTGCCTTGACAGCGGTGTGCTGCATCACCTCGGCCCAGCAAAAGACCGTTGGTCAGATCAGCATCACCACTGACATCATGCCCAATGCCCAGCAGAAGGTAACGGCTCACATGCAGACTGAGGGATACGACGGTGACATCGGCATCAAGTTGCGTGGCAACAGTTCCCTGAGTTTCAACCAGAAGAAATACACCATCGAACTGCGCGACGGACAAGGCAAAGAGGTGGAGGCACCGTTGTTCGGCATGCCCGCCCACAGTGACTGGGTGCTGCTGGCACCCTACAGCGACGTTTCTGCCATCCGTGACCCCCTGGCGTTCCACCTGTGGCGCGGCATGGGGCACTGGGGCCCCCGCACCGAGATGGTAGAGCTGACGTTCAACGGCGACTATCGAGGCATATACATCCTGTCCGAGGCCATCAAGCGAGGCAAGGAACGCGTAGACATCGCAAAGCTGAAGAAGAGCGACGTTGAAGGACGCGACCTGACAGGAGGCTACCTGCTGCGCATCGACACCTACAACGAGGATGATGCAACCTTTACTTCAAAAGTGCCTGGTATCGGCGAGGGTAACATGACGAGCCAGGTCATCTGGTCGTGCATCTATCCGAAAAAGAAGAATCTGCAACCAGAACAGTTCGACTACATCCGTAATTACGTGGATACAGTGGAACAGGTCATCCAGTCGGACTATTTCGACGATCCGGAACAAGGCTATGCACATTACATCGACGTGCCCTCGTTTGTGGATTACTTCATCCACACAGAACTGAGTCTCAATGCCGATGGCTATAAACGCAGCGCCTACTTCTATAAAGAGAAACAGCAGGCCGACGGTACTGGAGGCAAACTGGTGGCAGGCCCCGTGTGGGACTACAACCTTGCCTATGGCAACGCCAACTTCGCCAATGCCAACAACATTGAGGCATGGTGCTTCGAGGGAGCAAGCAACAGCCCCACGCCCGCCATGTGGCAGCGACTGCTGCAGGACCCCGCTTTCCGCAAAGCGGTGAAGGTGCGCTACCAGGCCCTGCGCAAGGACATACTGAGCAACCAGGCCATCAACGCCTATATCGACCACCTAGCCAAACTGTTGGCACCCTGCACAGCCCGTCATTTCGAGAAATACCCTGAACTGCTCGCAGGCAATTCCGGTGGCGGGTTCAATCCTGTGAGTATGTTTGCAGCCTACCGAGTCAGTTCTTACGAAGAGGAAATCCAAATACTGAAAGCATGGCTCGCCGACCGGCTGGACTTCCTTGACCGTAGCATCGAACGGTTCGACAAGGACTGGGAACCGCGCATTCAGGAACTGAAGGAAATCAAGATGCCACAGTTCAACGGAGGCTTCCCGTTCCCCTTTCCCCAGCCCTTTCCCCAACCCTTCCCTCACCCCTTCCCGTTCCCCTTTCCTCAATGAGATCTGATGAAGAATCACTATTATCTTATCATATTAAAAACATGTGGACTAAACCCTGGTCATTCCAAGAAGGCTTCCTGACAGGAGGATGTCTTATCGTTGTCGGTCTTGCACTCCAGCTGAGCATCGGCCCTGTAGTGTGGGATACCTTCAAGTGGCCCGTCAACGGCTTTGTGGCTGCAGGATTCCTGGCGCTGATTGCAGCCATCTTTCTTTCCAGGAAAAAGGTCTATGCCTTCCGTTTCATTGGCACACATCAGGCTGCCCTGCCAGCCATCGTCTATGCCATAGTGCTCACCATCATCATGGGACTGACACGGCAGGACTCCAACGAGACCTGGCTGAACAACATGCTGACATTCTGGCCCTTCGTGCTGATCTATGTCTACATTGCCCTGATTCTTGGAGTCATCATCCTGAACCGCTTGAGCAGGATGGTCCCTACCCCACCCTCAGCCCAGGCTTCGTCAGCAGGCTACCGACGGACCGCGACACTCTTCAAAGACCTCTCCTTCCTGCTGAACCATCTGGGTCTCTTTCTCGCCATGACTACGGCCACACTGGGCAATGCTGACATGCAGCGAGTCAGGATGATAACAGCCTTAGGACAACCGGAATGGCGTGCGTTGGAAGCGAATGGCACCGTCAAAGAGATGCCCATAGCCATCGAACTGAAGAAGTTCATCATGGAGACCTACGACGACGGATCGCCCAAGCGCTTTGCCTCAGAGATCCAGATCAAGACGAAGACGAGGAAGAACCTCGTGGCCACCGTCGATGTCAACAAGCCCGTCGAGGTGGACGGATGGAAGATCTATCAGTACGGCTACGACACACAGATGGGAGCCCAGAGCCAGATATCCATTCTTGAACTGGTGAGCGACCCCTGGCTGCCTCTGGTCTATACGGGCATCTATATGATGCTGGCAGGAGCTGCTTGCATGTTCCTTTCCGGTGGCAGGAGAAAAAACGTCCCCCCAAGCCTTTCCCAACCTCAAAACGCAAAACAGACACCATCATGACCTGGGAGCAATTCATTTATTTCGCAATAGCAGCAACACTGCTTTGGGCAGTGGGAGCCTACGGAGCCTGGCGCAACAAGACCGTCATGGCTTATACTGCCACCATCCTTGGACTGCTGACATTCTTCTGTTTCATCCTCGCCATGTGGATCTCATTAGAGCGTCCGCCACTGCGCACCATGGGCGAGACCCGGCTGTGGTATTCCTTCTTCCTGCCGTTGGCGGGCCTTACAGTCTACTCACGCTGGAAATACAAGTGGATTCTGACGTTCTCCACCATCCTCGCCCTGGTGTTCATCTGCGTCAATCTGTTCAAGCCCGAGATACACGACAAGACGCTCATGCCTGCTCTCCAGAGTCCCTGGTTTGCACCCCATGTCATTGTCTATATGTTCGCCTACGCCGTGCTTGGTGCCGCTACGCTCATGGCCGTCTACCTGCTTTTCATCAAGAAGAGCCCCGCCTCCGCTGAAGAGTTCGACATCACCGACAACCTCGTCTACGTAGGCCTCGCTTTCATGACCTTTGGCATGCTTTTCGGAGCCCTGTGGGCCAAGGAGGCATGGGGACACTACTGGTCGTGGGACCCCAAGGAGACGTGGGCAGCCATCACCTGGCTCTCCTACCTGGTCTATATCCATTACCGCCAGCTGCCTCACCATCATAAACGTCTGGCCCTATGGACACTCATCGCCTCCTTCGTTCTCCTGCAGATGTGTTGGTGGGGCATCAATTACCTGCCTTCTGCACAAGGCACCAGTGTCCACACCTATAGCAACAATTCATAAAAAACATAATGACATGAAAAAGACAACAAAACTGATCTTCACCATGTTAGCGATAAGCTGCATGGGAGCACATGCACAGGAAACTGCAGAAATGGTTTATCCACAGGCAGAATGGTCGAAGGCAGGTAACATTCTGATGCATACACCTGGGCAGGAACTGTTTAATGGCGTCATTCATCCGTCAGCAGGACTGTTTGAGAATTACTTTGATGTGGATATAGCCGCTGAGGAGCATCGGGGCTATATCAGTATGCTGGAAGCAAACGGCATACGTGTGCACAAGGTACTCGACATCTTGAGAGAGGTGGGCTTGGACAGCCTGAGGCAGCTTGCAACAAATGTACTGAAATACGATATCAGCAGCATGCCCGACGAAGATGCCGAAAAAACGGAGAACTATCGTCAGGAAGTGCTCAATAAAATGAGCCGGAACGACCTTATCCGCTGTATACTACTGCAACCCACAGTGAAGCTTTCGAAGACAGACAACAATACAGGCTATGAGGCACAGTATATCCAGAACCCGCTGATGAACCTCTATTTCACCCGTGACCAGAGCATCACGACACCACGGGGACACATCATCTGCAACATGAACAGCAATCAGCGAGCTCCTGAGACGGAAATCATCAATCTCTGCTACGAGCATCTGGGGCTGAAGCCCATCATGCGCATCACAGGCGAAGGCCGGTTGGAGGGTGGTGACTACATTCCTGCAGGCAACATATCGCTCATAGGCTGTGGCATGCGAACCAACGACGAGGGCATACGACAGATGATGGAAGCCGATGCCTTCGGCCATGATACCATCGTGGTGGTGCGTGACCATAAGCTGTGGCAGATGCAGATGCACCTGGATACCCATTTCAACATCATCGACAAGGATCTCTGCACGATGGTGAGCAGCCGGCTGAATGCACAGCCTGGCACTCCGGAATACAACACCTGCGACATCTGGGCACGAACACCTGGCACCAAGGAATACAAGCTTTGGAAGCAGGATCAGCCTTTTGTGGAGTACATACGCGGACGGGGTTTCCAGATTATCCCAATCGACATAAACGACGAGATGCACTATGCCAACAACTTCCTCACCATCGCCCCACGCCACATCATGGCAGTAGGCGGACAGTCGGAAGAGCTGCAGCAGCGGTTGCGTGAAGCAGGGGTAAACGTGGAATGGATTCCATTGGAAAGCCTTATTGACGGCTATGGCGCTGCCCATTGCATGACACAGGTGTTGCAACGCGAAGCCTTTCATCCTGGTGTGGATCCTGCTGATGTACGAAGTGTAAACGCCTTGACTGGCGAATCACAATCGTCCTATCTCCTGAATGGGACGATGGCCAATGAAAACGACCGCGGCGTCATCATACAGAACGGCAAAAAGGTCATAAGAAAATAACGCCCCAAAAACCGTGAGTTAACTCGATTCATCGTTTGAGTTAACTCGATCGATGATTTGAGTTAACTCAATGAATTGATCGGGTTAACTCGCGTTCTATGGGGAGCAGTGACTTTTGCCCGATCCAACCGTACACTTTTTCTTTACATAAATAATGATTAAACCGAATCGGTCATTAGCGTTATGATGAAAGCAGCCTTCATTTTGGAACAGATGTGCTGCAGCTTTGAGTGCGCAATGGGGTTCCATTGTAATCGAAAAGCGGCGGGGCAGATGACAAAAAGGTAGCTTGTTAGCGCCTAACAGCCTAATGACCGATTGGGGTTTAACTAAAGTTTCCCATCCCTTATTTCTGCCTTGGCCATAAGACGCTGAAGGCGTCAGTGGGACAGATGTCTCTGAGTCATACTGATTCGATAGACACGAGCGAAAAAACGTGCTGGCCTTGTTGACACCCTTCAATGCCGGACACGCAGTGCCGGGGCTTGCTCGTTCAGCAAGCCTGGATGCCCCTCGATGGGACATAAGACAATAGCCAACATCAACTTATCTCTTTTCCAAAAGGTGAAAGGGCGAGCTTAGCCAGCCGGAAGTGCATCTGGCCGAACGGAATGCCTATAATCGTAATGTAGAAAATGAGCCCGTAAAAGATGTGGGTGAGCCATATCCAAATGCCACCGACAATAAACCACAGCACATTCATGAAGATACTCAGACAGCCAGGCTGCGACTCCTTCCACTTCACCTTTGTGCCGAACGGCCAAATGGCCAGCATACCCAGCTTCAGGCTCTGCAAACCGAAGGGAATACCGATGATGGTGATCATCAGTACCAGTCCAGCGATGAAATACTCCAAGGCTATGTGCAGTCCTCCAAATACAACCCAGATGATGTTTCCTAATGTTTTCATTTGCCTGTCTACTTTTAAACGTTTCTGTATGTTAGACGTAAAGACGATGCGAAAAGTTGCAATTGGGCTCAGGTTGACAAGAAATAATCCCAAATCGGTCATTAGCGTTATGATGAAAACAGCCTTCATTTTGTCCGCTTGGCTTGCCAAGAACTGGGGTCGTGCACCCTCGGTTCAGTGACCGCCGCAAGTGCACCCTGAAGGGGCAGCAGCTCAAAGCCCAAGGGCGCTACCCTGGGCTGTAAGCAGTTGGCCGGTGATTAAAGTCATCTGATTTCGTTGATGGCAACTTGCAAGCGTTCGAAGAACACTCCGATATGGTAGCCGTCAACAAAACGATGGTTAGCCGTGAAGGTGACGTTAATCATCCATCTCCCGTCACGCTCCACATATTTGCCCCAATTGACTCTGGGTATGGCATCATCAGGATTCTCCATTCCTGGATTAATGATTGCTGTGGCATCGAGGTTTGGCGTACATGAGCAATAGACCACATTGGGAATGTCGCCCATTCCTCCAAAGAGGGTCGTTTGGCTGGCTATGGCCTTTGAAGTGGTTTCGACGTACTGTCGTAATGTGCCTTCAAAAGGAGCCGTATGGAATCGGAACACCTCCTCTTCAGGGCGTTTGTGCGTGAAATTGGTGTGAATCGTGTCGAAGCTCACCACCTGCCCGTCAATGATTCGAAGTCGGAAGTTGTCGATGCCGTTGAGCACCTCTGTCGTCAGGTAAATGAGCGAGAGATAGAACGATAAACCTTCACGGCGTTTGTACTCCAGCAGCCGTGTCACGTCAATATATGCCGCTACTGCAAAGTGTGGTAGCTTCAGCCGTGAAAAGTGTTCATACAGGTCACGTCTGTCCCAGTTGTTGATGTCTATTGGATGATACATGTTTTCTGTCACATAATGATCGTACAGGCATGTCTTCAGTTTCGACATACGCTTCAATTTTGTGGCAAAGATACGAACAAGTGAGCAGAAAACCAAATATAACTGGATTTTTCTTACAGTCTATTTCTCCGTATTTCGGAATGAGGCAGCCCACGACCTTTCTCGGATTGTCCTGCCTGCATGAACAATGTCCTTTCCTTGTCCAAGTCCACTTCCGTCCCAAGACCATACTCATAACAGAATGCCATCATCACCTGCGCCCTATACAGTCCCTGTTCAGCAGAGGCCACCAACTTGAGTCGTGCGAAATGCAGGTTTTCACTTTCAGACGGTTAAAAATGTATTAAATTACACCTTTTATATACAAATAAGAAATATTATTTGTAATTTTGCCATCAAGTATCAGCTAATCGTCGTGACACGACACTGCTACGGCAGGATATAATGACAAGTGTGCTGCCTAAAACTATCGTATAGATTATGAACCAAAGTCAATACAACCTACTGTTCTCGTTCATCTGGAACATTGCTACAGATGTGCTTGTATATGCTATTGAGTTCATAGAATTAGAAGAAAAGAAAAATAATTCTATTGACATGTTTACTTCTATATTGATTTTGCTAATCGCTATCGGATTATTATTTCTTGTATCAGAAATAGGCCTTATAGGTATTATCATCATAATAGGTTTTATTGGGGCTATACCAAAATTATCTTTAACAGGTAAATTATAATAAAAGAAGGAATATGGCAAAGAAAACCAAAGTTGTCAAAGAGAAATCTATAGAAGACCGAATATGGGACAGCGCGAACAAGCTTCGTGGTAATCTCACTGCATCTGAATATCAGAATGTGGTGCTGGGTCTCGTATTCCTTAAATATATCAGCGATTGTTTCGAGAAGCGTTACAAAGAACTTGTAGAGGAAGGCGACGGTTTTGAGGAAGATCGCGACGAATATACAGCAGAACATGTGTTCTGGGTGCCACAGGATGCTCGTTGGAATGTCATAGCCTGCAAGGCGCATAGCCCTGAGATTGGACAAGTGATAGACCATGCCCTTGAAGAGATTGGGCGTGAGAATCCCCGCCTGAAGAAGGTGATGCCCAACAACTACTCTCGTCCTGAGATTGACAAGATTCGCTTGGGTGAGGTGGTGGAGATCTTCGACAACATGGATATGCATGCACAAGGCGAAGGCATCGACCTTTTCGGACGAGTGTATGAATATTGCCTGCAGAACTTTGCGGCAGAAACCCAGTCGTCAGGTGGTGAATTTTACACACCTTCCTGCACTAACCAGTTGTTCTACAACGTGTCTATCCCTGTCTGCGTCTGGTTCTTCAATCGTAAGAAAAAGAATCCGGGTAAGGTGCTCTTCATCGATGCCAGAGAGATGGGCATGATGGTGGATCGCACCCATCGTGAACTCAGCGACGACTTTGTACGTTACGATACTGTTAAGAAAGAAGACAAGCCTTGGACCAGTCTCCCTGCTGAGGAGTGCGATGTGCAGCGCATTGCAGCCACTTTCCGAGCCTACGAAAACGGAACCCTCGAAGATGTCAAAGGCTTCTGCAAGGTGGCAACTATCGAGGAAATAGGCAAACAGGACTGGGTGCTCACTCCAGGCCGCTATGTCGGTATTGCTGACGAGGAAGAAGATGCAGAGCCTTTCGAGGAGAAGATGGCCCGACTGACCGCTGAACTCGGCGACCTCTTTGCAGAGAGTCATCGACTGGAGGCTGGCATCCGTGAGAAACTCGCTGGGATTGGATTCAACGTGAAGTAGAAGATATGGAAGAGAACAAAATCATACTATATAAGGATGAAGAAGGCAGGGTGAACGTGAATGTGCGCTTTGCCGATGAGGATGTGTGGCTGACACGCGAGCATCTTGCGGAGATTTATGCTACTACTCCTCAGAACATTAGTCTTCATGTTGGAAACATCTACCAAGACCAAGAACTGAGTGAAGAGGGAACTCGAAAGAAATTCTTTCTAGTTCGCCAAGAGGGCAAGCGGCAGGTTAAAAGGGAGATTGACCACTACAACCTCGACATGATTATTGCTCTCGGCTATCGTGTGCAGTCGCCCATAGCCGTTCGCTTCCGTCGCTGGGCTACACAGCGCCTACATGAGTATATCCAAAAAGGCTTCACGATGGATGACGAGCGACTGAAGCAAGGCGGAAACCGATACTTCAAGGAATTACTGCAACGCATACGCGACATCCGTAGCAGTGAGCGCAATTTCTATCAGCAAGTGACTGATATCTATGCCACATCGACCGACTACGACCCTCGTGCCAAGATGACCAAGCTCTTCTTTGCCACTGTACAGAACAAGATGCACTATGCCGTTCACGAGCATACAGCAGCAGAACTGATTTATGAGCGCGTGGATAATGAGAAGCCTTTTGTGGGAATGACGAACTTCAAAGGCAACTATGTGACACGCGATGATGTGAAGATAGCCAAGAACTACCTCACTGAACTGGAGTTGCAACGTCTGAACCTGCTCACCTCGCAGTTCCTCGACTATGCAGAGTTTCAGGCTTTGGAGCAGAATCCCATGACAATGGCAGACTGGATAGCAGCCCTCGATGACCAGATATTGCGCTTACGCAGGAATATCCTCGAAGGTGCTGGCACTGTTTCGCATCAGGAAGCCATTGAGAAGGCGGAGCGAGAGTTTGAAATCTACCGTGAACGTGAGATGCGACTATTGGAGAGCGATTTCGACAAGGTTGTCAAACGCCTCAAGAATCTGCAGAAAGGTGACGACGATGAAAAGGAGGAGGGTGTATGAGTGAGTGGAAAGAATTAAGATTCAACGTGAAATAAAGGCTGATTATGTATATACCACCATTTACAGTTAGTGCTGAGGCCATCAACCTGATAGCTGAGATTTCAGCTCAGATAGAGCGCTATGCTATCCGTTTGGAACAGGAAGACGGCCTGCGGTTGCGAAAAGCCAATCGTATTAAGACCATCCATTCGTCGCTCGCTATAGAAGGTAACACATTGAGCGAGGACGAAGTGCGTGACATCATTGACGGAAAGAACGTGGTAGCCCATCAGAGTGCGCCATTGCAGAAACAAGTTCCTAATAAAGTTCCTAATAAAGTTCCTAATAAACTCAAGAAAGAATTTCCGGATATATCCGATGCTACATGGGATGTATATAGGATATTGAAATCCAGTCATTCGGCATCATCAGAAGAAATCGGTGCAGCATTAGGCATTAGCAGTCGTATGGTTCGCAAGCATATTGCCTCTCTGCGTGAGGCTGGTATCATTGTCCGTATAGGCAGCAACAAAACAGGTCATTGGGAAGTTATCAGAAAGGAGGTAGGAGTATGAGTGAGTGAAGAGAGTATAGACTTGGAGATGTTTATGAAGAGAGTCATTCCCTGGAGGCAGGCATCCGTGAGAAACTCGCAGGGATCGGATTCAACGTGAAGTAAGGTTATGGAAGAGAACAAAATTGTAATATATAAGGATAAAAATAATTCTATTCAGCTTGAGGTAAAGTTGGATGGAGATATGGTATGGCCATCAAGAAACTGCATCAGATAGAGGGGGCCTCACTCTATGAGTGTAACTTCAAGTTTACGCAGATGCTGTAGTATGGCATTGAGATGCAATATACTGCCCCTGTTCAGCAGAGGCCACCAACTTGAGTCGTGCGAAATGCAGATTTTCGCCTTCAGACGGTTAAAAATGTATTAAATTACACCTTATTATAATTGTAGAACAAAAATTATTTGTACCTTTGCATTTGCATTGCAGTTGCCGCCGATGTTATAGTGACGAGAAGACGGCTGGCTGAATGGTCAAAGCTGTGGTGCAAGAACTTATTGGCAAGTAGACTAGTATCTACTATCTGAAGGGGTTTCAACTACAAAAGTCCTGGAAAAACTTTATTGAAACGGATCCTGGAGGAAGTTAGGTACGCCGTAATAGGCGTACCCTTTCTCTGTATTTCGTTTCAAGCCTCATTTCCAGGACAGGTGTAGTTCGAAAATACCATAAGAGAAGGGTACGTTCTTTTTTGCCTATTACGGAACTTAGAACAATGAGCAATAGTAAGGTTAAGAAATATACGTTTTCCGGGCATGAATCGTTTCCTTGCAAGTCGCTTTGGCTAAAGAAGGGATATGATTTTGTGGTGGCAGGAAATGACTTCAACAGTCCTGAAGCTGTGATTGGACTGGGAGTGGGTAAGAATATGGTTGCCTCCATCCGTTTCTGGCTGAGAGTTTTTGGTGTCACGAAGAATGACGAACAAACTGAGTTGGCAGATTATCTATTCAACGACCAAAACGGGAAGGACAAATATCTCGAAGATATTGCAACCTTATGGCTGCTCCATTTCAATCTTGTATTCTCAGAGGAAGCGACACTTTACAATATGTTCTTCTGTGGCGTTCAGCGAGAGCGTACACACTTTGAACGAGAGCAGGTGCTGACATTCGTGAAAATGAGAATGGTGGAAGCTAATAAGATGACACTGTTCAATGCCAACACAGTAAAGAAGGATATTGGTGTACTCTTACAGAACTACACATTGCCTCGAAAAGCCCAATCTAACGAAGACTTCTCATCATTACTGATAGATCTTGACTTGATTCGCCAAAGTTCAGAAGGAAAGGGCTACTACTTCAATGTTGATGGCAAACGCAAGGTGACGAAGGAGATTTTCCTTTATGGACTGCTGAAGTTGAAAGAGCAGGAAGGTGATAACACTATTCCTTTCAGCACCATTCAGGAAAGAGTTGGCTTGGCGTTCTGTATGCAGGACTTCGAGACGATTGAAATGCTGAAGCAGCTGGCCAGCGATTACAGTCAGTATTTCGCCTATAATGATGTGGCAGGAATTAAACAGATTCAGTTCACCAAAGACTTGAATGACAAACAGGTTTTAGACGATTATTATGGCAAAGACATTTGAACACAGTTCGAACTCATACGCGACTCGGCAGATTTCAAACAAATATGGGTCTGCTCTCGCTGCTCCTTCGTTTAGTTTATCTGCAAATATAGAAAACGGATTTGCCGAAGGGATGCAATACCTGGTAACGCCAAATGCCAAGAATGCTATTCACAACATTGTGAACGATTTCCGTACTGGCATTCACTCTTTTACTATCATTGGTTCATACGGCACAGGAAAGTCTAGTTTTCTGCTAGCTTTGGAAGCAGACTTGAAAAAGGCAGGAAAGCAAAAGTATCTGTTGGATTCCAAGAATCTGTCTAATGCCAAGTCGTTTGCGATTATGAACATCGTGGGCGACTATGCTGAGATGTCAACGCTGCTGAGTAAGGCTCTGAACGTGGAGGGTAATACAACTAGCATCCTTGATAGCCTAAGAAACTACTACACTCAATGCCAAAAGAAAGGAAAATTCCTGTTGATAGTGGTTGATGAGTTTGGCAAGGTGTTGGAACATGCAGCTAAGAACAATCCTGAAAAGGAACTGTATTTCTTGCAGAAGTTGTCTGAGTTGGTAAATGTTCCTACTCGCCAAATCATGCTGCTTACAACGCTTCATCAGAACTTCGGAGCATACGCCAAAGGCTTAACTGAAGAGCAAGCTAACGAGTGGACTAAAGTCAAGGGACGCTTCAAGGAAATAACTTTTGTGGAGCCTGTGGAGCAGTTACTGTATCTTGCTTCTACCCAATTGCAGGCAAACAATGATACCAAACCAGTAGATAACATTACGCATCTCTATGAGTTGGCTAAAGAGACGCGTTACGTTTCAAAGGACTTCCCACTTGAAACAGCCGTCCAGTTATATCCTTTGGATCTATTCTCTGCCTACACCATCACTACAGCCATTCAGCGATATGGCCAAAATGAACGTTCGCTCTTTACTTTCTTGGCTGCCAAAGGCACTAACTCTATTTCTGAGTTCGAGCCAGCAGATCATCTGACATACAATCTGCAGAAGGTATATGACTATGTGCTTTACAACTTCTATTCCTATCTGAAAGATGCCAATGCCGACTCGATGAGTTGGAGCACCATTCAGATATCTATTGAACGTGTGGAGGGGCAGGATTGGAGTAATGAAGAAGAAATGCTTCAGGCTGTACAACTGGTTAAAGCCATCGGCCTGCTGAACCTTTTTGGAACAGCCGGATTCAAGCTCACAGAAAGGAACCTGACGGACTATGCCCGTGAAGCTATGGCGATTGGCAATGCCAAAGAAATCATTCAGAAACTGACAGCAAAGAAAATCATCCGCTATGCAGCATACAAGGAACGTCTGATGTTGTTCGAAGGTACTGACGTTGACCTTGAAGCAGAAATTCGAGAAGCAGGAATGATGGTGTCACGTCCTGTTACATTTGTTGATGAGCTGAACGTGTTCTTTAATCGTAGGATTTCTCCTGTCAAAGCCCATTTCTATCAGAAAGGTACGCCACGATTCTTTGACTACATGATTCGTGAAGAGCCTTTAGATGCTGTCCCTACTGGCGATACAGACGGCTACATTGAACTGATATTCTCTACGCACAAGAAAGCGTTGGAGGAAATCAAGAAGTTCAGTTCAGAAACTGACCATGCTCTGGTATTCGCCTACTTCACCAATACTGAAGACATCATAGACCACCTCTACAACATCAAGAAGTACATGTATCTTTTGGAGCGTGTGCTCAACAAAAACGATAGAGTGGCTGTGGCTGAAATCCAGAAATTGAAGGAATACGAAGAGACTTTGCTCAATAAGGCCATCAGTAATAATCTCTTCTCATACAAGAATCGAGTCGTTTGGGTGTTTGCAGGTAAAGAGCAAAAAGTAGAATCCCATCGTGACTTCAACCAGTTACTATCAAAAGTTTGCGACCAAGTTTATAGCAAGACACCAGTAATGGTTAACGAACTGTTTAACAGGCACAAGCTCAGTGGTACCATAACGGCTGCTCGTAAGAGTTACCTCACCTATTTGACAGAGCACTATTCTGAGAACAAAATGGGCTTCTCTGAAGATAAATTCCCACCAGAGAAGACCATCTATTCATCGTTGCTGTTGAATACTGGTCTGCATCAGAATGGAGATTTCTCAGATGCACCAACCAACAAGGGATTTATGCCGTTATGGGATGCCTGTGAAGAGTTTTTGAATAGTTCAGAGAACAAAGCAAGGAAAATCTCAGAGCTGATAAAGATACTGTCAGTCCAGCCCTATAAGCTAAAGCAGGGATTCCTTGAATTCTGGATTCCTACTTATCTGTTTATCAAGCGTCAGGACTTTGCACTCTATGATGCATCGAAGGGCGCATTCATGCCTAATGTGAATATGGAGTTCTTTGATTTGCTCCAGAAGCATCCGGGAGATTTCGAGGTGAAGAAGTTTGCTGTCGATGGCGTGAAGTTAGGCTTCTTCAATCAGTATCGTCGCTTCGTCAATTTGGGTGCTGAGTTCACCATTACAAATGCTAGTTTTATTGAGACCATTAAACCATTCCTCAGTTTCTATGTGCGACTGGATGAATATACTAAGCATACACGCAAGTTTGACCATGAGTCAACAATGAGATTCCGCGATGTGTTAGCTAAGGCCAAAGACCCAGAAAAAGCTTTCTTTGACGATTTGCCAGAGGCTCTTGGATTTACTCAGGAGAAGTTGAAGCAGGAAGAGTTTATCAATGAATATGGTAAGATTATTCAGCGAGCCGTTAGGGAACTGAGATCATGTTACTCTCAGTTGATTGATCGAATAGAGGCACGTTTGGTTGAAGAGTTTGGCTTGCAAAGTTATGACTATTCAGAATATATCGTTGAAATTCATGAACGGCTGGCCCATGTGAAAGACTATCTTTTAAAAGGAAAACAGCGTGAGTTCTATCACCATGTGATGACTGAATACGACAATCGCACTCAGTGGTATCAGTCCATCTGCTATACTATTCTTGAACAGCGGCTTGATGCATTAAGGGACGAGCAGGAAGACAAGTTGGCAGATGACTTGGTATATCTGTTCCGCGAATGCGAGAAATACTCAGATATATCTCAAAAGGTAGGTGATGCTGAGAAGAACGAAGCATATTCCTTCGATATGGTGACCAGCAAGGGAACCAACGTAAGGACTCAGACATATGTGCTGCCAGAGAAGGATAAGTCGAAAGCTGATGATCTTGAAAAGAAAATCAGCAAACTGCTCTCTGGTGACAATAACATCGACGTTTGCACTTTGCTGTCGATACTCAATAAGAAGATGAAATGACGAACAAGCGAGAGCAGAGTCAAGTTCGCTTGAACTCTGCTGAACGAGGAGGAATAAGACACTATTCAAAAATGACAAAGGTAAGACACATATTAGGCATATCAGGCGGTAAGGACAGTGCTGCCCTCGCCATTTATCTGAAGAAGACGTATCCATCTCTGAAGATTGAGTACTACAATTCAGATACTGGTTGTGAGTTGTCTGAGACAGAGACATTAATCAATCGTCTGGAAGCCTACTTGGGTAAGATAGAACGACTCAGAGCTGCTGAAGGTAGTCCAGAGCCAACTCCATTCCATCATTTCCTGAAAGCGATGGGTGGTTTCCTGCCTTCGCCACAAGCTCGTTGGTGTACCAAAAAGATGAAACTCGACAAGTTTGAGGAATATGTGGGCGATGACTATGCTGTCTCATACGTTGGCATTCGTGGCGACGAGGACAGAGATGGCTATATCTCTTCGAAACCCAATATCCAAGCCATCTTCCCATTCCGCAAGAATATCTGGAGTATCGATGTCATCAACAAGTTTCTACACAATGAGAATTTGGAGCAGATAGCAGAAATCTTTGAGCGGCTTTGTCCTGAAGGATTCCTGCGTGATGAGATATTGGAAACGGTGCGGAAGCCTATCACAAAGCAGTTCTACTACTCGAAGAAGATGAATGCACTGCTGGACTATGACATCAAGCTGTTCAATCATGCTGTGTTCGAGTTCCTGAAAACGACAGACTATCCAGTGGGCAAACTCGATGACTTCCCACTGCTTGACAATACAGACATATTGGTGAAGGACGACATTTTCCGTCTGCTGAGAGAAAGCGGTGTTGGTGTGCCTGCCTACTACGAGGAGATTCCTTTTGAGGTGGATGGCGAAACTGGCACCTATTGCCGCAGTCGTTCTGGTTGCTACTTCTGTTTCTTCCAGCAGAAGATAGAATGGATCTGGCTCTACGAGCAGCATCCTGATCTCTTTAAGAAAGCGATGGAGTTTGAGAAAGACGGTTATACCTGGAATCAGAACGAGAGTCTTGCAGACCTCATTAAGCCAGAACGTATTCGGCAGATAAAACTCGACATCATCCGTCGCCAGAAAGAAAGCCTGGCAAACAACAAAGGAACCACCCTAGCAGAAATCCTTGGCGATGATATTATGTGTACGAACTGCTTTATATAAGATAAGATTATGCTGTACGAAGTAGATTGGGCAGAGGACGGAACGTATGTACCTGGTGAGGAATATTCTCCAGAGCGTTTTTTCAATGACGGTCTAATGAATAGCACAGAGTTTGATTTGAAACTTGGCTATTTTAGTTCTGCCGCTATCAGCGTATTGTCAGAAGGTTTTGCCACGTTCATTTCGAAAGGAGGCTATATGCGCCTAATCATTAATCATATTGTTTCAAAGAAAGATAAAGAGGCAATATCAGATGGGATGCTGGGTAATATAATCGACTGTTCAGACCTCTCTAACTTCCAGTATCTGAAGTCCACGTTTGACGAGTATCAAGAACAGTTTTTTCGCTGTCTTGCTTACATGATTTCACAAAAGCGTATAGACATTAGAATTATCAAGCCCCGAGGCAAAAATGGCATCGCTCATACCAAGTCAGGACAGTTTAGGGATGGTGATAGTATAACAGCATTTACCGGCTCTGCTAATTTTACGATTAGCGGTCTTTTCAATAACATTGAAGAAATCAAGATTGACAGAAGTGATTCTGTTGACAGGATGGTTCAGAACAGAATCGTCAAACAGAGGAAGGACTTTGATGCCATTATGTCTGGTGAGAAAAAAGGAATTGACTATTTATCGCCAAAAGATTTAGTGGAGGTAATCAGTACTAACTATGGTGATTCTGATATAGAAGAATTACTCGATGTGGAAGAAAAACTGAAAACATATAAAAGGCGGAAGGAAGAGGAGAACTTACAGATCTCGATGGCTGCTGAGGAAATGAAAGAGGTTGAGCCCCACTTCCCTTATCCCTCAGGGCCACGTGAGTATCAGAAGGAAGCGTTCAATAATTGGAAAAGAAGTCAATGTGGCTTATTCAACATGGCCACTGGAACAGGTAAGACGCTGACATCTCTCAACTGTCTGTTGCAAATTTACAAACAGTTTGGCTATTACAAGGCAATAATTCTTGTTCCTACCGTAACATTAGTTGAACAATGGGAGAAAGAATGCAGAAAGTTCTATTTTCAACATATTGTCAAGGTTTGCTCAAAAAACAAGGACTGGAAAGATGATATAGATAGGCTCACGATGAAAGAGAATTTCAACCCGACAAATTCGCCTGTCAACTATGTTGTCATTTCAACATATGCGTCATTTGCCAGAGATAATGTATTTCATGATTTGATGTCGCTTTCTAAGAAATGTTTGCTTATTGCAGACGAAGCACACAACATGGGATCAAAACGAATCCTTGACAGGTTAGATGGTGTCGGTAAAAGATTTAAACGACGTATAGGTTTATCTGCAACTCCTGAACGTCAGTTTGATGATAAAGGCAATAGGGAACTTCGACGTTTCTTCAACTCGGAAGATAACTATACTTTTGTGTATACAATGGAGGAAGCTATCAAGAATAAATTTCTTTGTGAATATTACTATTTCCCACATGTCGTGCGACTTTGCGATGACGAGATGTATGACTACATGGAAATATCACAAAAGCTCGGCAAGATTTATAGGTATAACGGTGGATATCTTGATCTGGAAGATGAGATAGTCAGAGCTCTACTCTTGAAAAGAAAGCGCATAATTCATAAAGCACGAAACAAGCAAGATGCATTCAAAAACATCATTGAAGAGCGTTACAAAGAAAAAGGAAATCTCAAATATACATTGGTATATGTTCCTGAGGGTCTAAAGCCAGATTCTATTGCTGACGTGTATGATAGCTCGGATTTTGTTGAAGATGATGCAGAATCAGATAAACTAATTGATGAATATACGCAGATAGTGATGAATGTCAGCAAAACGACAACGGTCAGGAAATTTGTTTCAGGGCAAAAAGACAGGGAATCCATCCTTGAAGATTTTGCGAATGGAGACCTTGAGGTTTTGACATCAATGAAATGCCTTGACGAAGGTGTTGATGTGCCACGAAGTGAAATGGCGATTTTCTGTGCAAGCACAGGAAACCCACGGCAGTTTATTCAACGTAGAGGGCGTATTCTAAGAACGCACAAGGATAAGAAATATGCTTATATTCACGACCTTGTGGTTGTTCCTGATATTGGAGCGGATTGCGTAGATTATGAAATGGAACGAAAACTTATTCTTTCTGAACTTAGAAGAGTAAGAGATTTCGCCTCATTATCAAGAAATCTCGACTACTCTTACACAGAATTAGAAGAGGTTCTGAACTTCTATAATGTTCCACTTTTAGATTAATTCATAAATAACATACTATGGCAAGAAATAAAAGATACAACGAGAATTACAACAAAATTCTAGAGGCGGTTCTTCTTGACGAGAAATTAATGGAGTACGCCCAATATGAACCTTCTGAGATTTCATCTCTTGAATATGCTCTAGGTTCTAAAAATGCTATTGTAAGCGCTGTTGCAACTATCATTGAAGGGCTTAGTGAAGAGATGTCAGAAAAAGAAATATATAACACTGTAAACGACTTACTCAAAAAGAAACTATGATAATACGTAGAATAGAAATAGAAAACTTTCGTAGCTATTATGGTAACGAAAACACATTCGAATTCGGTGATGGCCTTACCTTGATTATTGGTGACAACGGCGATGGCAAGTCAACATTTTTTGAGGCTCTTCAGTGGCTACTTGACATATCTAACACGGACGATGTTCAGAAAAGTCATGCATTAGACAACTTTTCTGAGATGAAAAAATCGAAACTAGAAATAGGCGAGTCAGCCAATCTTAGAGTGAAGATGGACTTTGAACATGATGGTCGTAAATCTGTAGAGAAAAAGTTTGTCATTACTAAAAAAGGTGAGGATTATTACGACGTAAGCGACATAAAGTTCAAAGGCACGGAAGATACCCCCGAAGGAAGACTTTCTCCTGACGGAAGAAGATTGATAGCCCGTTGCTTTGATGCCGAAATGCAACACTTTTCAATGTTTAAGGGCGAGTCTCGACTTGATGTGCTTGATGGACCAAAAGCATTGAAAATGCTTGTCGACAAATACTCTGATATAAAGTATTTTGATGAACTTGTGAACTTGACTTCAAACTTTGAGATCTCTGCAGATAAAGCTTTTCGTAAAGAGAGCAAGAACGATGAGAATACAAGAAGTGAAGCTATTAGATTCGATAATGAGTTGACAAAACTGAGTGGAGAAATACAGGATATTCGTAAGCAAATCAAGGAATTGTCAACTGCAGTAAACTCTTACGAAGCTATGCTAAAAGATTTGGAACAGAATCAAGACACGCGAGACAGATATAATGAACTGTCGCAAGCTTTAGCTGCGAAAAAAGATAATGCATCAAGTTTAAAAGCTAGCATTGAAAAAGTGAACCTAAACACAAGCCTTCTTGATCAGTATTGGATAATGTGTGCTTTCCCTGATATCCTTTCTGCCTTCAAAGACAAATGTGCCCAGTTGAGACGAGAGAAGGAAAGACTACACGATGAATTTATATTAGAAAGAGGCAAAGAACAAGGTGAACTGGACGCACTGAAAAAAGAGAATGAAGCACTGCTAAACGACGATGCTAAATTGCCGTGGTATATTCCAAACGATAAATATATGAAGGAGATGATTAAGGTGCACAGATGCAAAGTGTGCAATACTCCTGCTCCAGAAGGTTCAGAGGCATATCGTTTCATGGTCAGTAAGCTTGAAGAATATAAGAAGCACATCAATGAACGGGCAAGAATAAAAGAAGAACAAGTTAAGTTAAGCAAGAAACAACTCTTCACAGAAGAATTCATAGACGAAATCAACGTTTTGGCAAACAGACTGTCAGGACCGGAAGAGGCTTTTATCTCAGGAATTGCAAATGACATCAATGATAGACTTGAGGTTGTAAGTCGAAAGTCGGAAGAATTGTCACAAGTCAAAAAGGAAATTGAGGAAATAGAAGAAGATATCTCTCGACTACTAATACAGGCGGGTAATATATCCGAGGAAATGATGAAGAAAAACAATTCTGATGTTAATAATATGTTCAGAAAAAAAGGTGAAGCTGAATTAGAGATCAAAGACCTCGAAATTGAACTTAAAAGTAAATTGGATCGTCAAGCTGAGGTTAAAGAGAAAATGGATAATCTCAAACCTGGAAATTCTTTGTCAAGATTATATCAGAAAGTACATTTCGCATTTGATCAAATTGCAAAGGCTTCATTTAGAGCAAAAGAAAAGAACCTGTATAACTTTCTTGATGCATTAAGAGAAGGCGCCAATTTGTACATGGATCGTTTGAGTACCAAGGACTTCCATGGAGAAGTAAGTCTTTTCTATAAGAAAGACAAAGAAGAGGCTGGTATAAGGTTAAAAAGTTCCAATGGAACATATATCAAAAAACCATCAGATTCTCAGAAAACAGTAATGTATATTTCTATATTATTTGCTGTCTCTGATTTCGCCTATAAAAAGACAGATGAAGAATATCCTCTCATATTCGATGCTGCTACTTCCTCATTTGGTGATGCGAAAGAAGAAGATTTCTATAACATTATCAATGATGTTAAAAAGCAATGTATTGTAATTACAAAAGACTTTATCTCTGGAGGAAAAGTCAGAATGAACGATGTTGATAAACTTACATGCCGTGTTTATCGAATACAAAAAGCAGACGGATTCAATAATTCAGATTTGTCTACAGTAAGAACATTAGTAAAAGAAATTAAATCGGAGGACTAAGTATGGAATCTTTATTTGATGCTTGGGGTAAAAAGAACCCAGAATGGGAGAAAAAATACGCAGAGTTACTGATGGAGCCTTTTACCGACTATGGTAGAGGAACCAGCCAGTACACTGTATCAAGAGGTAAAATTTTTGGTGCAGGATATGAAATGTTTATTATTGGATTCTTCATCGGATTGTATTTTGATAAGACAAGGAAATTACCTGATGACAAATCTAAACGAAAAGATTTTGGGCATCCGATAATGTTTTGGGGTAGCCAAGAAGGCAAACTCAAATTAGGCCGCACATCGTACAAAAAGATACAGGAGTACATGTTTGCTGCTCTTGTTGCAAAAACAGACATAGACTTCATATCGTTAGAGAAAGGGGAAATAAGTGTTAACGACGCAGCCAATTCCCTAAAACATAAAATGGAAGAGTATGCAAATTATGGATTTCATTATCTTGAAGATATGTTAGAGGATGACTCGAATAGCTTGTTTAAGGAATCTGCCTTTCTCAAAATATTCACATCATTTATCAGTGAAGATAACAAAGAAGAAGATGAGGTTGAAAATTTCGT
The DNA here is from genome assembly GCA_016285075.1 of Prevotella sp. Lineage (GTDB taxonomy): Bacteria > Bacteroidota > Bacteroidia > Bacteroidales > Bacteroidaceae > Prevotella. The sequence goes on from JAEEQB010000011.1 coordinate 86,025, forward strand.
GGAAGATATAGAGTCATTTGAAGATGGTGAATTAGAAGATGATTCTATAGATGAAGAAGCTATGCGCACTGAAGCAGAGAAGCCTTGGAATGAAGATGATATTGAAAGGCTGACCTTGTTCTTTGATCATGGCATGGAGCTTAATAAACTAGCAGAAAGATTGGGTAAATCTCTCTATGCGGTTCAATATCAACTGTCTCTGTTGGGCAAAATAAAAATGCCTCTTAATGTAACGGTTAAGAACACCGAACAAGGGGGAATAGTTGTCAATAAGTCTGGTCAAGTGATATACACAGATGAGGCTCCACTTAAGATTTTCAATGATAAAATTTACCGTTTCAACAAGAAATCCGCGTGTATGACAGTAAAGGACATTAAGCGAGTTGATGGCGAATGGGTGAAAGGCAGTAAAATGCTTGTTGCTTATCCGGATTCCGAATTATATCCTAAACTTACCAGTTCAAACTTTATTGATGACATAGAAGATTTTGTCGAAGGAAGCAAACGCGAAGAGAACAAGATTAAAGTGAAAGGAGTATGGTATGACTACTATGGTGACGTGCTAGGTTCCAAACGTTGACTACTTATCTTTGAGCGTGTGGAAAAGCGGTAAACTTTCTTTGGGGTTTATCGCTTTTATTCTCCAAAATGGCTATCTTTCCAATCTTTTTTGTATCTTTGTCGCCATAAATCAGTAAAAAAGAACGATGAATAGAGAGATACAATTCTTCAGCTATGATTCGTGTTATAAACATTACACAAAACGAATCATCAACATCAGACAGGCCAAGATACATGGTGAGACCATTGTAGCGAAGCCTGTGTTTATGGTAGCTATTATTGATGCCATCGACAGCAATGTATTTACCAACAATCAGTTTGCTATCAACGATTGGCTCGAAGGGCACTATAAAATGCTAATGTCCCAATATGCCAAGGATTCACAGTTTGATGATAGGACGAATATCGAGAAACCATTCTGGCATTTGGAAACTGATGGATTCTGGCATTTGAACTATCAAGGTGAACGTCTCAGTAAAGGACATACTCCATCCAAAGCTTGGTTAAAAGATAGCGTTGAGTTTGCTTACTTTGATGAGTCTTTATGGATATTACTTCAGAACAAAGTCTGGCGAACGAAGTTGCGTGACTACATCATTGAGCATAAACTGACGGATGATTTCTGGAGTGGTAAGATTGCAGCAGAGGGACTGGGTATCATCGCTGCGATGCTGATTGCGGCATAATGCAGAAGGACTGGTACATGTTTCACACCCTTGCCAAGAGCAGACGGCAAGGGTGGAGTCTTGATATTGAAAATGCCTCACCCACGACCCTCTCCCAAAGAGAGGGGAGTAGGTAGATTGAAAACCTATGTATTCTCTCCTGCCCGCCATGCCTTTACGGATAACTTCCGCGAAGTTGAGGACAAAGTGGAGTTCGTGGCTCTGCCAGCAGCTATCTATGACGCCTATCAAAAGTGCTGCCCAAGCGCAAAGAGAAGCTATTTGAGTTGGGGATTGCAAATCCCCTCTAGCAAAAAACAGATTGAAACAAAAATACCTGCCGACTTGTTTGAGGGGATAAATGCATAGAATGATGAACAACGGAAAGTCAATTTTATTTACGCATCAACCTGAGATACCATTCCTCGGAAGGGGAATGACCCCAGTATGCCTTACCGTCGCCTCCCAAATCCCATTGTTCAGTTATTTCCCATTGGTGAAGGGGAAGTTTGTCATACCTACCACAAAAGACAAGCATTCTTTCACACCGTCGGAATCTTCGGTGACTTTCTTGTTTGCCTTTCTTTTGCGACTTACAACAGCACCATGTGCTGACTGGAGTTTTCTTTTTACTTCTACTCATAAAACCTGTAATGTTATGAGTGGCCGCAAACTCTTGTTGCGCCACTCGGTTGAACACTACAAGGCTTCAGGAATAAACGTCTTTGTATTATTCATCTACTTAAAATTCTGTATTATCTGATCAATGTACTTATCCGATACGTTCGATATTTCTGTCTTGTCATAATTGGTAAGCAGGTTTACACAAGTGTCAGAGAACTCAATGACAATATTCATCATGATAGCCTTTGGTAATGGTTCCTGTTATAAACGCTTTTTCTGCTTCTATATCAGTATGAGTAGTCACCATCTTATCAATAGTGACTCCCTTGATTGCTCCCAGTATCTGCTTCAAACTGGGAACGAGACTGGCATCTTCAATATTCAATACTATCTGAGTCATATTACTTCAAAACATTTTGATTTCTGCCTGCAAAATTAAAAATAATATCTGAATAAACAAAGAAAGCAATTAAAGAAATAAAATACCAGCAAAGGTATGTGCGTCAGTTGGTGGATATGACCATCGACCTGCTGCAACTTAGCGGTCACAAGAAGACTCTGATATTCAATGCCCCTACCGGCTCTGGTAGTCAGGGTACTTGGGTATGACGGCCGCTATGACTCAGACACCTGTCCCCACGGCTAGTGAGGCTCCTTAACCTTTATTAAGTGCCTCATTCTTGGTTTTGTCTTAGAAATCCCTCTGTTATAATGACCTGACTATGTCGTGGAATTCGGAAAGATTGCATACATCAACCTTTGGAAAATCATAACGGTCAAGTTCACGGAAGTGTCGGTCGTTGCTAACAATATAAGTTGCGCCTGCTATAACTGCACAATCCACAGATTTGTTATCGTCAGGGTCAGCCGTGATGAGATTGAAGCGGAACGTGGGATTTATGTGCTCCACGTTGGGAGATTCTATCAGTTCCTTCAGCACCGTGTTGGCGATGAGATTATTGTATCGCTTGGCCAATATCTCATGGTATTCGAAAAGGATCTCGTTGGTGACGCAAAGTACATACTTGACATTACGAAAAGCTTGCCAAACGTCGTTATTGTACGAGCCTGGCATAATAACACTGACGAGGCAGTTGGTGTCGAGGACTATTTTCATTTGTTGCCGTAAGGAGTCCTCTCGTGCTGGTTAGCCCAGTCGTCCAAGGTCTCTTGAGAAATATTTTTCTCCTTTTGGAACTGGAGCAGCAGGGCGTCGGTCTTCTTACGGTAGAACTGCAGCAAGATGTCATGCAGTTCTTGTTGTTCCTGCTCGGTATCGATGTAAGCCATCAGACTCAACACGTTCAGTTGTGCTGGATTCAATTGCTTTGTCACCATATTCCTTTGTATGAAACACTTTCCGCTGCAAAGATATGCAATTCTTTTGATTCTTCCAAATAATTGGCGATTTTTCTTTGTCATCCGTAATAAAACAGATATATCCAGACGTAAAGAAACGGAAGCCGCGCTGACTTCCGTTTCTCTATTCTCATCTTTGGGGGACAAATCAAGGACTCCTGACCTCACCCCAGGTGCCCCATGACTAGTATAGGAAAACGTTGATATTCAAAGCCCCTACCGGCTCTGATAAAACAGTGATGGCATCGCAGATGCTGGCTGACCTAGCGGAGGAGTTGCAGAGTCGTGGCGACAGCCCTTACCAGCAAGTGGCGTTCATCTGGATTTCCTAGAACAGAATCCCTTGTCTGTTACATGGCCTAATCATCGCAACATGCTATCTATTTCTTGCGAACCTTTGGCGCATATCCTCAAATCGGTCATGGATGTCGAGGATGCAGTCATCCAGGCGCCCTGCATAATTAGGATTGACGATGTCGTTAAGGACTTCTTCACGTCTTCCGCAATGACTGAGATCTACTCTTTCAGTATCGAACAGAGCATTGATTTCCGGAAGCAGTTCTACTGCCTGCAGGTCAATGAGGTCGCATATCATTGTGGCAGCAACTACACAATCAACAGCCTTTGCCTCTGAGACATGATCTATGCTGAAATGAAGGGCCTCACGAAACCACTCTATGACCTCGGCCCTACGCTCTGGCTGACGCAGTGCAATCTGGACTACTGTGGGAAAGACCTCTGCCTTGGATAACCAGTAAAGACCTTCTTCCTTGGTGAATGCCATCAGTTTGTCGAGCCTGTCACCTGCCAGCTTGTATAGTGTGGGAACTAACACCTCATGCGAACTGTCGCCCAGATGATAATCGAAGAAATCGACTGACTGGCGCATAACCTCAAGTACACAATCGAGGCTGGAGTCGGAATTACCGACTTCTGCTATCAGCATGACGCACGAACTCAACAGTCCGTTGTACTGACCATCGTCATATCCATCAGGAATACTGTCGCATGTTAAACCGATGTGGTACATAATCAGGTTCTCCAAATCCTGCCTAAGCGCATCGTGGGGCAAGGCGAGAATGCGGTCTGTCAGTTTGTCTTTCAGGTAGATGGCATTCTCCGTCTTCGACAGTTCCTCTTGTATCCATGGATAGTTCAGCTGTATTTCCTTTGGATAGTCGGGATGGCGATATGTGTAGGGCACCTCTGGACCATATTTCTTGTACAGCCAACTGTGGTCTTCTTCATCGTCATCATCCGATTCCTCGTCCCAGTCATCATCTTCTGAATCCTCGTCCCAGTCATCATCAGTTACGTTCAGGATGAAATCGAAGTTACCTTCGCCAAGATTCTTTTCCAGCAGCGGCAGATAACGGCTTGCCTCCAGACGGGTGTGTGAAACAAGCGTGTGCTTGCCATCCTTACCATATTCATATTCGATGAGTGGGATGTTGTCATCGTCCTCCTCTAGCATGTATTGGGTGATATTAAAACTCTTGTCTGGCTCAATACCTGCTTCCTCAGCAAAGGCGATGGCACCATAGACCCAATTGTGAGCCTCGTCATAGCTGCACTCACGAAGTTCAAGTGCGTACGTATCAATCATTTCCTTGAACTCATCATCCTCCATCCTGAGTCTGTAGAACGTGTCCTTTACGCCTACGCACCAGATGTCAACCAGATAGACGGCCACGCTGACTCTGCCACCCGTATGCTTACGGCTGACGATGACGTGGCCCTCGCCAGCCTTTTCAATGTCATCACTCACATAACACGTTCCTATCTCCAAGGTCCGTGCCTTCTGTTTGATATACTGCTCGGGCGAGAGAAATTGCTGGCCCTGCTTTTTTTGTTTCTTCTTTGCCATTTTGATTACTTCTTTTCTTTGATTCTCAGCCAGAGTGATTCCACATCGTCTTGCAGCCATTCCAAATCGCAGGCTTCCGGGTCGAAATCCTTAGGGATGTCGTACCATTCCAGACGCTCCTTTTCTTCAGCGGTCTTTCGTTTCTTTTTGTTCAGTTCAAGTAGTTCTGCATATCCCCAGACGCCACCACAGTCTTCAGGCGGGCACTCGCCGTGTGCTTTCAGCAACTTGATGACGGGCTCTTCATTTGGAGCATAGTCACGTGCACCTTTTACCCACAGGTCGTGAATCCAAGAATCACCGAAGTCATATTCGAACTTGAGCCGTCCCGCCTTGGGCTGAAGCACTTTCTCCAATGAGGTCCTTTCGCTATTCTTGTATCGGACTCTTGACATGAAAGCAAAAAAGCTGTCATTGCGATGCTTCAACTCTCTGGAGTTCAAATAGCATGTGTCATTCTTGCCATGAAACTGGTATAAATGCTCATGTTTCCACCCCATGGCATCAATCAGTACATAAGCTAACAACTCTAGCGTGATGTTCGATGGTACGACCAATTCGCGCCAAATGTTGACAGGTGCTTTATTGAGCTTGATGCGTATGTGGAACTCCTGCTTCATCGGACCTATGAACTTATACTTTGGAAGCGCCAATCCCAGCAAGTAGCTTTCTTCGTCATCTGCGCTGGCATCAGTCCCTTCAGCCTCAAGCTTGTCAAAGTCAATTTCATCCATCCTTTCCTTTACCTCCTTCTGGATTAACTTCAGGAAATCTCCAACTGACAATGCATTTGCAAGATTGTCATTCATCTTCTGCGGATCTAATTTCTTTATCTTTGCCATACTATAATTATAATATGGCTGCAAAAATACGAATAATTTTGAAATAAAGCAATGCCTTCATGGATGTTTTTTGTTTGAGAATGCAAATAATTATGGAAATGCTTGGCGGCTTGTGAAAAAAAGTGTGTCTTTGCCGCCGTGGGAACATCAGTCTCAAAAAGTGGCAAAGAACAGATGGCTTAGTTTCGGATGGATTGACTCTAGAGTGAAGGTTCTCCCAGATGGGCGATTGGTTCAACGATTGTCACCAAGGCGGAAAGGCAGTCATTGGACAGAACTGAACAGACAGAGATTCAAAGACCTTGAGTGTCGTGTACTGATGACGGATGCAGGGAGAAGGGCATACCAAGAATGTCCTTCATTGCTTCTTTTTCTCGATGCCATACATATCAGAACCTGCCTAAAGTTTCTATTACCTTCACCCAGTCCGTCTCTGCCTCGAAGCCGAACTTGTCATCAATACCTACGTTAAAGTAGAGTTTCACCTCGAAGTTCTGGAAACTCGTCTTTCCAACTTCCGGGTTCTCGTTAGCATAGTCGAAAAGGATGCCCTCCTCAGCAAAACGGCTCTTATACATGGCCATCTGCTCATCATAGCAGCCGCTCCAAAGAATCATGCAGATATCATCACGGCTGGTCATCAGTTGCAAGGCCTCACGAGCATAAGGATAATAGTCGTAGGTCTCCTCATTCTCATAACAGGCCCGCAGAATCGTGTCATGAATATCCACCACGACATAGATCTTCTCCCAGTTTTTCTCCTTCATTCGGTTGAAAGCAACCTCAAATGCCTTTCCTATATCCATCTTACTTCTTCTCCAAAGTCCTAATCTCATGAATCACCACACCCGCAGCATGTTCCAGCTCCAGTTTAGTGTCAAATACACCTTTGACGATCTTGATGTTACCCATCGCTAAATCCTAATTATTCTCAATTCTCGGAGCAGCGAGCACCCGCTCGACTTTGCCGCTTGGCTCCAAGAACATGCTTGCATGATTGGTCGAGTCATGACGAGATTCAACTTTTGTTAAAACTTGGCACAAATTTACGCATTATTTTCCGTAATTTATCAGATATGACTAATTTTGCCACTCAAAATTATTCGCTTTTCACAGAAAAGAACATTGTTTAACCCAAAATCCCGAAATATAACCATAAATAGGTTTCAAGTTGCAGGCACCTCGTCTGTTCTTTCATTGTCGTGAGTTGTGCTATGATCGGCATCTACCTTTTGTGACTCCTTCTTTGGAGGCATGTTGTAAGCAACGCCTTTATATCTGTAAGGCAACTCAAGCATATCGAACACATGCCTTTGATTGGCCGTTGGCACAGTATACACGTCCTTGTATTTACCCTCGAAATGTACTTTTGTATATGAGGCCACCTTGTCAAGGAACTCATGCTCTGTCCAGTACCGACGCTGCTTTGGCGGTATGTTCCTGACAG
>JAEEQB010000054.1 GCA_016285075.1 Prevotella sp.
GACGGTTCTTTTGTTATCGTGCTGTGATAACGAAAGAACCGTCCCCGTGTATGTTCCGAAGTCCTAAGTGTGAGTCTATCACAGAGGACAGAATAGAGTCGAATTTGTCCAAAACGAAAAATATTCCACCAAAAGCGGTGATTTTCTCAGATTTTATTTGTAATTTTGCCATGTCATTGATGATTTTGCTTGTCTTGATTTGCAGCACTAAGGTAAGTGAAAAATCTGACATTGCCAAATCCTGAGCCGCTCGGCTTTGCCGCTTCGCGCGTCGAAGAACTTTTTGTTGCTCAGGAACTTAAAGAATCATGGGGACAGGTTTTTGAAGTGAAATCCATTTCATGGTTTCATTCAAAAACCTGTCCCCATGATTCTTCACCAGTCCCCCTGATTCTTCAACTAAAAAAAGAAACGGAAGCCGAACGACTTCCGTTTCCTGTTCTCATCTTTGGGGAACAGTTCAAAGAACCGTCCCCTGATCCGGTTTATCGGCGGCGGGCATCGGCCTGGGCCTGGTCCACCTTCTTGTCTTCGTTGATGATCAGCTTGTCGTCTGTCACTGTCACCGTGAAGCCCTTCAATACCGAGGAGTTACTGTCGGCGAAGGCAAAGATCTCTGCCTGTCCGGGGCCTACTGCCTCGACGACGCCGTCCAAGGTGACGGTGGCCACCGACTCATCGGTCGACATAAACACTATCTGTGCCACTCCCTGGCCGGCGTTCAGCTGTACGCGCAGGTACATCTTGTCGCCTACTATCAGCACTGCCTTGCCGTCGACCAGCTGGTCGGCATACAAGCCGAGGATTTCCACCGGGCGGCCTTCGTCTATCACGGGCATGTCAACAAAAGGCCCGCAGCCACTCATGACAGCTGCTGCTGCCAGTATGGCCATCATTCTCTTGATCTTTTTCATATCTTTATTTGCTTTGATTCTTTTACTTTTTGATCATTACTTTCTGATACCGGGGGCCGGTTCTTACTTCATCACAACCTTCTTGCCGTTCTTGATGTAGAGACCCTTCTTCGTGGGCTTTTCGTCGAGCTTGCGGCCGTTCAGGTCGTACCATGTCTCGTTGTCGGCAGTTGTGTCGATGACAGCATCCAGACCGGTCACGCCGCTGCCGGCTACAATGTTGAGCACGCGGGCCAGGGCGGCTCCGGCAGGCTTCTTCAGCACGGCCTTGCAGGCAGGTGTCTTCGAGTCGTTGTCCTCGATGGCGCAGAACTGTCCGTTCTTCAGCACGTAGTAGTCAGCGGGTTCGAAGTGAGTGGGCACGATGACGGGCACCAGCAGGTTCGTCCCGTAGTCCTTGGCATCGTCGGTGCTGATGGCGCTGCCGCTGGCCTGGCGGCCTGGATGTGCCACGAGGTCGTATGCCTTGCCGGCCTCACCCAGCATCAGGATACCATTGTTCGACTTCAGCACACGCTCGCCGTCCATGTCCAGCTGCTCCTTCGTCAGGTTGTTGTAGTTGACCTCGTTGTTGTTGATCAGCTCAACGCGGTTGGCCGTCAGATCCTCGGGCAGCAGCACGTCCACGCCGCACGAGAAGCTCCAGTACCTGTTCGCAGGTGTCACGGTAGTCATCACCTTCGTAGCCTCATAGTTCGGCTGCAGGCCGCTCATCAGGGCATAGTCGTCGAGCAGGGCCAGCGTGGTGTGGATGATAGCCGAGGCGGGGAATGCGCCGGCCTCAACCAGGATGGGCTCCTCCCCGGTGTCGGGCATGTAGATGTCGGTCACCTCGTCGCCCAATGCACCGGCGGCAATCTTCGTCACCTTGAAGCCGTTGATCTCGGCGGGAATGTGGATGACGGTACCGCTCAAAGGCTTGCCTATCTCGTCGATGGTCACGGTCTGGGCCTCTGGGTCAGCAGTCACGGTGACGGGCACGTTGTCGTTGTCGACGAACAGCATCTCCTTCACGATGCTGAAGTCTACGTTCACCGATCCGGTGAAGTTCTTCGAGCCGGCCTTGGCGGTGATGGTGGCGGTATAGTCGCCCATGTCCGTCTGCACGTTACCCTCGACGGTGTAATCCTCAGCGGGCACGTCAACGTTACCGTCCTCGCCTGCTGTCACTGCGTTCACCTCAGCCGTCAGCGGCTGGTGGTTGAAGGTGTCGTAGATGAGGGTGGCGTTCACCAGGGTGGCAGCTGCCAGCTGTGCCTTGGCCACGACAATGTTCTCAATCTTCTTGTAGTCGGTGTCGGGGTCATCGTCGCCCGTCACCACCTTATAGTACAGGGTGTAGGTGCCGGCGTCGGTGACGGTGGGCATCTGTGCGCTCCATGTCTCGCCGTCGAGCGAGTAGCGCATCTCGCCGCCCTCGCACTCAGCCTCGGAGGCCAGGGCCTGGGGCTGTCCGTTGTATACCAGTCCGGTGGCGGCCACGGGGTCTACGGTGATGTTCTTGGCATAGATCTCGAACTCGCCGCTGAATACGGTGCCGTCGTAGGCCGATGTCTCGGTGGCCATGAATGCTATGCAGTAGATGCCGGGTTGGTAGTCGTCAGTCTCGGCCAGGTCGTTCCACGTCGTTCCGTCCTCGTCCAGTCGCTGTCTCTTCAGCAGCGTGTAGTCGGACTGGGCAAGTACCGGCGGGTTGTTCTGGTCGAGGAACAGGTCCTTCAGCTCAAATACGAACGGGGTCTCCGGCTGGTATTTGCCTTCTCCGTTCTTCTTCACGAGGAAGCGGGGCGAGTCGTCTCCTTCACCCCATGTGGGTTCACCGTTCACCGTCACGCCTACGCCATAACCCATGTCGCGCACCAGCTCGTAGTCAACGGTCAAGTCGTAGGTCGGCATGTCGAACGATGCCTCGGTCTTGGTGTCGTTGAGGAATACAGCGAAGGTGGTGTAACAGACTATACAGTTATTCTCCATCACCTGTTCATAAAAATCGTAGAGGCTGCTTATTTCATTTCTGGTTTGATATCCGCCAGTAGGATTGAAATTTACGTACTTAACTTTCTCGCCATCGAATCCGTAGATAAGTATTGTTTTATTCGTTTTCGATGCACCGTCCCATGCTATGGCCTCTGCATCGGTTGCGGGTTTGAAGTCTGGTAAATAATCGGGGGATATTGGCGTAAAGTTGTTTTTCCACGAACCAGGCACCGATTCTTTCGAAAATTCGATCGTCGCGATATTCGCCCATGCGCCCGCCGTCATAGCGAAGAGCGCGACGAGCGTCATTAGATATCTAGATATTGTTTTCATATAATATATTCTTTATATTGTTCTTATTACTTTATTTATTGTTCACGCGAGAGGGGGTTAATCAGCGATGTAGTAGCCTTTGCTCGGATTGATTACTGCGTCTGCATATACATCGCCACCAGAATCACGAAGACTTTTATTACCGTAGGTGAATACACGGCCTACGCTGGTCTCCAAGCCGCAGTTATTGTTTTCATCGCGCCAGAAGGCCTGATACCAGGTTTCTCCCTCGGCATAGTAGACGGTGTAGTTGCCAATCTTGACGCTCTTCAATGTCGAGATGCCTTTTGTTGCCTCCACTTTGCGGAACTTGTAGCCATTTGCAGCGGTGAGGGTGACCTTCGAGCCCATCTTCACTTGCTTCAGCTGGCCTTCCTCGTCGAGGGTCTTGGCGGCGTCGCCTACCTTGACGGTGGCCTTGCCGGCCTGGATGGTGTTGGCGTTGGCGGCGTTGAACTGGATGTCGAACTTATCGCTCTTCACGGTCACTTCTATGGGGCCGAGGATTTCGCTGTCGTTATACTCTGTGCCGCCCATGATGTAGTACCACACGTAGTAGGTGCCGGGCTCGGTCAATGATGCAGCGGTGGGCACGTCGGAGCTGAAAGTGTTAGGTGCCTCGGTGGCTGATGTGCCGACGGCATACATCATGGTGCCCTCGGTGGTTGTACCTGCAGTGACGAGGGCTGCGGTTGAGCCAGCGAAAATGTCACCCGTTGCTGCTGTCGGAGCAGCGGTGGCAGTGGCTGCGGGGGCGTACTCCACCTGCAGCTCGACGTCGCCGGCGGGCATCGCATCGAGTGTCCAGACCTTGCGTGTGGCGTCGGGCGTCAGGTCGATGCCTTCCTCGGCGAAGTAGAACTCGATGGTAGAGGCGTTAGAGACTGACAAGTCCCAGCTATCTGTTGTGCTACTGGTAGTCACGACTTCGGCAGGTTCATCCTCCCATGTCAGGCTATACACACCATCTTGATATCCATCACCGTACTTTACTTTGTTCCAATAGCCAAAGGATTGGCTTCCTGAGCCGTTGATAACAATCTTAGTGAATTTCATTCCTTCAGGAGCGGTGAATTCCAAAACGCCGCCTCCACCCCAAATCTCTATATTCTGTCCGATAGTACAACTACCACCCACTTCGATCTTCACAAACTTCATGGTTATTCCATCTTTTGTGTAGGGCTCATTTTCCCCCATGTTGCCACCAACTGCGGTGGAAATATCAGAGACGTTCCATGTTACGTCCTGCGCCCATGCGCCCGCCGTCATTGCGAATAGCGCCACGAGCGTCATTAGAAATCTTGATATGTTGTGTATCATAATTGTTCTTATTTATTATTTAACCTTGCATTATAGCCGCCCCTTATCAAGGGGCTCTAAATATATCGTTTTTATTCCTTATTTATATATACGCGCGCGAGGAGGGTTACTGGTTCACTCGCGTCCATCCGGTGGGGATGCCGTTGTTGCCCTCGGGCCATTCGGCTCCGCTGGCGGCGGTAAAGGTCTTCACGCCCGCAGCTTGCCAGCCGGCGCTAGTGAGCCAGCCGTTGGTGCTATTGTTACTGTTGATGCCTGAGGTAGCCAAGCAAGTCACTGAGCTCAGTTTAGAACAGTAGCTGAACATGCTTTTATAGCAGTTTGAGACCAGCGTCTTAGCGGGAAGCACGGGTGCAGCGGTCAGTTTGCTGCAGCTGGAGAACATCTCGTTGTAACAGCTACTAGCCAGCGTCTCGGCGGGCAGCTCAGCGGGCGCCGCAGTCATGCCGCTGCAGCTGTAGAACATCTCGTAGTAACAGTTATTAGTCAGCGTCGTGGCGGGAAGAAGCAGGCCGCTCGCATCGATCAGGTTGCTGTAACTGCGGAAGAATTCACGGAAAGTATTCTCCGCTGTCAGTGTGGTGGCCGTGGCGAAGTTCGTTTCGCTCAGCAGACTCATGATGTTGCCATACACCTTTACTTGGGCGGTACCGCCAATTGAGGTGTGGTCACTGCCCATATTATAATAGGAGCCGCCGTTGCCGTAGAATTCAACCTTGTCGCCAGCCTTCACGGTGATATCACCTCCCGTGCCAGGCACACCCGTCTTTTCGCCGCCGTTCAGCGAGTACTTGATGCCGTTCCTGGGGAAGCTTATTGACATTTTACCGTCGGTCAGCACCTCAAACGTCAGTGGCGTGGCCTTCGGATCGGGTACATACTTCACTGCCTTCACGCTCTTAACCTTCTTCGTGCCGCCGTAGGTGGCGGTCACCTTCGTCTTCTCGGGCACGCCGGTCAGACCAACGTTGCCCTTGGCTGTGTTCGTGCCATCACTCAGCGTCCAGTTCTCAGCATCCTCGGTGCCCTCGGCCATCTTCACGTCGCCCGATCCGGAGGTGCCGGCGGCGCCAGGAGCAGTCACGGTTATCGTTGCAGTTGAACTAGTCATCGATGAGTTATAATAAGTGACAGCAACTGTTGCTTCACCACTAAAGGTGCCGGTAACTTGGAAATTCTCATTACCATTTTTTACAACTTTTCCATCGCCCTCGGTGATAGTACCGATAGAAGGAGGCATAAAGTTCATGTCTGTAATAACCTGTTTGAGAATGTCCGCCGTAGTTGACCAAGGCAGTGTGACATTCTCGTACGTCTTCACGGTCGAACCGCACTTGAGCGTGATGGTCTCACCGGCCACAGCGGCGGCCCACGCGCCCGTCGCCGCTATCAGCAACAGGGCAAGCATTAAAGATAATCTCTTTCTCATAAGCTTTAAATTTTTAGTGTGAATATTGTTAATTAAATCATTTATTGAGTTATTGTTACTTCTGTCATTGGTATATCTATGTGGTTGAGACAAAACGGACATCATTCTTCTTTTACAATACAGTTCAGCCCGTCGCCATCATCAATGGCGGCGGAGGGTGGGGTATGGTTTTCTCTCCATGGTCCTTTGTTTTTAGGTTTTTAATTGTGTGAATGTTATGTTTTCACGTTTTGAGTCCCGTTTGCATGGTTTTCCATGCTTTGGTTGCAAAGTTACGTAAAATTTCCATCAATTCCAAGGAACACCATGCACTCATTTGGTCCCTGTACCAAATGAGTGCATACTTTCTGCCTTGTGCACACGCAAACACTTTGTTACTTAAACGATGGCAGTTTTCGAAAAATCAGGTCATTCAAGGAATTCTTGAAAGCCCTGACCCAAATGCGTGCATACATTATTTTGCCTCTTTCAGCTTTTTTGATTAATTTTGCCGAGTGAAACCTTGAAAAGGAGGGAAATGACGATATGAAACAGACTGTTTACATGATCCTATTATGTGTGCTCGCGAGCCTTGCAACGGGCTGTGATGACGCCAAATCCGTGAGGCATTTGCCTCACATAGGCAACACGCCCTATCAAGTGGACTCGATACTGATAACATACGCCAACAATCCTGAGCGGGCACTTAAGCTGCTTGACTCGGCAGTTATGCTGGGCAATATCAGCGAATACCGAGGCAAGGTCATCCGTGCCAAAATCTATAGCAAGTCACTCAAGGAGCAGCTTCAGGACTCTGCCATCCTCATCTGTCAGGCTTTGCTCAGCCACGACTCCGTGCGCAACGAGCCTGCAGAGCAGGAGAGTATTCTCGACTTGCTCATTGCCGCCAGCCGTGGCAAGCACGACTTTGAGCAGTACATGCGTTGGGCAACACAGAAGGCCGAGCTTTGTCAGCAACAGGGCGAAGTGACTGAACACTGGCGCATGGAGGCTGAGATAGGGATGCTGATGACCCATTTAGGTCAGGTGGACGAAGGGCTCAAGAAGCTCGACGAGACCATCAGCCACCTTGACTCTCCTGGCAGCATAGACCGCATGGATGCCTTCATCATTGCCGTGAAGCGCAAGATCAGTGTTCTCAACGACTTGGAACGCTATGCCGAAGTCATTCCTCTGGCACAGCGCACCCTCGACCGCCTCGACCACTACGAACAGCACCCCAAGGACTACGCTGAGGACAGCTACCGTCTGTCGTGGAGCGATAATCCCAGCGACCGCAACCGCTATCTTGACTTTAGCCGTGCACAGGCATGGGGATTCATGGCGCATGCGCATGCCCTATTAAGTGAAGAGGGGGAAGTGAATAGTGAAAAAAACTTGCGTCCCGCTGGTAACAAACAAAGCCAAGCGGCTGACGCTCAGAAAGCGCGCGAATACCTTTTCCTCTTTGATAACAGCAACTACGGCAAGACGTTCTCAGCCCGACGCATGATAGCTCCTGCGCAGATGGAACTGGGCATGTATGATGAGGCACTGGCCACCTACGATGAGGTGGAACGCCGTATGGCCGGCGACACACTGAACGAAGACTATGCCATCATACTCCGTTCCCGTGCCAAGGCTGCCCATGCCAAAGGCAGAATAGCCGAGGCCTATGATTTCCAAAAGCGCTACGCTGCCCTTTTCAAGGTGGTCAGCGACAGCCTGCACCGAAGCGAAGCCCACGACTACGCCGCCCGCTACCACGCACAAGAGCAGCAGTTAATGATACAAGAGAACGAGGCTGAAGCCGAACGCTCACGTATCGTCAGCATCGCCATCGCTGTTGTTGCTATGCTGGCTATTGCCTTCGCCCTCTACTTCTTCCGCCAGAAGCGCATTGTCAGCGAGAAAAACCAAGCACTGGTCCGTATGATCAATAGTACGCCGTCCGAGCCGAAAGAAATGCTTGGAGAAGAAGAGAGGAAAGAGGAAAGGAAAGAGAATGCGCAGCAAATGTTCGGCATCATCGACTCCACCATCCGCTCTGAGCGCCTCTATGCCAATACCGCCTTGCAGCGTCAGGACATTTGCGAACGCTTCGGTATCAGCCGCCACACCCTCAATGAACTCTTCTCCCAACATACCGACGGACTTTCCTTCCCACAATACATCAACAATATTCGCCTGCGGGAGGCACTCCATCTGCTTAGTGAAAAACCCGACATGACCCTCACCGCCATTGCTTCTGAGGTGGGCTTCACACCTGCCAACCTGCGCGAACAGTTCAAGCAGAAATATGGCATGTCTCCCGCCGAATATCGCCAAAACTTGTAAAAGAGCACTCCTTTTAAACGCTTATTATGCACGCATTTGGGTCATGTACCAAAAGCGTGCATATATTTTTGCCTGTTTCCATCGATTTTTGGCTAACTTTGCAGCTAAAAGTTATATTCTTTAACTGAGATGAAAACTAAAAATTTGTTTTTGACTATTGATTCAACTATACGCAAAGAACGCCTCTATGCCAACAAAGACCTGATGCGTGAAAACATCATGCAGTGCTTCGGCATAGGCAGACACCATCTGAACAGACTGCTCAATACTAACGCTCAAGGCATGACCTTTCCGCAGTACATCAACGACATCCGTATGGAAAAAGCCGACGAACTCATCACTCATCATCCTGAGATGACTATTGCCGAGATAGCATGTGAGGTAGGCTTCACACCTGCCAACCTGCGCGAACAGTTCAAGCGCCGCTATGGTATCACACCGTCAGAATACAGAGAAAACTACCACGAATTTAACTAATTACACGAATTCTTTTCTACCACAGATTGCATAGATTACTCGGATTCTTTTATTGGATTTCAGCAGCAAAGCGGCGATTGATGAAGGATTGCACAGATTGCTATGCGCGGATAAATCCGTTAAATCCGAAAGAATCGGTGTAATGGCATGACACGGCGCAGCCAAAATCTGTTTAATCCCTAAAATCTGTGGTAGAAAAGAATTTTAAATTGAATAAGTGAGAAGTGAAATGAAAGCAACCACAGATTGCGCAGATTACTCGGATTCTTTTATTGGATTTCAGCAGCAAAGCGGCTAAAGAATGAAACGACCACGAATTAAACGAATTACACGAATTCTTTTCTACCACAGATTGCATAGATTACTCAGATTCATTTATTGGATTTCAGCTGCAAAGCGGCTAAAGAATGAAACGACCACGAATTTAACCAATTACACGAATTCTTTTCTACCACAGATTGCATAGATTACTCGGATTCTTTTATTGGATTTCAGCAGCAAAGCGGCTAAAGAATGAAACTACCACGAATTAAACGAATTACACGAATTCTTTTCTACCACAGATTGCATAGATTACTCGGATTCTTTTATTGGATTTCAGCAGCAAAGCGGCGATTGATGAAGGATTGCACAGATTGCTACGCGCGGATAAAATCCGTGACATCCGAAAGAATCGGTGAGATTTGTCGAAGACCCACGAGTGCTCGCAGTAAATAGCATGACACAGCGCAGCCAAAATCTGTTTAATCCCTAAAATCTGTGGTAGAAAAGAATTCGTTAAATTGACTTCGTTGAATTCACTCTCGCTCGGCATTATAGAGCTAATGCTCCAGTATCATACTAAACACCCTTTAGTATCATACTAAACATCCTTTAGTGTCATACTAAACATCCTTTAGTATCATACTAAACACCCTTTAGTGTCATACTCAAATCAGTCATTAGGCCGAGCCTTGGCTGAATGCCACGTTACCTAAGGTAAGACGAGCCGTTACCTAAAGTAACGACGCACGTTACCTTAGGTAATGCTCCATGTCGCTACTGATCATGCTTTAGGCATAGGTAAACAGTTTAAAACCAGGATGTTGAGCTAAAAAGGCACCTTTTCGGATTGTGTCACCCTTGTGTCAGCGTGTGTCACCCTTAAAAACGTTGTCAGCCCTTTATTTATCGTGGTTGTGTCAGCGTGTCACCCTCTGATAAAAAATTCATGTATGATTCTTTGCAGAAATAGTTGACAACTCCTTTAAAGGTATCTCACGCAGGCATCATAATCACCACGATTTACTCGAATTACACGAATGCGAAGTGGAATCAAGGGGACAGGTTTTTGAATGAATTCAGTGGATTCATTCAAAAACCTGTCCCCATGATTCTTCTTCTTTCCTTTATGAGGGGGAATGTCTGGTGCTATTGCTCCTTGATGAGCCTTGTCTGCATGAACTCGTCGAGCGTGACGAGGTTCAGGTGCGGGAAAGGTGTGTCGTGGAGCACGCGGAAGTGGCTGTCCTCCGACACTAAATAGTCGGCACCGGCAGCAAAGGCACAATCCACAAACTTATTATCGTCCGGGTCGGCCGTGATGATGCCCATGCGGAAGTGCGGGTCAACGAGCTGCACATTCTCTTGGTTAAGTATCAGCATCACCACGTTCTCGGCCACCGTCGGCGTAATCTGCTGCTCAAGTATCTCCTGATACTCGTCCAGGATCTCGTCCGACGCGCAGAGCGTGAAGCGCCCGGCGAGGAAAGCGTCCCATATTGGGCGATAGGGGCTGCGGCGGGAGATGATCTGCAGCAGGCAGTTCGTGTCGATCACTACGGGGTTCATCGCTCACTTACTTATTATAAGGTGTGCGAAAGTGCGAGCCTCGCAGCTCCTGCATGCGCTTTTCATCGAACTGGCCGCTCTCCCAGAGCGCGTCCATCTCTTCGTCTATCTGCTGGGCGTAGAACGCTGCCAGCTGCTTCCGCAGCTTTTCCAAGCCTACGGTCGTCCTGATGCGGGATACCAAATTGAGCACCTGTACTTGAGCCGGGGTGAAAGTAATTGCTTCCATAATCGTACATTTTTATACCTTTCTGGCTGCAAAGATAGTGCAAATCGAGAGAAACACAAAATAAATCGCGATTTATTTTTGCTTCCGAGATGCAGCCTATCTTCGAGCGAAGCTCAGAGATACGACAATTTCCCCAATCCTCCAAAGTTTGGAGGAAAAATTGGAATCAAGGGGACAGGTTTTTGAATGAATTCAGTGGATTCATTCAAAAACCTGTCCCCTTGATTCCAACCTGTCCCCATAATTCTTCCTATTTTCTGTTGTCGCCTCGGCGATGCGATGACGATACGTGAGACAGTGACGGATACAAAGCGCCGAGGCATCTTGGGGATGTCTCGGCGGATAATTTTCTTCGGTGGTGTGAGGGGGTTAGTCGTGCATGTTCTGCGCGTGGCAGGCATCGACCACTGTAATGGTGTCGCCCTCGATGGTGTAGGCGTAGTACCATTTGTCGGTGTTTGCCATGTAAAAACCCGCCCATCGGCTGATGGTAGGCCGTCGGCGCGGCAGTGTGCGCTCTATGGCGTAGATGGCGAAGAATGCATCGCGCACGTTGCGCTCCATGTCTTCGTAGGAGTAGGTGTACTGGTATTTCTTGGCCACGTTCCGATAAAAACTTCTTATCTTGGCAGCCGTGCGCTTGGTGTAGAAATACTTATACTGCATATTCCTTGTCGTAGATGGCCTTGATGTCCTTCATCGTCAGTTCATAGGCCTCTTCCGGCGTATACAGTTCCTTATCCATGTCGGGAAAGTCCTCCTCGAGTGGCATATCAGGCAGCGTTCTGGTCTGTATGGGCTTTACACTATCAATAAGTATTGACACCAGTTCCAGTTTCTGACTGTCGTCCATGTCCTGCACCATGTCTATGTAGTAGCTCATAGGGTGCGCTGTGTGCTGTCTCTTTGTCGTCGTTGCTTCCATAATCGTACCTTTTTATACCTTTCTGGCTGCAAAGATAGTGCAAATCGAGAGAAACACAAAATAAATCGCGATTTATTTTTGCTTCCGAGATGCAGCCTATCTTCGAGCGAAGCTCAGAGATACGACAATTTCCCCAATCCTCCAAAGTTTGGAGGAAAAATATCCGTTTGTCTCAGTATGTCAAATTGGAATCAAGGGGACAGGTTTTTGAATGAATTCGCTGAATTCATTCAAAAACCTGTCCCCTTGATTCCTGAAAGTCTGATTACCTCGGAAACTTCAATTTCCTTTTATAGCATTTCTCAAAGTCACAAAGGCCACAGGTGTAATCCTGCCTGCTCACGTTTCTACCCACACCCATTACGCCGCTTACACTCTTAATAGGCACCATCAGCGAGCCTTCAGTCAGCCTCACGCCACAGGTCTTTCCCTCAAACAGCGGAAAGAGCTGCTGCTGCTGTGAGACGTGCCAACCGCAGTAACCTGGCGAAAACCTGTTGGTATGATGCCATCCCAGCTTGTCGATGCTCTCCTGTACAGCTCTTTCCATCTGGTCGGCACATTTCTCGGCAATGACCGAACCCAGTGAGTCGGCAATGAACACCCGTACCATGTCGCCCTCCTGCTTCAGCCGTTGCTGATAGGCTTCATACTCCACACCGCCTGTACATATGAACAGGCAGTACGCCTCTGAGCCTTTCAGCTGGTGCTCTATGATCTTTCCCATCTCAAAGGCAGGCAGCTCGCGCATCATCAGGAAGCAGAACTGCGGACGCAGCCACCTCCGCACCTCGTCTACTATGGCCTGCGTTTCGCTGAGCGTAGCCTCGTCGGGCAGAGCACCTCCGTACCCCATCGCCTCGTACATGTCGACAGGGTCTATTCCCAGCTGTTCGTATGTCAGTGTCTTTTGTGTCATTCCTCGTGTCATTTGCCAACTGCCTCATTCCATTTGGCGCATGCACCAAAGAACGCTTCCACATTCTCAATCGGCGTATGCGGTGGTGTGTCACATCCGCTTGAAATCACGAAGTTGGGATACTGGCGCATCCGTTCGAGCAGGTGGAGCGTAGCTTCCCGCATCTGTTCCGGCGTGCCGTCCTTGAACAGCGAGACAGGGTCGAGGTTGCCCATGGCAAGGGCATCGGCGGGTATGTCCGCGATGACATCCTCCATGCTGCACTTGTTGCCGAAATGATAGGCGGCAGCGCCCGTCTCAACCATGGCCTTGGTACAGTGTCCCTGATTGCCGCAGTTGTGCAGCACCACCATGAAGCCATCATCCTGCACCCGTTCCACGATCTGTCTTACGTATTGCGAGGAGAACACCCTGCAGTCCTCGTTCGAGAGCAGCCCGGCAGCAGGCTCTGCCATCAGCACACCGTTCGCACCGGTCATCTTCAGCGCCTCGCAGTATTTCCCGATGAAATCGGTACATTTCTGCAGCAGCACGTGGGCGGCATCGGCATGTTCACAGGTCAGCACCATCATCTCAGACATGTCGTACAGACGTCCTGCCAGCGAGAACGGCCCTATGCAACCACCCAGCAACGGGCGGTCGGCAATGGCTTCCGATGCCAGCAGACTGGCCTTCAGGTACTGCGGAATACGCCCTGCCGACAACTGTGGTACCTTCAACTCATAGATGCTTTCTACATCTGTCAGCAGCAGGCTCGCCACCGACGGGACGGCCTCGTCGCTGAAAGCTATCTCAGCGCCGAACGCCTCGGCCTCGACGGTCAGGTCCATCATGGTGCAGGCAGCCGCCGACGGCCACCTCTCTGCCAGCCTCACCACGGCCTCGGCATGCACACGTCCGTCGCTCACGGCCTGCCTCACCGTGTGACCTGTCAGCTCTATTCCCGGATGGGTCATTACCGGCACTGCCGCCACTCGCTTCTGGCTGATGATGTCAGCCGCCCACCGTTTCATATCTGTTTTCATATCTCATTCCTTAAAAACTTCCGCCGCAAAGTTACAACCTTTTTCCGGTTCCACCAAACAATCAGCCTTTTTCAGGCCAAAAATAAAACACACAAAACCAAAAAAAACACGGGAAGATATTGCCAGTGTGAAGAAAAAGCCGTAACTTTGCAGACATGAAGCTAACTACAACCCCAAGAGCTATGAACAAACTTAAGATCTTATGTATCGCGCTTGTAGCCTTCGGCACCCTAAATGCCCAGGCACAGCCCAAGTCGTGGACTGCCGACAACGGCAACGGCACCTTTACGAATCCCCTGTTCTACGACGAGTTCTCCGACCCCGATATCCTGCGCGTGGGCGACGACTACTATCTGGCTGGCACCACTATGCACGCTGTGCCGGGGTTGGTCATCCTCCATTCGAAAGACCTGGTCAACTGGGAGTTCGCCTCCTACTGTTTCGACCGCTTCGACTTCACCGAAGACCGCTTCTCGCTGAAGAACCACGAGGAAATCTACGGTCAGGGCATCTGGGCTCCCTGCATCCGCTATGCCAACGGCCAGTTCTACGTTTTCAGCAACGTCAACGGCAAGGGTCTGCAGTGCTATACGGCGAAGGACATCCGTGGCCCGTGGACCCACCACAACATGAAGGGTAACATCTACGACCTCGGCGTGCTGTTCGACGACGACGGCAAGATCTATGCCATCCACGGCTACGGCACGGTGAAATGCACCGAACTGAAACCCGACATGAGCGGTCCCATCGATGGCACCGAGCGCGTCATCATACCCGAAGGCAACGGAGTGGGCGAAGGCCACCACATGTACAAGATTGATGGCATGTACTACCTCATCTCCACCGACTACTCGCCCAACGGCCGCACACTCTGCTCGCGCTCGAAGAGCATCTGGGGGCCTTACGAGACACGCGTCATCACCGCCGACGAGACCTACGGCTACCATGCCGCCTCGCTCACTCAGGTGCCTCGTGGCACGAAGTACCGCATTGGCGAGGACGGCACGAAGTTCCAGCTCGGCCCTGTCGACAAGGACGCCACCGCCTGCACCAATGCCCATCAGGGTGGCATCGTGCAGTATAAGGACGGTTCGTGGTGGGCACTCTTCATGCAAGATTTCCACTCTATCGGTCGCACTGTCTGCCTCATGCCCATGACGTGGGAGGATGGCTGGCCTATGGTGGGACTGAAGGGCAATCTCGGCCGTGCGCCCCGCACGTGGTTCATGCCCGGCACCAAGCTGGGCTGCTACTCCGTCGGCGAGGAGCCCCAGCCCTTGCGTGCACCCTACGACCGCAGCGACGACTTCAACTATTCCACGAAACGCCAACAGGGTCCCGGTCTGAAACCCGTCTGGCAGTGGAACCACAACCCCGACGACAAGCTATGGAGCCTCCATGGCGGCCGCCTGCGCATTCAGTCGCAGCCTGCCGAGCAGCTCATGTGGGCACGTAACACCCTGACCCAGCGCGTTATCGGACCGAAGTCCATGGCCACTGTAGAACTCTACACCAAGGGCATGAAGGACGGTGACGTCTGCGGACTGGGCAACATCAACGTGCCCTGTTCGTGGGTTGGCCTTGTCAAGCAGGGCAACCAACTCTCACTCCGCTGCTTTGAACAGCTGACCAACGACACCGTCACCGTATCTGTCGGTTTATCCGATGGGAAGATCTACCTTCGCATGAATGGTGACTACGACAATGACCAAGCACAATATGCCTACAGCACCGACGGCAAGACTTTCCATACCATCGGCCGCACGATGCCGCTCAGCTATCAGCTCATCTCCTTCCAAGGCTCCCGCCACGCCCTCTTCGCCTTCAATATAAAAGGTAAGCAGGGCGGCTATGCCGAGTTCGACAACTTCACTGTCGACGAGCCCTATGCCGACCGCAGCGCAAACATCCCTTATGGCAAGACCATCCGCATCATCAACAAGGCCACCGGCCGTCCAGCCATCGCCTTGAAGCATGGCGTGCTCTACGACACCCACAGCGGCGACAAGAGCGACCTGACACGCTTCAAGGTCATCGACCGTGGACAGGGCAGGGTGGCACTCCAGTGTGCCGACGGTCGCTACTTGAAGGTCTATGGTGACGGGCTGCCTGGCGACGTCCGTTTCACCCCGTCGCTCTCCCCTGCCGCATCATCCGATGGGAATACCGTCCTCCCCACCACCGACGACATCGACCGCACGACGTTCCTCTGGCAGGACTTCCTCGACCACGACTTCATGCTGCTGTCGCTGAAGAACCACCGTTATCTGGGCAAGAGCCCCACCACCGGCAGTCCCTATTCCGCGGACTATGCCGGTCCCGACCCCGCCCGCCGCAACGGCTCGGTGCTCCATTGGGAAAAATGACCTGATGGTTTGTGGAGTGTGACAGCAGGAACACTTCTTGTTCCTCCTACTCAGCTTCAAGCCGATGAAGATGGCAGAGCAACAGCCTGCCGTCGCCATCGCGCAGATGCATGCCGTTGCCCTGGCAGTAGCGGAAATACTTGCAACCGTCACACTCGCCGTTGCGCATCCATTCGCGCTGACGATAGGCAGCATAGCGGTGTTCCCATACCTCCATGAAGTCGTCGCGGTAGATGTTTCCCTGGTTGTAGTCGGCACGTATGCTGGCACAGGCGGCAATGGCACCGTCGGCCATGACCGATCCCACCGTCACGCCAGCCTGACAAGCGAAGAGCCGGTTCCTCACCTCGCCCTCATAGTTGCCGAGGAACCCCTCACAGCCATAGTCCACCCGTATGCGGCCTTCTTCGCGTGTTCTTCTGATATACTCGAACACCCCACGGAACTCCTCGTTGGTCAGACGCATCTGGGGGTCAAGGGCTGCCCGTCCTACTGGGAAGACCGTGAAAATCCTCCAACGGCCTACGCCCTTGCCAATCAGGAACTCCTTGATTTCATCGAGTTTCCCGTAGTTGCGTCGGTTCACGCAGGTAACGATGTCGAAGACAAAGCCCTTGGTAGCCACCAGCATGTCGATGGCGTGGCTCACCATGCTGAAGCTCCGGCTGTTGCCCCTCATCCAGTTATGGTCTTCCTCCAGTCCGTCCAGACTGATGCTCATGGTGTGGATGCCTGCCTGCAGCAGTCGCTGCCAGCGCTGCGGCGTCAGGTGCAGGGCGTTGGTCACCATGCCCCATGGGAACCCCTTCCCGTAAATCTCCCTGCCACATTCCTCGATGTCCTGCCGCATCAGGGGCTCACCTCCTGACACAATCACAAACACCTTGTGTGGATCAGTCTTCGCCGCTATGCTGTCGAGCACCCGCAGGAAGTCCTCCTTCGGCATGTCGCGCCCGTCGGTCTTCATCTTGCAGTCGCTGCCGCAGTGTCGGCACTTCAGGTCGCAGCGCAGTGTGCACTCCCAGAACAGCTGTCTCAGCGGGTGTTCCCTTCTAGCCAGGTTCTCCTGCTGCCGCCACAGCTCCAGGGCGAGTCTCTTCTTGATGGTCAGTGGAGTGGGCTTCATGGCTTCTTCTTCAGTCTCACTGGCTGCTGTATCATGTATTCACCGCCATTCCATGCACCATCACCGTTTTTCACCTTCACGGCTCTGCCAAAGTCAATATCGAGTGTGTCGCTGAGGAACTCGCCGCCATTGGCCTCGCCGTCCGTATCCTCGACCGTCAGTTTGTAGTCAGGACGATCCATTCCTCTGTATCTCAATTGATATTTGCCTGATGCATCCGACAGAACAGAGTCAACGGCATCGACGTAGACCTTGTCGCCGTTAGGGAAGATACCCTTGATCGACGTCTTGATACCCTGTATCGGGTTATTGGCCTCATCGGTCACAGTGCCCTCCACCATATAAGTAGCATAAGGCACACCATACTCCGCTACAGGAGTGCCATACATATCGGGCTCGTCCGACGAGCATCCATAGCCCAGCATCGACAGCAGGGCTGTCAGAACAGCGTTGTACCAACGGTAGAATCTCACTTTCATCTTTCCTGTTTTTTGCGTTTCTTTGTCTTATAACTGATGAAACAGGTCAATCTTGCATCCATTGCTGTTAATAAATACTAATTCCTGCATCACCCTGCGTCCGCCTCTCCACACGGAAAGACGTGATCATGGCTCCCCTTGCTCAGGAACAGCTGAGGGGCAGTGTAATGATGAAGCGTGTGCCGTGGGAGTAGCCAGTGTCGTGTTCCAGCCCACCCCCCAGTTTCTGTGCCGTCTCATAACAATAGGCCAATCCTAGTCCAAGCCCCTTGCTGAACTCATCGCCTTTCGTAAACCGGTCGAAGATAAAGGGCTGCGCCTCCTGGCTGATGCCGCATCCCGTGTCCTCCACTATGAAGCGTACGTCCCCTCCGTCCGTCGGCTTCTGTTCCACCGTCAGGGCTATCCTGCCTTTCTCGGTGAACTTGGTGGCATTCTCCAGCAGGCATCCCAGCATGTGTTTCAGGCACTCCGCGTTGGTGGTGATGCACAGGTTGTCAGGCACCGGTGTGTGCAGTTCCACCTTTACCTTTGTGGCATCGACGGGCGGCATGGCGACGATGGCCTGCTGGCATGCCTTTATGCAGTTCACCTTATGCAGGTTGCTCCTTATGTCGGTGGCATCCTCGTCGGCCATGATGATCATCTTGTTCACCAGCGAAATGATGTGCTGAGTGTTCTCTTCCATGGTGACGGCCACCTGGTGGCGTTCCTCGTCGCTGAGGGGCATGTCCTTGTTGGTGAGCACCTGCGTGAAACCGTTGATGATGTTCAGTGGTGTGCGCAGCTCATGGCTCACATGGCGTATGAATCCCGTTTTCATGCGGTCGCTTTCGCGGGCTTTGCTTGTGGCTTTCCTCAGCTGCTGGTTCTTCTCGAGCAGCCGTTTCTGGTACTGTCGTCGGTTCAGTATGTTGATTATCAGTACCAGTATGAACAGCAGTGTGAAGACAATGGCAATGGTCAGCATCACGTTCAGCCGTTCTGTGGCCTCGCGGTGCTCGTTGGCCAGCCTCACCTCGGCTTCCGACTTGCTGATGTTCTCGGTGATCATGATGCCCGTAATCGAGTCGCGCAGATGGGTCAGCTGGTGCATCACCTTCGATGCCATTAAGGGTTGGTGGCAGTAGTGGTAGATGTCGCGCATCACCAGATAGCGGTCCTTGTGTATGGCCAGGTAGCGTGCTGCCGTCAGCGCGCTGTCGATGTTGCCCTCGAGTACACTCCGGTAGATTCTCATATAGGAAAAGAAGGTGCCCTGCGATCCCGACTGGTTGCGGTTCTCCATGGCCTGGGCCTCCTGGCAGTTCCTGCGGCAGTCGTCATAGCGCTCGTCCTTGAAATCGAGTATGCTCCTGAACGCATAGGCATTGGCCATGTTGCGGTAGTAGCGTCCGTTGTCGGCGTGTTTCTCCACCTCCATCGCGTATTCCGTTATCCAGTGCAGCGACTGCTTCGTGTCCTCGCTGAGACAGGTGTGGGCCATGCCCAGGTAGATGGTGTTCAGCACCGACGCCTCATAGTGTGTGCCCCTCACCTGCTGGATAGCCTCCTTGAACAGTTCCATGGCGCCGTGGTAATAACCGCACGCATTGAATATCTGTCCCAGCATGTTGGGCACCAGGTAGCGCTCTTCGGTGGCCTTGTGGTCGTGTTCCATGTCATGGCGCATGTCCTGCACCATCTGGTAGGCCTCATAGATGTGCATGCGGTTCAGCTCATAGAGTATCTTGTTGAACCATCCGTTATAATAGGCCTCCATATCACCCTCGTCCGAGGCATGCGACTGATATTCGGCCACGGCGGCATCCGTCACGGCGGCATCGTCGCCTTTACAGGCCTCCAGCATCTGGCGCTGCAGCCTAAGGTGCGTAGTAGTGTCGCGGCACTGCTCGCTCTGAGCAAGCGTTGCCGGCAACAGGCAGAAAGCCATCAACAGGGTCAGTAGAATACGGTGATACACAGAGCTGAAAGTTGGTTTCAGCTGCCAAAGTTACAAAAAACTGACAGCAACACCAAGGATTTTTCCCTTTTTTTTGCCGATACAGCCCAACTTCGTCACATTTCATGCCACAAACCTTCAAAAAAACATGCGAAAAGCGGAAACAACACCTCCCTACACCGTCATTTCAACGCACGAAGGTAAATGGGGTATCAGACGCTGAAGGCGTCAGTGGGCTACATCCTTCATAGAATGGGAAACTCAAATTTGTAGTCTTTTGGCAATTATTTCAAAGATATTCTTTTGTGTATCGTGTTTTTTTTGTACTTTTGCAGACCCTTATGAATTAGGGAAATGGAACGCAGTAAAGAGATTTACAAGGTAACCCTAGTGGGAGGAGCAGTAAACGTGGTACTGCTTCTCTTTAAGTTCGTGGCAGGCATTGTGGGACAAAGTGCTGCCATGATAGCCGATGCGGTCCACTCCCTGTCAGACTTCGTGACCGACCTGATTGTGCTGTTGTTTGTACGCATCAGCAACAAACCCGAGGACAGGTCGCACGACTACGGGCATGGCAAATACGAGACACTGGCCATGACCGTCATAGGCCTGACTCTGCTGATAGTGGCCATAGGGATTATATACCATGGCGTTACGAAAATCAACAGATGGTGGAATGGCGAGCAACTGGTGGCTCCCGACCTGTTGGCCCTGTGGGCAGCACTGCTGTCGGTGGTTCTGAAGGAAGGTGTGTATCAGTACTCTATGGTGAAAGCACGCCAGCTGAAATCGCAGGCCGTGGAGGCCAATGCCTGGCATCACCGCAGCGATGCACTGTCGTCCATCGGCACTGCTGCAGGTATTGGAGGAGCTATCTTCTTCGGACAGCGGTGGACAGTGCTCGACCCGCTTGCATCCGTCGTTGTGGGCGTGTTTATCGCGAAGGTGGCTGTCAGTCTGCTGCGCAATGGCGTTGGCGACCTGATGGAGCAGTCATTACCCGACGAGGTGGAACAGGAGATACTGAAACTGGCTGCTTCTGTGCCAGGAGTAACAGAGCCACACGAACTGCGCACGCGGCGACTGGGCAACCACTACGCCATAGAACTGCACATCCTGATGGACGGGAACATCAGCCTGCACGAGGCTCACGACAAGGCTTCCAAGGTGGAGAATGTGCTGAGAGAACACTATGGCGAACATACCCACATAGCCGTTCATGTAGAACCAATAGAATAGAAAAACTAAATCAATGTCTTATATGATAACAAAACGGAACCTGATAGGCTTGTCTCTTTTCATCTGTCAATTCTTATCTAGCGCTGCGCTCCGTGCTCAGCCTCTTACTCTAAGCCATCCTCATGGCATCTATGACAGTCCGTTTACACTGACAGTCAAGCAGGCCGAGGCCGACGGTAGCACTATCCGCTACACATTGGACGGCAGCGAGCCTACTGCAGCCAGCACGCCTTATACGGCTCCGCTTCAGGTAAAGGGAACCACCATCCTCAGAGCTGCCGCCTATCTCGACGGGAAACGTACATCCGACATGACGACCGCCACATTCCTCTTCATGGACGATGTGCTCAGCCAGCCGGAATGGCCAGAGGGCTATCCCGCCGAGTGGGGACGATACACGCAGATCAGCGGTACGGCCAAAGCAGACTATGGCATGGATCCTGAAATGACTGGCGACTCAAAACTGCGTCCCAAGATACTGCAAGGATTGAAGGACCTGCCCGTCGTTTCCATCGTTACCGACAAGGACAACCTGTTCAGCCATGAGAACGATGAGGAGCGTGGCGGCATCTATATTTTCACGGGACCACCCGTCGGCGATGACACTGGTCACGGATGGACACGCCCTGCCAGCGTTGAGATGTTTTGCTACGGAGACTCCCAGGGAATAGACCTCTCCACCACTTGCGGCCTGCGGCTTCATGGCGGTCACGGACGGCTCGCAGAGAAGAATCCCAAGCATTCGTTCCGATTGGTGTTCAAAGAGAAATACGGACCGAAGACCCTGAAATATCCTCTCTTTGGTGAAAACGAACCCAAGAAGTTCGACCAGCTGGTACTGCGCTGCCATTTCGGCAACTCATGGCAGCACTGGGCTGAGGGCAACCGGCAGAAAGCACAGTATAGCCGTGACATCTGGACCCGCCGCATGCAGAGGAAAATTGGGCGTACCAGCGTCAATGCACTCTACGTGAACCTCTTCCTCAACGGCATGTATTGGGGAATGTACAACCTGGCCGAGCGGGTGGACGACCAGTTCGGCAAGGACCACTTGGGGGGAAAGACCGAAGAGACCGATGTCATCAAGATAGAAGAGGACGGCGGCAACCATCTGGAGGCCTCGGAAGGTACAATGGACGCATGGAACCTGATGGTGAACACTGCCAATAAAGTTGACGGCAGCGCCAACGGGCAGGCGGCCTATGAGCTGCTCTGTGACTCGCTGCTCGATGTTGACAACTTCATAGACTATATGATTATCAACCAATATGGAGGCAATACCGACTGGGATCATCACAACTGGTATGCCATTCGCCGGCATAACAATGACAGTGTGAGCAGCCAGGGGTTCCAGTTCCTCTGCTGGGATACGGAGATTATCTTCGAGAACCTCTATGAGAACATCCTCGGCCTGAACAACGGAAGCAGTTTTCCGTCCGGCATCTTCCAGCATCTGCTGAGAAACGAGCAGTTTGCTCGCCGTTACCAGAAACGTGCCAAAGAGCTGCTGGCCGATGACGGCTTGTTGGGACCGCAGTCTGTGGTGGAAGTGTGGGACAGTCTCTACCACACCATTTCCTATGCCGTTTATGCCGAGGCAGCACGATGGGGCGACTATCGGCGAGATGTTCACCGCTGGCAGTCGAAAGGTGAGCTCTATACCGTGGACAACCAGTTCATGAAAGAACGTCGCAGGCTGCTGAACGACTATTTCCCTTATCGCAGCGACTTCGTACTGTCAAGCATCCTGGACTATGTAGGCATTGACGACTTCGAAGCCCCCGACGACTGGGTAAAGCTCACAAAGCAGATGTTCTGTGAATGGAGCGGCAGCGGCAAGGACGCAAAAGCCCTGGACAAACAAGTCACCGTCGACTGGAACATGGGACAGACGGTTGGTGGCGGAACTGCTATCGCCGGTTTCGTCAATGTTGACCACAATCAGTTTGCCGACCTGAGCCAGTATGACCGGCTCGTGCTCCGTGGCTCCGGCAGCGGACTGCGCATTCTGGCCAACCGCCTCGTTGCCCATGGGCCCTGGAAGCAGATTGTGGTGTCGTTCAACAATCGCGATCCTTATTGGAACGAAGAGTATCAGGCCATTGTCGTACCATTATCCGACTTGATGACCATGAACGATACCGACGGCAACAGACGCAAGGACAGCTTCCTGCATCTGAATGCACTGAAGGTCGACTGGAACAGCAGCTGCAAGGTGACTGCCGCCTATCTCGTCCCTGCCGAGGCACTGGCCATTGAGTCAATTGGCAGCCA
The DNA here is from genome assembly GCA_016285075.1 of Prevotella sp. Lineage (GTDB taxonomy): Bacteria > Bacteroidota > Bacteroidia > Bacteroidales > Bacteroidaceae > Prevotella. The sequence continues at coordinate 23,121 of JAEEQB010000054.1, forward strand.
GTCTCAGCCATTCAGCACCTCTTATTATAACCTGCAGGGACAGAAGGTGGAAAGACCCACTCGTGGCATTTACATCAGAAATGGTAAAAAAATGGTGGTGAGATAACAGATATTCCCTCCTTTTTTCGTAATTTTGCAAGCAAAACCAACAACCGATAACGATGAAAAAACAATTTGTGACATTTGCAGCCGCCTGTTTAGCCATGGCTATCCAGGCACAAAACAGTGTGAAACCAGCCATCCCACGCGATGCTGCCTTGGAGGCGAAAGTGGAGAAAACCCTGAAGAAGATGACTCTGGACGAGAAGATTGGCCAGATGCTCGAGCTGAACCTCGACGTGATGGGTAATATGGCTGTCGAAAATGCCAAGGTTGACCGTGAAAAGGTCCGTTCTGTCCTGCAACAATATGGCAGATCTAAAGAAGAAGTCAATGAGACGCTGAAGATGACCGACCAGCAGATTATCGACAAGCTAGGAGGATTTCCCGTGGACATTTATCAAGGTGAGACCAAGCGGGTATGGAAACTCAACGAGACCATGCTCGACACGCTGATTTCCAAATGGAAGGTCGGTTCTATCCTCAATGCTCCCGGCACCCGTGCCGCTACCGTTGACCAGTGGCAGCAGTGGATACAGCTCATACAGAAGAAGTCGATGAAATATATCGGCATACCCGATATCTACGGACTGGACCATAACCATGGCGTCACCTATACACAAGGAGGAACGCTGTTCCCACAGCCCATTAACATCGGCGCTTCGTTCAATACCGAACTCGCCTTCACAGGTGCAGAGATAACTGCCTACGAAAGCCGCGCAGCCAACTGTCCCTGGGTGTACAATCCTGTCGTTGACCTGAGCCGCGACCCCCGCTGGCCGCGTATGTATGAGAGCTTCGGCGAGGATGCCATTGTCAACTCAAAGATGGTAGTAGCAGAAATCAAGGGCTATCAGGGTGACGACCCTAACCACATTGACCAATATCATGTAGGCACCAGTACCAAACACTATTTTGCCTACGGTGCCCCCTGGACTGGCAAGGACCGTACACCTGCCTACCTAGCACCACAGATGATCCGCGAGAAATACTTCGAGCCCTTCAAACAGGCTGCACTTGCTGGCACATTAACCATGATGGTCAACTCTGGCTCCATCAACGGCGTTCCTGTACATGCCAGCTACGAATACCTCACCAAGTGGCTCAAGGAAGACTTGCAATGGGACGGATTCCTGGTTACCGACTGGGCCGACATCAACAACCTGTTCTCACGCGAAAAAGTGGCCAAGGACAAGAAAGACGCTATCCGCATTGCCATCAACGCCGGCATCGATATGTCTATGGATCCCTACAGCGTGGAATTCTGTATCCTCCTGAAGGAACTCGTCAACGAGGGCAAGGTGCCCATGTCACGAATCGACGATGCCGTACGCCGCATCCTACGTGCCAAGTACCGTCTGGGGCTCTTCGACAAGCCCAACACGGGCGGCAAGGGATTCGAGAAATTCGGCTCCGACGAACATGCCAGGAAAGCACTCCAGGCTGCCGAGGAGAGCGAGGTGCTGCTGAAGAACGAAGGCAACATCCTGCCCCTGGCAAAAGGCAGGAAAATACTGCTTACCGGTCCCAATGCCAACCAAATGCGATGTCTGCACGGCGGTTGGAGCTACACCTGGCAGGGTTCCAAGGCCGAGGACCTAGCTGAAAAATACAATACCATATACGAGGCTTTCTGCAATAAGTTCGGTAAGGAGAACATCATCCTCGAGCAGGGAGTCACCTACGATGAGAACGGACAATATTACAGCGAGAACAAACCCCAGACCGACAAGGCGGTGGCTGCCGCTGCCCAGGCCGACGTCATCGTTGCCTGCATCGGCGAGAATTCCTACACCGAGACCCCAGGCAACCTGGACAACCTGTGGCTAAGTGAGAACCAGCGCAACCTCGTGAAGGCACTGGCAAAGACGGGCAAACCCATCATCCTTGTGCTCAACGAGGGACGACCCCGTCTCATCGCCGATATCGAGCCGCTCGCAAAAGCGGTGGTCGACATTCTCATTCCAGGCAACTACGGCGGCGACGCCCTGGCAAACCTTCTTGCTGGCGACGCCAACTTCTCGGCAAAAATGCCTTACACCTATCCGCGTGAAATCAACTCACTCAACACCTATGACTACAAGGTCTCCGAGGAGGTGGGAACAATGGCTGGAGCTTACAACTACGATGCCAAGGTGAGCCTGCAGTGGCCCTTCGGCTACGGACTGAGCTACACCACCTTCGAATACTCCGACCTAAAGGTCGACAAGGCATCGTTCACTGCCGACGACGTGCTCACCGTCACGGTCAACGTGAAGAATACCGGCAGCCGTGCCGGCAAGGAACCCGTGCTGCTCTACTCAAGTGACCTTGTGGCCAGCATCGTTCCCGACAACCGCCGCCTGCGCGACTTCACCAAGATCGAGCTCCAACCAGGCGAGGTAAAGACCGTCACCTTCCAGCTGCCTGCCAAGAACCTCGCTTTCGTCGGAGCCGACGGACGCTGGACGCTGGAAGAGGGCGACTTCGTCCTGAAGATTGGCAACCAGACCGTGCCCGCCGTCTGTTCAGCCACCAAGGTCTGGGATACTCCCAACATCCCTTGATACCACGCGGCAGGGTGTCTTTTCCATAAGGCACCCTGCTAACACCCAAAAGCAAACTACAGAAACAAACTACTAGCAGAATATGAAGAAACTACTTTGCGCCTTGCTCTGCTTGTCGTATACCCTCATTTGTGCTGCCGACACATTCCAGACCACCGGCCGCCAAAAGTACAACTTCAACGGCGAGTGGAAACTCAGTACTGGCCATCACCCCGGTGCAGAAAAGCCGACATTCGACGACAGCCGTTGGCAGCAGGTCACACTACCTTACGCATTCAATGGCGACGAAGCGTTCAGAAAAGACATCGTTGACCTGACTGATACCATTGTCTGGTACAGGAAACACTTCACTTTGACCGCCATCGGGCACAAGAAAGTGTTCATTGAGTTTGAAGGAGCGCGACAAGGTGCTGACGTATACCTCAATGGCCATCATGTGGGATTCTCCGACAACGGAGTGATGGCTTTCGGCTTCGACCTTACACCTTTTGCAACTGAAGGAGAGAACGTGCTGGCAGTACGTTGCGACAACTCATGGGAATACCGCGACCGCACGCTCAACAGCCGCTACCAGTGGAACGACCGCAACTTCAACGCCAACTACGGCGGACTGCCCAAGAACGTGTGGCTTCACATCACCGACAAGCTCTACCAGACACTGCCCCTTTACTCGAACCTTGGAACGACAGGGACGTATGTCTATGCCACCGACATAGATGTGGCCGCACGCAAGGCAGTAATCCATGTGGAAAGCGAGGTGAGGAACGATGACAACCGTCCACGCTCGTTTTTCCTTACCGTGGTGGTGAAGGACGCCGAGGGCAACAAGGTGGCGGGGTTCAATGGTAGCGAGCGATTCTCCTTGCAGCCAGGGGAAACTGTCATAGCCAAGGCAGAACAGGCTTTGCAAGGATTGCATTTTTGGTCATGGGGCTATGGATATCTTTACACGGTAGAGACATATCTGCGCAACAAACTCGAAACGGCCACCGCTGAGAACGACCGAGTCATCATCCGCACAGGTTTCCGCAAGACCCGCTTCGGCGAGGGGAAAATCTGGCTCAATGACCGCTGCATGATGGTCCACGGCTATGCCCAGCGCACGTCGAACGAGTGGCCGGGCGTGGGACTCTCCGTACCCGCCTGGCTCAGTGACTACAGCAACGGTCTGATGGTGGAGTCGGGCGGCAATATGGTGCGCTGGATGCACGTCACGCCGTGGAAGCAGGACATCGAGTCATGCGACCGCGTCGGTCTGCCTCAGGCCATGCCCGCCGGCGATGCCGAGAAGGACGTGGAGGGTGCCCGCTGGCAGCAGCGAACCATGCTGATGCGCGATGCCATCATCTACAACCGCAACAACCCCTCGATCCTCTTCTATGAGTGCGGCAACGAGAGCATCAGCCGCGAGCACATGCTCGAGATGAAAGCCATACGTGACCAATACGACCCCTACGGCGGACGCGCCATCGGCAGCCGCGAGATGCTCGACATCGACGAAGCGGAATACGGAGGCGAGATGCTCTACATCAACAAAAGCAAGAAGCATCCCATGTGGGCCATGGAATACTGCCGCGACGAAGGGCTGCGTAAGTACTGGGACGAGTGGAGCTACCCGTATCACAAAGAGGGCGATGGGCCGCTCTACCGCGGCAATCCTGCCAAAGACTACAACCACAACATGGACAACTTTGCCGTTGAGATGGTACGCCGCTGGTACGACTACTGGCGCGAGCGTCCCGGCACCGGCACCCGCGTCTCGTCGGGCGGCGTGAAGATAGTATTCTCCGACACCAATACCCACCACCGCGGCGAGTCCAACTACCGTACCAGCGGAGTCACCGATGCCATGCGCATACCCAAAGACGCCTTCTTCGCCCATCAGGTCATGTGGAACGGCTGGGTAGAACCCGAGACACCACAGACATATATCATCGGCCATTGGAACTATCCGCAGGGGACTGTGAAACCCGTCTATGTCGTATCTACCGCCGACGAGGTGGAACTGCTGCTCAACGGACGGTCGCTGGGCAAGGGCCGTCAGAGCTACCGTTACCTCTTCACCTTTGATGACGTTCACTACCAGCCCGGCACTCTCGAAGCCGTAGCTTCTGACGGCAGCCGCTACAAACTCGAGACCGCCGGAGAACCCTGTCAGCTCAAGCTGACGGCTATCAGTAACCCCCAAGGCACAAAAGCCGATGGTGCCGACATGGTGCTCTTCCAGGTGGAGGTTCTCGACCAGCAAGGACGGCGCTGTCCGCTCGACAACCGCACCGTTCACTTCGCCTTATGGGGCGAAGGCAAATGGATAGGCGGCATAGCTGCCCGCAACAACAAGAGCCTTCAGCGCCCCGACGACGACCGCCCGGCAGGGTTGCTCGATGCTGCAGCCACGAAGAATGTATCCGACAACTATGTCGGCTCTATGTCGCTGCCTGTTGAGTGCGGTGTCAACCGCGTACTCATCCGCACCACGCCTAACCCCGGTGAAATCAACCTCTCGGCCTATGCAGAAGGCTTGAAGCCTGCATATATAGAGGTAAAGACCGCCGAAGACGGTACGCCCGACGATGCCATCGGCAGAAACCATTCCCTACCTTGCTGCCTCTCACGAGGTGAGACACCGCCGACGCCTTCCTATGCCAGCAAGGCCTGCGGCGTGAACATCGTTTCCGCTACTGCCGGCTTCGATGCCGCTCACGCCTCCTTCAGTTTCGATGACAACGAACTCTCCGAATGGAAGAACGACGGACACCTCTCTACCGCATGGATTAAATACCGCCTCGAGCGGAAAGCCGTCATCAGCGACATCTGCTTGAAACTTACCGGATGGCGCCTGCGCAGCTATCCCCTTGAAGTCTATGCAGACAAAACACTCATCTGGAGCGGCAATACCCAGCGCAGCCTCGGTTACATCCACCTCACCCCCGCCAAGCCCGTCAATGCCGGTGAAATCACCATTCGCCTGCGTGGTGCCGGCACCGACAGCGACGCCTTCGGAGGCATCGTGGAAGTGGCACAGCCCGCTGCCGGTGAGCTCGACCTTTTCAAGGCCAATAACGGCGCCGATACCAAAAACGAGCTGCGCATCGTCGAGATAGAGTTCATAGAATAAAAACGAGGGGCGTTTGAGGTCAATCTATTGCACCCTGAGGGGGTACCCTTCTGCATATTGGACAACCCCGCGCAGGCGATGCTGTCGTTTCCCTCCTATCCGCAAGACAGAACGACCTATGAGTTATTAGGCGGCGGCGCTTTTAGCGCGTGTGGGTTACATCCTTTCATGGAGAGTAAAACCAAAGTGAATTATTATTAATTAATGCCTAAAATCCGCAACTAATAGCCACGGGGACTAATTTTGCATTCTGGTGCTTCATTTGACAATTCTCTTGTCGTTATAGACGTGATTATGTTTGTTTCTAGCCCACCTTCCCCTTACCCCGTTAAGCATTGCAAGGGCTTTATGCTGTCAATAACCCTCGAAGTTGAATTCTCAGCCGTCAGTGAATGTAAAAGGGTTCTGATATGAATGGTTATGAGTATAGATGTTCAGTTCGTAGTGTCTGGCTGTCCTTATCCATTTGGCAGGTACGCTGATGAACTTGAAAACGAATGCCTTGATCCTGCTGCACTTCTCCAGTCCGAAGGCTTTCGCGTCAAGCCTCCCCATGAGGAACTTATAGA
>JAEEQB010000084.1 GCA_016285075.1 Prevotella sp.
GGGCTCACTGTTTGGCTGCAACAGATAGCCGCCGTCAGCATCCACCGTCACCTTTACGGCAAAATATGGATAGCGCCTAATGGCTCGCTGCACGGCTCCGTTCAGCACTTCCCCCTTCACGTCATCCCTCATGGTCACCCTCAGCCGGACGGGATAGCTGGGATAAGGCGGTTTACTTACTCCATACAACAAATAAGTATCTGGATCATATTTTATATGTTTCATACAATTAACTTCCGATTTATTTATCTATTATTTCAGATACTCATCATCCCTCACCAGCACCTTCTCGATCTTACCGACGTACATGGTGTGATAGTCACCCTGCGGATAACTCTGGTCGATGGTTTCCTGATAGATGATGCCACTTGGCTGGATCTCTGCGGCATAGACCTTCTTGCAGACGAGCACCAGCTTGGCTTCCTTGAAATAGACAGTGTTATCGGCATAGATGGGTGTGAGTCCTGCCTTGGCTATCTTGTCCTCGTCACGTCCTGACGTGCTGCCCAGATAGGCCATCTGCTTCTTGAACGACTTGTCCATGACACAGAGCGAGAAATAAGGCTCCTCATCGACAAACTCCTTGGTATAACGAGATTCACGAATGTAAACCACTGCCGAAGGATCGTTGTTACCCCACAGGCAACCAAGATGCCCCCATGAGGCAGTCATCGTGTTGCAGCTGTTCTCGTCACCAGCCGTTATCAGCATCCATTCACCGCCAATGAGGTTGAACGGATTAAACTTCATGTCTTTGTAGTTGATCTCTTTCATCTTCTTATTTGATTTCAAAAAATGTATTTAGATTTTCTCCATCTCGCTTGCTACACGAGCCTCACAGTCCCTCATGGCATCAAGGGTCTTTTGCAGCACTTCATCCAATGGCCATCCCAGCATTTCTGCTCCCTGTTCAATGACCTCACGAGAACAGCCTGCGGCAAACCCCTTTGACTTGTACTTCTTCTTGAGCGACTTCAGTTCCATGTCCTGAACGCTCTTCGACGGGCGCATCAGGGCGGCAGCCCAAATGAGTCCGGTAAGTTCATCGGTAGCGAAGAGCACTTTTTCCATCAGGTGTTCTGGCTTCACATCTACGGTTATGCCATAGCCGTGGCTACAGATGGCATGGATCATTTCTTCGCCAACGCCACCTTCACGCAACAGTTCCGGGGCTTTGATACAATGCTCCTCGGGATATAGTTCAAAGTCAATGTCATGCAGCAGCCCGACCATTCCCCAGAAGTCCACTTCACTGGCGAACCCAAGATGCTCGGCATACCAGCGCATGACACCTTCCACCGTCAGCGCATGCTGAAGGTGAAACGGGTCTTTATTGTACTTTCTCAGCAGCTCCCAGGCTGCCTCTCTTGTGATGATACTTTCCATAATCCTCTATTTCGTTATATCCTTTTTTTTCGTATATTTCGCCTTGACTACCTTGTATGAGTTTCGAGTCAGTTCCTTCAGCAGATCATCAGGGGCTGTCGTTGGATTAATGCCTATCCAGTGTTTGGGTGATTCGTTGTACGGGTTCCCGATACACTCATACTGTGCCTTAAGATCTTCAATGCGTTCTGGCTGACATTTCAGCGAGATAACGGAGAAATCATTGCAATCGAAGAATGAGAACATGTGGCCCATGACATAGAACACCAATACGCCTTCGCCACTCTTAAACTTCTGGAAAGGCAGTTTCTCTTCAATGTCTTCGCCTAATGATAGGCAGTAGTTGCGATAGTCTTCTATGTTCAAGGTCTTACCTTTATCATATTTTATTTGATGTAGATATTTCTATAACATGTTTTCTAGTCGTTCGACTGCTTGTGTAATATCTTCTCCAAACCGCTTGTGGTTTCTGAGGAAATCAATCCTGCCGTCGGATATGGTCTCATAGAGTTCCTGGTTCATATCGTCCACGTAGCTGTCAATGGCCAACTCGATGTCATCCTTCTGCCAGTCGAGGGTAGAATGGATATAGACGTTCCGCTTCTGATGTAGGAAACTATATGCGGTCTCTATGCTGTCCTTGGTAATCATTGGTCGTAGCCGATGGGCCTGAACTGTTTCTGTTGCTCACTCCAGACAAAGCCTCTCTTGTAGAGGTAGTCCTTTATCTGCTTTGGATCTCTGCTGAAGGCATAGCACAGTGCTTCAAGCGTGTCAAACTCCTCGTCACGAAGGAGCATGTTCACACTCGAAACCAATATGGCTGGATCTTTGGGCAGATAATCCATATTTACTTGCGGAACGATGGAACAACTTACACTGGTTTCTCTTCGTGATAATACGCATATGTTAATCCGTACTTCTCATGGAGCTGTCGGAGGGTACCGTCAACCTTCATTGTAGCAATGACGGCGTTGACAAGTGTGAGGAGATCCTCCTGTCCCTTCTGCATGAGGATACCAATCTCTCCGTGAGTAAAAGGGGCGTTCAATAGTGGAGCGGCAAGTCGGGTGTCAGTCTTCACATAATAGGGAGCCTCTGTTATCTCCGTTATCATCACGTCGGCTGCACCTTCAGCAACAAGTGTAGGTATTTCCTCGTTCTTCTGGTGAACGACTATGTTAGCGTGAGTCAGGTTCTCATTAGCAAACTTCTCATTCAATCCCCCAGGATTCACCATAACTGTCACTTCGGGCTTGTCAATGTCGGTCAGCGACTTGTAGCGGTCTGCCTCCGAAGCCCTGCAAAGGATGGTCTTGCCGTTAGCCAGATAGCCGTCACTCATCAGCATCGTTTCCTTTCGGGTGTCGGTAATCGTGATGCCACCAATGGCGAGGTCAAAAGTCTGTGGTTCTGCCTGAACATCGGCAGTCAGCGTAGGCCATGAGGTCTTTTTGAACTCTATGCTAACACCTAGCCTTTTCGCGATCTCGTTTGCAACCTCAATTCCAAAGCCCCAGTAAGTCCCATCGGGTTCGCAGAAGGATAGCGGCCTGTAGTCACCCGTAGTACCAAAGAGGATTGTACCACGTTCAAGGATTTCCGCAACTTTCCCTTCAACGGGAATGTCTGTATAGGTAGAAAGGATGGAAATGGAGTATTGGCCGTTCTCCTTTCCGAACTGGATAGCACCTTGCAGGTCATTCTTCGGGAAAAGCTTTGTACTGTCGAAATAGTAAAGGCCATCCTCGCGGTTAAGCCAACCGCCTACATATCCTTCATGCTGCAAGGCATGGCTCACAACCTTGTCAAGCTGGTCACGCGAATGGCTGTTCTGAGTAGCTGCATAACTGACGGCTATCCCTTCAGTCGGCTCCGTCATCGTGCGGATGTCAAGCGTGAATCCGCCGGGGTGGGCCTGACTGAAAGTCCAAACTTTATCAGCAATATCTGTGATGCTGCTTTGCTCAGTTGCATTGTCCTCATTTGAAGAGCATGAGGCAAAACTGGCCGTTCCGCAAATGGTCAGAACTGCTATCAGAAACCAGGTCTTTAATCTTTCCAATCTTATCATCGTTTCTATTCCGTATTTAAAATCCGCTGCAAAATTACTCAATTTTCATCAGAAAAAAGTAGTGAGGACTATCTTTTAAATGGTGAGCACCAGTTTTCTTGCCAAAATAACAATTCTTCACTTCTGAATTGAATGTTTTTCCCTATTTTTGTGTAATTTTGTCAGCAAAATCAAGATAGAAAGATGAAAGATTTGATTAAGAGAGAGCAAAACGAGCCTGCTCGTTCTGCCGAACGTGAAAATCTTGGCACGCAGTGCAAAGTAAAGATTCAAACAATGCTTGGTGACATCGTGGTTCGCCTATATGACGAGACTCCCATCCATCGTGACAACTTCCTCAAACTGGCAAAGGAGGGCTACTATGATGGTACGCTCTTCCATAGGGTCATTAAGGACTTTATGATACAGGGTGGAGATCCGGATTCAAAGGGCGCACCTGCTGGAAAGATGCTTGGCGTGGGAGATCCTGGCTATACCCTTGAAGCTGAGATCAAGGACGGACTTTTCCATAAACGTGGTGCATTGGCCGCTGCAAGGCTAGGTGACGAGGTGAATCCAGAGCGTCGTAGTAGCGGGTCTCAGTTCTATATTGTCTGGGGAGATGTCTACAACGAAGGACAGCTTCGCCAGTTCTCCAAGCAACTGAGGATGCAGAAAGTGCAGGATGCCTTTAATGCACTTGCTGCCGAGCATCGTGCGGAAATCATGCAGATGCGCCGTGACAGGAATCGTGCCGGGCTACAGGAATTGCAAGACAAACTGGCTGCGGAAGCTGAGAACAAGGTAGGAAAGTCTGGCTTGACCGATGATCAGTTGAAGATTTATTCTACTGTTGGTGGCACTCCCCATCTCGATGGCCAATATACTGTATTCGGAGAGGTTGAGGAAGGCCTTGATGTGGTTGAAATGATACAAAGCACTGCTACTGGACGCGCTGATAGGCCTGTAGATGACATTGAAATGAGAATGGTTGTCATTGAATGATAGTATGATAGAAGTAGGTTCACGCCTCGCAGCTTTCAATCTGCAAAGATACGAAAAAGAAATAATCCAAACAAATATAACCTATGCCTTCCATTCCGGACATTCGCAAATCCGCTACCGAGGTGTTTGATAGAATTGATGCTGCAAGTGATGCTAACGTCGAACCTCAATTGAAAGTGTAGAGGTTGCTGTCAAATTCCCTTTGCTTTTCCAGTTCCTCTAGCATCAGTCGCGCAGTTCCGCGCAGTGTTGCAGTGTTGCAGTTGTTTTCCCAATAGCAGTAAATATCAAAGAATAATTTTATATTTATATATATATAAATATATATATAAATATAAGTATAAATAGGGGTAAAATACGGCTTTATTATGGACTGCAACGCTGCAACGCGCAACGTGCCGCCTTGGTTCTGTGGGGGAGGGGTGTCGGGAATACCTGCTGCCGTTCGTCGGGATGCCTGCTGTCGTTTGTCGGGATGCCTGGAACGAGGCGTGCTGATGCCTTGCACTATATAAGAGTAGGCGTTGGAACGAAGCAAAGGAGGCATCGGAACAAGGTGTGGAAGGCACTTTAATAAATTGAAAATTGAAAAATCTTGCGTCCCGTTCTTAAGACTCGCTGACGCTCGAATAAGCGGCAAAGCTCTCAGCGCAGAAAATCCGTTACTCTATGCGCAGAAAATCTGTGAGATCTGTGAAATCATCAAGCCCAGCATACCATGCGAAAAGTCCCCTAAAAACCGTGCGATAAGTCCGAAAAAATACCGTGCGATAAGCCCAGTATGCCGTGCGATGAGTTCAGAAGATGGATGCAACCAATGAATACAGGTAACTTCCGAAACTGACGAGTGCCCATATCATGAGCGCTATGAGCAGCAGCAGGATGATGAGGACGGCAACCGACTGCCAGGCCCGCTGGTTCACTTGCCTGATGACGGCTTCGTCGCCGTCAACGAAACCCTGTATCATCTGCATGTTCTGGATGTTGGCACGGTGGAAGATGTCGATGATGTCGCCGACAAAGAAGGGTATCATGCCCAGCAGTATATCGCGCAGGGCATTGTTGATGACAGCCAGTGTCAAGGGAATACTCTTGATAACCCTCGATGAGAAATAGACGAACGGCACGACGCAGATCAAGGCTATAGCATCACCCCAGCCAGGGATGATGCCAATGAGCGCATCCAGGTAGTAACGGTCCATGTAGCGCGACAGCCCCTGCATCGTCTGATAGGCCTTGTTGTCCATCAGCCGCTTGCGCCGTTGAAGTCGTTTTTCGTCCTTCATGTCTGATTATGAAAGTTCTTGCGTCCCTTCGGTAGCAAGCGGCTAGCCGATTACTTTTCCAAAAGGTGAAAGAGCCAGTTTTGCCAGTCGGAAGTGCATCTTTCCGAACGGGATGCCAATGATGGTGATGCAGAATATGAGGCCGTAGAAGATGTGGGTGAACCATATCCAGATGCCGCCAACGAAGAACCACAGCACATTCATGAAGATGCTCAGACAGCCTGGCTGTGACTCCCGCCACTTCACTTTCGTGCCGAACGGCCAGATGGCCAACATACCCAGTTTCAGGCTCTGCAAGCCGAAGGGGATGCCGATGATGGTGATCATCAGTATCAGACCTGCGATGAAATACTCCAAGGCTATGTGCAAGCCTCCGAATACGACCCAGATGATGTTTCCTAACGTCTTCATGGATCTGATTTAGATGACAACTGCCGTTCCGCTGGTGGCTACCATGAGCATTGAGCCATTGGCTCCGACAGTCTCATAGTCGATGTCGATGCCTACGATGGCGTTGGCTCCAAGAGCCTGAGCACGCTGCATCATCTCCTGCATGGAGGTGTCCTTGGCTTCGGAAAGCACCTTCTCGTAAGCGCCTGCACGGCCTCCTACGATGTCGCGGATGCCGGCAAAGAGGTCCTTAAACATGTTGGCACCAATAATGGTTTCACCTGTCACAATACCCTTGTATTCGCGGATGGTGTGACCTTCAATCTGTGGGGTTGTTGAGAGTATCATAATCGTTATCTTTTAAAAGTTTCTATCTGTTA
>JAEEQB010000012.1 GCA_016285075.1 Prevotella sp.
GCTCTATAGAGGTCAAAGCCCTTGAATAATCACTTCCATAGTCATGACTTAACTCAGACAAGTTATCAATAAGATACAAGTGAGAAAAGCTGTTTGTGAACGAAAGAATCTTGAATTCATCAAAGAAAACATAGTTGTTCCAAAAGAATCCATTCGGAATAAAATCGTTCAATTCTTCAGGATACCAAAAGAAACCGTGATTATCGTATTCCGTCATTTCATGTTCCACCCAATCTCTTTCATTTTCGTTTTCAGCGTTTTCAATGCATTTCGTTTTTATAAGATCAATGACTGCATTCTGTATTTCCTTTTGGGGAATACCAGAATAGACCACAATAGGCAACCCGGATTCTACAGCAAAGTCATATATGTACTGTTTAAGTTCAGAAGCAGGATGCTCCGAACAAACAAACCATAATCCAGGTTTGTTCAACTTCTCATATTTCTCTATTTTTCCCATATTCAAAAGAATTATGGTGCAAAGAAAACAAAGACCTCCGCCAACTGGTGGCAGAGGTCTGAGAAAAATTCATTATCAATAGAATTTTTGTGATATATCTACTTGCTGAACTGCTTACAATAATAATGGATTTTAGTCGGAATAATACTTCTCGAAGACTTGTTTGAACTCTTCTTGATAATTGGCTTTCAAATAAGCCATTTGATAGGCCAGCCAAGTGCAACAAACAGCGTGAGACTTATTAAAAGCATACAATCCTTTATACTCCATCTCATTCCATACTTTTTCAAGAGCATTCTTCTTATGGCCATTCTTCATTCCACCCTCTATGAATTTTGGTCTCAGGATGGATAGCACATCCGTTTTACCGAGGGCTTTTCTCAGCAAGTCGCTCTCACTTCTATCGAAGTTGGCTATCAAGCGCGAAAGCATCATCAATTGTTCTTGATAAACAATGATACCATATGTATTCTGAAGGTACTTTTCCATACAAGGAATGATGTACTTTATTCCTTTCTTTGATTTTTTGTGCTTGATGAGCTTTGATATATCTTCCATTGGCCCTGGTCGATACATACAATTCAAGATTACCAAATCCTCGAAGCATGTGGGATGAAGTTCTCTTAAATACTTCTGCATCCCCTGGTAATTGAATTGGAAAACATCTTCGGTTTGACCAGTCTGAAACAGCTTCATGGTTTTCTCATCATCAATTGGAATCACATCAATATTGAAATTCTCGTCTTTCCGGGTCTTAATGAGCCGACAAATATCTCTCATTTGGGATAATGTCTTTAGCCCAAGGAAATCAAACTTTATGAGACCTGAAGATTCCACTCGCATTCCTTCATATTGGACACATCTCAATATCTCATCATTGCCATTGGAATCTTCTATACTTACTGTAGAAATGGGTGCCCAGTTTGTTATTGGATCATTAGCGACAATAAAGCCACAGGCATGAATACCCAGACCACGAATTTTTCGCTCCAATACGGCAGTATTATCAATTGCATTATTCAAAGGTAGTCCTGCTTTACGAATAACCTTTTTCAGCTTTGGCTCATATTTTATAACGTCTTTTATGGAACGCCAAGAATAACCATAATGAGACGAAAGCACTTCATTTATAGCCATTGTCTCTGGAGTATGCAATTGGTTAACTCGTGCTATGGTGCTGAAAGCATTTGCTGTGGAGAATGTGCTAAACGACACAATATGAGCACAACATTCCTTGCCATATTTATCCTGAAGCCATTTAATAACACGTTCCCTACCTTCATCATCGAAGTCAATGTCGATATCTGGGAACGTCGTGCCCCCTATACTAAGGAACCGTTCGAAAAGCAAATCATGTTTCAAAGGGTCTATCTTAGTAATACCTAAGCAATAACATACAAGACTACCAGCAGCTGAGCCGCGTCCAGGGCCAACCCATACGTCAAGCTCTGATTGAACTATATTGATTATATTCTGTAGAAAGAGAAAATAACCAGACGCTCCTCTTTGCCTTATAATTTCTAGTTCAAACTTCAGTCTGTCATCCACATCTTCGGAAAGCGGTTTCCCGTATATCTGTTTTGCTTTGGAAAATGACAAGTATTCTAAGTAGGCATCTTCCTCGCTTATTCTCTCATTCCCGAAACCATCGGGAATGTAAATAGCAGGAACGATGGGAGCATGGCGTATGTCAAAGAACTCTACCTTATTATATATCTCCATTGTACTGGCTATAGCTTCAGGAACATCAGAGAACAATTCGCACATCTCTTTTCTGCTTCTCAGCCAGCGAGACTCGAATGGCATCTGAGCTGTATATTCCTCCATTGTCTTGCCTGTAGCATAGCATTGTTGGATATTGTAAACAGTCAAATCTTCAGGAGCCACATAATGAACATCATTCGTGGCTACAACTTTTACACCATATTCCTTTGCTTTCTGCATTAGAACGGCATTAACCTTTTGCTGATCAAGCATAAAGTCACTTGGCGTGTAACTGTTATAATCACAACCAACATTGCGTTGCAATTCCATATAATAATCCTTACCAAAAGTCTGTTGATACCATTTGATGGTTTCATCCAGACCTTCTATGTCACCATAGGAAATCTTATAAAAGACCTCACTGCCAGCACTACCTGATAGGACAATCAGACCTTCATGGTACTTCTCCAAATCCGCACGGTCTGTTCGAGGGCTTCCATAGAAACCGTCAGTCCATGAATTGCTCACAATCTTCATGAGGTTCTTATAGCCAGTCAAGTTCTTGGCGAGAACAGTCAGATGGTAGCCTTTCAAATCCTTGTGACCATCTTTTTGTTCTTTGGGACCATGCTTAGCCACATATAGCTCACACCCAATGATTGCCTTGAAAGGTTTCTTGCCTTTCTCCGTTCTTTCGATGTTAATGCGACTGACATGGTCAAAAAACTCCATGATGCCAAACATATTGCCATTATCAGTAATAGCAATGCCAGGCATTCCGTCTTTGATGGCGGCATCCACCAATTCCCTAATGCTGGCACACCCATCATTTATTGAATAATGTGAGTGAACATTCAAGTGTACGAATCGATAAGCTTTCATATTATATCAACATTACTATTATTGTGCAAAGTAAACAAAGACCTCTGCCAACTGGTGGCAGAGGTCAAAGAAAAATACATTATCAATAAGGAAGATCTCACATGTCTATACCAATATCTTTCAAATACTGATCCGTATTGTTTAAGAAGTATTTCATCAGCATATAGTGCTCAGTCTTGTCATAGCATGTCTGGTGTATACCGTTTTCTGTCAACTGATATATAGTTGCGCCAGGGTATGCCATCAATATGGGAGAGTGAGTGGAAATGATAAACTGGGAGTCTTCCTTAACTAATTGATGCATTCTTGCCAGCATTTTTATTTGGGAGAAAGGAGACAAAGCCGCCTCTGGTTCATCGAAGATAAAGAAACTATTACCTCGGCATCGATGGTTGAGCATATTTAAGAATCCTTCGCCGTGAGAAACCTCATGCAGTCTTTTTCCTCCATAGTAATCATAAATGTTTCTACCTGTATCATTCACCGTGTCCATGTATGAGATCGTATTATAGAAACTTTCAGCCCTCAAGAAGAAACCATCCCGATTTCTTTTGGCACCTCTAATCGTAATCAGATGATTGCATAGCTCTGAATGAGAATCTGATGTGGAAAAGTTGAAATTAGCAGTACCTCCTTCTGGGTTAAAGTTCATGACAATGGCTATTGCTTCTATCAGGGTGGACTTACCCATTCCATTCTCACCAACAAAGAAAGTCATAGGACTTTCAAAAGACAATTCTTCGAAATCCCTTAATGCAGGAATGTTGAAAGGATAATGCTTCCTATCAATTCCTTCTTTCGCGTTTAACCTTATTCCTTTAAGAAAAACCATATTGCATACTGGCTAATCTCATCTGCTTTCTATCCTCGATATACAAGTTTTTGATGTCGGCTATACCAATCCACAAAGAGTGCTTCACATGCAAAACCCGTGAAAGCACTTCTTTATAGTGGACAGAGTTGGAGATGTAAGCGGTCATAGGCTATTGCTGAAATAAGTTCCATGTGATGCAATGGATAGCACCACCTTTATTAATTAAAGGTGCAGCAAAGACCTGCACAACTTTCTTTTTAGGGAAAAGTTCCTTGAAGCACTCAAGTGCAGCAAGGTCGTTGTCACAATCCATTATTTCTGACAAAGCAGGAATAATTATTCCATTGTTGGTCTCCAAATAGTTGAGATAGCACCAACTATTTGGATGAACTTTGCAGTTGTAGCTGAGTTCAGTGATGTCATAGTGTGCCTCCAGTATTTTTATGACCCTTTTTGTAAAAGGCTTATCTTTACCTTTCTCCAACTGCTGGAAGTTATTCAAGAGTATGCGATTTCTACCTAACCAAGCTATCATTCCATCAGCGTGGCCACATTCGTCTTCCATATCCCAAGGCAGGAGGATTACCTCTGCTTGAAACGCTTCTTCCATCCGCTCTATCAGACGCAGTGGTCGCCATTGTGGATTCTCCATGAAAATCTTGTCTGTAACCAAGACCGTTTCTCCGCATCTTACATAATTCCCACCATCAAAGATAACGTCCATGATGTCAGCCATCTCAAAAACGACATCTTCACAAGCTGCTGGCTGATTCGTGATGTATTGCCTTTGGGATGGAATGTCCCACAGATAATCTGGGCGGTAATTATAACCCACATATTTACCATTACCTATATAAACAGGCATGAAGTCACGACACCAGATGTCATTGGAGTAAGGTAATATCTGGAACGAGATTTTACATTTGTCAAACGCATGGCATAGGCTGTCATGCACCAAAGGGTAACTCTTTTTGAGCCATTCGGAGATAAATACAGTTTCTTTCATTTGATGTTATGCTTTTGTGAACCGCCAAGGACGATCGTCGTATTGCTTGTTACCTTTATCATCATTGAGGGGGATTCCTTGCTCATCATAAGCTCGCACCTTGATTCTTGGATTTCTTTTCAATGGTATGTCGTCGTAGTTAGTATCCACCCATTCTATTTTTGGGCCATCACCTAAAATACAACCAGTATACCCTATCAGGTCTTCTGGTAAATAACTGGGGGTGTTAATCTTCTTATCTTCGATTGCATATTTTCTAATCAGGAAACTGGCACGATATGCGCCTTTTCTCTCGAATGTCACATCAATCCCTGAACGGTGTGGATGTAACGAGCCAATAGGGAACCAGTCAACCATTCCTCGATGATACATTGCAAAATCGTGAACACTGCTGACGGCATCATCCTCAGAATGGAAATAGAATTCCACCTCTACGATGTAAACATTATATTCATCGTTAACTCGGAAATGTCCTCCAAAGATGGCTGCCTTTGCAATCATCTCAAACTGTTCTGTTAATTGTGGTTCCGTCAAATGCCTGCCGTCAAATTCTTTCAATAGGTTTGCTAATGTTTTCATTTGAAATTTTTATTGAATGTATTATTAACTATGATGCGTCATCTCCGCACTATACCGAATGAGCTAGGCATTGAGTGTCAAAAATGGTTTCTTCTCTTTACCCTCCTCCACATACAAGTCCTTGATGACGGCAGTACCAATCCACAAAGAATGCTTCACGTGGGTTACACGCGAAAGCACTTCTTTGTAGTGGGAGGAGTTGGAGATGTAAGTTGTCATTGAATTTCCTCAATCTTGGCTACGATTCTTTTTTCTGATGTCTTTATACACTCGATAAATGTTTTATAGTCTACAGAAGATTGTGGTACATGAAATGGCAATAAGTAGATGAAGCCATTATGCCCCATTAATTGGAACTTACTCCAATTAGCGTTGTTTTCGTCAGGGAACAAATAACCCCCATTATTTGCCTTTGTACAATACATATAAGATATGACCTGATACAGGTCTTCTTTTCCCACGCCGCTATTCAAATGTTTATATTTTGCATCAATAATAAAATTATCTTTATAGAAATCCGGATAAAGTGTTTGGGAATAGCTCATTATTCCCTTATCTGCATTTGCTTGTTCAAACATTGGCAACCCGCCGCGTTTTAATTTGTTCTCAGCATGGTTAAAATGGCATTTCTTAAGAATAGTGTTCAAATATTCTTCCCATAACCAGGCGCCATCAAACAAAACACCATGAATCTTGTTCTTTTCTTTTCCATATTTCAGCGCTTCGTGTCTTAGTATATGCACACACAATTGTTGTAAATCTCTGTATTTGGTAAAGTAGGGATGCACTTTCGGCCGTCTGTGCATATTGATAATCCGCATGCGGTCTCGCTGATTATAGGATGGCGTGGCTTGAACTATCTGATTCACAGATTCTATTATGTCATTATTTTGGTTAAGTATACTTGAACCAAATGGATGATGTTTGATAAACTCTATAGTGTGCCGAATCAACTGTGTCATAGAGTTGTCAAGACTACGCTCATGTGTCGAATAACTGACAGTACCTTTGAAAGGAATGTCATGCCGTATGTAACGGTTTATGTCTATGACTCCTTTGACCTTTGCGTCATCATAACAACGTGTCTGGTATTCTTTGAAAAGCCCTTGTGACAATGCATTCTTTAGCATCATAGGGAATAGGAAGAGAAGAAAATCAAATACCTTGTCCTCTCGGCTATTGGTGTGTTCCAAATCAAAGATGTTGATAGAGAACACCTTTTGTAGAAGATAGTAGAGAAAGAAATCTTGCGCATTCTCATCCACCTCCCCATTATGTTTCTTGTGCGTGAAACGCGAATGAATACTGACAGATGTATCGTTCACCCCTACAAATCCCATCAAGTTGCCCGTGCATGCTTTAACTGACACACATTCATTTCCTTCATACTGTGCATCACGTAATGTTAGGATGGACAAATCGCTTATTCCGTCTTTCAATTCAGAAAAGGAATGTGGAAACAACAAAAGATCAGGGGCATCCTGCAAACGTCCAATACTGGCTATTTGCAGAATGTCAGAGATACAGTTCTTATCTTTTATGGGCTTCCCTTCGGAATAGTTGTCTGTAAAATGGACAATATTAGGCATCTTGAGATGGTATTTTTATGGCTTTCTTGTTTTCCATCCTATATTTGTCTTCTAAAGTGTATGCACGATACAATGTATCCAAATCTTCTTCGGCATTTGGTAAGCCACGCAGATATTCAAATAGCAGACCATACAAGTGATTATCCCATAGGCTCTTCCATGAATCGTCTCCAATTTTCTCGTCGCTTGTTATATAGTTCTCCAACTTCAGGAAATATGCTGCACCAATTTGATAAGCCGTAGAGAGACCTTGAATAGTGAGAATGGCAAGATTCAGATTGGTCATGCGTTCCTTTATCTCCGTATAGAAAGGAGATAGTTTGGCGCTTTCTTCTATCATCTCCATCCTGTCTTCTGCCTGCACTTCTTTGAAAGCGAATCTGCGTCGCATAGCGAAGTCCATACTCTCTACGCTGCGGTCTATGTCATTCATTGTTCCGATGATATGCACATTTTCCGGAATAAAGAATGAATCTGAATCTCCGAATTTCTCAGTTTTCCAGAGATTGCTGTATTGAGTCTTCACCTTTCCTTTTTCGCCTCTATATCCTGGATCAATACTAAAGAACAGCTCTCCAAAAATCTTTGACAGATCACCACGATTGATTTCATCTATGACAAACACATATTTAGGTGCCTCATCTTTCTTCTCTTCCTTATTATAAGCATTCAAAGCCTTGCGGCAGAACTTCATAAAGATGCCATCCTCTCTACGGAAGGAAATGTTCCCATTGTTGTCAATTGGGCGTAGCCCTTCCATAAAGTCCGTATAATCAAAGGACGGATGGAACTGCACAAAATCATATTGCTCCTTCATTTTCTCCTTTTCTTCCTCTGAGGCAGTTTTCTCGTCATACGCCTTGCCGAGTATCATCTGAGCAGCAATTTGCTTTGCAAGATAGGTTTTACCTGTGCCAGGGGCACCTGTGAGAATAAGGTTTTTATTGAATGTTAATAGACTTACAGTTGTTTCTACATTTTTGTATTCCTTTTTCATCTTTTTTACCTGCTTCCAGATTTTGATATATAAATCAAATAACTCTTTTTTGATGTAATCCAGCATCTGATTATAATCTATATCAGAGAGTATTCCATTCTGAATTTGAATTACCTTCCCAAATAAATAGTAATCATCATTTTCTATCTTTTTTAACCCGTCCCATCCATTTCCTTCGATTAAGGAAAAACCACAGGATTCCAATGATTGTATTGTTCCGTTTTTGTGTGCCTTCAAAAGTAAAAAAGCATCAACAAAAGGTTTAATATATTCAACGGGACTCTTTTCATTTGCAAAAGGAACATATTGAGCATTAAAACCTAAACCATAACCAATCGTGTTTTGGCGATAATACAAGTGGTATTGTAATTCCACTCCTCCCCCTTCATTAATAACCCAGTCACGGTTTTCATCTACAAATTTGAATAAAATATCAGCAGATGAGGCACGTCCTGAGTTACTTAATTTTTTACGTTCATATCGAAATTGATCACAAAAAGTGTGACCTAAATCGTTATTAATCTTGTCAACTAATTGTTTTAATGAAAAATTAGAAATGTCCATAATTTTTTCTGTTTATTTTATAAAAAATATTAGTTAATATATTGTTCAACATACTTAGCGACTTCAATAAAAAAACCCTTCTCGTTGTTTGTAATGATAGCCAGACAACGGAGTTTGTCAAGGTTTACCTCGTCTTCTGAAATGAAAAGAATTACGATGCGTTCTTCTCCACTTTCTTCGTCTGTCTCCTTTGTAATCCTTACGTCGTACAAATCGGAGTGAATGGAGATGTTCAGATTCTTGATAGTGTCATTAGCATCAGATGTGAAATTGAATTGTTTCTCTACAACATTCATGCGATAAGCAAAATAGTTGTAGAGCATTTGGACATCTTTCTCTTCTATGTGTTCGATAGGAATCGTGACTGTGATTTCGTGAAGTCGCATGTCTTCTGTGAAGGCGGTTCGCTCGACAATTATATCATATTTCTTGAGGAAATCATTTAGGTTATAATTGTCTGTAGCCCTATCTATCAGTTTTTGTTCGTAATCTTCTGTCTCGTCTGAAGACATACCAAGCATGATATGATAGAGAGACGGAAGTCCCATCTTAAAAGTAATAAGGTTGTCAAGTTCTTGGTGATTCATATTCTTTTATTTATTCTAACTTTTCAAATTCAAAATCATTCACTGAGCAACATGCTTTCTTGTAGTCAAACTGATACATGCGCATATACTGATCTTTAATCTCTACGGCTCCATTGTAGAATGGAGTGGTGGCGTGCAAGCGTGTTGTTCTAATGTATAAAACATTCCGTTAAGTGCTGCGTTATAAATCATGGGATAGAACCACGTTAATTTATTGCATAAGTGGTAGTCGTTATTCTCTATAAAGTCTGTGGTGTCCAACACTATACTATCTATTTTATCCACTACACTATCTAATTTCATCTGGAAATTATCTGGCACAGAAAGTTGGAAATAAGTGAAGGCTTCTCTTATATCATGTCCAGGTTCATCAGACGTTTCCCCCATGACTACCTTGTAAGTTAGTTCCGCAGCCTTCTCGAAAACATATTGTACAATGAAGCGGCAATCTGATTGCCAATTCCAGTCATCATGATCATAATTATTCACATAATCAGTTAGAGAGTGACTGACACGAGTTATATTATTGATGATATATTCCATCTGCTCTTGTGACAGTTGCGACTGGGCATCACCTTTCAATAATGGCTTTGAATATTCGTCTTCTGCTGTTTTTGCTCGTTTAATCATATAATTGATTATATTCTTTTGAATCTTGGGGAAATCTTCTTCAGAATAAGGGCAGGGTGAATTATCAATGCCAAAACCTAAATCCATTTTCTTGGCCAATAGGCTTTCTTCCCTTACCACAAAGTTGGAATCCTCACCATGCAGACGGTCAAACTTTTTGAATAGACCACACACTGCATCCTGTTCTTCAAATTCAGAATCAGTTGAAGCCGTGTTCTCGTCCGTTTCGTTATAATATTCTTCTTTGAGTCTATCAACTTCAAAGGTTATACTTTCAATATCTGCGTTTTCTGCGTTTGCTTCCAGCAGATAATCTCTCATTCTATCGTAATACTTGATGATAAAATCCTTCATATCATTTGTTATGTTTAGTCCAACTTCTCAAATTCAAAATCACTTGATGAGCAACATGCTTTCTTGTAATCAAACTGATACATGCGCATGTACTGCTCTTTAATCTCTACGGCCTCTGCGTCACTCGTTTCTCTGATTGATAAGGTTTACCACCACTTTCACCATCACGTCCTTCTCCTCTGTCTTGCTCTCGGCAATCATCAGGGTTAGGGCCACAAGGGTGTTATCGGCCAGGCGTTTGGAACCATCTGCACGGTAGAGAATGTGGTTGTTGTTGAGGAACCAAAGGAACAACGTGGCGGCAATACGCTTGTTGCCGTCGCTGAACGAGTGGTTTTTGGTCACCAGATACAGCAACATGGCTGCTTTCTCCTCCACGCTAGGATATAGCTCCTCGCCACCAAACGTCTGATAAATCTGACCTATACTGCTCTTGAAAGAGTCGTCTTTCTCATTGCCGAAGAGTACAGAGCCACCAAACTTGTCACGAAGGAGGCGAATCTCTTCCATTGCATTTTCGTAAGTGGCGTGGAAGGGCTCCTCCTTGGTAGTCTTGTCAATGGTCAGTCGCTCATAATCGTAGTTGTCGAGCGTATCGAGGGCGTATGTATAGTCCGTCACCACTTCGAAAAGGGCATTCGTTTCGTCTGTGGAAAGCAGTGGTTGGCCCTGAATGGTACGGCCCAGCATCCCAACCAGCTGCCGCAGTTCACCTATCTGCTCTTTGCGGATGCGTTCGTTCACAGCATAGCCCTTTATCAGATACTCTTTGAGAACTTTGTTTGCCCATTGACGGAATTTCACGCCTCGTTTAGAATTGACTCGATATCCAACGGAGATTATCATGTCAAGATTGTACATCGTCATCGTACGATTAACCATACGCTTGCCCTCTTGACGAACCTGTCGGAAATTCCGACATGTTGCCTCTTTCTCCAGTTCCTCTACTTCGTAGATATGCTGGATATGCTCCAATACGTTCGTACGAGATGACTTGAATAGTTGAGCCATCTGAGTCTGCGTCAACCACACCGTCTCATTCTCCAGCCGGACATCAATCTGTGTCTGTCCGTCCTCCGTCTGATATATTACAATCTGATCTTGTTTCATAACTTCTTTTTTTACAGTATCTCTCTCGCAATCCAGGCACAGGCCTCTGCGTCGGCAAGGGCGTGGTGATGGTTCTTTAACTCATAACCACAGGCAGCAGCGACTGTCTGAAGCTGGTGGTTTTCTAAATCAGGGAGTACACGCCGTGAGACACAAAGGGTGTCATAGAACTCATAGTCAGGGTAGTCCATCTGATAGACGCGGAATACGGCCTTCAGACAACCTTCGTCAAAAGGCTTGTTATGAGCAACGAGCGGTAAGTTCTCTATCAGAGGCTCTATCTGAGCCCATACATTGGGGAACACAGGGGCGTCATCTGTGTCTTCGTGACAAAGACCATGTACCTGCGAACACCAATAATTATAATAGTTCGGCTCTGGTTGGATGAGAGAATAGAACGAATCTACTATCTCTCCGTTACGAACAATAACGATTCCAACGGAACAAACCGAAGAACGCTCGTTATTGGCTGTTTCGAAATCTATTGCTGCAAAGTCTTTCATTCCATTTATTGACATTTAATGTTCCATGTGATACAATGTAAAGCCCCGCCATTTGCAGCTATATCACGCAGACGCATCTGACGAATCTTGCAATTGGGGTTAAGAGCCTTGATGTATTCTAAGGCCTGCTTGTCCTCTTCTATTCCAAAAACAGGCATAACTATGAGATTGCCGACCTGAAGGTAATTGATGTATGCCCAATTCCATAGAGGCTCTGGATGAGGGACATCAAAAAGCATTTCGGTTACCTCAAAACCAAATGATTCCATGATTCTGCGAATTTCCGATGCTTCTTTCGGATCTGTATTTCTATGATTTGACATCATGACTTTATTTCCACCACACCAATGAACAAAGCCATCGGAGTGTCCATATACATCTGAATCTTCGTCTTTCGGATTTATACAATGCCAAGGTATAAATATGATTTTATGCCTTAACACAGCTTCCAATTGTTTCTTGAATGCTTCGTCGTTTTTTTCTTTGTTATTCTCCACAAACACCTTATCAGTCATTACTACATACTCTCCACAAAGAGTCACATTACCTCCATCTATCTTGATATCTGTCACGCGATGCCTAATATCCATCGAATTGCAGACGAATGACGCATCTGTGATGGTTGCTTTTCTTTTAGGATCGTCTAACAAATAATCTGGTTCGTAGCGATAAAGCAGAAAATCGTTGTCTTCTATTTGAATTGGCATGTAATCTCGAACCCATATATCATTGGTGTGAGGAATAATGTCCCACTCAACACCCTCTTCGCTGAACAATGCCGTCAGTCGCCTGAAGGTGTCTGAATATTTCTTCTCCAATTGGTTGGATATGTATACCTTATTGCTATCAATATCCTTTATCATACTTCAATTTCGTTTTTCCGAGAATAGCTCCAGAGACGCATATCTCTTTTGTTTGTCTTCTCTTCTCCTACGTACTCAAAAACATTTCTTCTGGGAGTTGGTAGATTCAGTTCATGTTTTGCTGATGAGGCTTGGTCAACCCATATAATATCATTATTTCCATTGACTGAGAACCCATTCAGATAGTTGTAAAGATAGGTTGATCTATCATCGTACTTGCATCCTTTTTTAGTTTCGATAAAACACTGCGACTTTTCATCAAAAATAGCATAAGTTCGAATAAGAGCTGAAGCCCTGTATTTTAAAGCTTCGTTCTCGAAAGTGATGTCAAACCCAGAAACATGAGCATGAAGCGTCATTATAGGGAAATAAGGAACGTCACCTTTGTGAGGTTTTCCATTTCTGTGATAGACAATTGGGTCTGATACGTTCAGCAGACTACCTTCCTCTGCATGCAAATAAAACTCAACAGTTTTTATATACACCCGGTATTCATTACGCACTTTGAGATAGCCATCGTACAACATTATTTTGGCTATCTCTTCAAATTTTTTTTCAATGTTTGTTGTGGACGTCAAGGAGACGTTTTCTAATGTGTTTTTTAATGTCATCTTAATCCTTATTATATTTATTCCACATTCTCTTTATCTTACCGGCAATCTCCTTACGGAGCCAGAGAGGTTCCAGCACTTCCATATCCTCACCGTTCCAGAGAAGTTCTTGCTGGAAGTCAAACTCTGGACGGATATTAAAGGTGAAGATGCTGTATTCTTCATTACGTTCAATCTCTTCCTGCGATTCGTGCATCTTTAAATCACGGATGTAGTTGGCTTGTCCTGCTGATACTTTCAGCTTGACTAGTTGTATCTTCACAGACTGTTCTGCTATGATGCCAAAGCAGCCTTCAAAGAAATCCTTGGCTGTCCAATCCTTTGGCATTTCAAATTTCTCTTCTGTAGCTCGAAGATGTTGAATTCTGTCAAGGGCATAGATGCGCGGCCCTTTCTTGTAATAATATGAATAGGTACTTCGAGCGACCATGTACCAACGCTGGAGGAACAGCTTCACGCAATAGGGTTGCACGTCGAAGTTGTTCTCTTCGTCCTTCCAGTAGCTGTGATAGGTGATGTTCAGGACACGGTTCTCCTTCATGGCTTCGATGATGGGCTGGAGGTATTGCTGTCCAGACGGCACATACTCTAGGAGGATGCGGTCCTTGATGCTCTGGCTGTTGGCCAAGGCATTGCTCACACAGAACGTATTGTAGAGCCAGGAACGGAGTCCGTTCTTGCTGATGTCCTCCTCGTTCTCGATATAGTAACGATATTCACCACGGTTTTCATTGACGATGTTGATACCAAACATATCCCAGATGACATATCGCCAGTTGTCGAAGGTACGTTTGGGGATATCCACACCTCTGCTAATGTCATCGCGGAGCCACAGCTCGTTCAGCTCCTTGAACGAAATCTTACGTCTGCGATAGATGGTTTCTATCACCCAAACGTATTTGGTTATCAAACTTTGTCCTCTATCGTTGTCCATGTTTCTATGATTTTATCTGCAAAAGTATGACAAGGGTACGCCAAACTGTGGCAGAGGTTTGAGAATATGAAGAGTCAGATCAATACTTTTTGGTGCAAATATAATACAACTTTTGTTATTTATGAGATTGGGCAAACAGAAAAACACTTCCTTTTTATATTTTTAAGGAGTGGCAGGCATAATACCCTCCAATTTACTAATCTTTTTCATAAAAACAATGACATAATGCAATTTGCCTCCTGAAGAATTTGGCGTTATCATTTTTTCTTTGTACCTTTGCACTCAATGATGGGCTATAGTACGGCTGGTGGTTCATCGTCAGGTGTTCTTTGATGCAGTTTATAGCAGAATGTGGAATTGAGTACGGTTGCCAATTCGTAACCCAGTTTTTCCTCAATCTCCCAGACTGCCTTTATACAAAGAAAAGCTGAGAATTCTTACAAAGTTACGAAAAGTCGAGTGCAAAACAAAGAAACTCGTTTCTTTTTTTGTTATGACGGGGCAAATTCATGCTCATTTAACGGCAAAGTTACGTTAAATGTTTTCTGTTATGAAATTTATTTCGTAATTTTGCAGCCATGAAACAACTATTGACAATTGTTTTGGCTGCATTGCTCTTGGCTGCATGCGGTGAGACATATGAAGAAAAGAAACGCATCAGCCGTCAGCAGCGGTTGAAAATGATGCGTGAGGACTCAGCAGCATTGAAGGTGGCAGTACTGCCAACTCTTGACTGCCTGCCACTGATAGTGGCGAAGGAACAGGGACTATTCGATTCTCTGGGTGCCGATGTCCGTCTGAAGCGTTTCATGGCACAGATGGATTGTGATACGGCGTTGGTACGTGGCAGGGTAGAGGGTAGTATCTCTGACCTGGTCCGTACGGAGCGTATCATCAGCAGGGGCACTTCGTTGGACTATGTGACGTCAACAGGTGCGTATTGGCAACTGCTGACGAACCGCACGGCACGTATCCGTGACCTGAAGCAACTGGACGACAAGATGGTGGCCATGACGCGCTACTCAGTGACAGACATGCTTGTGGACTGGGCCGTGGACAGCGCAAAACTGAAGGAAGAACGGGTGTTTAAGATCCAGGTGAACGATGTCGGCATCAGATTGCGTATGTTGCAGAACAACGAGATGGATGCAGTATGGCTGACAGAGCCCCAGGCCATGGAAGCCCGGCTGTCGAAGCACAGGATGCTGGCAGACACCCGCAGGATGGATTGGAAGATGGGTGTGTTGGCCTTCCGCAAAAAAGGTATGGATGACAAAAATCGCCAGAAGCAGTTGAAGGTCTTGAAGAAAGGATACGATATGGCTGTGGATTCCATCAACCGCCACGGTGTAAGACATTATAGCGAACTGGTCGTGAAATATTGTGGCGTGTCTCCAGAAAAGGCAGATTCCCTGCCTCGTGACATGAAATTCGAACACATGGCAGCACCCAGGCAAAAGGATATCGACCAGGCTAGGAAGTGGTTGAAGAAATAATTGAGAGAAACAGGCGATGAATGAGATAATCAGGCTTATAGGGAAGAAGGAATTGGCCAAGGCTATTGCAGGAATGGAGTCATTTGTCTATTCCCATCCTCAGTATCATTTCTCTGAGCAGATTGCTGATATCCGTAAAGACTATGAGCTAATGGCCGACTACTGGCGCAAGGGTTTCAAAGACCCTCAGCGTGAAGAAGTCTATGAACGACTGTTGCACCGACTGCTGCTGTTGGTTGTTGATGTAATGGCCAAAGAGCGTAATGACCAGTCGTCATTGCTGAAGAACATGTATGCCCGTGTTAATAACGGCAAGAACGACTGGAGCATTGACGGTATCCGCCAAAGGTTGGAGGGCTATGTATCGGATATGGCTATGATACAGCTTGATCCTGAACATGTGCGTAAGTCCAAGGATGAGCAGTTGCAAGAGCTTCACACGCAGATGAGAGAGGACTTGTTTGACTATGTGCTCACCTCTGGGTCATGGAATGACCGTCAGGTAGATGCTTTTGCCGATTTGCTGACATCGCCAACCATTGATTCCACAGACCAGCAATTGATCCTGAGCGCATTGACACTGTCAGTGATGAACGTGTTTGATGTATCCAAGTTCAAAGTGCTGGCGAAGGTGTATCAGTCATCAGCAGACGAGTATGTACGCCAACGTGCATTAGTGGGGTGGGGACTCTGCCTGGTAACCCAATCAGAGACTATGGGACTCTTTCCACAGGTTCGTGAAGTTGTGGATGAAATGGGTAAGAACCAACAGTGCCGTGAAGAACTGACAGAGTTGCAACTCCAATTGATTTACTGTATGGATGCAGAAAGCGACACGCGGAAGATACACGAGGAAATCATGCCCGAACTGCTGAAGAACAATACATTCCGTCTGACGCGTAATGGAATAGAGGAAGTGGAGGACGACCCGATGGAGGACATCCTGGACCCAGAGAGTTCTGAACGCAGGATGAAGACCCTGGAGGAGAATATGCAGAAGATGATAGACATGCAGCGTTCTGGAGCTGACATCTATTTTGGAGGCTTCGCCCAGATGAAGCGTCATTCATTCTTCCTGAAAACATGCAACTGGCTGATGCCTTTCACACCACATCACCCCGCAGTCAGTAAGATATGGAATGGAGTGCAAGGAAAGAGGTTCCTACACAAGATGATGCAGACAGGATCTTTCTGCGAGAGTGACAAATACTCATTTGTGCTGGCTTTTGACAAGGTTGTGGGTATGTTGCCGCAGAAACTCCTGGATATGCTGGAGAACGGTGAAGCTACGATGGTGGGGGGACAAGTAGAAGCAGAAGAAAGACGAAGCCCCGCCTATATCAGGCGTATTTACTTACAGGACATTTATCGTTTCTTTAAGCTCTATTCCTATAGAAGTCTGTTCCAGAATCCTTTTGAAGAAGATTACGGGAACAAACGGTTGAAACTGATATTCGCCAATCAGCTGTTGCACGGAACTGATTTCGAGAAGTGTATGTGTGAAGTGGCGGCTTTTCTTATAAAACGCCGTCAATATGAGGATGCTAAATCAGTACTGAACAATTGTAGTGATAGAGACCAGGACTTCCAGTATTTCCTGTTATGTGGTACTGTGCTGCTTCATGGCGAATCATCAGATTCCATGGCAGAGAAGGAAACGATAGATTATTTCAGTACGGCAGTGAGGCTCAAGCCCGACAGTGAGCGGGCACTGGCTGGATATGCAAGAGCAGTGTTCAACACGAAGGACTATCAAAAATCCTTGGATGCGTATGACCGGCTGCTGCTGATGCATGAAGGTCATAAGAGCTATCAGTTGAACAAGGTCATCTGTCTGAGTAATCTGCAGCGTTATGAAGAGGCTCTGAAGATACTGTACCAGATGGATTACGAGCGACCTGATGACCAGCATATCCAACGTGTGATGGCATGGACGCTGTTGGGCAGTGGAAAATTACAGCAGGCAGGTAAGATTTACGAGAAGCTGCTGGGGACAGACAAACCTGTAGCTGACGATGTCCTTAACGACGGTTTACGCCTATGGTTGAGCGGTGACATCATGGCAGCTGAAGAACGTTTCAGTCAAGTGGCCGAACTGAGAAACGAGCCCTTTGACGTGGATCGTGAGTTTGACCAGGAGACGATAGACCTGTTGAGATGGAATGGTATCTCTGAAGTGGAAATACAGCTGATGAAGGAAGAACTGGCTCATTACAGCCAAGGCTGAAGCAGGTGGCCGAACCATCCGACAAAACGCTGCCAGGGTGTGCGGAATCTGTGCCACGTCTCATCGGTAAGGCGAAAACTCTGCTTCTTGTCTTGGTTGAACATGAGGTCGAGTTCCTGTGTTGTTTCCTGATCAAGAATGACAGCATTTTCCTCATAGTCGAATCGCAGGCTCCTGGCATCGAGGTTTGTACTGCCTACGGTGCAGAAACGTCCATCCACCGTCATGATTTTGGAGTGGTGGAAGCCCGGTTTGTAAAGCCACACCTCTGCACCCTGCTTCTGCAATTTCCTGGCATTGCGGAACACCACTTCCGGTGTAAGGGGAATGTCGCTTTTGGCTGAAACCATCAACTCTACCTTGACACCTCTTTTTATGGCACGCTTCAAAGCCTTGCGGATGGAAGGGAGCAGGGTGAGGTAAGGATTGATGATCTTTACTGAGTCTTGAGCAAAGTCAAGGGCTCCCACGTAGAACTGTCGCATGATCATGTTTGACAGGTGGGGCTCGCGGTTGATGATGCCTACGGTCTTTGTGCCTGCATGACCGCCTTGATAATAGTTGCTGTCTGTTAATTCCTCCTTGGTGGTCTTTTGCCAGATACGGGCAAAAATATGCTGGAGGTCGTTGACCGCACTTCCTTCTATGCGGCAGTGCATGTCGCGCCATTCACCCACTTGTTCCGTACCTTTTATATAATAGTCGGCCACGTTCATTCCACCGGTATAGGCTATGTGTCCGTCAATCACCACAATCTTTCTGTGGTCACGAGGCCAAATATGATTAACCCATGGGAAACGGATAGGGTCGAATTCATGTATATCGATGCTATCCTGACGCAAAGCACGAATGTGCCGTTTCTGTAGTGGCTGGTTGTTGGAGTCGTTGCCGAAACCATCGAACAGTGCACGAACCTCAACCCCTTCGCGACGTTTCTCCCGCAGAATGTCGAAGAGCAGGGAGGCTATGGAATCATTGCGGAAATTGAAGTACTCCAGATGTACGCTTTTCCTTGCATGACGGATGGCATCGAACATATCGTCGAACTTTTCCTGTCCGCTCATCAGCAGCTTGACGCTGTTGTCGCAGGAGAAGCGAACGCCTTCAGTCTCCAGATGTCGTCGGATAAGCGTATCCGCGTTTTGTGCTAATAAGGAGGCCGATGGAAGAAAGAAAGTGATAAGTATTGCCGGTACTTTCAATATCCACTTCATGATTCTTGAATCTTCCATCCAATACTTACCACTCATCGCTTCCATAGAGCACAGGTTTTACTTGCTGTGCTTCAGACGGTATTCAAGGGGTGACAGTCCGAACTTCTCCTTGAATGTGTTGATGAAATTCTCTGCTGTCACAAAGCCTACATTGGAAGCCAGCTCACTCATGTTGATGTTGGTGCGCTTCAGCAGCACACAAGCATGTTTCAGACGGAGGTCACGGACCAGTTCCGTAGGAGTCTTGT
Source organism: Prevotella sp. (assembly GCA_016285075.1). Classification (GTDB taxonomy): domain Bacteria; phylum Bacteroidota; class Bacteroidia; order Bacteroidales; family Bacteroidaceae; genus Prevotella. The sequence continues at coordinate 19,373 of JAEEQB010000012.1, forward strand.
TGGTGATGCTACGCACTTTATGGAAGAAAGGTACACGTCCCATCCCCATGGCATTAGCCATCTCTTCCAGACTGATCTGTCCGCGGCTCATGTTCTGCAGCACATACTGCTCAATGTTCTTCAGCAACTGACGGTCAATGGTGTCGACCATGGAGAACTCGCTCATCAGATCTTCGCGTTCACCTTCCTCAGTGTTATTTTCTTCCTTTGTGGCCACCGTAGTATCCTGACTGGCAAGAGGATTGCGGCTCTTGAAGGTAGTCTCGACCAAACTCATCTCATCGTGTGTGACGACTTCTTCCTGAGGCTTGTCTTTCCTATATTCAGACAGGTCGATGTTTTCTGTTGAAGTGGTCATACTGGAGTTGATGCTCTCAAGCATACGGGTCTCAGAGCCTTCTATCAGATGGGTGTTCATCTTGATGGGACCCAGACCTAAGAGAGCGTTGAAGCGCATGATGGCATCGTTCACATTGAAGGGCTTAGCCAGATAGTCATCGGCAGACATGGTGATGTTCATGCTCTTCATGTCCTGTGGCGTGAGAATACCTTCTGTCATGAGCACGAACTTGATCTTGTTGAGTACAGGATTCATCTTGATGTCGTTACACAGGTCGCTGCCTGAGATGCCTCGCATCTCTTGCTTACAAGCTACGATATGGGCATTCAGTGTATCCAGGTCTTTCTCAGCCTTTCGGGTGTCATTATAGATATGCAGGTCGTAGACATCGCGCAATTCGTTGCTGATGAATCTGAGGAATTCCTCGTTGTCATCGATGATAACCACCACATACTCACTTGTGGACTGGTCTGTTATTCGTGACCTGCGCTCATTGATGGTATCATCGCTGGTGAGAGTTGGCAGGTTCATTTCTCCCTTGGAATTGAGTGCATAGCGGCTCCGTACATCCTGTTTGGCTCTTTCCTCAGGATTCTCCAGGCTGGTCTGCATCTCGGTGACACGTGTAATGACCTGCAGCATCTGTGAGTGCAAGGCATTCAGCTGTTCGCGCTCTTCCAGACTCTTTCCGCTCTCAGAAAGGTTTCCAATAATGCTTGTCATTCGTGCCATGGGATGGCGAAGGTCATCGCTGGTAGCAATGATCTCCTCTTTCTGACGTTTCAGCTCTTCGATGATAGCCTCCTTCTTGGATTTGATTTCCTTGATCTGTCGGATTCCTATTTTCCAGATGTAAAAGATAAAGACCAGTATGGCAGCATAGGCAGCAATCATCCACCAAGAGAGTAACCAGTGGCGATGGATAACAAACTCCACCACTCTTTCCTTATTACTTACAGCACCTTCAGCACTGACTGCCATGACATGTAGCTTGTATGTACCGCTTTTCAAATTGCGGAAGGTGACCCCATGATTCAGGGCGTCACCGTTTTTCCAGTCTTGGTCAAGTCCTTCCATCCAGTATTTGAACTGCAGCCTTTCGCTCTGGTTGTAGTTGCCGGCAGCAAACTTGACGGTGAAAGTATTCTGGTCGTTGTCCAATTCTATGTGGCTGGTCTCATTAAGAGCCTGGGTAAGAATGACTTTCCCGTCGTATTTGTGGCCAATCAGGATCTCTTCCTCACCAATAAACAGCTGGGTGAGCATGACATTGATCTGTCCATCACTATTGCTCTTGTCATGGCGTGTCCAGTTTGTACCATATAGACCGCCAAGAAGAACCTCGCCATCCTGTTTGGTCAGAATGGAGCCGGGGTTGAACTCATTGCTCTGTAGTCCGTCGGCCACGCTGTAATTGTAAAGGCCATAGGTAAACGAGCTTTCCTCGTGGTCACGCTGTACCACAACACGGCTGACTCCATTGCTTGTGGTAATCCAGATGTTGCCGCGCTTGTCCTCTGTGATACCGCATATATTATTGTTGCACAGTCCCTGTTTCTCTGTCAGGTAGTCCAGGTTGTCGTTCTCCAGGTTGAGGATGTTGGCACCATCGCGGGTACCTATCCATAACAGTCCACGTGAATCCTGGAACACCTGTGTAATAAAGTTGTTGGTGAAGGTCTTCAGGTTTGTGGAATTGCCTGTCAGGTGCTGGATCTCTGTAGTGGACAGGTTCAGAATGGTCAAACCTTCTCCAGTACCTATTAACAGTTTGTTGTTCTTGCCATAGAATAGTGCCGTAATATTATTTGTATTCAGCTTACGGTTCTCACGTGTGTAAGAAGAGAATGTCCCCATGCGGATATTGAATACCTGCAGACCGCCATTGGTGGCAATCCACAGATTGCCGATCTTATCTGTACAAAGCGCATTGACATGGTCGTCGATGATGGTGGACATGCTGTCTTTCGCGACAGAATAGATTGTGGAAACGCCGTCTTTGATGCGTGTCAGACCATTCTGCTTTGTACCTACCCAGAGGCTGCCATCAGGGGTACATTTCAAGGCTGACACTTTCTTGCTGGACAGGGTGCCTTCAAAGTCTACGACACCTTTGTCGCTCGTTCCGTACCATACACGTCCGTTGCCGTCTTGTGTCATTGCCGTGATGTCACCATTGAGCAGTGACTCGAAGCGATAGATGTGGTCTCCGCTGTAGGCGACGCCAGACTTCTCAGTTCCAATCCACAGCAGGTCGGTGTTGTCAACATATATGCTTTGGACACGGATGACATCACCTCGGAACTGGTTGTGGCTGATGTCCTTTGGCTGAATGTGCTCCATTTGACTGTAGTTGTTCACATTCGTCTTTATCAGTCCAGCACGGTCAGTTCCTATCCAGATGTTGCCGCTCTTGTCACCACTCATGCCGTTGACCGCGTTATCCACTCCGATACCTGTGAGGCCGAGCTGGTCACCGATAGAAGTGTTCCAGGTGCCAGCTGTCTTGTTGTATACGAACAGCGTTCCCTGTCCATAGAGCCATATGTTTTCCTTCTGGTCAGCAAAGGCTTTGAGAGACTTGCTTCGACGCAGCTTACGGTCGGCAATCTCAGTGGTCTTCCATACCGTGCGCTGTTGGTGCATCACGTCGCAACAGACAATACGTCCGTCATCATATACGATAAGAGCACCATCGCGGCATTCGCTGATACTGCAGACATTACCCTGAGGCACACCGTGGGCATCGTCAGTATAACCGAATTCATAATGCTGTTGCTGCTGCATATTGTAGCATACCACACCTTTATTAGGAATGGAGCCCCAGATGTTATGGTGCTGGTCAATATAGATGATGCTTGGCACACGGTCAATGCCCATCTTGGCAAAAGTCTGCCGCATGTCACGCTCAAAGGTTTCCGTTTGCGGGTGATAGATACAATAGCCTGATGCTGTGCTGATCCAGAGCGTATGGTCAAGAGCTTCTTGAATGGAGTTAATGTAACTGTCAGGCAGGGAAGCTCCATCCTGAGAGTCGGTCTGGAAAGGCTTGAACCTGTATCCGTCGAAACGATACAAGCCTGCTGGTGTGCCGAACCACATGTATCCGTCATTGTCTTTAAGGATGCAGTTCACCTGACTGCTGGTAAGGCCGTCGCGTGCGTCAAGCGTCTTAAACAAATAAAGTGCAACTGCTGTCACCGGAAGGCTCAGCAGGATTGACAATACGAGTATCTTCTTGAATGTTTTCATCATCATCGTAATTCCTGTTTGCTATAACATGCAGGAGTAGTGGTCGACTACGCCCAGCAGGCGGTTGTCGCTGCTTACTACGAGCACGCTGTGAATTTTATGCTTGTTCATGATTCTCTGAATCTCTGTGATCTTCGTTTCAGGGCTGACAGTCTTGGGGTGCCGGGTCATAATGTCATCCACAGTGCGGTTGAAGAATTCTGCCTGCCACTTCTCCATGGCACGACGTATATCGCCGTCTGTAATCAATCCGACAATCTGACCCTCTTCTGTTGCTACGCCCAATCCCAGCTTACCCCTGCTTACTTGTATGATGGCCTCACCAAGATGCATCTTTGGGGGGATGGTAGGCAGGTCTTCTGTCCGCATCACGTCGGCAGCAGTGGTCAGCAGTCTTTTTCCTAATTCTCCGCCGGGATGGAACTGCGCAAAGTCAGTTGGCTGGAAGTTGCGCTTGCGCATCAGTGCTATGGCCAAAGCATCGCCCATCACCAACTGTGCCGTGGCACTGCTGGTAGGAGCCAGATTCATAGGGTCGGCTTCACGGGCAACACTGACGTTCAGGTGGAAAGAAGCATACTTTGCCAACAGAGAGTCAGGATTGCCGCTCATCGCCACTATGGGTATCTGCATCTGTAATACCAAAGGTATGAACCGCAGCAGCTCGTCCGTCTGTCCTGAGTTGCTGATGGCGAGCACCACATCATCGCGTGTCATGACTCCCAGGTCGCCGTGGAAAACGTCAAGCGGGTTGATGAAGAACGAGGGAGTGCCAGTACTCGACAGGGTGGCAGCAATTTTCTCGCCGATGTGCCCGCTCTTTCCAACGCCAGTGACAATGACTTTTCCGTGACAGCGGTATATTAACTCCACTGCACGGTCAAAATCTTCGTCCAGTTTCGGAATCAGCTCCAACAATGCCTGAGCTTCATCCTGAATACACTTAATGGCATATTCTCTTGCGTTCATTCCAATAGTTTCTTAATTAACGGTCTCAGTTTGTCCAGCTCCAACATGTTGGCAGCGTCGCTGAGTCCAAGGTTAGGGGAAGGATGTACCTCAAAGAACCATCCTGTGGCTCCGAAGGCCTTGGCTGCCAGTGCCATCTGGGGCACAAAACGCCTGTCGCCTCCTGTCTTTCCATCAGCACCTCCCGGGCGCTGAACAGAGTGTGTACAGTCCATAATGACCGTTGGCACCAGTTCCAGCATATCGGCTATGTTACGGAAGTCCACTACCAGATTGTTGTAACCCATCATGTTGCCTCTTTCCGTCAGCCATACTTCTTTTGCTCCAGCATCGCGTGCCTTTTCTACAGGATAGCGCATGTCAGCGCCACTGAGGAATTGGGCCTTCTTAATATTAACTGTACGTCCTGTCCTTGCAGCTGCAGTCAGCAGGTCGGTCTGACGACAGAGAAATGCGGGTATCTGCAGTACGTCACAGACCTCACTCACTGGCGCTGCCTGCCAAGACTCGTGGATGTCGGTAAGCAGACGCAGGCCATAACGGGCTTTGACGTCAGCGAGCATCTGCAATCCTTTTTCCAAGCCAGGGCCACGGAAGGAGTGGATAGAGGTGCGGTTGGCCTTGTCGAACGAGGCTTTGAAGATGATGTTACACCCCATTTCCTGGTTAATGCTAACCAGTTCTTTTGCCACAGTATCGAGCAGTTCCGCCGATTCAATGACGCATGGGCCTGCAATAAGAGTCTTCTGTTCCATAGTTTCAACGTGCAAAGATATAATTTTTTTATCAAACAGCAAAGATTTCGAATGAAAAAAAGCAAAAAGAGGGAAAAAGAAGCCGAGTATTGGAAAATAGTCGCCACTTATTTCCCAATACCCGGCATTTATTATCCCATACTCGGTGCTTATCAGAAAACTACGGTCTGACAAGCCTCAGTACCAGTTTATTCATCTTCCAGAGGCACGGTGAAGTATCCCTTCTTGCCTGTGGGGTAGACACCCTGTATCCAAAGGACAGGCTCCTTGGACTTGGAAGCAGATTTCACGATGTCCTGCAGATCGTTGATGGTCTTGATGGAAGTGTCGTTCACACGCTGAATAATGAATCCCTGAGGAACGCCAGCATCCTTCAGTCTGCCTCCGCTGACTTTCGTCACTTGCAGGCCATAACCAATGTTGAGCTGCTCTTTCTGTGAGTCGGTCACAGGACGGAATTGTCCGCCAAGAACATCGAGGTCGGCATCCTTCACCACCTTTGTGTTACCCTTCTCGTTCTTCAGAGTGAGGGAAGTGGTCTTCTTCTGCTTATTACGAAGGTAGGTAATGGTAATCTTGTCGCCAGGACGCTTCTGGGCAATGATGCCGGTCAAATCGCCGAACTTAGGCACTTTCTGGCCGTCGATATGAGTGATGACATCGCCTTCCTTCAAACCGGCATCAGCTGCAGCACCGTCCTCAATGACTTGGGCAATGTAGATACCCTCCATGGTGCCCAGGTCAACCTCGTTGCCCTTTTCTTTCTCAGCGTCAACATATACATTCACGTCAGAACCCTGAATACCGATCATGGCACGCTGTACAGTACCGTATTTCTTGATATCGTCGACCACCTTGTTCATAATACTGGTTGGAATGGCAAAACCATAGCCGATGTTTGAACCCGTCTGTGAGTAAATCATGGCATTGATACCAATGAGCTGTCCGTTCACATTGACCAAAGCACCTCCTGAGTTACCCTGATTGATGGCAGCGTCGGTCTGAATCATGGAGGTTACCTTGCCAGGTTCCTGCATGGAACGGGCCTTGGCAGATACGATACCTGCGGTGACAGTGTTGTTCAGTCCGAGAGGATTGCCTACAGCCAGCACCCATTCGCCAACCTTCACATCGTCAGAGTTGGCTATCTGAATGGCAGGCAGATTCTTCGCATCAATCTTGACAAGAGCCAGGTCGGTAGTGGCATCGGCACCAATGATGCGTGCGGAATATTCCTTATTGTCGTTGAGGGTGACCAATAGTTCGTCTGCACCGTCAACCACGTGATTGTTGGTCACAATATAACCGTCGGCAGAAATGATAACTCCCGAACCAGCACCCACACGCTTCGGAGTCTGTACCTGACGCTGGCGTCGCTGTCCGTTACCCTGGCCACGACCAAAGAAACCACCGAAGGGGTCACTGAAGAAATCCTCGAACGGATCGCTGTATTCCACGGTCTGAACCTTTGAGTTCTGTGTGTTCTTAATATATACAACAGATGGAAGAGACTTCTCTGCCGCGTATGTCAGGTCTACTGGCTGTCCGGCAGGCATAGAGGTGATAACTGGAGCCGAGCTCGGTTCCGGTGTGGCGGCGTTGGTCTTTGTAAAGGCTGCTACCGAGAAAACAATTGCTACTACTGCTGATGTAGGAACTGCAATGTTGATAATTTTTTTCATATCCATACTTTGTTAAATTTTAATAGTTGTCTGTTGTTTGATGTTTGTTGAAGTGTGCCATTCTGTCATTCGTCAGCGACACTTGCTTTTCGGGGTGCAAATTTAGGTGCATTTTTTCGCATTCTGACAATTTGTCATGTTTATTTGTCGCAATTTAACAATTCTCTTTCAGTCATTAACGCTCCTTTGCGATTAACATTTGAAATCTTAATTCATTGATAAAATTAAGAATGTGGCGGTGTTTTAATTGCAGTATTTTAATTTAATGCGCTTTTTCTCCATTGGAGAGGTGATTTGTTTATGCTTTTTCCCTGTCTTTTGTCCGACACATGTGGCATATGTATTTGTAAGTGTTGGGTGACAAATATTTCTAAATAACTGCATCCCGGCAAAAAAAGAAGCCGTTTCTTTGTTTTTGTGCAGAATTATTTGTAATTTTGCACTTTGAAAAAAGAAACACTGCCCTGGTCTGCCGCTGGTGCCTGGAGTGCGCGAGAGGAAAGTCCGGGCAGCACAGGACGCCCCACTTCTGAAAGTAGAAGCTGCTGGTGACAGCAGGTGACGGTAGAAGAAAACAACCGCCCGGCATTTATTTATATTGTTCACTATATTATTTGTCGGGTAAGGGTGAGAAGGTGGTGTAAGAGACCACCAGGCGGCTGGTGACAGTCGTGCTGTACCGGCTGGGGGCTGCAAGTTCATGTATACCATCGACAGAGGGTTGTCCGCCCGAGGCTCCTGAAAGGGAATGGCGCGATGGAGGGTAGAATGCTTCAGCCATGGGGTGACTCATGGAGTAGATAAATGGCAGACGCTGGACATTTTTATGCCAGTACAGAACCCGGCTTATAGGGGCAGTGCTTCTTTTATTCTAAAACTTTGAATGCCAATAAATGAACAGACTATGAGATTTCTTGTTGTTTCTTCTTTCGTAGTTGCGGTCTTGCTGACATCCTGTGTAGATAACCGAAGGAATCCTGCTGACCTTCAGCACAAGATTGACAGTGTGATGGCACTTGAAAATGCAGAGCGATTGCGACTGCAGGGTATCAGGTTGGAGGATGATAATCCGATGAAGGCTTTTTATGACAGTCTGGCTCTACAACCATTGCCCGTTATGTGTACGGAGGATTATATTGCTACATTACCGCGCTTTGTCAGCATACCTGATTATCTGACGGGAGTGCTTGAAATAAAAAGTGGATTGAATCCGTTGGCCATCTCCCTGCCCGAAAGCCTTGGCGCACGTCTGATGATGGTAGCTATTGACAATCGGGATGGAGATTATTCGCTGTGGCTCTATTCCTTGGATGATTACTATCTTCCTGTAGACAAGCTGCTTCTCTATTCCCCACACCAGGCAGCAAATGCTGAGACTCAGCAGCTATCTGACTGTATTATCAGCCGTGACTATGAGATCATTATCCGAGCGTACGACGAATCTACACGTAAGTTCTTACAGAAGGTGTATCACGTGAGTGATGGTCGTCTGTTCATTCAACAGAAATAGGCGTGTTCAGTTCTTCAGCAGTTTCTTGAAGAATTCGTCCAAGTCCTTGTCCAGATCAGCCATCAGCTCTGTGTCAATGATGACGGTATTGTCGTCCACTACATAGAGTTCTGCCTCATTCTCTTTATCGTCGTTTTCTAGAACGAAAGAATAAGGCTTAAGGATGGACATTTCATCTACCAGCTTTTTCTGATGTTCAATGGCTCTGCGCAAGGTGGTTGTGATTTGTTCGTAGAAGTTGTCTTCCTTGTTGTCTATCCACTGCTCCACCACACAACGCGTAATCTCCTGATCGTCATCGTCGAAGGCCATCAGTTCGCCAGTCTCCTGTGTCACGCGGATATGAATGTCAGTCAATTGTGTGGCATCCATGGTAGAAGGATACTTTTCGGCTATCTTTCTGATAGCCCGTTCTAGCTGTTGAAGGGCCTGTTCTGTAGCTTTCATCGTATTTGTTTTTCTCAATTCAGCCGCAAAAGTATAAAAAATGATTTGTAATCGCAAACGATTACGAGTTTTTTTTGAAAAAAAAATGAATATGCCCTCCACGATTCACTATTTATTTGTACCTTTGCAAAGGAAAAAACAAGGCTTATGTCTCATGTCCTTGGGACTGCAAGAATCTATGAGTAACAAGATTAGCCATTCTGGCGTGATAGAGAGTATAACTGACGGTTGCGTGAAAGTGCGCATCCTTCAGACTTCTGCCTGCGCAAGTTGCAAGGTGGCTGCCCACTGTCATGCTTCCGAGGCAAAGGTCAAGGTGGTTGATGTGTGTGGCGTTACTGACTCTTCAAACCTGTCAGTAGGTCAGTCTGTGGCTGTCAGCACTTCTGGCAACACTGCCAGCCGTGCACTTCTCTTGGGATATGGTTTGCCTTTTCTGCTGATGGTGGGTGTGCTGGTGGTTGTGCTCAGGCTCACGGACAATGAAGGTGCAGCAGCACTTTCCGCATTAGGGTCACTTATACCTTATTATTTCTTACTATGGATCCTGCGTGACCGCATTAGCCGTCAGGTGTCATTTGAATTGGAAGAATCTTAAAAAACAAACAAATAAACAAAAGCTATTATGAATTTCATTTTGATTGCAGTGATTGTACTTGGAGCAATAGGCCTGATAGCAGCCCTTGTGCTGTACCTTTGCTCTAAGAAGTTCGCTGTCTATGAAGATCCCCGTATTAGCAAGGTTAACGCACTGCTACCCGGTGCAAACTGTGGTGGATGTGGTTTCCCGGGCTGCGGAGGAATGGCCGATGCACTTGTCAAAGGTGCCGATGCAGGCAGCCTTGACGGACTGTTCTGTCCTGTAGGCGGCCAGGATGTGATGGGGCAGGTGGCCGACCTGTTAGGAATGGCCATAGCCAACGGTGAACCTAAAGTGGCTGTGGTGAGATGTCATGGCACATGTGAGCTACGTCCGAAGATTGCCCAGTATGCAGGCCTGCGTACTTGTGCAGCCATGCATGCCTGTGGTGCCGGCGAGACAGCCTGCGGCTTTGGTTGCCTGGGGTGTGGCGATTGTGTGGAAGCCTGCCAGTTTGATTCTATTCACATCAATCCTGAGACGGGCCTTCCGGAAGTCGACGAAGACAAGTGTACTGCCTGCGGTGCTTGTACAAAAGCCTGCCCACGCAATATCATTGAGTTGCGCAAGAAAGGGCCGAAGGGTAGGAGAGTGTTCGTCAGCTGTGTCAATAAAGACAAGGGAGCTGTTTCCATGAAAGCCTGTAAGGTTAGCTGCATCGGATGTGGCAAGTGCGAGAAGGAATGTCCGTTCGGTGCCATATCTGTTGAAAACAACTATTCTTACATCGATCCCGACAAGTGCCGTCTCTGCCGTAAATGTGAGAAGGTTTGTCCTACCCATGCCATTGTGGCTGTGAACTTCCCGGCTCCCAAGCCCAAACCAGAAGCTCCGGAATCAACGGGTGCTTCGTCTAATGATCAAAAGAAGGAGGAGAACGCATGAATATCAGAACATTTCGCATAGGTGGCGTACACCCCGAAGAAAACAAATTGACCCATGAGTCAAAGACCCAGGTGGCATCTCTGCCGAAGCAGGCCTTCTTTCCCTTGAGCCAGCATATCGGTGCCCCTGCAAAGCCTGTTGTCCAGAAAGGAGACTCCGTGAAGGTTGGTACGCTTATTGCCGAGGCTGGTGGCTTTGTCTCGGCTCCGATCTATTCGTCGGTCAGTGGTAAGGTGTTCAAGATTGATACAGCCATTGACGCTACAGGTTATCGTAAGCCTGTTATTATCATTAATGTGGAGGGTGATGAATGGGAAGAGTCCATCGACCGCTCACCCAAGTTGGAAACAGTGGCGGAGCATCCGGAGCTGACACCAGAGGAAATCATCAACCGAGTCAAAGAAGCCGGAGTGACGGGTATGGGAGGTGCTGGTTTCCCCACCTTCATCAAGCTTACTCCACCGCCGACAGCCAAGGCTGAATGTGTGATTATCAATGCCGTGGAGTGTGAGCCTTACATCACTGCAGACTACAGGCTGATGATGGAGAAGGCTGACGAAATACTTGTTGGTTTGGAACTGCTGATGATAGCAGCCAAAGTAAAAACAGGTTACATCGGCATAGAGACCAACAAGCCTGCTGCCATAGAACTGCTGACCAGTAAATGTGCTGAGGTGTTTGGTAAGACTGACTATCAGGTAGAGGTTGTCCCATTGAAGCAACGCTATCCGCAAGGCGGTGAAAAGCAGCTTGTCGATGCAGTGATACGCCGTCAGGTGCCTGCTCCGCCAGCCATTCCTGTCAACGTTGGAGCAATTGTTCAAAACGTAGGTACTGCCTATGCTGTGTATGAGGCAGTTATGAAGCATAAGCCGCTTTTCGAGCGCTATACAACAGTGACAGGAAAACGCTTGTCTTCCCCTGGTAACTTCCTCGTTCGTATGGGTACGCCGATGAAGGATCTGATAGATGCCTGTGGTGGCATGCCGGAAGGCGACAACAAACTGCTGGCAGGTGGCCCAATGATGGGTAAGGCCTTGACTTCCGTCGAGGTGCCTATCTGTAAAGGAACCAACTCTGTGACCATTCTCAGTGGCGAGGATGCCGTGCGCAAAGAGCCTGAGCCCTGTATCCGCTGTGCCAAATGTGTAGGTGCCTGCCCCATGGGTCTGGAGCCTTACTTGTTGGCCAAATTGTCGGCTTTCAAGAATTGGGAGAAGTGTGAGCAGGAAGACATTACTTCCTGTATAGAGTGTGGCTCATGTCAGTTTACCTGCCCAGCCCACCGCCCGCTGCTCGACAATATACGCCTTGGCAAGAGTACTGTTATGGGAATCATACGCAGCCGTGCTGCAAAAAAGTAAAAAGGTAAAAGTAAAAAGGAAAATTAATACAATGGGAAAATTGATTGTTTCTCTTTCGCCACATGCTCATGGAACCGACACTGTCGAGCGCAATATGTATGGCGTTATCATCGCTTTGCTGCCAGCGTTGCTCGTGTCGTTCTACTATTTCGGCATAGGGTCGGCCATTGTGTGTCTGACCAGTGTGGCAGCCTGCGTATTCTTTGAGTGGGCTATCAATAAATATGTATTAGGTAATGAGCGCTGCACCGTGCTCGATGGTTCTGCAGCCCTGACAGGTCTGCTCTTAGGCATGAACCTGCCTTCTAATCTGCCTGTATGGATTATCCTGATTGGCGCTCTCTTTGCCATCGGAGTCGGCAAGATGACTTTCGGAGGTCTCGGGCAGAATATCTTCAATCCTGCACTCGTAGGACGTTGTGCCCTGCTCGTGGCCTTTCCTGCACAGATGACCTCATGGCCAGTGGCAGGACAACTCACCAGTTATCTGGATGCAGAAACGGGTGCCACTCCGCTTTCCATCATGAAGACTGCCATCAAAGAGGGTGATCCCTCCGTGCTCCAGCAGCTTCCCGACTCATTGTCGTTGCTGTTGGGTGACCATTCGTTGGCAGGAGGTGCCGGTACCATCGGCGAGGTCTGTGCTCTGGCGCTGCTCATTGGCCTGGCATATATGCTTTGGAAGAAGATTATTACGTGGCATATCCCCGTGAGCATCATAGCAACGGTATTCGTGTTCTCAGGTCTGATGCATCTGGCTAACCCCATCTATGCCGATCCTCTTTCAGAGATACTGAGCGGTGGACTGATGCTGGGTGCCATTTTCATGGCAACCGATTATGTCACCTCACCTATGACTCCGAAGGGACAGCTGATCTACGGCGTCTCCATCGGCCTGCTCACCATCATTATCCGTAACTGGGGTGCCTATCCCGAGGGTATGTCGTTCGCCATTCTCATTATGAACGCATTTACTCCGTTGATTAACAATTATGTGAAACCCAAGCGTTTTGGAGAAGTGCCTGAAAAGAAGTAGTTCTTTGCAAACGAACCGTCCCCCCCTGTGGGTCGGGCAAAAGAAGTTTAGAAGAATAGAAGATATGAAGAAATTAGAATCATCTTTAACGAATATGGTGCTGGTACTCACAGGAGTGGCAGTGGTGATGGGTGGTATCCTTGCTTACGTGAACCACCTTACTGAGGGTCCTATCCAGCAGCAGAAGGCGAAGGTGCTGGCCGATGGCATTAAGGCGGTAATGGCCTGCAATGATGTAACGGTTGCCAGTACAGATACCGTCTGCCAGACCGATGCAAAGGGTAAGGAGCTTACCTATACCATCTATCAGACCAAGGATGCCCAAGGCAATGATCTCGGTGCAGCAGTAGAAAGCACTACAGGAGGATTCGGCGGCGACCTGAAAATACTTGTGGGTTTCGACCCTGAGGGTAAGATCCTTGGTTATACGCTTTTGGAACATGCTGAGACTCCCGGCTTGGGTGCCAAGGCCGACAAGTGGTTCCAGAAAGGTGAGAAAGGCGACATCATCGGCAAGGATCCCAAGGAAAAGCTGACTGTGTCAAAGGATGGCGGACAGGTGGATGCCATCACTGCTTCTACTATTACCAGCCGTGCTTTCCTGCTTGCTGTGAACAATGCATACAATGCCTATAAGGCAACTCCTGCTACTGACGGTGAGACCGGTGCAACCAAGCAGACAGAACAATAATAATGAACTATGATTTTTGAATTATGAATTATATCAATATTATCAAGAATGGTATCGTCAAGGAGAACCCTACGTTCGTCTTGATGCTGGGTATGTGTCCTACGCTGGCCACAACCACCAGTGCCGTTAACGGTATGGCGATGGGTCTGGCCACGATGGCTGTTCTCATCTGCACCAACGTTGTGATATCCCTGCTGAAGAGTCTTACGCCCGATAAAGTGCGCATACCGGTTTTCATTGTCGTGATTGCCGCCTTCGTTACTATCCTTCAGATGGTCATCAAGGCTTTTCTGCCTGACATTGACGCAGCCTTGGGACTCTTCATCCCTCTGATCGTGGTCAACTGCATTATCCTTGGTCGTGCCGAGGCCTTTGCTGCCAAGCAGAGCCCTGTGGCATCGCTGTTCGACGGCATTGGCATTGGTCTGGGCTTTACATTGGGCTTGACGCTGCTCGGCATTGTACGCGAGGTATTGGGCTCTGGTTCCATTTTCGGATTCACCCTGTTGCCCGAGACCTATAATATCCTGCTCTTCGTGCTGCCTCCGGGTGCTTTCATTACTTTGGGATTCCTCATTGCCATTGTGAATAAGCTGCGCAAGGCGTAATTATCAATTCTCAATTTTAAAAATCTCAATTGAGTTATGGAATATATACTGATTTTCATTAGTGCCATCTTCGTCAATAACATCATCCTGGCGCAGTTCCTTGGCATTTGCCCGTTCCTCGGTGTTTCTAAGAAGATCGATACGTCGTTGGGTATGTCGGCAGCCGTGGCCTTTGTGATGACTTTAGCCACTATCGTCACATGGCTTGTGCAGAAATACGTTTTGGAAGCCTTTGGTCTGGAATACTTGCAGACCATCGCCTTCATCCTCGTCATAGCCTCTCTGGTTCAGATGGTTGAGATAGTCCTGAAGAAGGTGTCTCCTGCCCTCTATCAGGCTCTGGGCATCTTCCTTCCGCTCATCACCACCAACTGTGCTGTCCTGGGTGTAGCCATTCTGGTCATTCAGAAGGACTTCAACCTCTTACAGTCTGTTGTCTATGCCTTCTCTACAGCCATTGGCTTTGGCTTGGCAATGACAGTCTTTGCAGGCATGCGTGAACAGCTTGAGATGGCTGCCATTCCCAAGGGTATGCGTGGAATGGCTATCGTTCTCGTCTCTGCCGGTCTGCTGAGCCTTGCTTTCATGGGCTTCTCAGGCGTTGACGGAGGACTGCGTACACTGTTCGGGCTTGACTGATTTATCCCTTTATTGTAAAACAACTTGTTTTGGTGCAGTTAAGACTATTCCTTCGTATTGAAGAGACATAGTCTTAGGAGCCAAAACAAGTTGTTTTTACTTTTGTCTTGCTTGAAATTACTCAAACTAATGCGCTATTTTACTCGCTTATTCGTACCTTTGAGCTTTGCTCGAAAATAGGCTGCATCTCGGAAAACCAAAAGAAAAATGCTTTTCTTTTGGTTTTTCGCTCGATTTGCACTACCTTTGACTTGTTGTCTTAGGTACTCACTCTCGAAAATACTCAAATTTATTTGGTATTTTGCTCGCTTATTCGTACCTTTGAGCTTTGCTCGAAAATAGGCTGCATCTCGGAAAACCAAAAGAAAAATTGCTTTTCTTTTGGTTTTTCGCTCGATTTGCACTACCTTTGCAGCCTAATTAATTAAGGTTTATATGTTTGAGAACTTAAGTGACAGGCTTGAACGGTCGTTCAAGATTCTGAAAGGTGAAGGAAAAATCACCGAGATTAACGTAGCCGAAACCCTGAAAGACGTTCGTCGGGCATTGTTGGATGCCGATGTGAACTTTAAGGTAGCCAAACAGTTTACTGATACTGTGAAGCAGAAAGCTATGGGCATGAATGTACTCACGGCTGTGAAACCGAGTCAGTTGATGGTGAAGATTGTCCACGACGAGCTGACAGAACTGATGGGTGGTAAGGCTGTAGAGCTGAAGTTGGAGAGCCGTCCCGCCATCATCCTGATGTCTGGTCTGCAGGGTTCGGGTAAGACAACGTTCAGTGGAAAGCTGGCCAATATGCTGAAGACACGCCAGCACAAGAAGCCTCTGTTGGTTGCCTGCGACGTTTATCGTCCTGCAGCCATTGAGCAGCTGAAGGTTGTCGGCGAGAGTGTTGGCGTTGACGTCTATACTGAGGAAGGCAACAAGAACGTTGTGGAGATTGCCCAGAACGCTATCCGCAAGGCCAAGCAGGAGAGTTATACTGTGGTCATCGTCGATACCGCCGGCCGTCTGGCTGTGGACGAGGAGATGATGAACGAGATAGAGACGTTGAAGAATGCCATTCATCCCGATGAGACACTCTTCGTGGTAGACTCGATGACAGGTCAGGATGCTGTCAATACCGCCAAGGAATTCAATGACCGTCTGGACTTCGACGGTGTAGTGCTGACGAAACTTGACGGTGACACCCGTGGCGGTGCTGCCCTGAGCATCCGTACTGTGGTTACCAAGCCCATTAAGTTCGTGGGTACAGGCGAAAAGATGGAAGCCATCGATGTGTTCCATCCTGAGCGTATGGCCGACCGTATCCTCGGTATGGGAGACGTGGTGTCTTTGGTGGAGCGTGCCCAGCAGCAGTTCGACGAGGAAGAAGCCAAGCGGCTGGAGAAGAAGATCCGTAAGAACAAGTTCGATTTCGACGACTTCATGGGGCAGATCCAGCAGATCAAGAAGATGGGTAACATCAAGGATCTGGCATCGATGATACCTGGTGTGGGCAAGCAAATCAAGGATTTGGATATCGATGATGATGCATTCAAGAGTATCGAGGCTATCATCAATTCCATGACTCCGAAGGAACGGGCTAATCCCGACATCATCAATCAGAGCCGTCGCCTGCGCATAGCCAAGGGAAGCGGTACGAAGATCGAGGACGTAAACCGTCTGATGAAGCAATTTGACCAGACCCGCAAGATGATGAAGATGGTGAGCGGCATGGGTAGTAGCCGTATGGCACAGATGGCAGCTGCCATGAAAATGAAAGGCGGGATGCCGAAGATGTAAGTTTGCAAGAATGACACAATAGATGTCATCAACTATAATCGCCGCTTTCCTTCATAAGCAATGAGGAAAGCGGCGATTCTGTCACAAGACAGCTATTTCTATTCCGATAACATCGTCACTTCAATGCAGCGCTTAGAAGCTAAGAGTTGTTTGGCCATACGCTGTATGTCCTCTGGTTTCATCTGTTCAACCATCTTGCAGTAGTCGCGATCGAAGTCGGTGTCATCATCCAGCTCATGCCAGATGATGTAACTCCAATAATCGTTGGTGATGGCAGCCTGTGCATATTGTTTCACCAGATACTCCTTCACTTTTTGCATCGATGTTTCTGCAGGACCATTGTCGGCAATGTTTTTCAACTGCTGATAGACAATCGGATTCAGTTCTTTATATCTGTTAGGATCGACGTTATACGCAATTTTCATCGTTGCATTTGGCTGATTGTCCTTATCAAGCTCGAAGTCTACGCTGACGCCATAGGTTCCACCTTTTTCCTCACGGACAGAGTCGGTATAGGCAATTGAGAGACAACGCTTCAAGAAGTCCAGCTCCAGATCACTTTGCGGCGTAAAAGGCACATCAGCTGTCAAGAAAATGCTGACATTGGCCAATGGAGTTGCTTGCTGCTTGGTGAAACAAGTCTTCTTCTCACCACCCACAATCTGAGGAATACGACTGTAATCGGTTTGCTCGTGTTGATTAGTAGCAGGTAACGTGGCCAGATATCGGCACAACATTTGGCGAAGATCCTGTTCATCGTAGTTGCCGATGATCACCGTCTTGAAATTGGCAGCATCGCTGAAACGCTCTTTGTAGATTTGAAGTATGCGCTCGTAATTCACCTTGTCTAACGTAGCCTGCACGACGGGCTCCATACGAGGGTGATGACCATAGAGTATAGCGCGGATGGAGTCATTGTAATCCACTTTTGGCGATGCATTACGGTTAGCCAGGAATGCGTGCTGGCGGTTCATGAGACTGGCAAAGGCTGCAGTATCCTTGCGGGGTTGAGTAAAGTAGAGGTATGCCAGTTGGAACATGGTCTGCATATCCTTAACCGATGAGCTGCCACTGATGCTCTGGCCTTTGCTGCCAACCGATGGACTGACGCGCACACTCTTACCTGTCAGCATCTTACGCAATGTAACGGCATCAAACTGTCCGACTCCACCTTCTGTAACGCCACTTGCTATCAGGGCAAAGTTAGGAATGTCCTCGTCGCCATAGAGTGAGGTTCCGCCATCAGCATACATACGCATTGATACGGCATCGGCCTCATAGTCAGTCTTCTTGGTGTAAACCTTCATACCATTGCTCAGCGTGAGCTCTGTAAAACCGTGTCGATAGGGTTTCTCGCTGACAATCGTGCCTGGCTGAGGAACAACAGAGATCAGTGACTCGGCCAGCTGTCCTTCCTGATAAGGTGCGTACTCCTGCTGCTGGGCAGCCAGTATGACCTGCTCTATCTGTTGTTCAGATGGTATCTCGAAGCCTTCCTTGTCAGGTGCATACATAATGACAACCTGGTTCTTGTTGGTGATGAGTTGCTTGACGGCTGCATTCACCTCAGCAAGTGTTACCTCTCGATCGAGTTTCCGTGTAAACTCCAACTTGAACTCGACGCTCACCATTGGCTCACTTTCCAGGAAGTTGTCAACACATTCGTTGACATAGTGTGAATTGCGGTAGTCGTCCTTCATGTTGGCACGACGCTCTGCTGCATTCAGTTGCAAACGTTTGGCACGGTCGAGCTCTGATTGCGTAAACCCATGCTGACGTGCACGTTCAGCAACACCAACGGCACAGATAATACCTCCAAGGATATTGTCTTTCTTACAGCTGATGCTCAATGAGAATGCATCTTTGGTACGGCTGAGGAAGAACTGCGAAGCCCTACCCGTAGCACTCTGGAAGGGTGATACGGGCTGTTGGCGCAGTTCTACCAGCCGGTCGTTGAGCATCGTACCAATCAGCCGGTCTATATAGTCATCGCGCAGGTACTTCTCGCTGTTTTTCTCATTGTCTGGTGTTGCCTCACGCTTCTGATAGATATGACAGAGGGCAATAGGTTGTTCCTTGTCCTTTTCTATGTCGATGATCATCTTCTCGTTGTCGCCTACAGGATAATAGATGCGCTCAGCAGCATTCTTTGGCATAGGGATAGGGGAGAATATCTTCTTGATTTTCTTCTCAATCTTGTCTACGTCAATATCGCCCACCACTATGATGGCCTGCAGGTCAGGACGATACCATTTGTGATAATAGTCGCGCAGGTCCTGATAGGGGAAGTTGTCGACGATGTCCATCGAACCGATAGGCAGGCAGTCCTCATACTTTGTTCCCTGATACACCTTAGGCATGGCTTGTTCCTGTAGCCGCTGCACAGCCATGCCGGCACGACGGGTGCGCCATTCTTCGTGGATGACGCCACGTTCCTTGTCAATCTCTGCGTCTTCCAGCAACAGATAGTGGCTCCAGTCGTGGAGCACTAGCAGACATGAGTCAATGATGCCTTCGCGCTTTAACGGAGCAGAGCCGATGTGATATACCGTCTGGTCGATAGAGGTATAGGCATTCAGGTTGGCACCAAACTTCACACCGATTGTCTCGCACCATGGCACTATACCCAAACGCTTACCTTTGCCGGGAAAGTTCTTTGTGCCATTAAAGGCCATGTGTTCAAGGAAGTGAGCCAGTCCACGCTGACGTGGTTCCTCCAGGATACTTCCCACACGCTGTGCAATATAGAAGTCGGCCAGGCCTGCCTCTTTCGCATTATGGCGAATATAGTAAGTCATGCCGTTTTTCAGTTTACCCTTGCGGATAGTGGGGTCTTGTGGCAATTGCTGAGCTGACAGGCCAAACGCTGTCAAGAAAAGTAAAAATGTTACAAATAGCTTTTTCATCTTCTTAAAATTTGATTGAACTGACTGCAAAGTTATAAATAAAAGGAGTTATCACATATATCCCATTAAGTTTTTTTATATCAAATCATTAGAGTTAGGTATGGGTATGATCAGTTCTTCTTATTTAGATTACCTATAATTAAGTATTGCGTACGTAAGAGATTGTCATTACCTTTGCAGCCACATTTCAGAACACTATTTTTTACTTGATCATTACATATGGTTATACGGCTCACATCACTGCTCTTTTCCCTGCTGTTTTCTATGACGATGACAGCACAGCTGACATTGAGCGGTAAGGTGTTGGACGATGCAGGTAACCCCATAAGCTATGCACATGTCGCCATTGTTGAAAACGGCTTGTGGAGTATGAGCAACGAGAAGGGCCTTTTTATGATAAAAGGTGTGGAGTCGGGAAGAATGACTCTTACCGTTCATTGCCTGGGATATCAGAAGCGCAGTTGGGTGATGACGTTCACCAAAAGCATCTCTAATCTGAAACTTGTCCTAAAAGAGGAAAACCTGGCCCTTGACGAGGTGATGGTTGTGGCCAAGCGCAAGGCAAACGAGAGCACGACGTCATACTCTATTGACCATGTCACTCTGGAGAATCAGCAGATCATCAATGTCAGCGACATCAATGCTTTGCTGCCTGGCGGGAAGACCACTAACCCCACGCTGATGAGTGACAACCGGCTGTCGTTGCGTAGCGGTTCGTCGGAAATGGGTAATGCCTCGTTCGGCACAGCCGTTGAAGTGGATGGCATCAGACTTGACAACAATGCGACTGCCGGTGAGACGACAGGCCCCTCCACACGTACTGTCAGTACTGCCAATATTGAAAATGTCGAAGTCATCACAGGCATTCCCTCCGTGGAATATGGCGATCTGTCGAATGGCGTTGTCAAAGTAAACACCCGCAAGGGTAAGTCGCCGTTTACTATTGACGGAAGGATGAACCAGCACACCAGACAGATAGCTGTCAGCAAGGGATTTGATTTGGGGCATAGCAAGGGCGTTCTCAACACATCGTTCGAGCATGCCCGTTCTTTCAGCGATGCGGCCTCCCCCTATACAGCCTATCAGCGTAATATCCTGTCACTGAATTACATGAACACATTCTTCAAACAGTCCATGCCGTTGACCCTGAATATTGGAGTGACGGGAAACGTCGGTGGCTACAATTCGAAGTCCGATCCCGACGAAGAACAGGATGACTACTCCAAAGCACGTGACAATGCCTTGCGTGCCAACCTGACACTCAACTGGCAGTTGGGACGCAAATGGATTACAAGTCTGCAACTGAAAGGGACATTGTCATATGCCGACCAGTTGTCAGAAACCTATAGTCACACGACCAGTGCATCCACCCAGCCCTATATCCACGTGATGACAGAAGGCTACCATATAGCACAACAATTTGACGATCATCCTCAAGCAGACATCATATTAGGCCCTACAGGAGCATGGAACGAACAACATTTCGGAAGCAAGAACTGGTATGTTCAGAGCTTTACGGACTCGAAGCCTTTCAACTGGTCGTTACAGATGAAAGGAGACTGGGTGCGGCGTTTCGGAAAGATGCTCAACCGTCTCATGGCGGGCTGCGAGTACAAAGGCAATCGCAACTTGGGTAGGGGCAAATATTATGCAGACATGCGCTATGCCCCCACTTGGCGTGAATACCGTTACGACGAACTGCCTGCGATGCACAATCTGGCACTCTATGCTGAGGAGAAAGTCAGCATACCCACTACACGGCATGCCACTTTTGAACTGACAGCAGGACTACGTGACGACATCACACTCATCAAAGGTTCTGATTATGGTACGGTAAGCAGCATCTCACCCCGTTTCAACAGCCGTTACATCTTTTGGAGAAACCGCCAGAAATACTTGGTCAGAGACCTGACCATCCATGCCGGCTGGGGAAAGTCCGTGAAGTTGCCTTCTTTCCAGGTGTTATATCCATCCACACGTTACTATGATGCGTTGGCATTCTCGTCTCCCAGCACGGCAGACAACACATCGTTCTATGCCTATTACACCCATCCTTCAAAACCGTTTTACAATGCAGGTCTCCAATGGCAGTACACCCATCAGACGGACATTGGCATAGAGATGGATATAAAAGGATCGCATGTGTCACTCACAGCCTACCATCATCGTACACACCATCCTTATATGAGCAGTAGTATCTACACACCTTTTGCCTATAAATATACTCCACCGTCATCACTCAATGGCATGGCCATTGCTTCAGCCAACAGGCAATATGCCATTGACAAGCAGACAGGCGTTGTCACCGTAAACGACGTAACAGGTTTACAGTCGCCCAAGACGCTGGACTACAACGAACGGCGCACCTTCCTCACCCATACTCTCTACGATAATGGAACGGCCGTAGACCGCTATGGAATGGAGTGGATTATAGACTTCAAGCAGATACGTGCCTTGCGTACGTCACTACGTTTAGACGGTAACTATTATTATTATAAAGGTATTGAAGAGAAGCTGATGGCAGACATCCCTTATGGCAATCTCACCATGGCCGACGGACAGCCTTACCAGTTCGTAGGCTTCTATCGGGGTGGGGCATCGGCAGCCAACGGCTCGCTGAAACGTCATTTGAATCTTAACAGCACGCTGACCACCCACATTCCCAAGATCCGGCTGGTCGTGTCGCTTCGCCTTGAAACCACACTCTATCACTACAGTCGAAGTCTCTCAGAGTATAGCGATGGCATCCGTGCCATTGTCCTAGCAGACAAAGGTGATTACTTCGGCACACCATACGACGGTGGCAGCGAGAACCAGAACCTTGCTGTCTACCCGGATTATTATATCACCTGGAGCAACCCAGACGAGAAGATACCCTTCGCCCATCAGTTCCTTTGGGCCAAAGACAACGATGCTTCACTTTATAACGAACTGACGAAGATGGTGGTCAAGACGAACTATGCATACGTCATGAATCCCGACAGGATCAGTGCTTACTATTCTGCAAATCTGAATGTGACCAAGGAAATCGGTGACCACATCACGATGTCGTTCTATGCCAACAATTTCTTTAACAACCTACGCAAAGTCCACAGCAGTCAGACCGACCGCTACACATCACTCTTCGGCAGCGGATACATCCCCAGCTATTACTACGGTCTGGCCCTGAAACTGAAAATATGACACAAAAGAACAGAAATATGAGAAGACTAATATTGATGGCCGTTCTTCTGCCGTTAATGACGACAGCCTGTAGCTATGACGAGAACATCAGCCTGTGCACAGTCTGCGTTCGTCTGGTATATCCAGAAAACTCCACTGGCCCTTATGCAGGTGCCTGCGTGGAATTGAAAGATGCCTCAGCCTCAGTTTTTGAAGGTGAAACGAACGACTCCGGCATAGTTCTTTTCTCTGTCCCGGCAGGTCTTTACGAGGTCTCCAGCAGCAGCAGCTTCACCGACAAGTCGAGCGACACATGGTGGCAATATAATTACAATGGGGTACGTAGTCAGATTCTCATCTCGCATGAGTATTCAGAGGACATCGACCTTGAGCTGAAAATGTCGCGGAAGCGCATTGTGCATTGAAACAATTACACTCTTTAAATCATAAAAACAAGTAATGAGCTTATGAAAACAAAACAATTCATCACACGGATGGCACTGTCCTGCTTATTGATGTTGCCCTGTTCCATGCAGGCTGCAACAGTAGACGTGCAGTATCTGGTGCTGACGCAAACTGATGGCACAGTCCACAAGTTTGCACTCCATGAGGCCCCTGTTATTACGTTCAGTGGCAGCAGCATGATTGTCACTTGCGGAGAGCAGGTCCTCCAAACCGACATGGCCGGTATTTCCAACAGCGGCTATGTAACAGAACAAGTGTCAACCGGCATTGACCGAACAGAGCTTTCCGAAAAACCTCGAAATCCGGTCTTCGCCTTTGGTCAGGCAAAGTTCGAGGGTATGGCTCCTGGCAGTCGTATCGCTGTCTATACCCTCGACGGCAAGATGGTAGCCTTTACCCATGCCGATGCCGAGGGAAAGGCCAACGTCAGTCTTACAGCACTTCAACGTGGTATCTATGTGCTACGTACACCCACCAGGAATTACAAAATCAGCAAGTAAAAACAGTAAAAAGAAAACAAGAACGAATATGAAAAAAGAAATACTTTCCCTGCTGGTCATGCTCTGTATGGCAACCAGCGTAAATGCACAGAGTTGGAAGATGGTCATCACCAAGGCCGACGGGTCGCAACAGGAGTTGTACACCGCAGACATCAAGGACATCAAGTATGTCCAGGAGGTGAAGGAAGACCAGAATGTTGACCAGGTGATCATCAAGGAGCTCTATAGCGGCGGATGTAAGAAAGAAGACGGTTCCAATTTCCAGTACGACAAGTGCGTCGTCCTGTATAACAACTGCCCTCAGAAAGCTGTCATCAACAACCTTTGTTTCGGTGCCTGCTCACCTGCTAACGCCCAGGCCAACAACAAGAACTATGGTGAGGACGGAAAGCTGACCTATGAGTCGGAAGGCTTCATACCCGTATGGAACGGCCTGTTCTATTTCCCTGGTGCATTGGAGATTGAGCCCTATTCACAGGTAGTAGTCAATGTACATGGTGCCATAGACAACACACAGACCATTCCCAACTCTGTGAACTATGCCAACGCAGACTACTATGCCATGTACGACCCGGAGAGCGGCTATAACCATACTGGCTATTATCCCACACCGTCCGAACTCATCCCCACGTCCCACTATCTGAAAGCCGTCCGTTATGGCTTGGGTACTGGCTGGTCGCTCAGCGTCTCTTCACCAGCTCTGATTGTTTTCCAGGTGAAGGACACTACACCGGCTGAATATGCCACCAACACCTCCAACCAGTGGTATGACGGTGGTGCCGTAGGTGAACAGGTATGGTGCTGCGTAAAGGTTCCCAACGAATGGATCCTCGATGGTATTGAGGTCTATGCTGCCGCTTTTCAAGATGGCTGCACCAAGCGTCTTACTGCAGATATCGACGCTGGCTATGTATGGCTCACCAACTACATGGGTCACTCGCTCTATCGTAATGTAGACAAGGAAGCTACCGAGTCTTTGGCAGAGAATGCCGGCAAACTGGTATACAATTATAGCTTAGGTGTTGACAACAGCACCGATCCCAGTGGTATTGATGCCGAGGCTAGCATGAAGAAAGGTGCCCATATCGTCTATCAGGACACCAACAACTCTACAGCCGACTTCCACGAACGCCAGAAATGCTCGCTGAAAGACTGACATATTCACTACTATTCCTGTGCGTGGCTTTCAACGGTCACGCACAGGATTCCCTGACCCTCAGCCGGAACGAGGAATCACCGTCCCTTCTGCTTCGTGACTATCAGTTCGTGAAGCATGCTGATGCATGGCTCACCAGTCACAATGCAGCGGGACTGACCAGCTTCCGGTCGCAGAATATTGCTCTGGCAGAGCTGTCGGTCAACTATGCCACTGGCAGACTTGTTGACTTCGGCGGTGCTGACAAGGCATTGCAGGCCGACGTACATGTAGAATCCTTTTACCGCATCAATCCACGTACCATCGTCTTTGGACAGGTAGGCTATACCAACCACACGGGTCGTCACATGACGGGATCAGCCTTCATGCCTTCTTCGACACGACACCTTCCTTTCGACATCGTGGAAGACTCACTCACCAATGAAGGCACCAAACACCGTGACACCTACGAGTTATCGGGTGCCGTCGGCATAGACATGGGAAGGGGTGTCTCGCTTGGCATACGAATGGACTATACTGCTACCAATTACGCTAAATACAAAGACCTGCGCCACAAGAACAAACTCATGGACATGGTTCTTTCCGCAGGCATCCTGGTCGAACCAACCCAATGGCTGTCCATAGGTGCCGACTACCTTTACCATCGCAGGACGGAAAGCGTATCTTTCAGTCTCTACGGACGGGAGGATAAAGTGTACAAGTCGTTTATCAACTATGGTCCCTTCATTGGCAAAGTGGAACAGTTCGGCAACTATGGACTGACAGACAAGACAAGAGAAATGCCGCTGGCAGACGACTACAACGGATTCGGTCTGCAGATGGCAGTCGACTTCCTGCCAGCACTCTCATTCTATCATCAGTTCACTTACATGCAACGTAAAGGCTATTACGGACGCAAGTCACCTTATACCATAACCTATACTAACCATCACTCCAAGGTCTATTCATGGAATGGAGAACTGATGCTCTCCACAAAAGCCGCACGTCACAGTCTGACTGCCTACGTCAGTATTGAGAACCTTGAGAACAATTTCCTGAGCTACCGTGAACTACGTGACCAGAACGATGTCTCCTATTATGAGTATTATGATCCTGTAAAGACTGGTAATCGGCTGTGGGTGAACAGCAGCCTGACTTACACCGGACATTACGGCATCCGACACGAACTACCCACATGGACGGTTACGGCATCGTTTTCCAATGACAGACGCAAGCAAACGGCCTATTTCTATCCCTTCTTCCGCCGGCAAGACCTGTCTGCCAGAAAGATCAATGGTAGCATCACGCGGAATATCGTCCTCCAGCAAGGAATATGGTCGGTGATGCTGAATGCCGGTTTCCAGAAAGGATCGGGCGAACCCTGTGAAGACGGTACCTTTGTTCAGCCAAGCAGTAAACAGACAGAACCGGCAACAATGGAGCCATTCTTCTGGCAGGACTACCATCTGCTGACTGCTCCTCAGTATCATCTTGGTCTTCAGTTGAAGTATTCCTTCCACTTTCCTGGTACACAACTGCTAACCTATATTCGCGGAGACTTCCAGTATCGCAAGGCAAACAGTCTGCAGAATGAGTACTGCGGCAGGGATCGGGCTGTCTACACCATGGCCTTGGGCAGCACATTCTGACAGTTTTTTTGCTGAAAGTTTGGCAGTCTGAGGTTATTTGTGTAACTTTGCCACCCCAATAAGATTATTTGTATGCAGTTAATTGATGGAAAAGCAACGGCAGCGGCTATCAAGGCCGAGATTGCCGAAGAAGTAAAGCAGATTGTGGCACAGGGTGGCAAGCAGCCTCACCTGGCAGCTGTGTTAGTGGGTCACGACGGTGGTTCGGAGACTTATGTGAAGAACAAGGTGCTGGCCTGCGAGGCTTGCGGTTTCAAGAGCACGCTCATTCGCTATGAGGATGATGTGACAGAGGAAGAGCTGCTTGCCTGTGTGGACCAGTTGAATCGTGATGACGACGTGGACGGCTTCATTGTCCAGCTGCCTCTGCCGAAACATATCGATGAGCAGAAAATCATTGAGGCCATAGATTACCGGAAGGATGTGGACGGTTTCCATCCCATCAACGTAGGTCGCATGGCCATCGGTCTGCCCTGTTTCATCTCAGCCACGCCCCTCGGCATCCTGACCCTGCTGAAACGCTATCATATTGAGACCAGCGGTAAGAAGTGCGTCATCCTGGGACGTTCCAATATTGTAGGCAAACCCATGGCGCAGCTCATGATGCAGAAACAATACGGCGACGCTACGGTGACTGTGTGCCACTCTCGTTCGAAGACCCTGAAGGAAGAGTGCCGCGAAGCCGACATCATCATTGCCGCCATCGGTCAGCCCGACTTCGTGACGGCCGACATGGTGAAGGAGGGGGCTGTCATTGTGGATGTGGGTACGACCCGTGTGCCTGATGCCACCCGTAAGAGTGGCTTCCGTCTGAACGGTGATGTGAAGTTCGACGAGGTAGCCCCCAAGTGCAGTTTCATTACCCCGGTTCCTGGTGGGGTAGGGCCTATGACCATCTGCTCGCTGATGAAGAACACCCTCGCCGCAGGCAAGAAGGAATACTATAAGTAATTGACAATTGATCATTGGCAATTGACAATTAGCTATGACTGCGGAAGAGTATTACCAGAAAGGCAACGAGGCTCGCAAGCAGGGCTTGTGGCACGAAGCCATCAACAACTATATACAAGCTATTGCGCTTGACCCTGACAGTCCTGCTGTCGAGGCCAAGCGCATGCTTGATGATATCATGTCCTTCTATTGTAAGGACATGTACAATCCCTGATTCATCTATACACGGAGGTCAAGTACAAAGCGAGTACCTTTCGTGAAGGCCGGGTCAATGTCCAGGTCACCATTCATCTTCAGGGCCATCTGTTTGCAGATGGGCAGTCCAAGTCCGTCGCCTGTAGTAAGATCCCTGATTTCAAGGAAGGGCTTGAACACGTCCTCACGCTTTTCCTCTGGTATGCCACAACCGGTGTCTGACACCAGGAACTGGTAGGACTGGGGACCACGTTTCTTGAAGTCCAGCCAGATGGTTCCACCGGCAGGGGTGTATTCTGCAGCATTGTTCAGCAGGTGCAGAATGATGTGCGATACATATTCCTTGTTGATCTTGGCACTCATGTTGGGTGAGTTGACATTCAGCGTGACATCGCTCTTTACCTTGCCGCGTATCTGGTTCATCAGGCTTTCGCAGAACTGCGGGATCTGTGTGTTTTCATATTCTATTTCGGTCTTGGGCTGATTCTCCAGCTCCGACAGCGTATGAATGTGTTCCGAGAAATCCAGCAGGGCCTTTGCCTCGGGTATGCTGCTGTCGAATTTCTTCAGCGTCGGCTCCAGCTGGGCAGAAATATTGCTGATGAACTTTGCCTTGAGGGCATTGCTTTCGTTGAGCAGCTTGATGTTCTTCTTCTGCCTGCGTGTCAGTAGGATATAGCGCATCAGGACGATGGCTCCGAGAATGAGTGCTCCGGCTAAGACGGCTGCCAGGATGCAGAGTCCTACGATGATGACCCAGCGGGTGGTGAGCGAGCTGTCCTTGTCGGCGATGGAAGCCTCGTTGTCAGCAATCTGTTTCTTCAATGCGGCAATTTCGTCAGCATGCTTGATGGCACTGGTAGAGTCTTTCCAGGCAATATAGTTGCTATACGACTGGGCTACCATGTTGGCGCTGTTGCTCTTGCGACCGTTGGCTATCAGCGTCTGGTACACCTCGTCCACCTTGTCATACTCCTTCACGGCAGTCAGCTTGTCGGCCATCTCCTTGAACACGGCATTGCCCTGGGCGTTCATCCCGAAGGTATAGTAATAGATGGCTTTGTTGTAGAGCAGGTCGTTCTTCACATTCTCGTCGTTTGACTGGTTGGCCTGGCTCTCCATCACGTTGAGCTGTTCCTTGGCATTCTGGGCCTTCCTCAGCTTCAGGTACATCTGCATACGCTCCTTCGTGGTCAGGTAATGCAATGCAGCCTTCTCGTTGGCAGACAGCTTTCCGGAATTGATGGCGTCGTCAGCATGACGCAACAGGTCAAAGGCTTCCTTATAGTAGTTCTCCTTATAATAAAGGGCGGTGGCTTTCACAGCACATTCCACGCCCGGACGTATCTGCCCCTTGTTGGCATAGTCGTTGAAGGCATGGATAAACAGGGAACGGGCTTGGGCAATGTTTTTTTTCGGATCTACGGCCTCTGCACGTTCTTGGAGACTACTTTTCTGGTTCTCCTGGGCAGTGATATAGGCACAGCAGAGAAACAGATTGACTAGCAAAAACAGTACTTTCTTTTTCATAACATAACTATAATTCTTGTTTCTGAGTGCAAAAGTAAACAATTATTTGATAAATGCCAAGCATTTTTTGTTATTTTTGCAGCGCCGCCTTTGCTTGTAGAACAATTTTCAGGTTTAACCCGAATCGGTCATTAGCGTTATGATGAAGGCAGATCATGGGGACAGGTTTTTGAATGAATTCACGTGAATTCATTCAAAAACCTGTCCCCATGATTCTGTTTGTTTGATGCCATCGAATAAAAATACTAGATATTGTTTGCTATTATCAAACAAATTTATTACCTTTGCCCTTGATTTGATGATGTCTTGATAATATTGTGTTCTATTATGGCAATAACGAAAGAAACGTTCCGTACCCTGATTCATGAGGGACAGG
The DNA here is from genome assembly GCA_016285075.1 of Prevotella sp. GTDB lineage: Bacteria > Bacteroidota > Bacteroidia > Bacteroidales > Bacteroidaceae > Prevotella. The sequence goes on from JAEEQB010000012.1 coordinate 48,848, forward strand.
AGGAGATAAGAGACGTGGAACTCTACGACCGTCCGTTTGAGTTCGAAGAGAATGGACGCTATGTGCTTGTTGGTGTTCGACAGGCTGGTAAGTCATATATGCTGTACAAACGTGCCCGACAGATGATGGCGGCAGGCTATCAGTTAGAGGATATGGTGTATATCAACTTTGACGATGAGCGTCTGATGGGCTTGACGGCAGACGAACTTGACCTTATTCTACAAGCCTATCAGTCTGTTTACAATCGCATACCTGTTTTTTTCTTTGATGAGATACAAAACGTGGATGGTTGGGAACATTTTGTCCGACGTTTGGCCAACAAGAAATATCATGTCTATGTCACTGGCAGCAATGCCAAGATGCTGAGTCGCGATATACAGACAGTTCTTGGCGGTCGCTTCCTCGATGCACTCATATATCCCTACAGCTTTTCAGAATATTTGGAGGCAAAGGGAGTAGCATTGGAAAAGGAATGGCAGTACGGCCGTCAGCGTGCCATCGTACAACAAGCCTTTGTGGATTATATGAAGTGGGGCGGTTTCCCGGAACTGCTGTTATTCCGCAACAAACGCACTTGGCTTAACGGCCTCTACGAAAAGATTCTATTGGGTGACATCATTCTGCGCAACAAGGTAAAAAACGAGATGGCATTACGACTGACCATGAAGCGATTCGCAGAAAACGTCATGCAGCCAATATCATATAATCGCGTTGCCAACCTGATTCGCTCTACAGGAACAAGTATCGCCGTTTCTTCCGTCAGCGACTATGTACGTTATGCGCAGGAAGCCTGCATGTTGTTCTCATTGGAGAACTATGCTTCGAAGTTTGTGGAGAAAGAGACGGTGAAGAAGCACTATTTTGTAGATAATGGCCTGCTGAGCATTTTCCTCTTTAGCGGCGAAACTGCTCTGCTGGAAAATCTTTGCGCCATACACCTGCGCAAGAAATATGGTGATGAACTATGTTTCTACAATAAGAACATAGAGGTGGACTTCCTTGTAGCTGAAGAAGGCTATGCCGTTCAAGCTTCCTATTCCATCTATGGTGAGGGCATGCAAGAAACTTTCGAACGTGAAACCAAGGCATTGAAGCAGTTGGATGCCTTTCTCTCAATGAAGCGTATGGTGATTGTCACTTACGACGAAGAGGGTACGGTGTCTTTAGATAACGGTAAGCTGATTGAGGTAATTCCTGCCTGGAAATGGCTGCTTGAATAACATCACTGGGGACAGGTTTTTGAATGAATTCAGCGAATTCATTCAAAAACCTGTCCCCATGATCTCTCAATCAAATGATTCCACAATCTCGCTCTCGCTCAACTTGTAGATTGAGAAGCGTTCCAGAAACTCAAAGTCCACCATGAATATCAGAAGTTTGCGGTTGCCCTAAGTGTCTTGTAAATCATATCCATCTCGGCTCTTTCTTCAACCGAAATACGGCGCCGCTCCTGCATCCGTGCCTCAAAGCGTCGTGCGTCCTCACCGTAAAGGATTGGGGTTTCTTTTATCGGTCTTGCCATAAATAAATACGTATTTAACATTAGAATATTCTAGTGCAAAGGTATAAAAAATAATTCAAATTACCGCAGGAATTCTCCTAAATTATCGAGAAATGGGGAAATTCTTGACCTCTGCGTCCCCTCATAATGATTCTTCTATGTTAACATCACTTCCTATATAACAGCTTGTCATATAGGTTGTTATTTTTGGTGTATATAAAATAATTGTACTCACTATTTGTGATGTTATTAATGGTTTCCATGCAAAAGTATTGCCAATTATGGTGTTACTGAGGGTTCTTTTATTGACAGAACACGTTTGAAAGAAAGTTTACAAAATATCACTCTGAAAGTAAAACAAGTTGTTTTACTTATGTAAACCCCATACTTTTACATCGTTAACCCGATAGCTACCAAGGTAAAACAACTTGTTTTACTGTAAGAGCAGACTTGTCTACGCAGGGATTTGCTGTTTCGGCGAAGGCTAATGGACATAAAAGTGATGTTGAAAGAATTACCATCACTCCCATAAAACATTCGTAACCAGTAGATTGCAAAGAAAGTGATGGTAATGCACTTCTCCCAACTGTTTCTGTACTATGAGGTTGAACGATAACATGACCGTTGCGCGGTCAACGCTCAGGATTCGAACTTGTAGGCTTGGCTTGGCCAAGGAGAATCAGGGGGACAGGTTTTTGAATGAAACCATAAAATGGATTTCACTTCAAAAACCTGTCCCCCTGATTCTCTGTCCCAAGAAAAGCTCAAATAAATTTGGCTTTTCTCTCTTTTATTCGTAACTTTGCAGCGAATATGAGAATGAATACAGGATATAACCGCGAGGGTGAATACGATCACTATGTGGTGGAGCAAGGCGGTCCGCTGCTGGATTGGCTGCTTGAGAATCTGGGGCAGAGCCGTTCGAAGGTGAAGGCAACGCTTCAGGGCAGGGGTATCAAAGTGAACGGCAAGACGGTGAGTCAGTTTGACTTCCTGTTGGAGCCTGGTATGAAGGTGGCTGTGAGCCGTACAAAGCGCAACCAGCAGGGATTCAAGAGCCGCTGGGTGCGGATAGTATATGAAGACCGGTGGCTGATAGTGGTTGAGAAAGCAGAGGGCATTCTCTCGATGGCAGGAGGACATGCAGCACTGAACGTGAAGTCTGTGCTTGACGACTATTTCCACAAGTCACATCAGAACTGCCGGGCTCATGTGGTGCACCGGCTGGATCGTGACACGAGTGGACTGATGGTCTATGCGAAGGACATGGAAACGGAGCAGGTGTTGGAACACAACTGGCACGACATTGTGTACGACCGCCGCTATGTGGCTGTCTGCTCGGGCGAGATGGAGCAGGACGAGGGGACGGTGGAGAACTGGCTGAAAGACAACAAGGCCTATATGACCTATTCTTCACCGGTGGACAACGGAGGGAAACTGGCCATCACGCATTTCCATGTGTTAGACCGCACGACGGAGCATACGTTGGTGGAGTTCCGGCTGGAGACCGGGCGTAAGAACCAGATACGTGTCCATTCTGCCGACATGGGACATCCGGTTTGTGGCGACGTGAAATACGGCAATGGTGATGATCCGCTGCACCGTCTGTGTCTGCATGCCTGGCTGTTGTGCTTCTACCATCCTGTTACTCATGAGCCGATGGAGTTTGAGACACCTATACCTGTGGCATTCAAGAAACTATTCAAATAGAAGCAGAGAAAGGAAATGGAAAATCTGACCCAATATATTGTGGCATTACTTGCCATTATCATTGCCTTTGTGATTATCAAGAAGGTGGCAAGCTGCCTGATTCGTACGGTGGTTGGCATTGTGCTGGTAGCTGTGCTTGCCTATATATATATAATGTATATGCAATGACGAGTGAATACCAGATCAGGGTGCTGCCTCAGGTGGCAGCGAGTGAGCAGTCGCTGAAGTCGTGGCTGGCTGAGGACAAAGGCTTGGATGTTCGAACGATAACGGCTGTACGTATCCTTAAAAGAAGTATCGACGCACGGCAGCGTACTATCTATGTGAACCTGAAGGTGCGCATGTATGTGAACGAGGAGCCTGTGGATGACGAATATCAGCCGGTTGATTATCCTGACGTTAGCCAGAAGCCTCAGGTGATTGTCGTAGGAGCAGGCCCTGGAGGTCTTTTTGCTGCACTTAGACTGATTGAGCTGGGATGGCGACCTGTTGTCTTGGAACGCGGCAAGGATGTTCACCAGCGTAAAAAGGATCTGGCCGCCATCAGCCGGACGCAGTGTGTGGACGAAGAAAGCAACTACTGCTTTGGAGAGGGTGGGGCTGGTGCCTATTCCGATGGAAAGCTCTACACACGTTCAAAGAAACGCGGCTCGGTAGAGAAGATCCTGAATGTGTTCTGTCAGCATGGAGCCAGCACATCCATCCTGGCCGATGCTCATCCACATATCGGTACCGACCGTTTGCCGAAGGTCATCGAGGCCATGCGTAACACGATTATCCGTTGTGGCGGTGAGGTGCATTTCCAGACGAAGATGACAAGGCTGATCCTGAGTAACACCAGTAACGGTGGGAACACGGCAGGGAGGGTGATCGGTGTCGAAGCCATCAGCCATCAGCCATCGCCTCAGGAACAGCAGTTCTTCGGCCCTGTTATTCTTGCAACGGGTCATAGTGCACGTGACGTCTACAGATATCTGGCTGAAGCCAGGATTGAGATAGAACCTAAGGGAATAGCCGTGGGCGTAAGACTGGAACATCCTGCAGAGTTGATTGACCAGATACAATACCATTCCCGCAATGGACGCGGACGCTATCTCCCAGCAGCAGAGTATACATTCGTGACCCAGGTGGAGGGTAGGGGGGTCTACTCTTTCTGCATGTGTCCGGGTGGCTTTGTCATACCAGCTGCCACGGGGCAGGAGCAGATCGTGGTCAACGGCATGAGTCCCGCTAATCGTGGTACACAATGGTCGAACTCGGGCATGGTGGTGGAAATCAGGCCAGAGGACGTGGCAAACGATGACCCTTCACCATTGTGCATGATGGCGTATCAGGAAGAGTTGGAACGTCTGTGCTGGCAGCAGGGAAACAGGAAGCAGACAGCACCAGCCCAACGGATGGCCGACTTTGTGAATGGCAGGCTGAGCTACGACCTTCCTCGTACATCCTATGCTCCCGGAGTCATCTCTTCTCCATTGCATTTCTGGCTGCCACCCTTCGTGGGCAAGCGACTGCAAGAGGGGTTCCGGACATTTGGACGCCAGGCTCACGGATTCCTGACCAACGAAGCCATGCTCATTGCCATAGAGACGCGTACTTCGTCTCCCGTACGTATTCTCCGTACTCCGGACACCTTGCAGCATGTACGTCTGCAAGGATTGTTCCCATGTGGTGAAGGGGCAGGCTATGCAGGAGGCATCGTCTCGGCAGCCATTGACGGAGAACGATGTGCAGAAATGTGTGCGGAATACTTGAAAGGTGGTGAGTAAGAGGTGTGAAGTGAAAAGTTTTGTGCCTTTTCACATATTTTATCACTTATCATCTGCTCAATATCACTTCTTTTTTGTATCTTTGCAAACGAAGATAAGAACCTAAAAAGACTATTACGCTTATGAATAAGGAGGAGAAGTTTGTGATTACCATCAGCCGCCAGTTCGGAACAGGCGGTCATGAGATTGGCGCAGAGCTTGCCCGTAGGCTGGGCGTCAAGTTGTTGGACAAGCAGATACTCAATGAGGTTGCCCGACGGGCAGGCGTCGTAGAGGAGGCTATGGCGAAGCTGGAAGCACGCAATCCGCTATGGCGTGACGACTTTACCAACTTCTATCGTAACTACATGTCGCGTGCAGAGTACAACGGACAAGAGCAGGATCAGACTTCACACGAGCTGTTTGATGCACAGGCAGAGACAATCCGGCGTATTGCTAACGAGGAGTCGTGTGTCATCATCGGCCGTTGTGGATTTGATATCTTTGCCAACCATCCCAATGCGCTGAAGATTTTCATTCACTCCACCATTGACTGCCGCAAGCGCAGGATTGCTGAGCGTTATGGCATCAGCGAGCAGGATGCTGCAGCAATGATCGTGGACAATGACTATTCGCGCGAACTCTACACCAAGACCTTTACAGGACGTGACTGGACCGATGCCCGCAATTACGACGTCTCGCTTGATGTACGTAAGTTCGGAGTCAACGGAGCGGTGAGGTTCCTGCTACAGTGTATAGAATGAAGGGATTCCTTATAGCAGCGCCATCAAGCGGTTCGGGTAAGACTACTATTGCCCGGGGCTTGATGGCATTGTTTGTTGGAAAAGGTCTGAAGGTTCAGCCGTTCAAGTGCGGACCTGACTACATTGACACGAAGTTCCATACTGCCGTCTGTGGTCGCCCGTCAGTGAACCTGGACACCTTCATGGCTACTTCATCGCATGTGAGACACTTACTTTGCCGTTATGGCAAGAACACAGATATGTGTATTGTTGAAGGCATGATGGGGCTTTACGACGGCTATGACCGCTACCATGGTTCTTCAGCAGAGATTGCCCAGGTGTTGCGTATACCCGTGGTGCTGGTAGTGGATGCCCGTTCAGCTGCTTATTCACTGGCACCGTTGCTGTCGGGTTTTCTGAATTTCCGTCAGGATGTGAACATCTGCGGCGTTATTTTCAATAAGGTTGGCTCCGGACGTCATGTCCAGATGTTGCGTCAGGTATGCGACGAACTGGGGGTGACGTGTTTCGGATGTATTCCCAAGGATGCCTCCATAGAGCTGGGAAGCCGGTATCTGGGGCTTGATTTCTCTGAGGAAGCCGATAACCACCGGTTGGTTGAGCTACTGGAAGCACATCTGGATGTTGATGCACTCATGGGGCTCTCTTTTGAACTGGACGGTCAGGATGAACTGTTGCCAGACAGCTCTTCTGCCCATGATCCGGGCAAGGTGTTGGTGGCTCGTAATGCAGAGTCGTTCTCATTCCTGTATCAAGAAACGATAGATGGCTTCACTGATGTCAGTTTCTTCGACCCCGAAAGCGATGTGCCACTTTTGGATGATGTCAGTCTGCTTTATCTGCCTGGCGGCTATCCCGAAAAACATCTGGATGCGCTGGTGGCCAATGAGACAGCCCGGCAAGCCATTCACCAATATGCGGAAAGAGGAGGACGTGTGGTGGCTGAGTGCGGTGGCATGATGTATCTATGTGACAAAATTGTGACGGACGATGGCGAATATCCCATGTGTGGCGTACTGCCTTATGTCATTTCTGCCCGCAAGGCCGACCGTAGACTATCATTAGGCTATCGGCGATTCATGCTTGACGATCAGGAGTTTAAAGGCCATGAGTTCCATTACACTCAGTTCCTTGAAGAAACACCCACGTCGGCAGCCCAGGTCTATAATGCTCTTGGAAATCCTGTGGATACACCCGTGTTCCGCTATCAGAATGTTTTGGCCAGCTATACGCATTTGTATGCGGGCTTTGCATTGAAGAGAAATATGCAGGCATCATTACAAAAGGAATAAGTGGGTTTCGCACAGAACAGAAAAAAGAAACAAATCATAAGAGAGAGAAACGAACAATGGGAAATGAGAAGCACCTTCATCCCCTCATGCTTGCAGGGACGGGCAGCGATGTAGGCAAAAGCATCGTGGCTACAGCCTTTTGTCGCATCTTCCTGCAAGACGGTTATCATCCTGCTCCTTTCAAGGCCCAGAACATGGCACTCAACTCGTTTGCTACGCCCGAGGGACTGGAGATTGGTCGTGCTCAGGCGGTACAGGCCGAGGCTGCAGGCATCCCCTGCCATACGGACATGAATCCCTTGCTGCTGAAACCTCAGAGCGACCATACCAGTCAGGTGGTGCTTAACGGTAAACCTATTGGCAGTAAGAATGCCTATGATTACTGGAGAAGAGGGGAGGGTAGAGACGATAACGGCACAACAATAGATTTCCGTAAGGAGGTGTGTGCTGCCTTTGACCGTTTGGCCTGCCGATACAATCCCATCGTGATGGAAGGGGCTGGCAGTATTTTAGAAATCAATCTGCGCGACACCGACTTGGTGAATCTTCCCATGGCCCGTCATGCGGGAGCTGACGTGATACTTGTCGGCGACATAGACCGTGGAGGTGTCTTTGCATCAGTCTATGGTAGTATTGCCTTGCAGACAAAACAGGACCAGCAGCTCATCAAAGGTATTATCATCAACAAGTTCCGTGGAGACATGCGTCTCTTCGATTCAGGGCGCCGTATGCTGGAGGAAATATGCGGTGTTCCTGTATTGGGTGTGATACCCTATTATAAGAACATACATATCGAGGAGGAAGACAGTGTGGCATTAGCCCAGAAATCGATGGCGCTGGAACAGGGAAAGGTGAATGTGGCTGTCATCATGTTGCAGCATCTGTCGAACTATACTGATTTTGACGCCCTGGAACAGGATTCGCGCATCCATCTTTTCTATACCAATAATGTCAGCGACATTCAGAAAGCTGATATCATCATCCTTCCTGGGACAAAATCCACCCTGCACGATCTATACGAACTGCGCCGCAATGGCTGTGCACAGGCAATTGCCAGTGCTGCACGTGGAGGAACGACTGTACTGGGCATCTGTGGCGGTTACCAGATGATGGGTGTGGAAGTGTGTGACCCTGACCATGTGGAAGGTGACATCAGCCGTCTCCCCGGACTGGGGCTGCTTCCTGTTACAACTACATTGAGTGGTGAGAAGGTGACCCGTCAGGTTTCCTGTTCACTTGCAACAAGTCTACAGAACCTGTCCTCCCTTCATGGCTATGAAATCCATATGGGCAAGACCTTGCCTTTCGGTGATGCAAAAGCCTCTCCACTACTTCTACTGGAAGACGGAAACGAGGACGGCTACATGGTCAGTCCTCACTGCATGGGTACTTATGTCCATGGCATTCTCGACAATCAGTCCTTTGTCGATTTCATATTGGAGCCTTTTAAGGAAAAATTCAATACCCAAGAAAAAACGTTTGACTACCAAGCGTTTAAGGAAAGACAGTACGATTTGTTAGCAGAACATGTTCGACGCCATGTGGATATGGAACGCATCTACCGCATTCTTCGCGGAGAAGACTGTTGACAACGAATAACCATCACTTGTTCTATGGGTAGTGTGTTCTCATTGATTTCTGGATGGATACTTGACCTCCTCTTTGGCGACCCGGTACGTTTGCCCCATCCCGTAGTTTGGTTTGGCAAAGCGATCTCTCTTTCCGAGCATCGGCTGAACAAGGGAGGCTGTCGCAAGCTGAAGGGGGCAATGATGGCTATTATGTTTATAGCTGCTGTCTTCGCACTCACTTGGCTACTACGATACGGCATCATATACGTACAGCATACTATTACAGACCTTTTCTGCCCTGCATGGGTTGGATTCTGCCCGTTGCTTGTTTTGTTTGATGCTATCATTGTCTTCTACTGTCTGGCAGGCACCACCTTGATCCGAGAGGTACGTCAGGTGTTTCTAGCCGTGGACCGCTCTTTGGAAGAAGGACGCCAACAGGTGGCCCGTATTGTTGGTCGAGACACATCAGAACTGTCGGCACAGGAAGTGCGTACCGCAGCCCTTGAGACACTGGCCGAGAATCTGAGTGACGGTGTCATTGCACCGCTCTTCTGGTTTGCTTTGTTAGGTACGCCGGGTATGATGGCCTACAAGATGGTGAATACGCTCGACTCCATGATAGGCTACCGTACTGACAGGTTCCGTGACTACGGCTGTTGGGCAGCCCATATTGATGACTTGGCAAACTATCTGCCAGCGCGGCTGACTGCCCTGCTGATGATTCTCCAGCAACCATCGTCCTTCATCCGTCATCTCCGTTTCGTACTCCGTTACGGACGTCAGCACGCCAGTCCCAACAGCGGCTATCCCGAGGCAGCATTGGCAGGAATCCTCGATTGCCGTTTCGGCGGACCACACCACTATTTCGGCCAGCTTTTCCCCAAGCCCTACATCGGCAGCAACGACCGTCAGCTCTCTACCCAGGACATGAAAACAGCCATCAGTGTGAATAGATTTGCAGAGATTGTGATGGTTATTCTCACCGCTCTTACCGTTTTTATTTGTTAAATATCCTTATTTGTTTTGCTGACTGCCAAAAAAACCGTACCTTTGGGCATCAAAATCTAAAACAAATAAAGTAATTATAGATAAGAAAACCTTATAACTGAGGAACTATGAGTTATTTACGATTTGAAAAAGCCGTGATGACCAACCTTGAGGAAAGTCTCCGTCGTGAATTTCTCCGCACCAATCGTTCTGGCGCGTACAGCTCTTCTACGCTCGTAGATTGCAATACACGCAAGTACCATGGCCTGCTGGTGGTTCCTGTGCCTGAGCTTGACGACGAGAACCATGTTCTCCTGTCATCACTCGACTGCACAGTACTACAGCACGGGGCGGAATTCAACCTCGGTCTCCACAAGTATCAGGGCAACAACTTCAGTCCCAAGGGACACAAGTACATCCGTGAGTTTGACGCTACCCGTGTACCGACAACTACGTATCGCGTGGGTGGCGTTGTGTTGAAAAAGGAAGTGATTTTCCAGCATTACGAGGACCGTATCCTCATTCGGTATACGCTGGAGGATGCACACTCTGCTACTACATTGCGCTTCCGTCCGTTCCTGGCATTCCGTTCCGTGCGTGCCTTCACTCATGAGAACATGACGGCAAGCCGTGAGTACAGCCAGGTGGACCATGGCATCAAGACCTGTATGTATGCAGGATATCCTGACCTCTACATGCAGTTCTCCAAGAAGAACGAGTTCATCTTCCATCCCGACTGGTATCGTGGCATTGAATATCCCAAGGAGCAGGAGCGTGGCTATGCCTCCAACGAGGATTTGTATGTGCCTGGCTATTTTGAGATGCCTATCAAGAAGGGCGAGAGCATTATCTTCTCTGCATCTACATCGCAGATCAAGGCTACTACGCTGAAGAGCCTGTTCGATGAGGAAGTGAACGAACGCGTACCACGCGACAATTTCTACCATTGTCTGGTCACTGCTGCCCATCAGTTCCACAACCGTAAGGACAACGACGACCGCTACCTGCTGGCGGGTTATCCGTGGTTCAAGGCACGTGCCCGTGACACGTTTATAGCACTGCCCGGACTGACGTTGGCCATTGGCGAGCAGGACTACTTCGAACTGGTGATGAAAACCGCCGAGAGAGGCCTTCGTGAGTTTATGAAGGGTATGCCCCTGTCGGTGAAGATTTACGAGATTGAACAGCCCGATGTACCCTTGTGGGCCGTGTGGGCCATTCAGCAGTATTGCAAGGATGCCGGCAAGGACAAATGCTACGAGATGTACGGCAAACTGTTGAACGACATCGTCGACTATATCATTGCCGGAGGTCATCCCAACCTGCGTCTTGACGAGAACGGGCTGCTCTATTCTAATGGACGTGACCGTGCTGTGACATGGATGAACTCAACAGCTAACGGACGTCCAGTAGTGCCTCGCTCCGGCTATATTGTCGAGTTCAATGCCCTGTGGTACAACGCACTGAAGTTCTGTGCAGCTATGGCTGCCGATCAGGGTGACCAGAAGAGACAGGAGGATTTAGAACAGCGTGCTGCTCTTTGCAAGAATTCATTTGTCGAGACTTTCGTGAACGAATACGGATATCTGCTTGACTATGTGGATGGTACCAATATGGATTGGAGCGTTCGTCCAAACATGATTTTTGCTGTGGCACTCGACTACTCACCCTTGTCCCAGCAGCAGATGAAGAGCGTAGTTGATATATGTACGCGCGAGCTGCTCACCCCGAAGGGACTGCGTTCTCTCTCGCCGAAGAGCGGTGGCTACAATCCTATGTATGTAGGTCCGCAGACGCAGCGTGACTATGCTTATCATCAGGGTACTGCATGGCCGTGGCTGGGAGGATTCTATATGGAAGCCTGCCTGAAACTCTATAAGCGCTCGCGCCTCTCGTTCATCGAGCGTCAGCTCGTGGGCTACGAGGACGAGATTGACTATCATGCCATTGGTACTATCTCGGAGCTGTTCGACGGCAACCCGCCCTTCCACGGACGTGGTGCCATGTCGTTTGCTATGAACGTGGCCGAGATTCTGCGCACGCTGAAGCTCATGGACAAGTATTCGTATCAAAAATAAGGAGGGACGACTATGAAAGTATTAATGTTTGGATGGGAGTATCCTCCTCACGTATTTGGTGGACTCGCTACTGCTAACTATGGAATATCCGAGGGCCTGAAGGCCCAGGGTGATATCGAGACCGTGCTCTGCCTGCCTCACCCCTTTGGCGACGAGAGTCAGCATGCATGCCGCATCGTGGCTATGAATGCAGTGCCTATTGCCTGGCGCGATGTTGACTATGACTATGTCAAGAACCGCGTGGGCAACATCATGGACCCTGACTACTATTTCAAGCTCCGTGAGCATATCTATGCCGATTTCAATTACATGAACGTCAATGACCTGGGCGCCATGGAGTTTGCCGGTGGCTATCCTGGCAATCTGCATGAGGAGATTAACAACTACTCCATCATTGCCGGACAGGTGGCACGTGCCGAGGAGTTCGACATTATCCACGCTCACGACTGGCTCACCTTCCCTGCAGGCATCCATGCCAAGCAGGTATCGGGCAAGCCCCTGTGCATCCATGTCCATGCTACCGACTTCGACCGTTCGCGTGGCAAGGTGAACCCCACAGTCTATTCCATCGAGAAAAATGGTATGGACTGGGCCGACTGCATCATGTGTGTGTCCGAACTTACCCGTCAGACCGTCATCAACCAGTATCATCAGGACCCGCGCAAGTGCTTCACCGTTCACAACGCCGTTTATCCGTTGCCGCAGGAGTATCAGGACATTCCGCGTCCCGACCACACCGGCAAGGAGAAGGTGGTGACCTTCCTCGGACGTATCACCATGCAGAAAGGTCCCGAGTACTTCGTCGAAGCTGCCAATATGGTGCTCCATCGCACCCGCAATGTACGTTTCTGTATGGCTGGTTCGGGCGACATGATGGATGCCATGATCTACCTGGCTGCCGAGCGCGGCATTGCCGACCGTTTCCATTTCCCCGGATTCATGCGCGGCAAGCAGGTCTATGAGTGCCTGAAGGACAGCGATGTCTATGTAATGCCCTCTGTGTCAGAACCCTTCGGCATTTCGCCCCTGGAGGCTATGCAGTGCGGCACGCCTTCCATCATCTCCAAGCAGTCGGGCTGTGCCGAGATCCTTGACAACTGCATCAAGGTAGACTACTGGGACATCCACGCACTGGCTGACGCCATCTACTCCATCTGCCACAACGAGTCGCTCTTCCAGTATCTCAAGGAAGAGGGCAAGCGCGAGGTAGACCAGATTACCTGGGAGAAGGTAGGCACATGGATTCGCACCCTCTATCGCCGTACATTAGGCTGGGAAGAATAATCAAGGTAAAATAGTAATAAGGTAAAAAAGTAAAAGATATGAAAACGATTTGTTTATATTTCGAGATACATCAGATTATCCATCTGAGGCGCTACCGTTTCTTCGATATCGGTACCGACCATTACTACTACGATGACTATGAGAACGAGCGTAGCATCACGGACATTGCAGAGCGCAGCTATATGCCTGCCCTGAACACCCTGCAACAGATGATTGAGGAGAACGGCAAGTACTTCAAGGTGGCCTTCTCGCTCTCGGGTACCGGCATCGAGCAGTTGGAGTATCATGCTCCACAGGTCATTGCCAAGCTCCAGCAACTGGCACAGACGGGATGCGTGGAGTTCCTGGCAGAGCCTTACAGCCACGGACTCTCGTCGTTGGCCAATGAAGAGACCTTTGCCCTCGACGTGAAGAAGCAGTGCCAGAAGATAGAAGAGCTCTTTGGACAGAAGCCTACCGTTGCCCGTAACTCCTCGCTGATTTACAGCGATGATATCGGCTCGCAGATTGCTGCCATGGGCTTCAAGGGCATGCTCACCGAGGGTGCTAAGCACGTGCTGGGATGGAAGTCTCCCCACTATGTCTACAACTGTAACATCGCTCCCAACCTCAAGCTGCTGTTGAGAGATGTCGAGCTCTCAGACGATATCTCACTGCGCTTCAACAACTCTGAGTGGGACGGCTATCCCCTGTTTGCCGATTCATACATCGACCGCATTTCACGTTTCCCCGAGGAAGAAAAGATTATCAATATCTTCATGGAACTCAGTGCATTGGGCATTGCACAGCCCCTCAGCTCCAATATCCTCGACTTCATCCATGCACTACCTGCCTGTGCCAAGGAGAAGGGTATCGACTTCGCCACACCTACGGAAATCTGCATGAAGACCAAGAGCGTGGGAGCTATCGATGTGCCTGACACCCTTTCGTGGGTCGACGAGGAACGCGACTGCTCTTGTTGGCTAGGTAATGCCATGCAGCGCGAGGCCTTCCAGAAACTCTACAGCGTGGCTGACCGTCTGCGCATTGCCAACGACCCGCGCATCAATCAGGACTGGGATTACCTGCAGGCTTCCAACAACTTCCGTTTCATGACCACTAAGCCCTCTAACGTCGGGCTCGATCGTGGCATCTACACCGGACCGTTCGATGCCTTCACCAACTACATGAACATCCTCGCCGACTTCATCAACAGGGTCAACGAGCTCTATCCGCTCGACATCGACAACGACGAGCTCGAGGGACTGCTCACCACTATCAAGAACCAGGGTGATGAGATCGAGATGAAGGACAAGGAGATTACCCGTCTGAAGGCAAAGCTCGAGAAGCTGGAGACAGCCAAGCCCGCCAAGGCTGCAGCTGCCAAGAAGGCTCCTGCCAAGAAAGCCGCCCCGAAGAAGGCTGCCAAGAAGGCCGATAAGGAAGCTTAAGTTATTGTTCTTTCTATGCGTCAGGCATAGATATTCCCATCGTCATCGATGAGTAGCACTGTCAGTCCCCCATTCACAATAAGGGGCTGACAGTGTTTTTTACAGTGTCCTATCACCACCCTGGCAAAGTCCTGCAGCTTCTCTGCAGGAATGGCTTTCCACAGTTCACGTGCCAGGGGTAGCCCGCTGTTCGCCACGTCCAGTTCACAGTGGGCTTCATCTATCATCTGCTGAATGAATCCCTTGTCCATGGTAGCCCTGCGGCTGTGAGTGTCTAGGTGTCCTGCTGCCAGTTTCACTGCCTTGCCCAGCATCACGCCCAATGTCACGTGTTCAAACCCCAGTTCACTCGCCATCTTCAGCGTCTCGCCTATATAGTTGCCGTATTCCACAAATGCCTGGCGAGGCAGGGCAGGGTAGAGCGTCTTCACAAAACGCTCGCTCTTGGCACCGCTGTTGATGACCACACGGTCAGTACCGCTGGCCTTTGCCACGTTCATACATTTGCGGATGCTTTCGATAAAGGCTTCTTCCGAGAAAGGTTTCACGATGCCTGACACGCCGATGATGCTGATGCCACCCTCAATGCCCAGGCGTGGATTGAATGTCCTGCGGGCTATCTCTGCCCCGTTGGGTACCGATATGGTGACAGCAAGCCTGCAACCCTCCTCCCCACATGGCAGCCAGCTTTTAAGGGTAGGGCACGAAGCTATGAGCGATGAATATGACGTTAGCAGAAGGCATAGGTTCCGGTGAATCATCTCGCGTGGTGACTTGTTTATGGCAGGAGAGCCTGGTGGAAAGTCAAAGCCCGGCAGCGTGATGGTGCCTACACCTTCGCCACCCAGTATCTGAAACGAATCAGCCGTCTCTACACTTGCCCTCACCTCAATACCATTCGTCACGTCGGGGTCGTCGCCGGCATCTTTGCGGCAAGCAGCATAGCCCTCGCCGTAGCTCACTGGTACGTCAATGGTCTCACCATTGGGCAGCATGACTGGAACGGTAGGTGGAAGGATGATGGTTGATGAAGGCATGGTGTCGAATGATGAAACAGGCATGAAGTGTTTGGCCTCATGCTTCATCAGTTGCAGCGCAGCTGCCATCGCGGCAGCAGTGGCACAGGTGCCTGTGGTCAGTCCGCTGTGTAGGGTATAGAACTCTGGCAGGAGCTTCTCCACCGCTCTCCTCAATCCGTGGGGACCGTTCACCCTCATTGTCGTCTCAGGCAGCTGCGGGCGTTTTATCACTATCACCCTCATGCCCTTACTCTGTGCAGCAGACACCTTATCGGCAAAACCTCCCGACAGTCCGCTCTCCTTCAGCAGAATGGCATCGGCATTCACCTCTATCTGTCCACTGTCCTTATAGTAGCACAACTGTTCGCTTGCTGCTCCCTGTCTCAAGGCCAAAGATATCGACGAATCCCTGTTGAGTATACGGTAATAAACCCTGATGCCTTCATCCTCTAAAGGTTTCAGCCGGGCAATACTCTGCACACCCGTCGTGGCCAGCAGACTGTGAATGTCACGGGGAATCTCCTCGTAGTCGTCAATCCAGATAAAGTCGGGGTTACGTGGCGGATAGATACGTTCATAGCGCACCACGTCAATCCCTGCCATATCTGCCGTGCGGGCAATTGTCTGGTGGAGCTGCCGTGCGAAGGGATGGGCAGCATCAACGATGAGCCGTATGTCGTGCTCCTGGCAGAAGACCAACATTGCTTCTTCATCCATGGCACCATCAACACACTGTCCATAGTGCAGCGTCAGTTCCTGCTCACCCATCTTTGTGCTGTAGAAAAAGCCCTTTCCTGCCTCCTCCAGCACCTCGGCAGCCTTGCGACCCTCTGTGGTTCCTCCAAAGACCAGTATCATTTCTTCCTCAGTTCCCAGTCCACATCGAAGTCACTGCCGGAGTCGTCCACCGTTAGGTCGTATTCAACGTCCTTGCCATTCAGCTTGCCGGTAAGCACACCTTTGTAGTTCTTCCCCTCGCTTTTCTCGAGTTTCAGGTCTGTCACCTCCAAGCGGTTCCCCTGCTGTTGTTCATACTCCACGATGCCCTGCGTCACCTTGTCCGTCAGTTTCTCTTCCGACACCACGCATCCGTTCAGCAACACCAGTGCCGAACATGCCAAAACCATTGAAATCAATACCTTTTTCATTGTCATATACCGTTTAATGCCACAAAGTTAACAATTATTTCTCAAACGGCAAAGGGATTACCCGATAATTCTGCTTTTCCACTTCTCCTGTACCCCTCCAGTTCATGTAGTATCGGATTTCTTGCGTTTCGGGTTCATCGGAAACTATGTGAAAGATGGTCGGATAATTGTCATCAGATGAGAAAAACATGCCCAATTCGTTCACGACGGAAATCTGTATCATGTTTGACGGATTTCCGCCGCTTCCTTTTCAATCATATTTCTTACCTTTGTACCCGACAAACTACAATAATATATCATTTTTTGGGTTATAAGGCATAAGTCGTTAGTACAATTAGTTAGAGTTAGTTGATAATTTGTCGTAGATAGCTGTTGGTTTGACAGAGGTAATAAAGATTTTTTCAGGATGATATAATAGAATGGACCAGATCAGAAAATAAATCAAATGAAGGAAGCAGAATTATTCAAACAGAACGATGTTAACCCAGTGTGGCCTTTAATTCCCCAAAAAGTAGTAACTTTGCAGCAACATTGCAACATAAAACCGAATCAAGAAAAATAAGAGATAAAACAGCATGATAAAAAGACTATTTCTTACACTCGGTCTGATAGTGACGACGGTGTGTGGTGCTTCGGCACAGGAGATGGAGAAGAGTTTGGCACGTCATAATTTCTTCTATGCCGGACAGAGCAAGCAGCGACGAATGTTCATGGTGAAAAATGGACAGATAAGCTGGCAATATGACGACAAGCTGAAGCGCGGTGAAATCAGCGATGCCGTACTCATGAGCGACGGGAACATATTGGTTGCCCATCAGTACGGTGTGGCCGAAGTGACGAAGAACTCTGAGACCGTCTGGAGCTATGCAGCACCTGAGGGGACGGAGATTCACACCATACAACCCATCGGCAGGAAGCATGTAGTGTTCGTGCAGAACGGCAAGCCTGCTAAGGCGGTGGTGATGGAGATACCACAATGTAACATCGTCCGTGAGTTCGAACTACCGATCAATGAAAAAGGATCTGTCCACGGTCAGTTCCGTAATGCCCGGCTTACAAGCCGAGGCACATTGCTTGTTGCCAACATGGCCATGGGGTGTATCCACGAGTTTACCAGTGACGGAACGGAGGTGGATCGGTGGGGTGACATGCTACCGTGGAGTGTGCAGGAGCTGCCTAAGACCGGCAACCTGCTCGTTACAGGACGTAAGGGCAGGATTCAAGAGATCAATCGGCAGGGGCAGACCGTGTGGGAACTGAATACGACCGACTATGGCGTGACTCAGCCACAGAAGACTGTGCGTCTGAAGAACGGCGCACACATCATCAATAACTGGTATAACGAGTGGAACAAACAGCCAATGGACACTGCGAATGCCCCTGTGCAGGCTATTGAGGTTGGCAAGGACGGTAAGTTGGTATGGCAGCTGAAGGCATGGAAGAATCCCGACTTGGGGCCTTCGACCACCATCCAGTTGCTCGACGAGCCTGTCAATCGCGACCGGCTGTTCTTTGGGGATTTTAATCCGCAGAAACCGAAACTTTTTGTCAGTCCCCATGTACCGATAGGCGAGGGAAGAGGCATTTTCCCAGGGCGAGTGGCATGGGTTCATGCACCGGGCGTGGCTCAGTGGGACGGTAAGACCGGCCTCTGGGTAGAAGACCGCTGGAACGATCAGACGAAAGCCGATGCAATGATACCCGAGGCGGTGATGCTATTGACGGGCGAGACCACAGCTAAGAAGGCGTGGCGGGCTTTGTTCAAGCACTTTAACAAAACCCATGGATGCGGCAACCGAGGCTATAAGAAAGGAGAAAGCATCGCCATCAAACTGAATCTGAATAATGCCATTACCCACCATGACACCATCGAACTGAACTCGTCGCCTTTCGTGACGTTGGCACTGGTGCGATCGATGGTTCGCGATGCAGGAGTACGCCAACAGGACATCATCCTCTGCGAACCCAGCCGTGCCATCACAGACAGTATATATGATAAGGTTCATCGCGAGTTTCCCATGGTGCGCATGATCGACAATATTGGCGGTGACGGACGTGAGAAATGTGAGTACTATCCAGAACAGATAGTTTATTCAGTAGACAACGGGAAAATGGCACGCGGGCTGGCAAAGTGTATTGTCGATGCAGACTATCTCATCAATTCCGCCTTGCTCAAGACACACAGTGGCCCGGGTGTGACGCTGACCACCAAGAACTGGTATGGGGCAACGGACATCAATCTTCTTTGGCGACAGAACGCCCACAATAACGTGAGCCAAGATAAGCGTAACGGCAAACCCGGATATAAAACCTTCGTGGACTGGATGGCGCATAAGGACATGGGACAGAAAGCATTGCTACTCCTGATTGATGGAACCTATGGTTCACGCGATGTCAACGGTGCTCCCAATCCCAAGTGGATGAAGGAACCGTTCAACGGTGACTGGGCATGTTCCATCATCGCCTCGCAGGACGAAGTGGCCTGCGATGCCGTCGGTATGGACATCATCATCGGCGAGTGGCCGGAGTTCGGCTCGCTGAACTATTGTGATGAGTATCTGCGCGAAGCTGCCTCGTTACCTCATGCTCCCAGTGGAACGGTGTACAAGCAGGAGGGCAAACCGGTGGACAGACCACTCGGTCTCTTTGAACATTGGAACAGTGAACATAAGTACACGAAGATAGACCTCAAATACAAGAAACTATGAAAAAGTGCCTTTGGCTGATATTATCCTGTTTCGTCTGCTGCACGGCCGTCTTCCCTGCAGAAAAGACAATACCCGTCATTCTGACAGCGGGACAAAGCAATGCCGACGGACGGGTACCCATTAATGAACTTCCCAGGTACATCCATTATGACTACTGTCAGTGGAGCTATGGCAGCGGAGACTTTGAAACTGCCACTGGCGTGTTCGTACCTTTCAGCCCACACGTTGCAAAAGCAGGAATTGAGGATAGTTGGGGGTTCGATGCTATGGTCTATTATCTGTTGGAAGAATACTGGCAGCAACCTTTTTATGTAATCAAACAGACGATGGGCGGTACGGCAGTCGACACTACTTGTACAAAGAGTACCCATGGTTGGTTTTGGAGTGTTGATGCCAGACAGAAATCCCTATTGAAGGCATTTTGCCAACAGATAGACTTATGCTTAAGTCAGTTACCTCGGAATTATGACATAAAGTGTTTGCTTTGGCATCAGGGAGAAAGTGATCAGTCTGCAGCCGATCGCTATCACGATAATCTGAAAGCTGTCATAAACCACATCCGCCAGTATCTTGTCACCAGGACGGGAAGGAAGGAGTATGCCTCACTGCCCGTTGTCTGTGGCACCTTTGCCAAAGGAAGCCGACAGGGTTCCCCAAAGGTCGTAAAGGCGTTGCATCAGTTAGAACACGAGGACAGCCATTTCCACGTTGTCGATGCTAGTGACCTGAGTCTGCAGAAAGACATGTTGCATTTCGACGCCCATGGTGCCGTAGACCTGGGTTGGCGGGTGTTTACAAGAATGAAGGAAGAAGGCATTGCCGGTGACTGTTTACAAAGGGGAAAAGATGCCTTCAAAGGCATTTGGCCTGTGACCGACCCCACCATGAAGAAGAGCCTGAATGGTGAGTGGCAACTGGAGGTGAACGGGAAAAAGGGAATGATTCCTGTTCCTGGCTGCTGGGAGACATTTGGCTTCTGCAAACCGAGATACGACTATCCCGATTCGCTGACAGGCTGTTACCGCACATCATTCACAGTACCAGAGACTTGGAAAGGTCAGAAAGTCATCATCAGACTGGACGGTGTGCTGCGAGGATACGTTCTGTGGCTCAACGGTCATTATGTAGGTAAATGGGAGTCGGGGTATAACACATGTCTGTTCGACCTGACACCCTATCTTTCTCAAAAAGCATTTAAAGGAGAGGCCCAGCAACTGACCATGCAGGTCTATTCACGTTTCAAAGGCTATGAGTTCGATTGCTTCGATGACTGGGCTGCAATGGGCATATTCCGTGACGTGACGTTGATGGTTGTTCCCAAGACCCACCTCAGCGACTTGGAAGTGAATACACGTATGGACGGAACGGTTATTGTGAAACCGCAGATAGCCAATGCCACGAAACATACTACTGTGAGTTACGAGTTGACGGATGCTGAGGGGCATGTCGTGTCAACAGGAGGACGGGTAAGGCATCCTCATCTTTGGACAGCCGAGACACCTTATCTATATACCTTATATGTATATGTCAAGGAAAAAGACAGGATACTTCAGACCTTCACCCACAAAATCGGAATACGCGAGATATCCATCGCAGGAAATGTATTGAAGGTGAACGGTCAACCAGTGAAGCTACGCGGCGTGAATGCCCATGCTACAGACCCATACAGAGTGAAGGTCATTTCAGATAATCTTACCCTGAGGGACATGCATCTGATGAAGGAAGCTTCTGTTAATTTCCTTCGCTTATCCCACTATCCCCGCGAGCCCCGGTTCTACGAGTTAGCCGATTCATTAGGCTTCTACCTCGTAGACGAAATACCCTTTGGATTTGGTGACAAACATCTGTCGGACAACAGTTACCAGGAAATATTGATGACACGGGCACTGGCAACGGTTCAACGCGACAAACTGCATCCCTCGGTGCTTGTATGGAGTGTAGGCAACGAGAATCCGCTGCCACAGACATGCATCGAGGTGGGTAATTATGTAGGATCCTTAGACCCATCGCGGCCTTATTGCTTCCCCCAGGTGGGAAGTTACTTCCGGCGTTTCTGGGAATCGGGAGGATTGAAACCATCAGAGAACAGTCTTTCCCCCTTCCCTTCTGCTGCTCCTGTTTATGCACCTCATTATCCTACGACGGGTCAGATGGGAGGATTCTACCAACACATGGACCGTCCTGTCATCTTCACAGAGTATTGTCACACGCTTGGCATTTCCTTTGAGGACCATGATCGTCAATGGGAAATCATTGAACATACGCCAGGCATTGCCGGAGGTGCTGTGTGGGAGTGGGCTGATCAAGGCATGAGCCTTGTCTCTGGCTCGTCTCTGACCGGAGAAGATAGTGTTACTCCCAAGGTTGTTTACGGCTACGAGGAAAAGGTTCTTACGTTGGGTGGTGGGGGCTTTGAGATGTACGGCAATAAAGGCACTGACGGTTTACTCTATGCCGATCGCACTCCGCTTCCCAATTATTTTGAACTGCAACATAATTACGCCCGTGCCTTCGTCAGTTCCGTATGTTGCGATTCCTCAGCAGCTCACCTAACCCTGACCAACCGATACGACTTCTTGAATCTGAAGGACAATGTCACCTTCCTTTGGGCGCTGACAAATAATCGCGACACCATGATGCGTGGTGCCTTCAGTCCCGATTGCGCGCCCCACTCATCGTCCCCATATCAACTGTCTCTCCCATTTGCTGCGATATCATCGCAGACAGGCCACCTCATCCTCCTTCACTTCGAAGTAATGGACACCCAAGGCCGCACTTTCCTCCATCAGTCATTCGTTGTGAACAAGACGCAGATGACATGGTCTGGTCATGGCAGCAGTTCCGTTATGATCAGAGATTCATTAATAAGGACTGGCAGGAAACCAACATTGGCCGAACGACTGACCCAGAAGAACCGGCTACCAAAGAAATACCTACTCCCCCTCACGAATAGTCAGGTGAAAGCCGAAATTCAGCGTCGTTCCTTCAATGGTGGCGAGGAGATCAGCTTTACACTGACTCCCGACACTGCCGATATATTCCGTTCGGAACTAGGTCTGGCCTGGCTGCTAGACCCCGTCATCGACCGTGTGCAATGGATAGGCTTTGGTCCCTTTGCCAGCTATCCAGGTCGCTATCAAGCTAACACCTATGGCTTTTGGGCGAAACATCAGGACGATCTGTACTTTGAGGGCAATCATAGTGGCATCGATGCAGCATTCCTTTCGGACAAAGATGGCAACGGAATACTGATAACTGGCGATTCCCTGTCGTTGGATTTCGAACAGACAGACCTGGGTATCGTGCTCACAATCAATGCTTCTGTCAGCGGGCAAGGTCCGAAGTTCGCAAAGACCCACTTCCCAGGATGGAAGAAAGGTGACCCACCAATAGGAGCCACCTTCCAAAGCTATTACATCAAAGCGGATGATACAGATGAAACGCTACACCGCATGTTTGAGCCTGCAGCCAATACGCCTGCTCCCTTCCATCCGTTCGTAACCCAGTACGATACCTATTTGATGAAATATAAAGATATATCTTGGTAAGCCGATAGGTGTGTTACCGGGCTGATACATATTTGTGGAGTGTCTGACGGACAGCGCCATTACCGGCATAGAGCTCCTTTACCATTCCTTCTATCTGCTCGCCGAGACCAGCTTCGTAGAGGTCAAGTCCGAAAACATCTTTGCGGCTGTAGAGCTTCTTCAAAGGACTCCAGTCTTGGTCTGCCTTGCCAATCTCGAGAGGAGCTACTATCTGCTGCAGCTCTGCGAGCATCGGATCGGGTGAGGGCTCGAAAGGAGTGCCGTCGTCCTTAATACCCTTCAGATAGCGGGCATAGCCAGCGAGGGTGAGGGGAATCAGTACAAGGTTACTCATGTCAAGTCCACGGGCAAGATACTTTTTGATGGTCTCGCCAAAGCGGATGGGCAGTTTCTGTGACGTGTCCATTGCAATACGCTGCGGTGCATCGGGCATGAAGGGGTTGGGCAGGCGACGGTTGATAACGGCACCAATGAACTCGTAGGGGTTCAGCACACCTGGATCAGTAACTACCGGCATGGCCTCCATATAACCTATCTTTTGGATGAATGGGCGAAGGTCTTCATCGGCCATCTCAGCCGAGATCAATGTGTAGCCCAACATGCAGCCATAAATCGACATCGCCGTATGCAAGGGATTGAGGCAGGTAGTAACTTTCATTGTCTCTACCTTGTCTACGGTCTCACGAGTGGTATAGAGAGCACCGCCCAGATGGAGTGGGGGACGCCCATTGGTGTAGTTGTCTTCAATGACAAGATACTGCACTTCCTCTGCATTTACAAAGGGGGCAGTAAAGGTGTGCTTCTCAGTCTCGATGTAGTCGTTATCCTCGAAACCATCGGCAGCAAGCATCTCCTTTACCTTCTCGTGAGGGCGAGGGGTGATTTTGTCTATCATCGACCAGGGGAAAGTGATTTTCTTCTCATTTTTCAGATAGGCAAGGAAAGCCTCGGGCACAAGACCGTCATTGACCCAGCGCTCCGCATAGGCAAAGACTCCAGCCTTGACCTTGTCACCGTTGTGCGAGCAGTTGTCCATACTCTGTACTGTCAGAGGCAATTCTCCAGCCCTATAACGCTCATAGAGCAGAGCACACACCTTACCCATGGCAAACATGGGACTCATGCCTCGTGCGAGATCGGATTCATTATAGGTGTAACCCTTTTCGGTGATGGTGAAAGATATCATCTGGAGCGACGGATTGCGGAAGATATCCACCAGACGGTTCCAATCGGGGAACTGGGGATCGGCCTTCAGAGCCTCAGTGACACTGGCAATTACTTTTTTCTCGATGGAACCGTCGGAACAGAGGTTCACACAAAGCGAGAGGTTGTTGAAGGGAGCGTAGGCTTTGTCGACAACTTCGAAATCGAATGTCTCTGCCACAATGACACCACGGTCGTACTTTCCTGTGTTCAATGCATCGTTCAGGATGGCTGCAGGGAAGGCACGGAAGATGTTTCCTCCGCCGAAGTGTACCCATGTGGGTTCTTTGGCTGTCTTTTCTCTTACAGCTTGAATGTCAAACTTAGGAAGCTCATAACCTTTCTGCTCCCATTCTGCGGCGTTAAACTGGCCGCTCAGTATATCATTTAACTTCATAATGCCTTTATATTTATTTGCTTCATCAATCGAAAAATCCGGGCTGCTTGTATTCTATTCCTAACTCTCGGTCTACTGTGGCGAGAATACCCTGAACCTGCCCAAGTGCAAACATTCGTCCAAGAAGTGTGTATCCTGCATTATGTCCATGACTGGACTCGTCCATGATGCCACCCTGCTGGTCGGTGAAGGTCATACCATGATCAACACGCATTGGCAACTGCGGGTTCTCCTTCTCAAAGATACGGCAAAGCTCGATGAGGTCGGCACGACCACCGAGATGCGATGCCTCCGTGAAGTCTCCGTTGGGGAAGATATGGCAGGAGCGCAAGTGAACAAAATGAGTACGTGAGGCAAATTTCTTGGCCATTTCCACTACATTATTGTAGGCACCTGCAGAGAGGGAACCTGCGCAGAATGTGAGTCCGTTGTGCTTATTTGGCACGGCATTAAGGAACCACTGGATGTCCTCCTCGGTACGGACGATACGGGGAAGACCCAGAATCTCGATGGGGGGATCGTCAGGATGAACACACATATTCATGTCGCACTCCTCACAGACAGGCATGATGGCCTCAAGGAAGTACTTCATGTTTTCACGTAGCTGAGCCTTGTCGATGCCTTTGTAGAGATTGAGGAACTCACGGAACTTCTGAATGGGGGCCTCGTCGTTCTCGCTGAAATTTCCGCTGACAAAACCCTGGGTCTTGATAACGATGTTCTCAACCAGCTTGTGGTCTTTCTCAGGTGTCATCGTCTTGGCCAACTCATCACACTCGGCAAGAACGTTACGACCTTCACCCACACCTGCCGGGAACTGGAACTGTGCCCATTCCTCACGTGCACCCTCACGTTTCAGGATATAAATGTCGAAGTAGGCAAATTCAGCATAGTTGAAGTAAAGGTTAGTAGATCCATTGGGATTTTCATGGAGCAGGTCAGTTCTTGCCCAGTCGAGCACAGGCATGAAGTTATAACAAATACAATGTATTCCCTCAGCCGAAAGGTTACGCAGACTCTCTTTGTACACTTCAATCTGATGATCCCTGTCAGGGCCTCCATATTTGATGGTCTCTACCACGGGCAGGCTTTCTACCACACTCCAGCGCATGCCATAGCTCTCAATGTATTCGCGCAGATCACGTATCTTCTCACGGGTCCACACTTCTCCCAAAGGAACATCGTGCAGAGCAGTTACGATGCCCTCAACGCCGATTTGTCTTAACATGGCAAGGGTGATCTTATCCTTCTTGCCAAACCATCTCCAAGTTCTTTCCATAGTTTATAAGTATTTGAAACGATTAGTGATTTCTTTTAATTGAAAAATAAGCCAACCTGTGGGTGATTCCCTTGCGTCCAAGCGACTTCAGCTGATAGATGCCATCAGGCAGTTGGCTTATATCGAGTTGCTTGTCAGGATAGGGTAGGGTCTTCAGCTTCTGTCCTTGTATGGTTTCCACAATGACATATTCCGCATCTAGCGTCTTCTGCTTTGTAGGCATATCAAGCCACTTTCCGTTGGTTTTTACAATGTGTGTGGAAACCCTGTGCCGTATAGACGAGTTGGCAAGTTGTCTTGGGGCACTTTCCTGACCATAGCGGTCTACAGCGCATACTGCATAATACTTGCCGGCCTTTACCTTCAGTTGCTCGGCTCTGACGCGGATAGCCACAAGGTTCTCTGGTCGGGAAGTATCAACAGGGTAATTGCTGGAAGCATATACATTATATAATAAATAAGGCGAGTCATTCGTCGACTGCGCGCCTCTCCACCATAAGGTCTGCTTTTGCAGATACAATCCTGTCGGAGCTGTCGGCGCAGCTTTTCCTGCCCACGTCATTGGAGGTACAAGCGCAGGCTGTCGGTTGTGGCGGCAGACGTAGTCGTAGATACCTTTGTGATTGTCTGTCAGGAACTTTGAACGGAAGAAGCATTGTCCCAGTCCTTCTTGCCGCATCGCCGAAAGCTGGCGTGTCACATCAGACAGCTGCCATCGACCTTCGCGAGGGTCAAGGAAATAGATGCCCAGTCCTGCTGCCACAGTACGTCCATAGCTGTGCTCCTGCCAGTCAAGCATGAAGGGGAAAAACTGGTTGTCGCGGAAATACATCATGGGGTACAACTGGTCCATCAGTCCTTGCTGAAGCCATCCTTGTGCGTCTTGACATACTGCTGTATAGGCATTCCATCCATTGGAGCTGTACCGGCTGACATCATCATATTTCCCTACGGGCGAGCACGACATCTTCACCCAGGGCTTCGACTGTTTTACGGCTTGATGAATCTTACGTACTATGTCAGTGATGTATTGGCGTCCCGTGACTCGGGGAACACGGATTTTCCAACCGTCAGGATACCGGCAGTAGTCTAAGTGTATGCCATCCACATCGTAGTTTTGGGTAATCTCCTTGCAGATGCGTGCCAGATAGTCTCCCGTCTTAGGGTCTTCAGGATTCATAAACCCCGCGTCACCTACATGTTTCACCAGTTTTGGATTGCGTCTGACAAAATCCTTACAGCGCTGCTCTGTCCACTTACCCACGGGAAGCGTCACAACCCAAGCATGGAATTCCATCCCTCTGCGATGGCACTCGTCAATGCAGTATTGCAAAGGGTCATAGCCAGGGGACTGTCCGTGTTTGCCTGTCATGCACATGTCCCATGGCTCGATAATGGAAGGGTAGATGACCGATCCACGTACACGTGTCTGCAAAAGCACGGTATTGATTCCTGCCTGTTGCAACTGATCTAAGATTGTTGCCAGTTCTTGTTTCTGCTCTGCTGCGGTGTGAGCTCTGGGCCAGTCTATGCCACCAATTGTAGTCAGCCAAACAGCTCTCACTTCATGCTTCTGGCTTCTGATTGTCGGCGTAGTCAGTAACAGGAATAATATTATAATGTAGAGTGATTTTCTTGCCAAAATATCGTTTTTTTTTGTTTTGAGTGCAAAATTACGATAATTTTTCCATTATCTCAAATAAAAATAGTACTTTTGCACAAAGAAACTTTAAAAAACAAT
Source organism: Prevotella sp. (assembly GCA_016285075.1). Taxonomy (GTDB): domain Bacteria; phylum Bacteroidota; class Bacteroidia; order Bacteroidales; family Bacteroidaceae; genus Prevotella. Next base: position 76,259 of record JAEEQB010000012.1, read on the forward strand.
TTGGCCATATGATTTCTTTTGTTTTGAGCCTTGTCGCTCTTGTAATAGGTTACATGCTCTATGGGCGCTTTGTGGAACGGGTGTTTGGACCTGATGACCGTGTTACGCCTGCTGTTGCAAAAGCCGATGGGGTAGACTTTATTGTGCTTCCCAACTGGAAGATTTTCATGATTCAGTTTCTCAACATTGCAGGTACAGGCCCCATTTTCGGTGCCATCATGGGTGCGAAGTTCGGTCCTGCTGCTTATCTGTGGATTGTGTTCGGCTGCATTTTTGCCGGTGCCGTACACGACTACCTCAGCGGTATGCTCTCTATGCGTCACGATGGTGCAGGGCAGCCGGAGCTGATAGGACACTATCTGGGTCAACCCACCAAGAAGGTGATGCTGGTTTTCTCTGTGTTCCTGCTCATGATGGTGGGAGCAGTATTTGTATATAGTCCTGCGCTTATTCTCGGTAAGATGTGTAGCGATGGCCTTACCTGGGTATATATCTGGTGCGGCATCATTTTCGTATACTATATCATTGCCACGATGCTGCCTATAGATAAGATTATCGGCAAGATATATCCGTTGTTTGCCATTTCCATGCTTTTCATGGCAGTAGCGTTGATGGCTGTTCTCTTCTATAAGTGGCCGTCCCTGCCGGAACTCTATAATGGACTTGGTGGTGAAGGGTTTACCACTCCTATCTTCCCTGCTCTGTTCATAACCATTGCATGTGGTGCCATCAGTGGTTTCCATGCTACTCAGACCCCTCTTATGGCGCGTTGCGTAAAAAGTGAGAAAATGGGGCGTCCTATGTTCTATGGTGCTATGATTACTGAAGGTCTTGTGGCACTGATTTGGGCTACTGTGTCTATGTATTTCTTCTATGGAGGTGCTGCTCAGGAACTGAATCAGCCATTGACACTCCAAGCTCCTGAGGTGGTGACAGTGGTCAGCGAGGGTTGGCTTGGCACGTTTGGCGGTCTGCTGGCACTCTTAGGTGTTGTGGCAGCCCCCATAACCAGTGGCGATACGGCACTACGCTCTGCCCGTCTCATTATTGCAGAATTCATCCACTTGGAACAGAAAACCATCATGAAGCGCATCTGGATTTGCATACCTTTGTTCGGGGCAACTTTGCTGCTGCTTTTCTATAACATAGAGAATCCTGATGGTTTCAATGTAATCTGGAGCTATTTTGGATGGGCAAACCAGACATTGGCTGTATTCACCCTTTGGGCTATCACCGTCTATTTGGTACGTGCTAAAAAGGCTTTTTGGGTGACCATGCTTCCTGCATTGTTTATGACAGTTGTGTGTTCGACATTCATCATGATTTCGCCCAATGCATTCGGCTTCAATATGAATGTAGGTTATGTCGTAGGTGCTGCTTCCTTGCTCGTTGCCGTGGTTTGGTTCTGCATCTGGTATAGGAAGACTAATATGAATATTCATTAATAGAAAAATATCAAACTTATGAAAAAGCTGTTTTTAACCCTGATTCTCGGCTTGATGGCCGCAACGGCAGTTAATGCCCAGTACTCTACTTATGACACACCACCCTTCGGACAGGGCAAAATCTATGTGGGTGCCTCCATGTCGGGATTCGACATTGGCAGCGCAAACAAGAACTTCCACGTAGACCTTGCTGCCAAAGGAGGTTATATTGTGATGGACAATATCCTGGCATTGGGAGAACTGTCATATAACTATGTTGAGCATAATGATGGCGTAATTTCACTTGGAGCAGGTGCACGCTACTATATTGAACAGAACGGCATTTTCCTTGGTGCAGGAGTACGTCTGGCCAATATGACCAACGACCTTGATTTCCAGCCAAATGTCTCTGTTGGTTATGCCTTCTTTCTCAACCGTACTGTCACCGTTGAGCCGGAACTTTACTTTAACCTCTCTACCAAAGACTTCGATTACTCCAGCTACGGCCTTCGCATAGGCGTTGGTATTTACCTCTTTAATGAATAGTGTATCATGCTGAGTGTAGATGAATTGGTGGACAGGTTGATTGACCTGTCGTTTGCTGAGGATATAGGTGACGGTGACCACACAACCTTGTGTTGCATACCCGAGGATGCTATGGGGAAGAGCCATCTTCTCATCAAGGAAGATGGTATCCTGGCGGGTGTAGAGATTGCCAAAGAAGTGTTCAGACGGTTCGACCCTGAAATGCAGGTAGAAGTGCTCATGGGCGACGGCTCACAGGTAAAGAAAGGTGACATCGCCATGATTGTAACGGGGCGCGTACGTTCCTTACTACAGACCGAACGCCTGATGCTCAACATCATGCAGCGAATGAGCGGCATAGCAACCATGACAAACAGATATGTGGAGCGATTGAAAGGTACAGGCACACGTGTCCTTGATACCCGAAAGACCACTCCTGGCATGCGTATGCTTGAAAAACAGGCTGTCAAGATTGGAGGAGGATGCAACCACCGCATCGGTCTCTTCGACATGATTCTATTAAAAGACAACCATGTTGACTTCTCTGGCGGTATTGTTAATGCAATCGAACGTTGTCACAACTACCTCAAGGAGAAAGGTCTTGACTTGAAGATTGAAATAGAGGTACGCTCGTTTGAAGAATTGAACCAAGTCCTGCAACATGGTGGCGTTGACCGCATTATGCTTGACAACTTCAGTGTTCCCGACACCAGGAAAGCTGTCGAGATTATCGATCATCGCTATGAGACGGAGTCCTCTGGCGGCATCACATTCGATACCATTCGCGACTATGCTGAACAGGGTGTCGACTTCATCAGTGTTGGTGCGCTTACTCACAGTGTGAAAGGCCTTGATATGAGCTTTAAGGCATGCTGAGGGAAATTGGGAAAATGAGAAATTGAGAAAATGAGAAATGAATTGAAGATGAACAGATTGTTTTTGTCTTTTGCGTTTTTATGCGCAGCCAATTTCTCATTTTCTCATTCTCTCATTCTCTCAATCTTTCATAGCCCCGTTGACTATGAAATCTCCTTGGCGGGCAATTTTGGTGAACCACGTCCTCACCATTTTCACGGAGGGCTCGACATTAAAACCGAAGGACGTGAAGGCAAGCATATCTATGCCATCGGTGATGGCTATGTCAGCCGTGTCACCTCTGGCCTTTACGGATTTGGCAATGCTGTCTACATCACTCATCCTTCGGGCCATACGTCTGTCTATTGTCATCTGAAGTCCTTCTCACCCCGCATCCGGGCAGCTCTGCTGCGCTATCAGTACCAGCACCAGACATCAGTGTCCGATGCCCGGCTTTCTCCTCTTGATTGTCCCGTCAGTCAAGGGCAGTTCATTGCGCTTAGTGGAAATACGGGCTCATCCACAGCTCCCCATCTGCATCTTGAGATTCATGACACTCGTACTTGGGATATGCTCGACCCCTATCCGTTCCTGTCAGATTTCATCAATGACACTGTTCCACCACGTGCCCATGGTTTTATGGCATGTCCTCAGGACAAGTTTAGTCGTTTCAATGGTAGCAGCAAATTCGCCGTTTTCTATCTTCAGTCTACAAATACCGCCTGGGGGCGGGTAGGGTTTGCGCTATGGGCTGATGACTATATGCAGGACAGCTATAATCATTATGGTGTGCGAGAGACCCACCTCCTGGTAGATGGAAAGGAAGTTTTCAGCAGTTGTGTGGACCGTATCCCGGTGACCCACAACCGTCTTGTCAACTCGTGGGGGGACTATGACCATTGGCTCCATCGAAGAGCATGGTACTTACGCTCATACAAGGAACCAGGCAACAACCTCTCTATTCTTCATACCGACCAACGTAGGGGAATTGTCGATTTCTCGGAAGAGCGCGATTATCATCTGGAGTATATCCTCCGTGACTACAAAAACAACGAGGCACGCTATGCTTTCACGGTTCATGCTCAACGCCCTGTCGACTCAAACAATTCTGTTTCTAAAGACCGTGACATGACTGCGGCGGGTTTATCCGTTCCCTTCCGTTGGAACCAGACCAATACATACTCTCTTCCTGGCATGCAGCTCATCGTGCCTTATGGCCTGCTTACACGTGATGTTACGATTCATCCCTCCATACAGGAGGCTACCGAGATTGACGCACTCTCCGATGCCTTTACTTTCCATGACGCTTCGCTGCCATTGGTTTCCGATGCCTCTGTCAGTATCTCTGTTCAGGCACCTGTAGAAGATCCCTCCAAACTGTATGTGACATCCGGAGGGAAGTACATGGGTGGTGAATACGATGACGGATGGGTCAAAGGACATCTGCGTGAGTTGGGGGCTACCTACCAGCTGGCATACGATGCCGAGCCACCTCGTATTTCAGAACTCTCACTCAATGCTCCGCGTCTTGCCCTCAGCTGTAGTGACAAAGAGTCTGGACTTGACTCATGGACAGCAACCATTGACGGACGGTTCGTGGTGTTTGAGTCAGTGGAGAAGTCTTCTACCTTTTCCTGTGACCTACGTGAAACGTGGCTTCCCCGTAGCGGAAAGACCCACCAGCTGCTGTTTACTGCAACTGACAATCGCCACAATTCACGCACATACCAGGCCTCATTTGTTTATTAACTCTCACGTGTATTTTTGAATTTTTGAATTTCACCCTTATCTATCAACTTTAAACTTCATATTACTATGACTCCAACTCCCACTCCCCATATCGGGGCCAAGTACGGCGAAATTGCCGAAACAGTAATTATGGCGGGTGATCCGCTGCGTGTGAAACTCATGGCCGAGAAGTTTCTCGACCATCCTGTCCTGTTCAACAATGTCCGAGGCATGTTGGGCTATACCGGCACCTATCAAGGAAAGCCCGTTAGTGTTATGGGACACGGAATGGGCATACCATCCATAGGCATCTATACCTATGAGCTGTACAATTTCTATGGCGTAAAGACCATCATCCGAGTTGGCTCTGCCGGATCCATCAACAAGGATCTGCACATTGGTGATCTGGCCATTGCTATGGGTGCCTGTACCAACAGTAACTTCGCTGCTCAGTACGAGCTTCCTGGCACCTTTGCTCCTATAGCCGATTTCGGACTGGTCAGGGCTGCAGCTGAGTCGTGCGAGAAGTTCGGTTACCATTACATGGTGGGCAACGTATTGTCTTCCGATATGTTCTATGGCGAGAACCCTCGTAATGACAAGTGGATCTCCATGGGTGTGCTGGCTATAGAAATGGAAATAGCCGCACTCTATATGAATGCGGCTCGTTCTGGTAATCGTGCTCTTGGCATCTGTACCATTTCCGATCATATACTCACGGGTGAGGTTACTACGGCTGAAGAACGCCAAAACAACTTCACACACATGATGGATGTGGCTTTCTCATTGATTTGAGAAAAGCATCTGAAGCACGGCAGGATTAATCTGCGGACCTTGTGAAGGCATGTTGGGGTAAGGGTTCTTGGGCTGCTTCTTCAGTTTCTCCAGATAATATTCCCTGACATCCGTCCACTTGTAGTAGGGGTACATGCTCGTTTCGACGGGCATGGTTACTTCGTTTTCGTTAAGCATTGCCTTCACTAAGATGTCGCCCTTGCCTTTCTTCGGACGGTAGAATACCAACTGAAGGTTGCAGGCTGTGGGAACGGCCATGTAACTGCGGAAGTAGGTGTCAAGCTCTTCCAGATTGTCTATCGAGCATCCCATGCCTCCCAGTTCCATCAGGGAAATGATAGGCAGCACCACAGTGTCGTGACCAAATCTTAGCGTGGCTTGCTTTTGTGTTACTGTGTCGGCAGTCTCAATGATGTTCTTAAGCAGGTTGGCATGCATCCACGGCATTACATTACCTGTCTGGGGAGCATTGGCATAGTTCAGATACCAGTACAGATTGTTGCCATTCCACAGACGGTAGAGTTCCTCTGTTGTAAACAGGTCCAGCAGTGTCCTGTCGTTGTCATGGCTCTGCTGGTTGGTGGCTATATCATAAATGCTACCCATCAGCTGTGTGGGCATCACGTTCATGTACACCCAGTCCTGATCGTTGAACAGCACCTTCATCAGTCTTCTGGGGTCTCTCATCTTTGCACTCCATTCGTTCTGTATCGGTCGGGCCTTACCCTCATTCATCCGTTGCAGACCCTCCTTCGGTGGATTCATGTATGCCATGTTGGCCTCGTTCGCCTCGTTATGAATGTTGGCTGTGGGGTTGGCCTGGGCCAGCTCCTCACATTCCGCAATCATTGAGAGTATACTTCGTATCACCGTCGTGCTGCGGGCATCGATGCGTACGTTTGGTGCTTTGAAAATCTCGGGAAAGTTCTTGACCATGCGTTTGCCGATAGCGTGGTGCTGAGCTTCACCAACAGGTGAAAGGTCACCTAGTCTGCCCTTCGACGATTTCTGTATCTCCTCTAACTTGGCCAATGCCTGTTCACCGACAGGTGTCAGTTTCCCTGCCTTCTTCGCGTCTCTCAGTGTGTTCACAGGACTGGAGTAGTCACGGTCACCCAATAGCCAACGTGAACCGTGACGCCCATAGTGACTCATGTAGTAAGGCTCATAGCCTTTGGGAGCGGGGGTCAGTGCCTTGCGTGGTAAGCGTTCATAGTCAGTGGCATTACCTCCAGCCAGGAATCTGTCTGCTGTAATCTCCTCTAAGGCGGTTTTCTCATACGCCTGTTTCGTCTGGGCTGATAGCGTGAGTGCAGAGACCAGCCCCATGATAGTAATGATAGTTTTCATTTTTGTTAGGTTTATGTTAGATAATAAGTAATTTCGTTGCAAAGGTACAAATAAGTGCGAACAAAACAAAACTTTTTCTCATGATTCTTCACGTCATGCTGATATCCTTTGGGAAATAATCACATGAGTCAAGATTCGGAGTCACTTTAGAATTTGGGTGTTCAATGTGATGTACCCAATTTCCGCTTATAAAACACTACAATTAGGTTAAATGTGACTCTATGGATGACTTATACTGATTTCGGTGACCCTTTTTCAATTTGGTTTTAAACATGATTCGGAATTCTTGACAAATCAGGAAGGCCCGGAAATGGTTATTTTCAATCCAGTTAACTCACTCAATTAATTGAGTTAACTCAAACGATCAATCGAGTTAACTCAAACGACTGATCGAGTTAACTCGCGTTTTTGGGGCAGTTATGCCAATTTCCCTTTTTCATAGCAAAAAGAAAGTAAAATAATTTGACTTTCGCAATTGTGCCCCTTCAGACCGTTTCTTACTTGAGAAAGTTGAGTTCGTTATTCAAAAATGCGTAAGCACGCCCTGTAGGGGCGGCCAGCTTATAGCCCAGGGCAACGCCCTGGGTGTGGGTAGGCCACAGCAAACGCCCTGCAAGGGCAAAAGAATCAGCGGTACTGCATCCGCTCAGGCACTGAACCTCGTTCACTCCCGTTCTCTCCTCGGTTCACAAGGGATGTCAACGGCAGAGAGAACGTAAGCGGATAACCGAGAGTGGCAAGGTGAACAGACTTTTCATTCCTTCGCCTTTTCACTTCTTCACCTTTTCACTCTTTTGCCCCTCCTGAGATAACTCAGATCATGGGGACGGCTCCTATTAAATATAAATGGGAACCGTTCCCGTGATCATATGCGTTTCTTAATATAGGTTCAGCGTCTGCAATGCAGAGGCTCTTTATGGCCTCACGTATTTCTTGCCACCACGGATATAGACGCCCTTCTTTTGCGGCTCGCCCTGGAGGCGACGACCCTGGAGGTCGAAGAGACTGTTAGGCTGGAGGTTTGAATCTACAGTTACATGATTCATGTTTGCGACAACTCCACTAAACTGATTCGTTGAGAAGACATCCTGTCCTTTATCTGACACCGAAAATTGGTTGTCACCCACAGTTATTCCGGTCTGATAAAAAAAGGATATCGGGAGAATGCCAAATCGAGAATCTCCGATTCCTTCAATCCAGGAGTATTCTCCAAAATTGAGGATTCGATACGTCTCACCACTCACTAAAACATTGTCAATGGACTTTACGCCCTCTTCTCCTATTTTCAGATTGAAGTCAAACCTTTTTACCCATTGGTTGGGGTAACTAATATAGTCATAATAGTTATATACATATACACATCTTGATTCTTCGCAAATATACATTCCCGTAGGACGGCTAACGCTTTCATTCGCTATACGTGCTTTTATCTGATAACAACTTTTGCCAGACACCTCCACCGGACCATCTAACGAAACAATCAGAGACCCTTGGTCATACGTCCATTGACGATCGGCATCCAACATCTTCCTGTAACCATCCTGTGCAGATGCAAGAAAGGAAAAGGAAGAAAGAAACATGATAAAGAAAATTTTTTTCATAAGCAATTAATTTGATTAAGTGAATTATTAGAATCAATTCTATTGTCCTCTTGTGTGTTCATTTGTAACACACAATTATTGGCTTCCCATATATAAAGTAGCTCCTTGAGTTACCACAAAGTCGTTCTCAATGTTTATGTCGTTACCAATGATCTTTGTTTGGCCACTCACAATATTTACGGCACCCTGTGGTTTGTCTGTGGTTACGTCACTACCAACGAACACATGCCTTGCCAGAATATTCCTCAAACCACTTATTGCCTCATTCTGAACATAAATGGTATCGAAATAGTTCGTAATATATGGTACATATCCTGGTTTGGTAATGCAGATGCTGCAATCTACAGCAGGTGTTACAAGTGAGACAGAAGAGACGTTATCATACACTTCATAATGGCTTGCACCATTGTCCTGAATACTCATCACACAAATCTTACAGGAATCTACGCCAGGATTGATGACCAGTGAATCATTCCTGAAGAAACATGAAGCATTACTAAAAATCTTTGGCGTATCTATGAACACAGGCATTTCCGGGTCTCCAAGAGGATTGACTCCATAAAGCAGCCATCCATACGACCCGAATATTGAAAAATTAAGGAGCCACAATACATTATGCTTCGCTTTCCATGCAATCTCTCCAAAATGCTTTTGTTTATCATTGAATAGGAGCTTGTAGAATTCTCCATTAAGTTGATTGGATGTCCCTCTATATGCAATGGTATCGCTATACCATCCTTCACGTGAACAACCAAAATAGCCAAGGATGCCACTGTTTGGATTTCTCATAAAAGCCTCGCTGAGACTGGTCGGTCTGTCAAAGGCATTAGTAAGACAGGCTTCCGTAACGATAATGGTATGTCCTGTGTTTTCAATATTCATGGCATCGGACACTGTAAAGTCAGTTCCTTCCATCTTTATAAGAGTAGTGTCGCCATGAGTGCGTATATTGACGAATGCATATCCATTATTAATTTGGGCTTGTAGGTTTGAAACATTGAAATCGTACGTAGATCCTCCAAAGTCCGTATCTGTATCATAGAATCTTTTTTTTACACCACTCCAATATGGCAAGATATCATCGGTGTACATCCATTCACTTTTGTATTGTGTGTCACTCATGGTCACCCCATTAACAATATAATAAGGTTTTGAGGAGAGTTGCTTACCTGCAAGAAGTAACTGGCTGTTCCAATTAGTGGTGTCACTTGGATTCTCATAATCAATTAGGCGACTAATATAATTGTTAGCCTCATTGCTGTTATTAACGGACAGTCTCGTAAGTGAAACATCGGGGATTTTATCTATAATGTCATCTTCATTTTGGGAAAGATCGCCACCATACTCTCCATAGACGCCATTACCATTAGTATCCCAGTCCAAGCTGTCTAGACATGAATAGAAGAGATCTGCAGGGGTATCTTCTTCATATAGGTACCAAAACGAATGAAAAAATGGGTCTTTTGCATATAAATTTATATGGGCTTCTTGGGCTGGAACGACATCGACATCGCCACCTAACAACACGTATTTCAATGGACGTGTTGAATGTGTTTTGTAGTCTTTTATTGCTTTCTTTATCCGAAGTTGCTGACGGTTCCCAGTGTACGCATCATCTATGTCTTCCACAGTAAGCACTTTTGTCCTAACACCCTTTTGGGTTTTCCAGTCTGCCAATCGTTGGAACGATGTTCTCAGGCTCTCATTTGTGATAATGAGGTATTCATAGTCATAATCTACTCCAGAACCGTTTACTTTAGCTTTCCTCACAAAGGGTTCTGCCTGTTCCATATTTCCGTAAAGTTCCTCAAGATCATCGCCATTGATAACCATACCACGTACCATATCACGAGCCAACAGCCCTTGTTTTCCTGTATTTACATTCTTTTTTCTGCCATCAAATGTAAGCTTCGACGTCAAACGAATATCCATTTCTTGTGTCATATAGAGTTTCTTTGTTTTAGCGTCGTAGCGAAATGGACAAACGACGAAAGAAAGGAATCTATAGCCGTCCATATGATGCGTTCCTGTATATATAACTGCTGAATCAGGATAGACTCGTGGAAGATAACCAGTCATTGATTCATTATGATGAGTCAATGAAATGTTTGTAGGAATCTCCCCTGGAATTGGGGCTATATCGACTCCCTCTTTTATCAAGACCTCCTTTCTGTCAATAGTGAAGCCGAACAGTTCATAGTCTGGTGCGACAAGGAACTGAATACCCATAAAAGGCAACGCAGGGTCACATGGCCTTGAGACAAAGGCCGTCTTATACTTTTCAGTACTGATATACAACTCATTGTTCCTGCTCTTCATACAAAAATCCTTTTCATCAAACAGCAAATGAATTTCATTTGTTGTCTGAGCCGTAACATACCACGGAATACATAGCAATAAGAGCAGGATAATTAACAAATACTTTTTCATATTGTTTCCTTCTATATAAATAAGTACTTTTTACTTCGACAGAATCATTCGCTTCGTATCAATCTCCCGTCCATTCACTACGAGGGAATACAAGTAGAGGCCTTCGCCGAGTTCCCATCCGTTAATAGACACGCTGGTCATTCCCAATGATACAGGCAGTTTCTTCAGCATCTTGCCACTCATATCGAAGATGCAGATGGCAGCATTCGTTGCATCGTCAGCCAAACGAAAACGAATGGTAGTTTGTTCCTTGAAAGGATTCGGCGTGTTCTGATAGAGCACATTACCTGTAGCAACATCATTAAAATCTGCATTTTCCTCGCCAACAGAGCGTGTCTTATAATCTGAGCTGCCCTTCACAGCATCCAGTTCCTGCTTCAGTTCCTGAATACTACGCAAAAGGAGAGGCACCATTTCTATGTAGTTCACTGTCATATAGCCATCTTGTCCTTCTTTAACTAAGTCAGGATATATCTTCTGGAGTTCCAGAGCCGATACGCCGAAATGTCGTCTGTCAGATAGTTCTTTTGTACTGGGACGCTTTAAGTTGTATTCCATCACCTCCAAGTTCTGGAGTTTTGCCAACGGAGATTGTTCCTTTGCTACCGAACTCAGAGATGTTACATTCTCATTCAGCCGCATGTCCATTATACAATTTATAATGTATGCAGTAAAATCACCATCCACATAAGTCGACCCATAGAAGAAGCCTGCATAGCCACCAGAAGGAATGGCTATTGACTCTACATTACTCCCATATATGGCAGCACCACTTGCATTATATTTAATAGTACCAATCACTCCGTATTTTTTGCCGCTGAGTCCTATTCCATTTCCCCAAATTCCAATGGAATTTCCTGTATTTCCATTCTTTAATCCTTCAGCCAATACAGCAACTGATCCTATCGATGTACCCGACTCATGGTTGTATGACCATATACCTTTTGAATAATTGCCAAAATCACTGTTGAAAGATGAATTTGAACTATCCCCAATATTCAATTTAGCATTAAAGTTTGTACTATTTTTAATACCTACTTCACCAGACTGATTAACTTTCAGCTGAGCTGAAGCTAAAGCGGGAACAACAAAGGCGAGCAGTAGAAACAAATCTTTTTTCATGTTTTTTGTTTTTTAAGTTTATAAATTACTGTTGTTAATAGAAGTGCCGACACACCGGTGTTTAGCTTCTTTGCCGGCACACCGAAAAGAGGGATTAGCTTAAACTATGTACATGAGTACAAGTTATTTAGGCACATCAAAAAGGAATATAATTATTCTTGAAGAATGACAGTATAATCTGGGGTCATTTCCACTTCAATTGGTAGTGTTTCCACTTTCGGAAATATCTTCCAGAAATACATATCGAATGCCATGCACCAGCTCCAATCTGTTGGTTCCACATCAAGAACCAGTATATATTTCTCTTCCTGCCTGATAAGTTCCTGCTTCAGCACGTTACACTCTCTTGCGACATAACGTTGACCAATAAGGAGAGTTTTGTCTGAGAAATCAATATTGGGGAGTTCCTTTGTTCCCGAATATATGCTCTTCAGTTCTTCCATGCTATTTATTAGATAGATGTTATTGGAATTACGCTCGTTCACAAAAAACGAAGCCGATTCTTCAAGATATACAGGCAATTCGGAAGAAAGAAAAGATGTGATGGAGTCATCGGAAGCAAAAACATCCTTTGGCTCATCAACTTCAACAGTGTCATTCCTTTCACATGAGATAACTGTTAAAAAGCATGTTAAGAATAGAATTTTTCTCATTTTAATTAATGTTTGAATTAATACTTAATACGTTACAAAGTGCCGACGCTTTGGAGTTGCACCATCAACACCGGCACTCCAAATAAGATAGATTGCCTTACAGCGTGATATAGCCATAGAAGAGCAAACTGCCAGAGATTAGCTCTATGCGGTAAGTGCCGCTGAGCGTGGTGGGTAGCCAGACCTGGGTCTGCAACGAGGGAACGACAACCATATAGACCACGTTGTTCGAAGTATCAACAATGCGGAGCAAATAGTCGACATGGGTGCCGTGGAAATCCAAAAGGTAGCCATTCTGCCATAGATGGGGCATTAGGATGGGTGTCTTTGGATTGCCTGGTGTATCAGGAGTAGGATCTCCCCAATCAATACTGAATTCAATTTCTTCCTCCTCTGGTTCTTGCGCATACGTAGGAATGCCCAAGAAAAGAGAACTAAATAATAATAACGTAAGTAATAATTTTTTTCTCATAGTTGTTAATGTTCTTGTTTGTAAATAACCAGAATTGCAATTCGGCTGCAAATATATACATTAACAAATAAAGCATCAAGAAAAAAGTGAGCTAAGAATTTACCAAGAATTTACCACAACAGAAAACCCGCTTAAAACGAGCGGGTTATGATAATTTACCATAAATTTACTCCTTGGAGTTACAATGGTGATTGCTCGTGAATCGACCTCAACAGCCGGTCGAAATCCTTACTGTCACCATCGCCTTTAAACAGTTTTGTGTGAAGGCGCTTGCGGGTTTTAGTCACCGTTGCTTCATCTATCCCTAAGATTCCGGCGCAAGATTTAACGGAGATGTAGAGTCGGGTAAGAAGACAGATATGGTATTCATTGTCAGTCAAAGAGGTCTTCTGTTCTGTTATGAAATGATAGAAGTTGGGAAACTCTTCCTTAAGCAATTCGTGGACATTCTGCCAATCTCCTTCCGTCATTTGTATACCGCGTCTAGCCTTTTTTGCGAATACCTGATATTTGCTGTTTTCATTAATGCGTGTCAGTTCGTCTTTGAAGGCTTTGCCGGAAAGCGTTTCTTTCAGGTATTCGTATTTAGTCAAAGCACTCTGCAAGTCAGCTATTTCTGCAGTCTTTTTTGTAATCAGCTCGTCAAGGTTGGCATCATTCGCACGCAAGATCTCCAACTCTTCTTGTGCTTTCTTAAGGTGGGACTGGAGCTCAAGGTATCGGGCTGTTTCAGCCTTACGCTTTTTCCGCTGTAAATGATACATCACCGCAATGGCGCCAGAGACAATCAGCAGTAATAAGGCAATCACACTGACAATAAGTAGCCGGATGGTTTGCATGTCAGCTTTGTTCTTTTCTTGCTGCGCTATCTCTTGCTGGCTGCTATAGTCGTACATGGCCTTGGCCTGTTCAACCTCGTGTGTAGTCATCTGGACAAAGCAAGAATCGTTCATGTCGTATGCATAGAGGGCATACTTGGCGGCAGAGTCCGACATGTGCTTTTGTTGGTATAGCAGGGCAAGGCCTCTTGATCCATAATTCTGATTGTTAAAGTCTCGTCCAGTACGCAGTTCTTTGCGAAAGAAGAATTCTGAAGAGTCCAGTTGTTGTTCTCTCAAATAATAAAGACCTTTAAAGAAATAATAGACTTCTCGACCCGCCGAGATATTCATTGCATCATCAAAATAGCCCGAATAGAGTTCGTGCTCTATCATATATGGTAAGGCCTTGTCATCTTCACCTTTATCAATGAGTGTTTTTGCAAGAGCTCCTGAATAGCCTGCTGCAACCTTATTATAATTATATGCTTTCATTTGACTAATAGCATCCATATAAATAAAGATTGCAGAATCTTTCATTTGTAGCTGTTCGTAGGCAGATGCTTTCATGGCATAACACTGTAAAGCTGCCAAAGTGTCGTTTTCTCGCCATGCATAAGATGATGCAAGATCCTCATATTCCAGCTGGTTTCGATACAGACCCTGCTGATAGAAGATAGTAGCGCTTTGCCCATACACTCGGCTGAGTTGGGCGAAGTCGCAGTCGGGGCTAAGTGTGTCGGCACGGGTGATGGCCTCCTGGTAGCAGTGGAGGGCCATGGGAGCCTCGCGCATATCGGCGTAGCAGCGGCCCAAGAGGTAGTGGGCCAGCAGCTGGTCGTTGGGTGTGCCGTGGCTGTCGAAATAATCAGCAAGGGTCTGTGCCTCGTTGCGCTCCTTGACGGTGAGCACGGAGTCGGCACGGTTCAGCTCGTTCAGCGCATCAAGCCGCTGGCGCATCTCGCTGTACTGACCGCCGCCTGAACAGGAGGCCAGCGTGATCAGTATCAGGAGCACTGTGTATGAGATTCTTTGCATTAAATAATCGAATTAAATAATTAGTCCGATTCACAGCAGTTGGCGCAGTCTCTGCTCGGACGGTGCAAAGGTAATGAAATTTATACAGAACACCAAATTTTTGGTGATTTTTATTTAATCTGACCCCCTAACGCTCCGAAGGGGCAACAGCAGTAAGCCCGAGGCATTGCCCTGGGTGATAGGTATGGCGCGGATAACGTCCTGCGAGGGCAATACATTCTCAATATACGATTTAATATGCTTGGCAAATTCGCCCCTGAAGAGCCTTTTTACAGGAACCCTTTGCTTACGGAAGAAACTGTCTGCATCTCCAGAGATAATAGAGTCCAGCATGACAATGGCTCTTTTGTCTCGTTGATAATGCCTGTAGGCAATTCATTTGCCCACATTTATTGTGGATAGGTAACTGACACCAACATCTGGAGTGTAGTCACTCAGATGCTCTTTTTCCATGTAGGAAACGAGGTGGTAGACACTCGTCATTAGCCTGTTTTGGGAGTCTCCAGACACCTCGTAACCTGACAAGGATTGACGAACCTTATTAAAAAGGTCATCTCGTGAAACCTTGATAAATTTACCCATAATACTGATAGTTTT
>JAEEQB010000085.1 GCA_016285075.1 Prevotella sp.
GCAGAGATGTCGGGAACCCTTTGTAGCGGAGAGTTACTGCCGCTCAAAGCCACCTACGCACTTACAGCCAATAAAGTGAAGCCGACGGCGCAGTTGGATAAAGACGAAGCCTTGATACGGTTTACTCGTAAATACTTCCAGAGCCGTCAACCCGCCACCTTGGAGGATTTCGTCTGGTGGTCAGGCTTGAACATCAGCGACTGTCGCAAGGGAATTGCACTCCTGGGCGACACTATTCATATGGAGAAGTGGAAGGGTAGGGAGTTCTACTTGACCGATGATTGCCGCACAAGAGGCTTCAGGAAGGGCAAGGTCCTCCTGATTCCTCCCTACGACGAATACCTTATCAGCTACAAGTCCCGCGATGTCGTGCTCTCGCCAGAGCACCGTCACCATGCGCACAGCAACAGCGGCATCTTCCAGCCCGTTATCGCCTACGACGGAACTATCTGCGGCAACTGGTCACCTTTCAAAGATGATTGTCAGGTGACTTTCTTTGAAAATGACCTTGAAACAGATGGCGTAAAGGTGTCTTGGCAGGTGTATAATGACTATAGAAAAGTCAATCGTTAATGTACGACTTCGTCGTCATGTCATAGTATAGTGCCTCCAATTCGGCCAAAGTTAGTTTCTCCAGAGAATGCTCGATGATTCTGATAAGTTCATCACGTCGTCCTTCATCGGACTGGCTAAAATGATTCATGTATGCCATAGTCTATAATATCAAGTGTTTCATGGGATGACCACCCCATTGGTTATCATTGACGTATTGGAAGCCGACGGAGGTGTACAATGCCTCGCCGACGGGATTGTCTTTGTCTACCAAGAGTCCGACACATGGTAACCCCATACGATTAGCCCGTTCCTTGGTAGCCAACAACAACTTTCGGGCAATGCCCTGACGACGATATTCAGGAAGAACGGCCAAGGAATCAAGATACAGTTCGCCTGCTTGCGTCTCATCGTCCATTCCCGAATGGTCCTTGCCGATATGATCTTTGGCTGCCTCAATAAAGGCGCGGCGCAGTTCATGCAAACGTCCACCATCATAGCTGACGGAAATGCCGACAACCCTATCTGCATCCATTGCCACCAGCGTATTCCGATAACTGTATTGCGAATCCTCGCACTCAACAAGCATCGTCATCATCCTGCGGAAGGCTGCGAGTAAGCGAGAACGGCGCAAGCTCGCTTGCTCAGCCGAGCGTGAGCAGGCTCGGCCGGAGGCCAAGTCCTCCAACCCGTAGCCCTCTCCACAGAAATACAGGCAACAGTCATCCGTCATGGCCGTCATTATCAGGCGGGCTATCTCTGCTGCCTGGCTCTTGCTTGCTTCTCGAACCTCTATCATTCCTTCTTTTTCTTAGCGTTGGCATTGAGTTTCATGATATCCCCCCAGCGAGTGGTAGGATTGGGACTCTTGAAATCGTGCTTGATAGCATTGGCGAAGACATCGGCCTTACCTTTGCCGTCTTTCTTGGTGTACTGTTGCGCTCCGATTACAATTGTTTCAGAACCATGCATGCGGTTGATACGGTCCACGACTTCATCAAGGCGGCGCATCTTTTGTATTTGTTCCGCATTCACATCGAAGAGGTCTTGCTGGATAGGACTATCGGGCGATATACCCATAACGATGACCCCAGCCTTCTTGTATTGATAGCCTTGGATGAACATTCGCTTCAGCACTTCACTGGCGGCTTGCACAATGGGGACGGTGCTGCTTGTGGGAGTAACGAGCCGTGTTTCTTGGAAATTCCAATATTGTGCCAGGTCTTCACGAAAGGCATTGGTGTTGATGAACACACCGACAATGTTTGCAACCGTATTCTGCATCCTCAGTTTTTCTGCACAGC
Source organism: Prevotella sp. (assembly GCA_016285075.1). Classification (GTDB taxonomy): domain Bacteria; phylum Bacteroidota; class Bacteroidia; order Bacteroidales; family Bacteroidaceae; genus Prevotella. Next base: position 1,857 of record JAEEQB010000085.1, read on the forward strand.
GACTGGCATAGTTGGCCACGTGGGTACGTAGCGTTTCAAAGTCACTAATCATTCCATTGAATGAGCGACTGGTGCAGATGCTCTTTTTCTTGGCCAACTGTTCATTCGGCACAGCATCCTCACCGTTCAGTTCCTGCCAAGTGCGGACGATGTTGATGTTATTGAATGTCAGCCGAACCCAGTCTTTGTGATGCTTGGCGAAATCGAGCGCGGTCTTACAACCGAGGGCCTGAAGCTTTGCTGAGTAACGACGACCAATGCCCCAAACATCCTCTATTGGGCACCATTCGAGAGCCTTTTCACGCTTATAGTCCGTGTCAATCATGCAGCAATGGCGATACGCCTCATACTTCTTTGCCAGCTTCGAGGCAATCTTTGCCAACGTTTTGTTAGGTGCAAGACCGATGCTGATGGGCATACCCACCTCACGTTTCACCCGCTTGTGCAGGTTCTCGCCCCATTGCTGCAATTTGTCAAGTTCAATGCCGTCGAGGTACATAAAGCACTCGTCGATGGAATAGCGTAAATACGCTGGCGTTTCCTGACGGATGATACTTACTACACGACCAGTCAGCTCACCATATAGTTCATAGTTTGAGGAGAAGACGGCAATCTTCTGTCTGGGGAAATGTTGCGCGAGTTGGAAATACGGTGTACCTTCCTTGATGCCCATCTTCTTAGCTTCATTGGAACGAGCTACTACGCAACCGTCGTTGTTCGACAGAACCACGATAGGTTTTCCCTCCAAATCAGGCCGGAAAACCTTCTCGCACGAACAGTAGCAATTGTCCAAGTCAGCTATACCATACATTGTTTCTACAGTTTTTCAAAAGTACGAATCAGGTGAATCACCGTTCCCCAAATCTGGAAGTTCTCAGGATCAGTGACCTTGAACACGGGATAATCAGGGTTGGCAGGGCGCAGTTCGATGTAGCCGTCCTTCCGATGCGTCAGATCGAGGAATTTCATCGTGAAGCCACCGTCCCACCATGCCACAACTATAGAGCCGTCATGTGGCTCCACTGCCCTGTCGATAATCACACGGTCACCATCCAACAGTCCTGCATCCCTCATCGAGTCACCTTCCACATCGCCATAGAACGAGGCTTCAGGATGACGGATATAGTCACGGTTGAAGTCCAGCGTCTCATGTGAATAGTCATCTGTCAAAATGGGGAAACCTGCTGCAACTCCAGCATGTTCCAACTCCAGTTTGGTGTCAAAGACACCTTTGATTATCTTGATGTTACCCATAAATACTAATAATTCTCAAAACTTGGCACAAAGATAGTGATTTTACGCTGATAATTGGTAATTTTGCAACAAAAGTTGCGAAAATGGGCTGCATCTCAGCAAAAAGCAAGCTTTCTGCATTCGATTTGCACCATCTTTGTCACCATATTTAAATGTATTTATGCAAAAGAGAATTTAAAAACAAATAATATGAAAAGTTTTAAGTCAACAGCGTGGCTACTGCCACAACCAGTGCTGATTATCGGCACTTATGACAAAGAAGGTAAGCCCAACGCAATGAATGCTGCTTGGGGTGGTCAGTGGGACATGAATGAAATCATCATCTCACTCGGGTCTCATCAAACGACTGACAACCTGGCTGTGAATCCAGAGTTGACAGTGGCTTTTGCTACTGCTGAAACGATGGTAGCTTCTGACTATATAGGCATTGTCAGCGGCAGGAACACTCCTGACAAGATGGAGAAGACTGGCTGGACTATCGAGAAGGCTCCCAACGTGAATGCCCCAGTATTCAAGGAGTTCCCGATGACATTGGAATGTCGTGTAAAGCAGAAGATCGACGAGTCTGAGACTGGCTACTACCTTGTAGCTGAAATCGTGAACATCCTCTGTGACGAGAAGTACTTGGCCGATGATGGCAAGCCCGATGTCGAAAAGATGGGACTGATTACTTTCGATCCCGTTCACCATACCTATATCCAGCTTGGCAAGACTGTCGGCAAGGCATTCTCAGACGGCAAGCAACTGAAATTGAGTTTACATAACTATGCCCAAGGAACGGAACAAGGCAGACGGCTATCGTGAGAAAGCTTACGAGGGCGACACCAAGGCGATGAATAACCTTGGAGTCTGCTACGAACGTGGCACTGGCGTAAAGGTCAGCCTTGAACTGGCGTTCGAATGGTATATGAAGGCTGCGGAATTGGGCGATGTCTATGGCTGCTTCAATGTTGGTGAGTGCTACTATCACGGCAAGGGCGTGGAGCAGGATGCAGTAAAGGCCTTCGAATGGTACATGAAAGCCGCTGACAAGGGTGACATGCAGTCGCAGGTGAACGTGGCTAATGCTTACTACCTTGGTGACGGTGTCGAACAAGATCATCATAAAGCTTTCCTTTGGTACAGGGAGGCAGCCTTCCAAGGCCATGTGCAGAGTCAGAAGAACTGCGGTGCAGCTTTTTGGAATGGCGACGGTGTAGAGAAAGACCTGTCGGAGTGTGTCTTCTGGTATGAGTTGGCGGCCAATGGTGGCGATGCCCAGGCACAGTTCGCCACAGGCTGGTTTCTGATGACTGGAACTGGTGTTCCACAGGACGAGCGCAAGGGCTTGAAGTGGATTCACAAGGCCACCTTCCAAGGCTATCAGCCCGCAATAGACTATTGTAAGGAACATGGTTATAAATGGTATTGAGCATATGACACAGACAATAGTATATATTCTCATTTGCATCAATGTGGTGACCTTCCTGGTCTATGGCATTGATAAGTGGAAGGCTAAGCAAGGCAGCTGGCGCATATCGGAAGCAACTTTGCTGATACTTGCTGTTTTCGGCGGTAGCATCGGGGCTTTGCTTGGCATGAAGGTTTGGCATCATAAGACGATGCATAAGAAGTTCAAGTATGGACTTCCCCTGATTCTCTTGGCACAGATAGCACTTATTTATTTCATCTGCAACTTTTCGCATCGTTCTTACGTCTAACAGATAGAGATTGAAAGAGAACGAACATGAAGCTATTAGGAAACATCATCTGGTTGATCTTTGGCGGGCTGCATACTGCCATTGAGTATTTCATCGCAGGACTGGTTCTGATGATAACCATCATCGGCATCCCCTGGGGAAAGATGCACTTCCGGCTGGCAAAGCTGGCCCTGTCACCATTCGGAATGGAAGTCGTATAGCCCATGAACAAAGACGAGAAACGTGAACTGCGGCGCAAGCGGCTGATGGAGAACAAGGCCTATCAGACGATGAACGGCCTGACACGCTACATGGATCGATACTATCTCGATGCACTTATTGGCATCATTCCTGGCTGGGGTGATGCCATTGCCTTGCTCAGTGTCGTGCCGTTCGTTTATTTCTCGTCGAGAGTCATCAAGAGCATCCCTCTGACACTGGCCGTCTTGAACAATGCCCTCCGCGACGTGCTGATGGGCATGATACCGTTCTTCGTTGGCGACGTTATCGACTTCTTCCATCGTGCCAACATCCAGAACATGCAGATGATTCAGGGCTTCGTTGACGGTGACGAGACCATCATCAAACAAGTAAACCAAAGAGCCTGGCAGTCAGCCATCGTTCTCATCGTCCTGCTCTTGTTCATAGCCCTGATGATATGGGCACTCGTCAGCTTCGGCAGCTACCTGTATTCATTGGTAACATCCATCTTCCGATAAGAAAATATTGGCTTACAAAAAGCTTACAAAGCCCCTTGAAATCCCTTATAAATAGGGAAAACTTTGCTGCCGCACAGGCTGCTGTGGAAGAGTAAAATCACTCTGATATAATGAAAAGGGACTTGCTCAAAATCGGGCAGGTCCCTTTTATAGTATGTGATGTCAGTTTGTTAAATTGGAATTTAGAATACTTAATCAACTTCAGACCTCCAATAACTTTCATCTTTCACGGTTGGCCATTTCAGAGCCAGAGAAAGATAATCAACCCCATCATTCTTCTTTGTGACGAAATTATGAACGTTAAAGCCATCCCATTGTATCGTTATAAAGCCCTCACTTAGGTCCCAGAAATGGTCTATTTCGTGAGGTCGTTGCGTTAAGCCAAAATCGTTCCAATCAAAGCCAGGATCACCAGGCAGCTCAGATTTCAGTTGCTTAAAAACGGCCAATGCTTCCTTTTCGTCAACTCTTCGTTTTGATGTTACGACAATCATACACACCCTGTCACTACCAGATATTTTTAAGTTGCAGGCACCAAAGCCTTCGATGTATCCACTAAAAACCATTGAGCTGGAATACTCCTGTTCCAGGACAAATTCTTGTTCTGATAACACCTGATTGGCAGTCTCAATAGACATACCAAGAAATAACCCGCGAATCTTAACTTTATCTTCCTGTATTTCAAAAATATGCGGTTCCATTTGAGAAGTCGTAATGCAATCTGTGTTCTTAGTTTACTTAATAGTCACCTCTTTACGAAATCAGAGGGGGTAACGCCCAAATGCTTCTTGAACTGGCGGGTGAAGTGCTGTGGATAGTCGAAGCCGAGACTTTCGGCAGTCTCCGAGATGGTAGATCCGCTCATCAGGAGTTGCTGGGCCCGCTGCATG
>JAEEQB010000086.1 GCA_016285075.1 Prevotella sp.
TTGTTACAAATGAAAACAAGCAAACGGATACAGACGCAGTCAATGACGATGCTGTCTGCGTTAATGCTGAAAATACTGATGTTATTAAAGCTAATGACGTAAACACAGATGTTGGTAACAAAGAAATTACTGGCTGTAAAGAAGAGGCCTCGGCAAATGTGGCAGAAGCGGAAGAAATAGATGATGTTGGGGATGAAACTGATAATGAGCTCAAGGATGACGCTAAAGATGATAACAAAGACGCATTGACTGAAGAAGAAAGAATGCAAAGGGAAGAACTTATTGGGAAAGTGATGCCCTGGTTTTTAGCTCAGTTAAATCAATATGGTGTGGAAGAGAGAAATGCCATAAAAGTCTGTGCGATAGACTTCGTGAATGAAGGTAAATTTTCTCCGCCGACAGTTGTTGTTCAAAATAATAAGCTATATAGCCATAATCGCATCATTGAGATTTGTAGTGCTCTTTATTTGATAGGGGAAGACAACAAAGCTTGTGTCCATTTCATTAAAGAGGTTTTTGCGGATCCATTTGCGAATACAGAGGAAAGTACAATTGTGAAAAAGTTAAGTGGTCCAGACAAAATGCTTGAAATCATTGATACCTATTGGGAAGCTCAGGGTATAAAAGTGGAAAAAACAAGGCTTTTCCCAAAAAAGTAAGTAAATTCTTTGGTGATTCGAAAATTATTCGTACCTTTACACCACTAGAACCCGCCAAGCCTCTCCACGATGCTCAAATGTGCGGGTCGTTTTATTTTTTTACGATGAGCAACAGAATCCCAAGACCAGGGGACTCTGATCTGTACTGAGATTACAGTATGGCATCGGTAACGTAATGGATGTCCAAAACTTAGAGAAGAATCAACGAAACAAAATCATAAAAGAGTTATGCGACCAAGGAGCAGGATTCAGTCAACTGGCCCGAATAACGGGCATCAGTTACGGGATTATTCAAAGAGTAGTAACAGATCAGAGTCCCCTGATCTACTATTCATATACGGCTAAACATTATTCTGTCTAAGCTGAAAAGGAGTCATGCCGAAGTGTTCCTTTACATATTTGCCGAAAAAAGAAGTATTGGGGAAACCCAGTTTCGTGCTCACTTGCTTGATGCTGAGGTCGGTTGACTTGAGGCAGTAACGAATGTCCTCCAGCACGTGCTCACGAATCCACTCGTTGGCCGTCTTACCCGAACAAGACTTGCAGACGGCTGAAAGATATTTTGGGGTAATACAGAGTTCGGAGGCATACCACTCAACGGGACGATGTTTCACAGGCGTACCTCCTAACAGATCGAGAAACTGCTGGAAGAGAATATTAGTCGGCTGACGCTTTTCCTGGTTGTCCCCATCGGCATTTATGTTCTCCAAATGTTCGCAGAGACAGAGAAACGCACCTCTCAGGAACGACCGTAGCACTTCACCTTTAACACGTCGTTCCTTTTTGCAATATAGAAAAATGTATAGTGTATCATAAAAAGAGGACAACAGGTTTGTGTCTTCCTCGTCGATGGTAACTATGTGCTTTTTCTGGACATAGAAGTTTTCCGTCCATATCCTCATTCGTTCACGCAGGAAGCTTTGCAGCATCCTTCCACTTACGAAAATAGCCTTGAACTCAAAGTCGGGTGAGAGCATGAAGTCTGTCAGCGATGTGTTTGGTGGACAGACAAGCATCTGCCCTATAGTGATTATCGTCGCCTTGCCGTTGAGGTTCATTTGTGCCCTTCCCTGCGTACATAGTACCACAGCATTCATCTGTAGCCGTACAGGGTTAGGCTCTGCCAACAGTTTGGCATTGGTCACAAGGATGATGTCGTCGTCGGAATAGCCCACTGAAAAGTCGGCTGCTATCTGTTCAGCGTTGACGATCTTTCCGATGTTGAGTTTCATTTCGTCCATGTCGATATCCAATTTTGAGTAATCTGGGTGCAAAGATAGCGATAAATATCGAGAAACCATGTTTTTTCTCACGGTTTGAATGTTCGATTCCACTTCTATCAACAAGATGGAACATAGCAACGGTAAAATGGGACACAAAAGTGTAGGATAATATGCCTACTTTTGCAGCCGATTTATCAAAAATGAAGTAAAAAGATGAAGATAAGAATGATGTTGGTGCTGCTCACGGCATTGGTAGTGTGCAGCTCCTGTGGCGAGAAGAAGGAGAACCGTGCGGCAAGTGCCGTAAAGGTGAAGACAATGACCGTTCAGCCTCAGACCTTGTCAGGGGAATTCCATTATTCCGGTACCATCGAGGAAATCAGCGGCACAACGCTGAGTTTCGCCGGCATCGGAACGGTGAAGAGCATCCACGTGTCGGAAGGTCAGTTCATTAGTAAGGGTCAGTTAGTGGGTGTGCTCGATGCCACTTCGGCTCAGAATGCTTACGAGACTGCGTTGGCTGCCAAGGAACAGGCGTTGGATGCAGAACAGCGCATGAAGATGCTGCACGATGCAGGCAGCCTGCCGGAAATCAAGTGGATAGAAGTGCAGACCAAGGTGCGCCAGGCATTGGCGGCAGAGCAGATAGCCCGCAAAGGACTGGCTGACACTGCCGTGCTCATCAGCGTGGGTGCACTCTCTGACCGTACCTTCACAGGACGGATTACCGAGAAGGGGGTCACAGCGGATCCCGTATCACGCACTTACGAAGTGAAGGCCGAAATAGAGAACAGCCGTCACGAACTGCTGCCTGGCACGACCGCCGCACTGATGCCTACGCCGACCTGCAGAATAAACTCTTAGAATATCGCCAATCCGTAGGAGAATGATTATAGAAAGATTCATACTGACTCGGCTGTTAGGTTGGAGGGTGGCATCTGTTTTCCCAAATGTAAAGAAGAGCGTCACGGTATTTGCGCCACACACATCATACTGGGATGCTGTAATCGGCAAACTCGTACTGCAATCGTATGGCGTACCTCATAGATTATTGAGCAAAAAGGAACTATTCTACTTTCCGATGAGTATTGCAATGCGACTGCTTGGCGCAGTCCCCATCGGTGGTGTTAAGGGTCATAATGCCATCCATGATGCCGCCCGTATGCTTGAAGAAACCGATGAATTGCATTTGATAATATGCCCTGAAGGCCAGTTGGCTGCGACCGACCGATGGAATCCAGGCTTCTACTATATGGCTGTCAAGGCCGGTGTGCCCGTCGTAGTGGTCTATATGGACTATAGACGACGAGAGGCTGGCGTGAAGGGCGTTATCTCCAACCTGGACGACCGAAATAAGGTGTATCACCAACTGGCAGAAATGTATGCAGGTGTGAGTGCCTGCCACCCCAGCGAATTTCTGCTGCCCAAATATATAAAGCATAACAGATGAAAAACGTAGCATTGGTATTGTCGAGCGGAGGAGCTCGCGGACTGGCTCATATTGGAGCCATTGAAGAATTGGAACGTCGGGGTTACTGCATCCGCAGCATTGCGGGCTGCTCCATGGGGGCACTCGTTGGCGGAATGTATGCCGCAGGACGGCTGGCAGAGTTCAAGGAATGGATGCAGACCGTCGACCGTCGCAAGATGTTGTCGCTGATAGACCTCTCACTGAGCATCGACCATCTGGTGAAAGGCGAGAGGGTGATTGACGCACTGAAGGAAGTCGTACCCGACGTGAACATCGAAGACTTGCCCATAGAGTATCAAGCCGTAGCCACTGACTGGGAAAACGGGCAGGAAGTCGTATTTCGAAAGGGCAGTCTCTATGAGGCTATTCGTGCCTCCATCTCCATCCCGCTATTCTTCAATCCTGTCAAGCGCAACGGCATGATACTCGTTGACGGCGGCGTATTAAACCCCTTGCCACTCAAACAGGGCAACGAGATGGCAGGCGAATTGCTTGTTGCCGTTAATGTAAGCGGCTCATTCTGGGGGGGAGAGCCGAAAATCAAGCAGCTTTTAGAGGCGCGCCGCAAGCGTAGCCGATCACTACCGATGAGTATCCTCGCCTCATTGTTGCCAGAAGGCCTCGACATCAACTATTTCACCATCACCCAGCGTATGTGTTGTCTGATGATTCAGCAGAATGCTGCCCTCAACGTGAAACTCTACAAGCCTGACGTACTGGTTGACATTCCCATGAACCGCTTTGGCAGTTTCGAGTTCGACCGTGTTGATAAGATTTCAGCCCTTGGCCGTACAAAGATGCGGAAAGCGTTGGATGGATTAGGTGAACAAACAATGCAATAATGTCAAAGCGAACAGGTTCCTACAGTCGATGGAGTAAGTCCTCACAGTCTAAAAAAAGTGCTGGAAATGTTCATTGCTTCTTGAAACAGGGAAAGATGACGTTCAAGGAACTTTCATCTTTCACCCGTTCAGAAACAATTGCCCTAGAGTCGTGGGGACAGATCCCCTGATCTAAAAAGCAACTCTGAAAGCAATCGCCGAGTTACAGATACCCTATCCGCAAATTCTCGACTCGCAGGATGGTGCCTACAACCTCTATGAACTCAACGGTATTCCCTACACAATCCTCTTCGCCCCCGACGGCACCATCCTTGCTCGTGGGTTGGTCTGCGAGAACATCGAACAACAATTGAAGAAAATTTATAATGACTAATAAATAATGAACAAGAAAACCATCATCACTATCCTGCTCGCCCTCGTTGCAACGACGGGGCAGGGGCAAGTAAAATGCCACGTCGAAGGTACATTAGAGACCGACGCGTGGGGCGATGAAGTCATCATCTGCGAGGCAGGGACTGACCTGCGTGTGGTGGACGAGCCGCGCTTTCACGTGAAAGCCAAAGACGGACGTTTCACCTATGACATCGAGACCGACTTCCCAAGGCTCTATGTGGTATTCTTTCTGAAGCAATACGAAACAGGACGTTAGTTCTTGGGCAAGTTCATCGCCGAGAACTGCAACGTGAACGTCACGATGTATAAAGACAAACGTGTGCGTATCGTCAGCAACGGCGAGGAAGGACGCAAGCACGCGGTGAAGGATAGCATAGAAAAAGTACGTTTCTGGAACCCCGTCGAGGTGATTGACAATCAGATAGACGACGAGAGCCATAGGGCGGAGTTCTACAAAGCAGACTTCATTTCCACTGTTAGCAAAGCACGGTCTTTGAATGTGGATAGTCTGCCGCAGACGTATGTCGATTCTATCCGTCAAGTGGTCGATTACTACATGCAGAACAAACGTGCAAGATATACCGACGCTGGCTGGCAGTTGATGCAGCGTCGTGACAGCATCACCGCCAACTTGGTTCCCTTCCGCTTTGCCTACGACGCAGAGCACCCAATGCTTTGGACGCTTTACGATGTACTTGATGCCATCCAAGCTCTCAAACATGCAGACAACTATGTGAACTTCGACAAGTCGCAGTTTGAGCCATACTTGACGCTCTATCAGGACAAACTCATCAATTACTACCCCGGCCACCCCATTCACGACCAGATTGCCACAGCCGAGACGGCCTATCGCCTACAGCCTGGAAAGCCCTACATCGACTACACCGTGCGTAATATAGACGGCCAGCTCGTTCCTATTTCCACCCTCACGAAAGGCAAGGTAGCCCTCATCGATCTTTGGGCATCATGGTGCGGTCCCTGCCGTCGCCACAGCATCGCCATGATTCCCATCTATGAGAAATACAAGGACAAAGGCTTCACCGTCATTGCCATCGCCCGTGAACGTAACCGTCAAGCGATGGAAAATGCAGCGAAGAAGGACGGCTATCCTTGGCAGAGCCTGTTGGAACTGAACGACGAGAACGGTGTGTGGCGCAAGAACGGAGCAGGCAATGCTGGAGGTGCCATGTACCTCATTGACCGCGACGGCACCATCCTCTCCACTTCCACCGATGCCGAGGAACTGGAGCCGCTTATCAAGGCTGCGATTGAGCGATAGTAGAGTCAAACATGTTTGAACTCTACCGAGCATGAGCAGGTTCGACCGAAGGTCAAGAAAGCACTAAACATCGAATAATAACCCATCAAGTTGAAAACAAATAAACTCAAATAACAATTCGTGACCCAATCACTTTATGTCTAACTTTCAAAAAACAGTAAGGATTATGGAGAACCCGACATTACCTACCAACTGGTTGGCTGCGCTGAGCAACGCCTAATGGCGCCCCTTTGTGGTATGACGAGGGCGGCTATGTCCTTAAGATAGTCTGAACGTTATAATCTAACGACTCCTGCGCCAGTCATGATGACTGGTTGCAGGAGTTTCTTATTCAATCATAGCCCACGGCCATTGCCATAGGTACGATGATTTAGTTCCCTTGTCCGTAGTTCTTCAAGTGCATCAAAGGTTCCGTCACGCCAATAATAATTAACCTTGGGACTGGCGACATTCCAGATTTCCTCACATAGTTGTATCCTGTCACCACCATCAAAGGCGAGGAATGCTTCAA
>JAEEQB010000055.1 GCA_016285075.1 Prevotella sp.
CACAGGCGATGGCGCAGTTCTGTGCCAGGAAACCGGCATCGCGGCCCATCACCTCGACGAAGAAGATGCGCTCGTGGGAATTGGCGGTGTCGCGGATACGGTCGACGCATTCCATGATGGTGTTCATGGTGGTGTCATAGCCGATGGTGGCGTCGGTGCCGTAAAGGTCGTTGTCGATGGTGCCGGGGAGACCGATGCAGGGGAAGTCAAACTCGATGCCGAAGTTCCAGGCACCGGTCAGCGAACCGTTGCCGCCAATGACGACGAGAGCATCGATTTCCTCCTTCTGACAAGTCTCATAGGCTTTCTGACGGCCTTCCAGGGTCATGAACTCTTTACTGCGTGCGGTCTTGAGAATGGTGCCTCCACGTGTGATGATGCCACTGACATCTTCGGTGGTGAACGTTTTTATTTCACCTTTGATGAGTCCATCATAGCCACGGTAGATTCCTTTGATGTTGAAACCATTGCAGATGCCGGCACGGGTGACGGCGCGGATGGCGGCATTCATGCCGGGGGCGTCGCCGCCGGAAGTGAGGATGCCAATAGTCTTGATCTTGCTCATAACTTTATAACCTTTATTGATTAATAATGTAATAATACTTTATGTTGCAGGGAGAGAACATCCTGTGTAACAGGGTTTCAAATTCCAAGCAGCGTTGCGCTGGTGCTGCCTGTGATACGCACGCTGACTGTCTGGCCGATGTGGCTTGTGCCTTTGGGGAAGACCACCATTTTGTTCTGCTCGGTGCGTCCGCAGAGCATGTCGCGTGAGCGCTTGGAGAATCCTTCCACCAGAACGTTGAACTCGCGGCCTTCGTCCTTGCGGTTCTGCTGGGCAGAGATTTCAGTCTGCAGCTGTATCAGTTCGTTCAGGCGGCGTATCTTCACCTCCTCGGGCACATCGTCAGGCAGGTGCTTGGAGGCGTAAGTGCCTGGACGCTCGCTGTACTTGAACATGAAGGCGGAATCGTACTGCACTTCCCGCATCAGCGAGAGTGACAGCTGGTGGTCTTCCTCGGTCTCTGAGCAGTAGCCTACAAAGATGTCTGTAGACAAACCGCAGTCGGGGACAATTCGCCTAATGGCTGCTACTCTGTCAAGATACCATTCACGGGTGTATTTGCGATTCATGAGCTGCAGAATACGGTTGCTGCCGCTTTGTACAGGAAGGTGGATGTGGCGGCAGACGTTGGGCATGTCGGCAATGACCTGTAGTGTCTCATCACTCATATCCTTCGGGTGGGATGTGGTGAAGCGTATACGCATTTCAGGCGCTGCTTGGGCAACAAGGCGAAGAAGCTGGGGGAAGCCCACCTCTTGCCGGGCTCTGTACGAGTTTACATTCTGCCCAAGGAGTGTCACCTCCTTGAAGCCTTGGTTACGCAGGTCGCAGACTTCTTTCAATATACTTTCCACGTCGCGGCTTCGTTCACGTCCACGGGTATAAGGAACAATACAGTAGTGGCAGAAGTTGTTGCAGCCGCGCATGATGCTGACGAATCCGCCTATCTTGTGTCCGAGTCGTATGCGCTGTGGTACTACGTCGCGGTATGTCTCGGTGACCGACAGTTCGGTATTGATGGCCTTGTGTCCCAGTTCTGCCTGGGCAATCAGGTCGGGAAGGGACATGTAGGCATCGGGGCCGGCAACGAGGTCAACGCCGTGTTTGTCTAATAGCTCTTCTTTCACGCGTTCTGCCATACAGCCCAGGACGCCTATAATCAGTCCTCTTTCCTTGTCCTCTCCTGAGGTGGCGGAGCCTTTGCGCCTTTGGCGGCGCAAGGCACAAAGTGCCTCTAAACGGTGATAAATCTTTTGCTCGGCATTGTCGCGTACTGAGCAGGTGTTTAGAAAAACTGCATCGGCATCGTCAATGCTCTCCGTTGTTTCGTAACCAGCCATCTGCATGACACTGGCCACTACTTCCGAATCGGCCACGTTCATCTGGCATCCATATGTCTCAATCAAAAGCTTCTTCATTTCATTTATTACTTTTCATTTCGTAAACATTAATCACCCCTTCCTGGATGCTGGCTTCCACCGTTCGTCCGTTGGAAGCATGCAGTCGGAAGCGGCAGTTCCATTCATGCGGCCATGCCGGAAATAGCATCAGCTGTCCGTCGGGAGTCTCTTGCAGCAGCATCTCCTGAAGGCCAATCATGCCTGCACCACCCCGGTTGTGATCGGGTGCCCAGTCGAAGCCCTGGTCCCAGAAGGCAGGAAAACGATAGGGACCGTCGCTTAGCTTCTCGGTGTTGAGGCGTCGTGCCTCGTCGGTCAGTCCAAGGCAGGCAGCCCAGATGTTATCCTGCTTCCAGCCTTTGCTGCTGCGCATTTCAAGGGCATGCGTATCCTTCATGTAGGTGTTGAGTGCTATGCTCAGACCAGGACGCCCCAGTCCGAAGATGCGCCAAGGCCAAACGGGATAGAGCTGCGGTGTTTCTACGTTCTGGATGCGTGCCCATGCTACGGCTGGGGCGATACAGGTGTCGCCGTCAACCGTGCGAAGGGGAATGTTGGGGATGCGTTCTGACAGTTCTGTTCCGTCTGAAGCCACAGCCTTCAGTGCAGCGATAGTGCTCGACGGGTTGTAGGCCATCTTATAAGTCTCACAGCCAGAGCCAGGATAAATGATGAGTTTTCCGCTGTCGTTGAGTGCTTTTGATCCCAACTTTCTGGCTTGCCATTGGTAGTGCTCGTCGAAGAAGCGCAGGCTTTGGCTTATGAGCGTGTCGTACTTGGTTACTTCTTCAATGGTCTGAGGGGCATACTGCTTCATCAGTTGTGCCATCATGCAGAACTCCAGTACTGTGTCCCATTCGTACTCCAGCCATGCATTGCGCTCCAAACCGTAGTCGCTGCCCTCGGCATGCTTGCCATACTCGGCAGGGTTAGGCAGTCCGAAGTTTTCTATCTGCTCGGTGAAGCAGGCCCCGTCGTGTCCCCAGTAGTGACGGGTGCGTGCTACGGCATTGGGCAGCATTCTCAGGTAGGTGTCAAGCTGTGAGCGTAACAGGTCGTAGTCGCCGCTTTTCAGCATGGGCCAATAGACGAGCCGTTGGTTCTGAGCCGTCATGGTGCCGCCACCCCATTTGCGGTAGTCGGGAGTAAACGTCATGGCGGAGTCCACATAGACAGGATCAAAAGTGAAGAGACCTCCGTTGAACTTTGTTGGCCATTGACCGTAGGCGTTACATCCTAACAGATAGCGCATCAGCTCGTAGTTGCGTACCATGCGTGCTGCTTCCTCGTTGGTGCCATCAGTCTCTATCCAGCTACGCTGCCAGTAGTTGTGCCACCAGCTGGCACTGCGTTTTTCTGAGGAGGGAACAGAGAGCGTGGAATACGGGGTGTGACATGAGGATGATGTAGCGGAAAGCCTGATTTGTATTGTGCTTTTCTTCAGTCGGTTGTTGGTGAAGTTCCAGCTACGATAGTCGGTGGAGGCATAGGTGCCTGAGCCTGTTCCGGTGAATCTGAAACCGGGGGCAGTCATCTCGCCTTGCATCATCAGTCCGCCAATGGGGTTATAGAGGCTGTCTTTAATGGCATCGAGGTGCTCGTAATGGACAGTATAGTCGAAAACGGTCTGTTCACGGTTCTTATGGGTGAATGTCAGCTGGCTGCCCTCTGCCCGTATGCTGTCGGCAAAGGTCATGCAGTCGGCAGGGATGAGCCATTTGTAGGAACACTGCTGGCAGGCGGCTTTTGTTAAGGGACGGTCGCGGTAGCGCCAGCTCTCATAGCTCAGTACTGCCTGCTCGGTATGTTGCGATGAAATCGCAACGAACACTAAAGGTTGCAATACGTCCACCCACAGTTTGATCTTTACGGCTTTGCCTTTTATGTAGACGGCCCCGTCGTCGAGGCACAGCTCTTGTCGGAAATCAGTGCCGTTGAACGGCTGCCCGTCGAAATGCAGACGCCATCGGCCTGCCTTTAGCAGCGTGTTGTTCTCGTCAAACCATCCGCTCTGCTGGGCATAGAACAGCAGGTCGCCCTGCTCCACCCATACGTTCAGCCCGATGTCGTGACCGCCACAGGGCATCGATTCGCTGCTGTTGCGGCTCTGCGATGTCCAAACCACTGGCTTAGGCGTGTAAGCGAGCGCAATTGCTTCGCTAAATATGGAATAGATAAGAACTAAAAATAAACTCCTCATTCCACATGTCCCATTCTACCCTTACTCCTCATACATAATCAGTGCCGATTGTGGATTAACAACGGCACGGCGTCCGAAGATTTTGCTCTTGGACTGCTCATTGATCTCGCCATCCTGACACACCACCACATACATGGCCTTAGGAATGTTCACCTGCTGCTGTTCACGGGTGCTGTTCAGTATCACAATGATGTTGCGCCAGTCATCGCGTCCTGCATAGTCCTTCAGCCGGTAGGCCACAACGCCTTTCGGTGCATCGAGGAACTCCAAATGCTTGCGCACCAGATGGGCATCACCCAGTCGGAAGGCAGGATGATGGCGTCGCAGACTGATGAGGTCGCAGTAGTATTTGAATACCTGTGGATAGCGTTCCTTGTTCTCCCAGCATAGTCTGTTGATGCTGTCGGGCGACTCGAACGAATTGTGTACACCCTGCTTGCTGCGCAGCAGTTCTTCGCCACTAAGCATGAAGGGCACGCCCTGCGAAGTCATCACCGCTGTCTGTGCCAGCAGGTCCAGGCGTATCAGTTCTTCTTCGCCGATGCCGGGTATGCTGGCCTGCAACCGGTCAACCAGGCACATGTCGTCGTGGCAGCTCACGTAACTCATCATCTGTGTAGGTTCTGCTGCCCATGCCTTTTTGGTATAGTTCACCTTTGTCATGTCCACTTGAGGGTGACTGATGGCTCCAACGATGCCGAACTTCAGACTTTCCTCGTAGCCGGGCAGTCCAGCCAGGAAGGCTCCCTGGGCATCGTTGTCGAAGGGGCCGCGCAGCCCATCGCGGAGCTCGTCACTGAAGGCGGCTATACCAGGCATCTGGCTTATGTTGGCTTTCAGCCCGAGTTGCTCCGTGGGCAGTGCGCACTGTCCGGCGCTCCATCCCTCGCCATAGATGAAGATAGAGGGGTTGAGCTTGTTCAGTTCCTGACGTATCAGGTTCATCGTCTCTATGTCGTGACACCCCATCAAATCGAAGCGGAATCCGTCCACTCGGTATTCGTTGTACCAATATTTCACGCTCTCCACCATAAAACGCCTCATCATCTTCCGCTCCGAGGCAGTCTCGTTGCCGCATCCCGATCCGTTGCTGTAGGTGCCATCGGCATTTTTCCTATAGTAATAGTCAGGATAGGTGCGCTGGAAGTTGCTGTGGTCTATGTCATAAGTGTGGTTGTACACCACGTCGAGTATCACGGCAATGCCCGCATTGTGCAGGGCTTGCACCATCTGCTTGAACTCACGTATACGGGCCGTGGGGTCGTATGGGTCGGTGCTGTATCCTCCTTCTGGTACGTTGTAGTTCACAGGGTCGTAGCCCCAATTGTACTGTGGCTGGTCGAGGCGTGTCTCGTCCACTGATCCATAGTCGTAGCTGGGCAGTATATGTACGGCGTTCACACCCAGTTGTTTCAGGTGGTCAATGGCCCAAGGCTCAGTCAGTGCGAGGAATTTGCCCGGATGCTTTGCCTCGCTTCGTCCTACAGAGAAGTCACGATGGTGCAGCTCATAGACCACCAGGTCGGCAGGCGACTTGATGACGGGATGGCGGTCACAGCACCAGTCGTCGGGGTCGGTATTCACCATGTTCACGATGGCGGCACGTTGCCCGTTCACTCCAACTGCCTTGGCAAATACCCCAGGCGTCTCACCTTTTCCTGTGTCGAAGGTATAGTAGCGTCCCATCAGGTTGCCTTTCACTGTAGCCGCCCATACGTCCTTTTCTTCAGTCCGTTTCATGTTCACCGTCTTCAGGGCCTTGCCGCCCTGTCCACTGCTGTAGATGCGCACCTTCACACCTTTAGCCGTCCAGGGGGCCAGCAGACGGAATGTGGTCTGTTCCGGCTGGCAGTCCATCTCTGTAAAGCGGAAGCTCCCGCCTTCGCCTGCCTGGTTTTCACTTGTCTGTGCGGCCACTGTTGAGGGCAGCAACGTCATCAGTCCTGCCAGCACACCAAAGCGTGCCTTGTCGCGAAGCATACGCTTCACCACTTTTCCGGAATGCATTTTACGCTTGTCGTCATTCATTGTCGGTCTCTCCTCTCTCACTGGATAATAGATATTTTTGCCTGTATTCAGTTTGCAAAGATAGAAAAAAAGATTCAGAACGCCAAATGTTTTCCTTGGAAAATAATGATTCTGTGTAAACCTTTAGTTGTTGTTACGATGATTGAAATTGCGAGGAGTGTTTGCTGACAAGGAAGTAAGCACAGGGCTATGCGGTAGACAGTCCGTAGGATAGTAGGATTTTACCCGTAGTAAAGTGTGATTTTACTTATGGTAATGTGGTAGTTTACCGGTGCTTAGCAGAGTGCTGTTCACTTACTGGCAGAGCGACGCTCACTTACTGGCAGAACGGCGTTCACTTACTGGCAGAGCGACGCTCACTTACTGGCAGAGTGAGGCCTAAGATTGCTTGAAGAGAAAGCTACGACTGACAGCAGTCGAAACTTCTAAGAATTGACTAAATAATTGAATGGTTATCAAAAAAAATGTTGTACCTTTGCAGCGCACTATTCGGCTGACCGAAAGCAGAGACGTATAAAACACCTTGCAGAGGATGGCCATGTAGAATGCAAAAGGCTGTTTACACAGCATACTGACAAAAGAAAAAAGAATACGACGATGAAACGACTACTAATCTTTTCGTTTTTCTGCCTGTGGTCTGTCACATGGTGTAAGGCTCAACGGAGCTGGGGTGACCAAGGCAATGGTACTTACATCAATCCTGTGCTCTGTGCCGACTACTCCGACCCTGACGTGGTGAGGGTGGGAGAGAAATACTATATGGTGGCATCCGACTTCCACTTCATAGGCATGCAGCTTCTGGAAAGCCATGACCTGGTGAACTGGCGTATTGTGACTCAGGTTTACAGCCGGTTTGATTTGCCGGGGTGGGATGCGAACAGTCATTATGCGGGAGGCTCGTGGGCACCTGCTTTGCGCTATCATGACGGTAAGTTCTGGATATATTTCTGTACCCCCGACGAGGGGCTTTTTATGACCCAGGCAGAACGGCCTGAAGGCCCATGGAGCCCATTGCACTGCCTGAAAGCTGTAGAGAAATGGGAAGACCCTTGCCCGTTCTGGGACGATGACGGGCAGGCTTACCTGGGTCGCAGCCGGCATGGGGCAGGTCCCATCATCGTCCACAGAATGAGTGCTGACGGGCGGCAACTGTTAGATGAAGGTGTGACCGTCTATACTGGCCCTGTGGCAGAAGGGACAAAGTTCCTCAAAAGGAATGGCTGGTATTACCTGTCCATACCTGAGGGCGGTGTGGGCACTGGCTGGCAGACTGTCCTGCGCTCCAGAAGCATCTATGGCCCCTATGAGAAACGTGTGGTGCTGGAACAAGGTTCCACCCGCGTGAATGGCCCTCATCAAGGTGCCATCGTCGACACACCCCAAGGAGAGTGGTGGTTCATGCACTTCCAGCACGACGGAGCACTGGGACGGGTGGTTCACCTCCAGCCTATGTATTGGCATGATGATTGGCCGGTGATGGGTGTTGACATTGACCGTAATGGCATAGGCGAGCCGGTGTATGTGTGGACTGTTCCGGGTAAAGGAGGAATGGAGAAGAAGGAAGAAGGAATGGGTGTTCCCGCCATTCCCTCCGATGGATACTCACCCTTTACCTTGGATGGCGTACATCTGTCACCGCAATGGCAGTGGAACCATAATCCTGTTGATGGCGCATGGTCGCTAATGGAGCATAAGGGACAGCTGACGCTGCATGCACTTCAGGCTGCTACATTCCGCGAAGCCCGTAACACGCTGACCCAGAAAGTGACTGGCTATGAAAGCGAAGTCACCATAGCCATAGACTGTTCGCACATGGCAGAAGGGGGACGTGCCGGTCTGGCATGTATTGGTAAACCCAATGAACTGGCGGGTGTCATGTGCCGTGGAGGCAGGCTTATGCTGTACAGAGGTGGAGACAGACACGACACCGAGGTGGCAGAGCTTCACAAGAAGACTGTCTATCTGCGGCTTACCTTTGATATGCACCAGCGGCAGTACCGCTTTGCCTACAGTACCGATTCAAAGAAGTACATACCAATAGGCACACCCTTCTTCTCGGATTTCTCCAATTGGAAGGGTGTGCGCTTCGGTATCTACCATTATAATACTGACAGGAGTGACGGTTATGTCACTGTGCCGAGGATAAGGTACGATGTACTGAGGTAGCAGGTAGGCTTACTGCTCGCTCCTGACGAGTCTCACCTCATAGATCTCGCCAATCTGCTTGCGTGGCTTGGCAACGAACTTCACGCGTACCTGCTTCTTGCCCTTGAGCAGTTCGGCGGGTACGGGGTAGGTTTCGTACTTGAATTCTGAGATGCGGTACTTGCCGGTGTTGTTCACCTCCTTCACCAGCACATCGTCGACGAGAATGTCGAACTCATGGCTCTTCCACTCGCCTACGCCCCAATACTTCAGCCTTATGCTCAGGTCGGTCTGTCCACCTGTCTGCATCAGGTAGCTGAAGAAGTGGCCGTCGCGGGCATCACGATAGAACACATCGTTGGTGTTGCCCACCTGGGAACGGTCGGTCTCCATGAAGTGATCGGCTTCGGGCTGCTGCTCGCCTGGCTGCACCTTGTCCACGGTACGTGCCTCGAGTGCCTGACGTTCCTGCTCGGCCTTTTCCAGATTGTCGAGATAGCTCTTGTAGCTGTCTTCGGAAAGGGCCAGCCAGTACATCATGTAGCGGGAGTCGTGGAGTTCGAAGAAGGGCATGAGCTCAAATGTAGAATTGGGGTTACCACAATTCTCAATTTTCAATTCTCCATTCTCAATTAAGAAGTGGAGAGGCTTTCCCTCGATAGGCGTTATCTGGTCAGCGATGGCAGCGATGTTATCTTTGACAAGGATGGGCGCCTCGTTGATGGGCAGCTTCTTACCGCTGGCGTATTGTCCGAAGCGGCTGTCGTCGGCCACGAGGTGAGCAAGGTCCTCTGTGCCTGTTTTTGCAGCGAGCATGATAGGACCGTGCATCATGGCAATGTATTGCGGCACATTAGGCAGGTACTTCACGCTGTTATGCATCAGGAAAGTGATGTCGATCACGTCGCCCTTCTTCCACTGACGGTCGATGGTGACGTAGCTGGACGGACCTGTGATCAGGCTTACGGCCTTGCCGTTGACGCTGACCTTAAAATCACCGGGCTTCACCCAGCCGGGATAGCGCACCAAGATGGGTGCTGACTGTTTGGTCTTGGGTACTGACGTGATGGTGATGCGGCTGCTCTCGGCGTAGGGGAACTGCGTCTCCTGGCGCAGCGTCAGGCCTTTCTCCTTCCAGTTCAGCTCCGAGGCCACGAAGAGGTTCACATAGAGTGCATCGCCCACATGGGTATAGATGAACTGGCCGTACTTGCCGTGGTTCTCCATGCCCGTGCCCACGCAGCACCACATGGCCTCGTTTGGAGCCGAGTAGTTGCGATAGTGACGCGGACGGGCAGGCGTGAAGTATACATAGCCGCCATGCTCGGGATGTTGCGAAGAGAGGATATGATTGAAGGTGGCCAACTCATAATAGTCGGCATAGCGTGCCTCCGGGTTCCTGCGGTGAAGTTCCTCGGTCAGTTTCAGCATATTGTTCGTGTTACAGGTCTCGGGACCGTCAATGTCGTTGATGAAGTCCATGCAGGCCTCCTTGCTGGGGAAGTGCTCGCGACGGCTGTTGCCGCCGAAGGCGAGAGACCGTTCGCCAGTCACGATGTCCCAGAAGAAACTGGCGGCCTCGTGGTAGGGCTCGGTGTTTGACGACCCGCAAACCGTCTTCCCGTTTTCGTCAACCCAGCACTTTTTGAGCGGGTTGATCGTTGAAAGCTCGGCTATGCGCTCAAAGCCCACCACCTTGGGTACCTGGGTGTTGGCGTGCATGTTGTCGAGGCAGTCCTGCCGCTGCGACAGCGGGTTCAGCAGACGGCGGTGCGAGAACCGCATGGCCACGTCGAGGTATTTCCTGTCGCCCGTGATGGCGAAAGCATCGGCCAGCACCTCGTTCATGCCGCCGTGCTCCGTGTGAAGCGTCCGCTCCACCTGCTCGTCGGTGAGTCCTGCTGTCAGGTCGATGGCCCAGTCGCAGAAACCTATGAAGAGCTGTTTGGCCTGCTCGTTGCCGCAGTACACCCACGCATCGCGCAGGCCGGCATACATCTTGTGTATATTATAAAAAGGTACCCACGCCCCGCTGTAGGCTCCGAAGTCACCCTTTTTGTAGGTTGACCAGATGCGGTCGCTGTTAGGCACGCCGCCCACGTAGCCCTTGCCCCACTCGGGGTGGTTCTTGGCATTGGCATCGGCACAAGCCTGCAGTTCCTTGATAAAGTATTCCATCCGCTCGCGGCAGGCCTCATTGCCCGTGGCGGCATTGATGGCCATCGCCGTGAGGTAGTGGCCGCCCACATGGCCGTCGAGCCCGTCCCAGTTAGGGTACGACTTTGCCTTGGGTGTCAGTCCGGCCTCTTTCAGATAGGGAGCCAACAGGCGGTCGCAGTCATACTGCAGTAGGGTCTTGATGTTCAGGTCGCGTGCCCGTTTCAGTGGTCCGTCGAGCAAGGTTACATCGCCAAGTGGAAACTCGTCGGCATACAGCCGATTCTGTGCTTCGATGCTGCCGGCAGTGAGGAGCATCGTCATCGTGAAAGTCATTCTTCCAACGAGTGTCATCAGTCTGTTCATCATTATGTTTTTTTGTCTGATAAGGGTAATTGTCTGCGGGTTAGGTCGTGCAATCGACGTGCAAATATAGGAGTTTTTCCCCAAACCGACAACTTTTAAAACCATCAATTTTTCCCGCAGAGACCAAATTCCCCGCTTTTGCAGCAGAAAGGAAAGAATATGAGACATATGAAAAGCCAGTAGAAGAGCAGGAGTGTGCCCGTAGCAGAAAGAAAACACTCCCGCCGCTGTCAAGTTGAGAGTTCTTGGTAGAAAGAAAGCATTCCCGTCGCTGTCAAGTTGGGAGGCCGAAGCTGTCGAGGAGAGCCCCCGTAGCAAAGTGGGGTGTAGGCCGTACTTAAACGGGAGTTTACCCGTACCTAAATGGGAGTTTACCCGTACCTAACGAGAATCGGGCTACCGCCCTTATTAATGCGGCCTACCGCCCGTAACAATGAGGGCGGCTGCCCCAATTGATGAGACCGCCCGCCCAAATCCAGTTTTTTTACTGGTAAACAGTCCGTGTTAGTCTGTGTCAATCCGATGCTTCTTTCACGCTATCCGTGTTAATCCGTGTCAGTCCGATGCCAAACCATTACAGATAGAAGATGGCTTCTGGCCCCATGTTGAAAAGGAGGTCGAGGATGCTGAGGTTGGGCAGGAAACCATGCTTCTGCTGGAAGACCTGATAGTAGGGCCGTGGCTGGAAATCAGGGTCGGGGACAGGGTGCTTGGGACGGATGGCCTCGCGGAAATCCTGGATAAGTGAAGAGTGAAGGGTGAAGAGTGAAGAATCGGCTTCGCCATTAAGTTTAGAGTGTTGAGTGGGCGTGAACTGAGTGCTGAGGCTGACATCTGGCTGGATGTCGAGCAGAGAACAGACGCACTGGAGGATGGACTGGTTGAAGTCAATGAGATAAGGCGGCTCGCCTGATGGCTCTTCAAAGAAGGGTCGCAGGTAGTCCTGATAATAATCGAAGAAGGGAGAGTCGCCGTAGGCAGAAACAAGGGCGTTCCAATGGTTTCGGCGCCAGTTGCCATGATTGCTGATGCGGAGAGACTTGATAAGAGTGGGGTGCCTTTCCACCGGTACGGTGAGGGCCAGTGGGCCTTGGGTGGTGGCGATGATGCAGCGGTTGCGGTAGGTCTGCTTCTGGAAACTCTCGTACTGCTCTATGACTACTGAGTCGTGGCGATAGAGTTTCTGATACCACTGGATAGGACCGAAATAGGTGGTTGAGAGCAGAGCTGTCATGGGTAGAGCATCCATCGGTTGGGGTGATAGCCTCGCCAGAAGGGCAGGCTGTCGTTGTGGTTATAGACTATGAGGCAGACCCGTCCAATGATGTTCTGTTCAGGAACGAGGGTCGAGGGCAGTGCCTGATTGTGAGCATGAGGGCACGTCGGTGAGAGTGGCTGCATGGCGTAGTAGTCCTGATTGGCACAACTTACTTTCCCTGGCACAACGGTCTTGGCAGACGCAGCTGATGAGGTGGTCATGGGCAGACTGTCGCCAGGAACAGCGGTGCATCGGCAGATGACGACCTGTCCTGAAGAGTCGTTAAGTGCCACAATGTCACCCCGTTCCACAGGCTGTCTGAGGATGCGTGCATAGGCAAAGAGTCCCTCGCCACCTGTGCGAAGTCCGTAGCTCCATCGGTTCACCATTACACGGTCGCCTTGGAAGAACGCAGGTTCTAGCCCCTTACAAGGCACGGTATAGATGGTGAATGCAAGAGCGCGGAAAGCCAACATGCCGATCAATGCGACAATCAGTGCTCCGAGGAACTTCAGTGTGGTGCGCACCCCTATCTTATGAACACTTATTTATGAATGAATGACAAACACTTAACGTTACTTGATATTGTCGACGAACCTGAACAACCGGCTCCAACGTACCCCGTTCAGTCCGGAATGGTCAGGGTCGCTGCTCCACCAGATGAAGATGGGCTTGCCTACGATATGGTCTTCGGGAACAAAGCCCCAGTAGCGTGAGTCGGCAGAGTTGTGACGGTTGTCGCCCATCATCCAGTAGTAGTCGAGTTTGAAAGTATAGCTGCGAGCCTCCTGGCCGTTGATATATATCTTGCCATCGCGTACCTGCAGGTCGTTGCCTTCATAGGCTCGGATGCATCGTTCGTAGATGGGAAGGTTCTCCAGGTTGAGCTTGATTTTCTCACCCTTCTTGGGAATCCAGATGGGACCGTAGTTGTCGCGTGTCCAGTGGAAGTTACCGTTCTGCGGGTAGATGTCCGTGTCATCGGAGTTGGTGTTGATTTGAATGCTTTCAACCAGATCCTTCCGGGCGCTGAGTACGCTGACAGCATGTTTTGTGAGGGGCATGTAGCCCAGTTGGTTGAGGCTTGCCAGGTCTTCCATGGAGATACCCAAGTCCTGCATCACCTCTTCCGGCAGTCGGTGTTTCAGCTTGACATAGTAGGTGTACTGCACGTTGTCGGGCTCCTTGTTGGCCTTGCCGTCAGTATAGACAATACGGTTTTTTATTTCCAGTGTCTGTCCAGGCAGTCCCACACAGCGTTTCACATAGTTCTCGCGTCGGTCAGTGGGACGTGTGGAAATGCCTCCAAACTCCTGGAAGTTGTTTTCTATCACCTCCTTGCCGGTCTGGTAGATGGTCTGGAAATACTTGAGCCGCAACTCTGGCGACAGGTCGTCAGGGTTAGGTCGGTTGGGATAGCTCTGGTAACCCAGGCGGTAGCACAGGCTATAGTATTCCGTCTGGTAGGAAATGGCATTGCAGATGGTATCGCCAGCGGGGTAGTTGAACACCACGATGTCGTTCTGCTGCACATTGCCCAGTCCGGTGACGCGGCGATAGTCCCAATGAGGCCAGGAGATGTATGACTTGCATTCAAATACAGGCAGTGTGTGCTGGGTGAGCGGCATGGTGAGCGGTGTCTCGGGGATACGCGGCCCATAGCTCAGCTTCGACACAAAGAGGTAATCGCCTGTCAGCAAAGACTTCTCCAACGACGAGGAGGGGATGACGTAGTTCTGAAAGAAGAACAGGTTGATGAAGTAGACAGCCACCAGTGCAAACACCAGTGCGTCGACCCACGACATGACCCACTTCACTGGCCCTTCCGATTCTTTCCACCACTGCCACTTGATTTTCTTGGTGATGTAGATGTCATAGATGAAGGGAACGACGAGCAGTCCCCACCACGATTTCACCCAATAGAGGAAAAGCAGGTAGAGCACCAGCACGATGATGAACTTGACCCACTGCCTTGCAGGGTTTCGTTTTTGCTTCTTTTCCATTGTCTTTTCTTGTTCGTTTTTTTCTGGTTTGACGCAGCTCTGCGTGAAACAGTTGCAGGAAGGGGCTGTTTTTAACCTTTCTTGACTTGCATTAGAATTTGAACATATCGCTGATAGTCAGCAGTCCGGAGTGTTCCTTTGTGTATTCGGCAGCGAGCACGGCACCTAAGGCAAAACCCTTGCGCGAGTGGGCATCATGGGTGATGGTGATGAGGTCGGCGTCAGAGTCATATCGAATGGTATGGATGCCGGGCACCTCACCTCTCCTGATATGGTCTATGCGCAGATACTTGGCATCGGTAGTATCCTCCCGCCATGCTTCCTTGCGGTCTATCTGTTCCACTATCTGCTCTGCCAGTGTGATGGCAGTACCACTGGGATGGTCGAGCTTGTGTACATGATGTGTCTCCTCCATCTCGACGTCATACTGCGGGAACTGGTTCATAATCTTTGCCAGATAGCGGTTGACGGCAGAGAAGATGGCCACGCCAATGGAGAAGTTGGAGGCCCAGAACAGAGTCTTGCCCTCGGCACAGGCCTTTCGCACCTCGTCGCCATGATCGGCCATCCAGCCAGTGGAGCCGGAAACCACCTTGACCCCCTTGTCCCATGCTTTCAGATAATTGCCAAAGGCAGCCTGTGGGGCAGTGAACTCAATGGCAACATCGGCAGAGGCAAAAGCGGCAGAGTCGAAGTCCTGCTGATTGTCAATATCGATAATACTCACTATTTCATGGCCACGGTCACGGGCTATCTGTTCAATCATTTTGCCCATCTTGCCGTAGCCTATCAAAGCTATCTTCATATCAATAAGATTTTATTAGGTTTCATTGATTCAGGGTGCAAAGGTACGAATTCTTTTCCTAAGTTTCTGCTGATAAAGTAGAAATATTCAAAAAAAACGTAAATTATACCTCTGTTCCAAAAGATTTAGGCTAATTTTGCACCAAATTTGCACTGAAATGAGTTTAACAAGCATTATAGGTAAGGTGTTTCTGCCCCGTCAGCGGGAGTTGGAACGTCATCAGAGTGAGGGTGAAGTGCTGCAGCGTGCGGTGCTGGCTCACCTGTTGGAGCAGGGGCGTAACACTGAATATGGACATAGCCATGCCTTCGGGCAGATGAAGGAATATGATGACTTTGCCCGTCTGGTCCCTGTCAACAGCTATGAGGAACTGAAGCACGACATAGACCGTATGCGTCATGGCGATGCTGACGTGCTCTGGCCTGGACGTGTGAAGTGGTATGCCAAATCATCGGGTACCACCAACGACAAGTCAAAGTTTATCCCTGTCAGCGAGGAAGGACTGAAAATCAACCACTATGGTGGCAGTAAGGATGTGGTGACCCTCTATCTGAGGAATCATCCCAAGAGCCGTCTGTTCGACGGACGCGCCCTGATTCTTGGTGGCAGCCATGCGTCAAACTACAATCAGCCAGGCACCTTGGTGGGTGACCTGAGCGCCATTCTCATTGAGAATATCAATCCGCTGGCCAATCTGGTACGTGTGCCTAAGAAAGAAACAGCACTGCTCAGCGACTTTGAGGTGAAGCGTGACCGCATAGCCCGTGAGTCCATTGGTAAGAATGTGACCAACCTCTCGGGTGTGCCCTCGTGGATGCTCTCCGTGCTGACACGTGTCATGGAACTCACAGGCAAGCAGCACCTGGAAGAGGTGTGGCCCAACCTGGAGGTGTTCTTCCATGGCGGAGTGGCCTTCACCCCCTATCGTGAGCAGTACGAGCGGCTCATCACCAGTCCCAACATGCACTATATGGAGACCTACAACGCCAGCGAGGGATTCTTCGGCGTGCAGGATGATCCTGCCGACAAGTCGATGCTGCTGCTGCTCGACCGTGATGTGTTCTATGAGTTCATACCGATGGACCAGGAGAACGGCTCGTGCGTGCCCCTGTGGGGTGTTCAGCCTGGCCGTAACTATGCGATGGTGATATCCACCGCCTGTGGCCTGTGGCGTTATATGCTGGGTGACACGGTGAGGTTCACCAGTGTCAATCCCTATAAGTTTGTCATCACGGGTCGCACGAAAAGCTTCATCAATGCCTTCGGCGAGGAGTTGATTGTGGATAATGCCGAACAGGGATTGGCTTATGCCTGCCAACAGACAGGGGCGCAGGTGGCAGAATATACAGCAGCACCGGTGTTCATGGACAATCGTGCCCGTTGCCGTCACCAGTGGCTCATAGAGTTTGCTGAGCGCCCTGCGGACATGGCCGAGTTTGCCGACTTGCTGGACCACCGTCTGCAACAGCTGAACAGTGACTACGAGGCCAAGCGCTATAAGGACATCACGTTGCAGCCATTGGAGGTGATCGAGGCCCGCAAGGGCTTGTTCAACGACTGGTTGCGTATGCACGGGAAACTGGGTGGCCAGCACAAAGTGCCGCGACTGAACAATTCCCGCGAGCACATAGACCAGTTGCTGTCACTGAATAATCAATAAGAAACACAACGATAGCAGGCTCTGCTTGCCTGAAGTAAAGATGAGAGATAAAATGGGAGAAAGACCGGGAGAGAAAATGGACCTGAGAAGTGCATGGAAACTGCTGTGCGCAGCGTTCCTTGTGACTCATTTCGCATGCCTCATTTCCTGTGCCAACATGGGCAATCCTGACGGCGGATGGTATGACGACACCCCTCCTCGTGTTGTCAGCTCCTCGCCTGACGACAAGTCGGTGAACGTCAAGGCCAAGAAGATTTACATCCAGTTCAACGAGTTTATCAAGATAGAGGATGTGCAGAACAAGGTGATTGTCTCGCCGCCCCAGATGGAACAGGCAGAAATCAAGGCAGCGGGCAAGCGAATCATTGTGGAGCTGAAGGATACGCTGAAGGAGAACACCACCTATACGGTAGACTTCAGCGATGCCATCAGCGACAACAACGAGGGCAACCCCATGGGCAACTATACCTACAGTTTCTCCACTGGTGGCGAGATTGATACCTTCGAGGTGTCGGGCTATGTGCTTGATGCCCAGAACCTGGAGCCTGTCAAGGGTATTCTTGTGGGACTCTACTCAGACTTCTCCGACAGCATCTTCCGCAAGGAACCCATGGCCCGTATCTCGCGTACTGACAGCCGTGGACATTTCACTGTAAAAGGCGTGGCGCCAGGCTCCTACCGCTGCTATGCCCTGCAGGATGCCGATGGTGACTTTGTCTACAACCAGAAGAGCGAGATGGTGGCCTTCAACCATGAGACCTACGTGCCCTCCTCGCGTCCCGACGTGCGTCAGGACACTGTCTGGCTTGATACGCTTCATATTGACCGCCTGCTGCAGATACCCTATACCCATTTCCTGCCCGACGATATCACGCTCATGGCCTTTACTGCTGTCCAGGACGACCGTTTCCTGCTGAAGACAGAACGGAAAGACCCTGAGAAGATGTGCTTCTATTTCAGCTATGGCAATCCCGAGCTGCCCCAGATTACCGGTCTGAACTTCGATGCAGAAAGCCTGCTGGCCGATGCCAACGAGAAGCAGGACACCATTGTCTACTGGCTGCGGGACACGGCATTGATCAATCAGGACACCCTGCGCTATGAAATCAAATACCTGAAGACCGACAGCACCGGTGTGCTGGCCTATCAGGTGGACACCCTTGAGGCAGTGCCCAAGATATCGTATGCCAAGCGTATGAAGGAGCAGGAGAAGGAGGATGAGAAATGGCAGAAGGAGCAGGAGAAGCTCAAGAAGCGTGGTGAGCTCTACGACTCCATCAGGCCCAAGGAGACGACATTCGACCTGCAGCTGAGTGCAACCAGCATTGCCCCCGACCAGAAGCTGTACCTGAATGTGCCCATTCCCCTGGCACGTTTCAACAAGGATGGCATCCAGCTCTACTCCAAGCGCGACTCATTGTGGTATCGTACCAACCACCTCATCCGTCCTGTCAAGGGGAAAATCTGCCAATACGAGGTGCTGGCCCAGTGGGAGCCAGGGGTGGAGTACAGTCTCGAGGCCGACAGCGCTGCCTGCGAAACCATCTATGGCCTGGTGTCGAAGAAAGTCAAGCTGGGCATCAAGGTGGGGGAACTTGACCAGTTCAGCACGCTGTCAGTCACCCTTTCCGGCGTCACCGACACATGCTACGTGGTGCAGCTGGTCAACCAGTCGGAGGCAGTGGTCAAGCAGGTGCGTGCCAAGGACATGGTAGCCGATTTCTACTATGTCAAGCCCGGCACCTACTATCTACGCGCCTTCCACGACCCCAATGGCAACAACCAGTGGGATACGGGTGACTATGATGCCGACTATCCTGCCGAGGATGTCTATTATTTCCACGACGAGGTGGAGTGCAAGGAGAAGTGGGACATCAACCGTTCATGGAACCTGACAGCACGAAGACGGTTTGAACAGAAGCCCGATAAGCTGAAGAAGCAGAAGGGCGACCAGCAGAGGAAGCTGCAGAACCGCAATGCCCAGCGAGCCAAGCAGCTTGGCATAGAGTATGTACAGAAGAAAACAGGAGTAAAGATGTAAATTAAGTAAGGATAAACACAGAAAGATGACTGATATGAAAACCAATGCACGACACTGGCTATTGAGGCTGGCAAAGGGACTACTGCCCTTGTGCCTCCTCGCTGTCTTGCCATCAAATGCCTTTGCACAGTCGCAGTGCGGCATCGAGAATACAGCGTTCAGCAGTGGCGAACGGCTCACCTACGACCTCTACTTCAACTGGAAGTTCGTGTGGGTGAAGGTAGGCTCGGCCTGGATGAACACCGACCTCACCACCTTCCAGGGCAAACAGGCCTACAAGGCCAGCCTGGTGACGGGTGGCAACAAGAAACTCGACAAGTTCTTCACCATGCGCGACACCCTGCTGTCCTATTGCAGCCCCGACCTCTCGCCCCTCTATTTCCGCAAGGGTGCACGCGAGGGCAAGCGCTACTATGTGGACGAGCTGTGGTACACCTATCCCAAGAACACCTGCAAGCTCAGGATGCACCGCATCAACCACCACGGAGAGTCACAATGGAAGGATGCACAGTACAAGGACTGCATCTACGACATGATGTCCATCTTCCTCCGTGCCCGCAATTTCGATGCCTCCACCCTCAAGGTGGGTGACCGCATACCCATGCCCATCAGCGATGCCCGCCGCCTGAGCCATTCCTGGCTCCACTATCGTGGCAAGGAGAACTTCAAGCTGGAAAGCTCGAAGGAGAAGTTCCGCTGCCTGGTGTTCTCGTTCATTGAGCGGGAGAATGGTCAGAACCATGAACTGATACGTTTCTATGTGACCGATGACAAGAACCACATCCCCGTGCGTCTCGACATGTTCCTCAGCTTCGGTTCTGCCAAGGCTTTCCTGCGCAGCTACAAGGGTGTGCGTTCCGAAATGAAGGCCAAGATCAAATAGCGGGGCGGGCTGACAAGAAGAAAGAAAAAAGGGGAGTGATGATTGATATGAGAGCCTGCCTTCTTGCCCTGCTGGCTGTTGTCTGTACCACCACGGCGTTGTCACAGACAGCGGCAGCGTCAGGCTACAGGCAGGGCGAGGTGGTTGTGCTGATGAAGCAGGGCGATGCCGCCGACTGCATGCAGAGCCGTGCCAGGGCAGCTGCCCGGTCTTCTTCCCACCGTCTGTGCCGACTGTCACCCTCAGTCCTCACTTCCCGCGATGCCCACTCCTCAGCCCTCGACGCGATGGCACAGGTGCTCCAGCGCCTCGATGCCTTCGAGCTGGTGCCTCTTGACCAGCCCTCGGTAGGCTCCCTGTCGCGTCGGAAAACCACTGATACCCGTCCCCTGCCTTTCCCCTCAGCGTTCACTCCCGAGGAGCAGAGCCTGCTGTCAAGGCTCTTCCTGGTGCGATACCATTCCCTTGATACCGATGCTGCCGATGCGGCAGCCATGCTGCTTGCCACAGGCCAGGTGGAACAGGCCGAACCCAACCTGCTGGTGCATATCGCCGCCACAGGGGAACCCACGCTCATGTCCGACTCCATCACCCATGTGTCCTCTGCCAGGCTTGGTGAGCAGTGGTGGCTGCACAGGCTGAACGTCCCCGAACTGTGGCAGCAGCCCATCAAGCAGTACTTTGTCGAGGATGGCCACCGCATGATGATAGCCATTATTGACACAGGCGTCGATACCCACCATCCCGACCTCCAGGGCAATGTGTCGGCCGATGGCTATGACTTTGCCCGCGATACCACCGATGTGGTCGATTTCCATGGACACGGTACACACTGCGCCGGTATAGCTGCCGCCAATGGCAGGGGACAGCTGGCAGGTGCCTGTCCCGACGCCTTGATCCTCCCCATCACCGTGATGGACAAGCAGGGGCTGGGCAGCATGTTCGATGTGCTGGGGGGCGTGGTCTATGCCTTGCGCCAGGGTGCCCAGATACTCTCCATGAGCCTTGGCAGCTATGGCGAGTCAACCCTCTACCGTTCCATCATGGAGACGGCTGTCAACCACTCCCTCGTCTTTGCTGCGGCAGGCAACGAGGGGTTCTGCTTCAAGGCCTCCCACCGCGACCTCCACGGCATGGCAGCCCCCCACAAGGCCTGCATACCCGGAGCCTTCCCCGGTGTGCTTGCCGTGATGTGCACCAATGAGGAAGGGCAGCTCGCCTCCTACAGCAATTTCGACTGCGACGGTCCGCTGCTTTCCGACTCTGTGGGTGCTCCCAACTACGAGCTGCGTGCTCCTGGCGACAATATCCTCAGCACCCTGCCTGGCGGCACCTATGGCTACATGTCGGGCACCTCCATGTCCTGTCCGTTGGCAGCAGGTGCCGTGGCGCGTCTCGTCATGAGTGGCCACTGGCCCGATGTGGCACATCTGGTGCGCATGGTCATCATGTCACAGGGCGACCAGCTCGACGTGATGGCAGCCCTGATGGCTACTCCAGACCAGCTCGAGACACCCTCCTTCCAGCTGCATACCGACAGCGTGACCTATTTCTTCCAGCGCATCGACTCTGCCACCGTGCAGCTGGGCGACGGACTCCATGCTGCACTCACCATCCACCGCCCCGGCCTTGCCTCACTGACCATCCCCGACCATGTGAGAGGCCTGGCAGTGACCACCCTGGCACCCCATGCCTTCGACGGCTGCCCACAGCTGCAGACCATCCGACTGGGACGTGCTGTCAACACCCTCTCCAGCGAAGCCCTGACGGGGTGTACAGCCCTTGCCGACCTGTATGTGGTGACCGACGTGCCTCCCCGCTGTGCTCCCGGAGCCTTCAGCCAAAGCCAGCTCAGCACCGTGCGCCTCAACATAGTCCACGGTTTCATGGCGCCCTATGCCACCTCGGCTGTCTGGTCAGGTTTCCAGCACCGCCGTGAGCTCAGCCAGGTCACAGGCAACCGTTTCCAGCATCAGGTCACCCTCCAAGCCCCCACCAGTATCACCGGCCCCATTGTCCAGGAAATCCCTGCTACCTATATTATATATAATAAGGAGTCGCTGATAGGGCAGATAGGAGCCGGCGAACCCGCCATCAACACCCTTTCTGCCGGCCGTCTCACCATACCCGATGAAGTGCCCGTCCCCTCGTCTCCCGACATAGCCCCCCTCCGCATCATGGTGATTGGCGAAGATGCCTTCAAGGGCTGTGAGCGTTTGACCGAAGTACAGTTCCCCTCACTGCTGCAACATGTCGAGTCGAGTGCCTTCAGCGACTGCAAGGGTCTGAGCAATGTGGTGCTGCCCGAATATGTCACCTACATCGGTTCCCAGGCCTTTGCGGGCTGCGAGTCCCTGCGCGCAGTGTGGCTCAGTCCCCGTCTGAGGACCATCGGCGGCTTTGCCTTTGCCCAGTGCAACCGTCTGCAGCAACTCTATGTGCCCATGACCACTCCTCCCGAGCTGCCCGAGAATGCCTTCATCACCGAGATGCCTTCCGTTCTCATACCCTTCAATCTCGAGACCATGGGAGGCAACTACCGCCGCATAAGGCTCTGGGTGCCCTCTGGCTGCCGTGAGGTCTATGCTTCGGCACCAGGCTGGCAACTGTTCACCCATATCGAGGAAATGTCGGCAGAAGCCATACAAGACATACCTCTGTCGCCTTCCTCCATGCGTCGTGCTTCCTCCACGGTATACTCACTCACCGGACAGCAGATGTCGCCCTCACAGCGGCTCTCACCGGGCATTTATGTGGTGAATGGACGTAAAACTGTTGTAAAATAATCGGCAGGACAAAAAAGATGCACCTATTTAATATTTTTTAAGAACCTAAAGTCTTGTTTTCTGTCCGAAAAGTATTATCTTTGCACCAGTTTTGAAGAAGACACTAATTTAGTCAAGAATTTATGTTGAAAGATTATCTATAGTTTTTTTGCCTTGAATGTTTTTTCAAGGATTTTGTGTTAAATGTAAATCCTCCCAGGTCCCGAGAGGGAAGTAAGAGAGCCCGAAAAATTGACCATAAACCTTCGGCCGTGAGGTCCAAGGTTTTTTTTTATTCACCAGCGTTTTGTTCTGACAGTGTGATGTTGCTGCCGATGCTCAGGGAGAAAGAGCAGAGGACAAGTGTCTCACGACACCTGCCCTCCTGAACACTAATGAAAGTGAGAGTGAAAAAAACGAATGCAATATGCAATATTGCAATATAGCTATGCCGTTGTCTTCTGGTATTTCCCCTTGTCGGGACCCTTACGTATTTTCCTGGCCATCCCGTCGTCGCAGAGGTGCTTCAGTCGGCTGCACACGCTGCCTGTACTGTCGTAGCCATACTCACGCTTCACGTCCTCCGAGGTGAAGGGGTTGGGCAGACGGCGGTAGGCCAGCAAGGTGCGCTGCTGATGGCGGACGCTGGAGGCCTGTTTGGTGGCCTTGTTGTCGTAATACTTTTCAAGAATGGGCTTACAGTAGTATTCCTGGAAAGCCAGCTGTGCTTTGGCTATGAGCAATGCCAGCCGGACATCTGTCTTGTCCACCTTGAAGTCTGGGCCACACATCCAATGTCCGTCATCGTCAAGAACCATTTGATCCCAATGTCGTGAAATAATGTAAGGGATCGAGAAATTAGCTGAATGCCAATTTGGGCGTTTTACCAAGTCCTCCTGTGCGTAGTCTTGGTCTTCGCCGGCATCGGCCATTCGACGTGCCGTCCACTGATGCAAAGTGTCACTGAGCATCTTGCAGGGAATCTCGCCCTTGCACGAATCGAGTCTATAAGCCCATTCCAGCAGTTCGGCATCGCGCTTTTGGGCAGCCTCGTCATAATCGTGTACCTGCATCATCTCGAAGTTGGAGTCGGCGTTGGGCACAATGGTGAATCTCGACATCAGACCATTCACATTATTGTTCTCCGAATTGAGCTGGTCCAGTGCTGCGTCAGTTCCTGTGTAAACAGCATTGAAGTGTACATCTGTTTCGCCGACAGGTGCGCTTGATGTCTTCAGGTAAGCACCGTGAGGCTCGTTGTGGAACGACTTCAGCCAGTAGGTCAGGAAAGCGTCCATGTGGCTTTTCTTCATCTGTGCCAGCGTGTTCTGCAGTTCACTGTCAAAGATACTGACGTGAAGGTAGAAATCTTCGCCGTCAAGCATCTCGTGTGCATTGGCTTCAGCCTCACGTAGTGCGGCTGTCGAAGTCTCCGATGGCAGGGCGCGGTATATTCCGGCTGGTCTCGGCGTTTTGTTCTTTTGGCCGCCGTTGTTCTGGTCCTTCTCCTTGTTCCAGTTGTTCAGGGCTGATATCTGTGCTGCATCCGCCTTCTTGATGGGTTCCATCATCAGTTTGTAGAAGTCGACGGCTATCTGCTTGCCGCCTCCCATTCGGCCTATGAGCAGCACAAGGCTGTTCAGCCTGCATTTCTTGCCTGGTTTGCCATACCAACGGTACCAGCATCGTGTCAGTAGGTTGATGGCAAATGCACCGCCTAAGAAGAATGCTGCGATGAAATACTTTAGCTTGATACGGAACAGTAGCAGCCTGAGCAAAGGGTACTGGGGTGCCAGTTTCTGTAGCTCCTTACCGATGCGCTCCAGCGTCTGGAGGATGTCGGCCTGCATAGCCTTGTACTGGGCTGCAGCATGCGATTGTTCCTCACGAATCAGCGCGCTGTAGTCGACGCCTGTCAGCTCCTTGATGGCACTGCGCATCTCCTTCGAGGGCTGTGGGTCGTTGAAGTTCTCGCTCTCGCGTTTGTGCAAGAGCTTGCGGGCAGACTCCACTATGCGGTCTATCTCGGCCATTCCGCGTTCGTTGATGATGTCCTGTACCCACTTCTGCTGCTCCAACACCTGACGCGCCTTTTCGTGGTTGCCGCCAAGAATGATTAGCAGGTCGTAGCACAGTTTCAGTGCAGACCTATGACGCGAACCTTCAGGGGCTCCATTGGGCAGCATCGTGTTGATGATGTCCTGCACGGCATAGCCCATCACCTCAACGCTCTCCCAGTCCTTGGGTTTCACCTGTGCTGCCAGTTCCCTGGCGGCCTCGGCCGACGAGGCGTCCTCATGGGGCGGTGTGGTTGATGACTGGCCACAATCGGTTTCCGAGTTGCCGGGCAACTGGTGGTCGGGATTGGTGGCACTACTCTTACTCTCACGGTACGAATCGCCGTACTGACGGTCGAATTCGTTTTCAAAAAGATTATTTTCGTCCATATTTATTAATATTTAAACAGTTTATCTTCATCGATGTAGAGGATATCCTCCAGGCGCGGACAAAAGCTCAGCTTGTCGGCATTGATACACGAGTTGTCCGTCACATACTTGCCTGTGGTGCCCTTTACATGTAGCATTCCCAGTTCCTTGGCCTGCAGATACTGCTGGTCGGCTATGTTGCCCAGTCCTGCGATGCATTCGCTCACCAGCCTCAGTCCTTCGCCCGATGAGGTGAGGTGGCTCAGCCTCGTCTTCCAGGGGTAGCCCGGACGCAGGGTCTTCTCATAGAGTTCGCGGGGGTCGAAGGGCAGGTGGTCGTAATCGCTCATGAACAGCCCGCTGAGGTGCACGATGTTCTCCTGCTTGCGGCGGCGGTAGAGTATGGGCTTGCCGTCAGCATCCAGCTTAGGGTGGCCATCCTTGTCGAGTTTTTGCACCAGTCCGAATTCCTGGACAGCAAACACGAAGTCGGGCAACGAGTTCTTCAGCATGTCCACCCATTGCAGCAGCTTCTCGGCAGTGGGTAGTTTAGCAAAAGCCTCACCGGCACGCGGGCGGCTCAACTGCTGGATGCACCACTTCTGGTAATCGCTGTCGCGGGTGAACACATCAAGGGACTGGCCCTTTTGCACTGCCTCGCGCACATCCCTGCGAATCTTGATCTTCCAATTGACCACAGCATCGCGCACCAGGCTCGAGAATACCGAGGCCGTGCACGGTTCACACGAGCCCCAGTACATGTTGTCTTGATAGACAAATCGCCAATTCTTTTTCATACGCCTACATTTATTTCCTTTGGCTGTTGGAATGATTCCCTAGCAGTTCCTTGCGATGACGGGCTATAGTCACGTTCATCTGCGCCTGAGCCTGCAGCAGCATGCGGTCGATGTCGGGCTGACACTCCAGGCAGGCCTGGATAATCACCTGATTGCGCCCGGAGTCAAACCATATCTGAAGGTCTTTGCCGTTGTCCATCAGCATGCGGCCCTGACCATCCTCCAACAGCTTCGGTGCATGTTTCCTTTCGCCTTCGGTTAAGAAATAGAACTGTTCTTCCATCTCGCCAACAGGGTCTTCCGACTTACCATCTACATTCAAGTGAAGCGA
This sequence comes from Prevotella sp., assembly GCA_016285075.1. Classification (GTDB taxonomy): domain Bacteria; phylum Bacteroidota; class Bacteroidia; order Bacteroidales; family Bacteroidaceae; genus Prevotella. The sequence goes on from JAEEQB010000055.1 coordinate 25,831, forward strand.
AAAGGATGAGTCCTTTTTGCCTTCGTTCTTGTAGAATGACGAATCGCCCATCTGCTTGATCATCGTCCTGTTAGGCTCACGTGTACCGTAGGGAATGAACTCCTTGTAGCCGTTGTCCCACTCATTCAGCTTTCCTCGTGTCGATGCGGCTGGCTTGCTCCTGGGACGGCGTACAAGCGTCTCCTCCTTCTTGGAAGCACCCGCACCCCGCTCTTGGCGGGGATTGGGCTTACTGGTTTCCTTTGTCTTGTTCATCATCTTCTCTTTCAAAGTTTCCTGATGTCGTTGGCTATGATGTCCTGATAGTATTGTCCGTTCACCTCATGGGTCTGGAATCGCAGTGCTGCTGCCACCAGGTCTCCTTCGGCGAAATTACAGGTTGCGAGGTTACCGAAGAGAGTACATAGGTACTCATTCTCGTACTGACCACCCAGCTCACGAAGCCGGATATAGCTTTTGGCCAAGCGGCCATCCTCCTGTTTCCTGGAGGGAACATAGAGCACGTCTGACTGTGCTATAACTTCAGAAATTATTATTTTCATAATTCTGTTTATTTTTATTGTTAATATTTGAGACTTGTCTCGATGCACCACGGTCCGATTTTCGGAACTGTGATGCAAAAATAGAAAGAATAGTAATTCTCGCAAAGAATTGCTCTTCAAGTAGTCCATAGTTTACAGTTGTTTCACTAACTGTTACATTTTATTTCCACCAGTTTTTGTTTGTCTCTAATGTACTGAATATAGCGCATAATCTCGCGTTTTAGAACGTTTGGAGCCGTTGCAAGATTTGAATGCTCGTTGCTTGCAATGTAACGATAAAATGATTCAGCTCCGTATTCAAATCCGCCAGCCATTCCGACACCTAAAAAAAATATGGCCAATCGCTTATATATTTCGCTTTTCGTAATGCAACCTTGGGCTCGACGTCCATGAGATACGTAATTGAAATGAAAATAGGTCATTTTTTTGATATCGCACGTAGCAATATTTGCTACGATGTCAGTGTTGTCATTTATCCACCGAACAAAATACTCGCGGCATTGCTTACGTCGCTTGATAATGTCATAGAACGGTTTACCAGCCTTGAATTTTATTTTTTTTCTTTTTCATATTCCTAACAGCACGCAATTAGTGCAAATGCTGTTAAGAATCGGGCTGGATAGTGTATAAGGTTTACTCCCCTTCTGCGAAGGTACAACTTTTTCAGAGCGGTGTCAAGGGCTTTGACTGAAAGTCCGTTTACTTAGCATTCAAACGCTATTAAAAGTAAACGCCCAGCATCCAAACGCGCCCCCTATGAATATTTTTCACTTGCTAAAACTTGATTTTTAATATTCTAAGAAAAAATAATTTGTAATTATCGTTTGAAATAAAAAAAATATGCTTATCTTTGCACTCGCATCGTTATTGATGCAGACATATTATTGCTCAATTGCCTTTGAAATCACCACTTCAACTAAAAGAGAGCAAACAGAACATGAATGGAGCCGAACCGTTTAGGCGTAGGCTTTTCCGTATCATGTTCGGGTTTGTGGTGAACCTCAAAGGCGTATGGAGTACCTGCGCCTTCTTTTTGTGAGCTGGTGCTGGATGAATGAAAGTATTAACTTAAAAACGATAGACTATGGAGAGTATTCTTAGTATTTTGACGGAAGATGAAAAAGAGTTCATCAGTCATCATGGGATAGACCCTTCGGATATTTTCGATGGCCGTGGAGAAATCATTAGAGTATACCATGCAAAAGCAAAAGAGAAGGGTTGTCGTTATGTTGTTGCAAACTCTTGTCCTTATGGTCATCGTCTAAAAGACCGTCATGGTCATTGTCTTGTCTGCAATCCTTCATTAATATCATTTACAAAACGTGAAAGTGGTAAAGGCGTGGTCTATATCGCTTATAGTGGCAAATACACAAAGGTAGGAATGATTGAGAACAACATTAACTTGAAAGATGTTGCTCTCAACAAGAGAGAGTATCGCCTGAATAGTGAAGGTGGATATGCAGGACGTGAGGGTTGGCAAACCGTAAAGTCTTGGCAGTTGGAAAAGAATGCAGGTAAAATTGAACGCGAGGCGCACAAACTTCTCGAAAAGTATAAAGTAGAAAAAGGTTATATTTATAGTGGCGAGTTGCGCAATGCAAAAGAAATATTCGAATGTTCAATTCAAACTGCTATTGATGCGGTTAAAAAAGCAATAGATAAAAATAAGTAAAAATGATTAGAGCCGACGGGCAATGGCATATAAACGCCCATATTGACAATGAAGAAAATTTTTGTTTTATTTTTATTTGGTTTATTTTCATGCGTAGTTTTTTCACAAGAAAACGATCAAAAACCTACTATTGAGAATCTTAAAGGAAAGTGGGAGTCAAAATTTCTGTTTGGAGATTCTGGAACTGTTATTGATGTTTCAAAAATACCCCAATTCTTTATGACATTTGACTTCAGGGGTGATACTTTATTCTTCTATTCTAAATTGAATGAAACAGAAACTCCATTAAAATATAGAATAGAAGAAAACACTGTTCAGTGTTATAAAGATGAATTAGCAACAGAAAAAGTAATGTCCTTGGGGGTTGTTAGCCTTTCTGATGAAAGTCTTGTAGTAATAATCGATAAATTAAGTGCAAAAATCTTATTCAATAAGGTTACAAATGATAAATAATAAGCAATATGAAATTGTTTTCTATTGATGATTCTGCTGGCATCAAGTATATATGGTCAAACAACAATTACAGTTAGTTAAAAGCATGTGGATATCGAGGCTTTTTTATAACGAGAGTAAAGGCGATTATGAGGTAATACCACGTGGCGATTCTGTCGGATTTGGCTTCACAGAAGGAAAAGGAAAGTTTTATCAAGCAAGATACACTGGGTTGTATGGCGTGATTGATTGGGACTGTTCAAAATTGTTATATCATTAGTGTCCCGTTAAAATGGGACGAGTTTTAATATTAATCAAATAACCCCGGAATGAGGGGACCCAATTGATCTTTGACATCGTTGAAATTAGTCTTATCGAACAGGTCTCGAAGGTGAGTCTT
>JAEEQB010000056.1 GCA_016285075.1 Prevotella sp.
GCATGTTCATCATCTCGAATATCATGTTCATCGTCTGGTATGCAGCCGTAGCACCACCACGACGGCAGATAGCTACCGCTGCCGCAGGCTTGTTCTGTACTTGGGCACCTGAGAAGAAGGAACGTTGCAGAACTGCCATTACAGCACCGTTGGGCTGACCATAATAGACAGGCGAACCCACGATGAGCGCATCGGCCTCGTTTAGCTTTTCAACGATACGGTTGCAGACATCATCATCGAAGACACACTGGCCCAGTTGCTTTGCCCTGCACTGGCCACAGGCAATGCAGCCACGGACGGGCTTGTTACCCAGTTGCATGATTTCTGACTCTACACCATTCTTCTCCAGTTGCTTAGCAATCTCCGATAGTGCTGTAAATGTGTTGCCTTTCCTGTTGGCACTTCCGTTTAATAATAATATCTTCATAATGTGTATTTGTTTTTAGTTTTACCGAATATCAGAATTCGGGTACAAAATTACAAAGAAACTTCCAAAGTCGTGTTGCTCTACGGCTCAAAATATGTTGCAGGAGAGAAGATTTGCAGAATAAAAAATAAAAATTAGGATTTATACATGGGTAATCACAGCAGGAGTTTAATATGTTGATGCTCTGGCGTTGGTGAACATCCACTGACCGTTACGTTTAACTAACTGGAACGTGAGTTGCAGATGCCAAGTATGACGTCCGCCTCCGAAAACAGCTGCAGTAACTCGGCTGTGACCTGTCAGCGTAGCATGATTACCGCTGACTTTGATCTCCATCTGCTCATGCTCTGCCGAATAATAGTTGAGCGTCCCGTTGGCGATTGACTGGATATACACCTGCTTTGACTGTTGCATCCCCGTCATGTGGGTCAGCACAAAATCATCGGCATGGACACGATTCAGTGTCACCGTGTCCTTAGCAACCATAGCCTTATACATTTCCCTATAGAGAGTTTCTATCTGTTCTTCTTCCGTCTTTGCTTGCATAAACATTGCCGTCATTACAAAAAGCAGTATCGTGAAAAGAATTCTCATTAGTGTGTCGTCTTGAACTTCGTTCGAGCCTACTCACGCTCGGCAGAGTTGAAACGAGTTTCACTCTGCTCTCGCTAATGCGTAGCCTTGAGGTATTGCAAATCACCATACCAATAAGAAGCTGTACAGCCACCGTCAATCAGAAAGTCGGCACCGCTGATGAAACGTCCACGGGAGGACATCAGGAACTCAGCCATATCACCCACTTCGTCGGGTGTTCCGGCACGGCGGGCGGGCATGCCCTCAATCATCTTCAGGTAACCATCCTTGCGCGGGCCATGCAATTCATCGTTTGCCAATGGTGTGATGATGATACCTGGTGAGATTGAGTTAATGGTAGCACCACGTCGTCCCCAGCGAGTAGCCTCGAACATCACGCGGAGCACATTGCAACGCTTCGAGTACTGATAGGCTTTCAGCGTGTCGTTGATTTCCTTCAGGAACGGCAATTCCAGCAGCTTGTCAACAGGAGTTGTGGCTAAAGCCTCGTTCTGTTCCTGCGATAAGGCTGGCAGACGATGACCGCTTTGTGACGAGATAATCGCACCTGATCCACCCTCTGCAATCACCTTGCCGAACTCTTCCAATAGAACACTTGTTCCATAAAGGTCAACGCGAAGAATTTCTTCTACAGGAGCCTGTGAAGGAGATACACCAGCAGCATTCACAACATTCATTACGTCTCCCTTGTTGGCGGCAAACTCCACCAACTTTAGGATGTCCTCTTTTGAACCAAGGTCGCATCGTATGGTTGAACACTCAAAGCCCGCATTCTCCAATGTCTTTGCTGCTCGCTGAGCATTCTCTATGGAGTAGTCTGCCAACACGATGTGCTTACCAGCCGACACACGACGGATAATCGCCTGTCCGATACTGCCAGCACCCACTAACACTGATACCTGTTTCATCATATTATCCCAGAGTCTGATTCGTTGACCACTCGAAATACTGCTCACGCTCACTGATCCACCAGCGGCCATCTATCTTCTCGTATTTGTCATAGTAGCGTACTGCATGGGTTGTCAGCACATCCTTACCTTCCTGCTCTGTCACCAGCGTAGCCAGTGCATAGCAAGTACCCGTGGCGTGAGTCTCGTCAACGAAATCTACGCTCTGCTGACCGTTCATGTGGAAAGACACCTTAGCGGCACCGAAAGCCTTGTACTGACGGATCATGTCCTGTACGTCGTTTGCAGTCATGCCTAGCTTGCCACCGAAATACACGTTCAGTTTGATGTCAGGACGGAAAATCTCCACGTAGCAGTCCTGATTGTTCTTGTCACTCTCTGTTGCATAGAAGTCTACTAATGCCTTCAACTCCATACGGTCTTGCATTCTGAAATCCATTATCTTATCGTTTTTAAGTTTCACGGTGCAAAGGTACGATAATTTTCTGGTATTTCGTTTTCACAAATTACGGCATGATTTTCACTTTTTGCCCCAAAACGTTCTTTTATATACAAAATAATGTGTAATTTCGCAGCCATGAAGGAAGATTTTCTATATATACAGAGCGTGGCAGCATCGAGCAGTTCTATCACAATGTTGACACAGTGGGTGCTAGCGATGAGTTCAAGACCCGCATCGACGTGCTGTATCAGCAGGGACTGGCTTACGAGATTCCTGACCGTCATCCGCTACAGATAGCCCCCATCACTGATTACAGAAATACTAAGCCGAGATGAACATAGAAGACGATGGTGAGCACCAATTGGACGATGGTGAGCACCAATTGTCCGATGGTGCTCACCAATCGTCCTATCGCTTGTCTGGTACACCGTAGTCCATCCAGCGCTCCTGGGGGTAGTAGCCCTTCAGCGTCTTTTTCTTCTCGGCGTAGGCCTCCTTTACGCGATCCATTACGAGTTTTAGTTTAGCCACCGTTGGCTTGAGTTGTTCACGAATGCTGTCCACCTCGGAGTTCACGGCCTCCAGTTCCTTGACGGCCTGTTCCATCGCGTTGATCTCTTCGTTGGTGACACCACGCTCACCCATTTCCTTGACATGACGGCGCAGACCCTCTACGAGGCCGCGACTTTTCTCAATCTGAATCTCTACTGTCTTTGACATAATTCTGTTGTTTTTAAAGTGATACATTAGGATTAAAACCTACCGCAAAATTAACAAAAAAAGTCGATTTTACGAACGCTATATAGCATCACTTTTTCGATTTTTTAAGATGAAAACGGCCTTTGTTTTAACTTTTATTTGTACCTTTGCACCCGATTTTTAGAAACGACTCTATAGCTTGGTAGAGCTTACAACTCCACAGATTTTTATGGAAAAAACAAACGTTACGAAAAGAGTGACGGCTACCATCCTGTCGATGTCGCTGCTCACTGTGATGGCCGGAGCCGCCATCGCCCCCGCACTGGGCATCATCAAGGCTCATTTCTCTGAGGCAGACGCACTGTTGGTACAGCTCATCGTGAGCATGCCCGCCCTGCTTATCATCGTCACCAACCTCTTCTTCCTCTCCATCAGCCGACGGCTGCGGACACGTGCTATCGCCACTACGGGTCTGTTGCTCTATGTGACGGCAGGAGCGGGATGTTTCTTCATCAATGACATCCATGTGCTGCTTGTAATGCGAGCCATGCTTGGCATCAGCGTCGGACTCATCATGCCACTCTCTACTGGGCTGCTGGCTTACTACTTCCCTCCAGAGGAACAGGCGCGGCTGATGGGACTCTCGGCTGCCATGAACCAGATGGGAGGTGTGGTAGCAACATTGTTGGCAGGACTGTTGGCTACGATTGAGTGGAACTACGCCTTCCTGGTCTATCTCATGGGACTGATAGCCGTCGTGATGGTGTGGCTGTGGCTACCAAATGAGCAACTCGGCTCTGCCAACAAGCGTGGCATCCCCTTCGAACCTCGCCAGCTGCTGAAGTTTCACCCCTCAGTCGTTGGCATGCTTTTGCTGATGATGATTTTCTTCGTGTTCCCAACCAACTTCGCCATCATCGCCCGCCAGCAGACAGCACTTTCCAGCGAGGCCGTCACAATGATTATGGTTGGACTCGATGTCGTGGCTTTCTTCGTGGGAATAGTCTTTGGTTCTCTGATGCATTGGTTCCGCCAGCCCATCAAATACTTCGCTCCACTATTCTTCCTGCTGGGCTACGCTTCCTATCTTGTTCCCAGTGTTGCGATGATACTCATCGGATCTGCATTTATCGGCATAGCCAACGGCGTGGGTGTGCCTTACCTGAACACCATCGCAAGCATCAAGGGAGGTAAGAACTCTGCCACCACTGTCATGCCTCTGCTCTCCGCAGCCCTCTACCTGGGGCAGTTCATCTCGCCCCTAGTAGTCATACCGCTGTCGCACAATCTGTTTGGGGCCGACCTCACTGCTCCTTACAAGGTTGCCATCCTGCTCTGCCTCGTCTTCCTCATTCAGGTTTGGGCAACACGGCATTTCCAAAGTCTGCCGCCGAAGTAATCACTATGTACTATTGGATAATGCTGTCAATGTTTAAGCGAGTTTAATAAATCGTCAGTATAGTTTAAGTGAGTTTAAATTCCGTGCCAGTTTGACTATATCCCTGGCTTAAGCCAGCCCCTTAACAAGGGGCTTCAAACGTGCCAATAGTACAGCACCCGCAGTCAATGTCAAGGAGAGTGAGAAGGCCTACACGATGGAACTTGCAGCTCCAAGCATCAAGAAAGAATATTGCCGCGTAGCCATCAATGACGAGGGCCGCTCGGCCGAAGGACGCTTGCAAGGCAAGAACCTCACCATCGCCATTGAGAAGGGAGGAGTCCGCGATGTTGATAACATCGAAGGAGGGCACCAACAGGAACACAAGCATGAGGACAAGCACCATCACCATCTGCGCCGTGAGTTCTTTGCAAGCAAAGCGACCAAGGTCGAGCGCAGCTACTCTAACTACGAGCAGAACTACGTGCTGCCAGACGATGTGGTGAAAGACCAGATTTCTGCCAAGGTCGAGGACGGCATCCTGACCATCACCATGCCGAAGACCGAGCCGAATGAGAAAGTCACCAAGGCCATTGAGGTCTCATAACATGCTGACTCAAAACAAAATCATAGCCCGGCTTGCATTTACAGGTCGGGCTTCTTTATATGATAACGACAAAATTTCCACGTCCATCCCCATTTAGACGGAGGCGGAAACATGAGTCATTAAAAGTCTAATTCTGATAACTAGTTAAATCTTGAATATCTGCATGTGGATGCTGATATTCTCATTGTGTTCGTGCAAGACGTTCTGAAGCTGGTGTACGTATGGAATCTGAACGTTGTGGAACACAGGAACATGTTCCTGAAAAGGGAAGAGTCCGTTTGGATTACCGTCAAGTAAATATTTCTGACCAGATTCTTGAAACCTCTCAATCACGTTCTATCGAAGAAAAATGTGTAAAAAATCACACTTTTCGACGATAGAATGTGATTTTACTTCGTTTTTGCAAACTGAAAGATTACAATCTTCTTGGTATGAAAGATGCATTTCGTAAGAAAACTTTGCGGCGATTTTGCGGTGATTTTGCGGCGATTTTTGCAAAATCAACAGAAATTTAGCAGTAATTTGGTTAAATTTAACTTAAAACCCTTTCGCTAAAAGCAAAACAAAACTCCTATAAGTCATTGACTAACAGGAGTTTGGAGAGGGTGCCCGGACGGACTCGAACCGTCGACATTCAGAACCACAATCTGACGCTCTAACCAACTGAACTACGGGCACCATGTTGGTTGCAATTTTGTTTTGCGGGTGCAAAGGTAGGCATTTTCTTTTGAATCGCCAAATATTTGGACGTTTTTTTTAGTGAAATAGTTGGTTTGTAGATTATTTTTGTCCATTCACGCCTTGAAAAGGGGTGTTTCCTTGCCTCAATCTCTAGTGAGGACTCTCACCCCTCGGTTTGATCCTCTCTCACAACTGTCGTCTGCCTTGTGCCGTTCTTTGGGCATAATTACATAGGACAGCCAGTTAGGGGGAAATCCTAATTATTCTTATTTTATCCTGTAAAACCAATGATAATTCTAGGTTTCTTGCTACCTTTGTGGGCATATTCACGTATAACGTTCAAGGAAACAATGCTTCGTGACTTCATAGCCATTGACTTTGAGACGGCCAATCAATTGCCGTCGAGTGTCTGCTCTGTCGGAGTGGTCATGGTGCATAATGGGCAGATGGCAGACAGTTTCTATAGTCTCATCCAGCCCGAGCCAAATTTCTATCACTACTGGTGCCAGCGCGTTCATGGGCTTGGTCATCAGGATACTGACGATGCACCTGTGTTCCCGAGAGTGTGGGAGCAGCTGGAGGAGAGCATTGCCAGGGTGTTCTTCTCAGGCCAGTTGGCGTTTCTCGATAGGAGAGACATGATTGCTTCCATCCCCTTTGTTGCCCACAATGCCCGCTTCGATGAAGGATGCCTGAAAGCTGTGTTCAGGGTCTATCGGATGGACTATCCCGACTACCGCTTCTACGACACACTCGCCGCTTCACGGCGGCAGTTCGGACATTCACTGCCCAATCATCAGCTACACACCGTTGCAGCTGCCTGCGGCTACGACCTGCAGAACCATCACCATGCTTTGGCCGATGCCGAAGCCTGTGCAGCCATAGCATTATACCTGTTGTGAGCAGCCCGATGGTTGTTCCCCTCTTTGTGCACTCGGAAATTGAAATGAAACATGTTTCCAAAAGAAACGACTTTCTTTGTTTTGCCCTCGACTTTATGTAACTTTGCCATTAGGGATGGTGAAGTTACTTCATCTCGGCAAAAAAAAAAAAACGACTTTCTTTGTTTTGCCCTCGACTTTATGTAACTTTGTGGCATAAATGCCCCGAAGTTGCTCTGTCTCGGCAAAAAAAAGAAAAAATTCTTTTGTTTTGCCCTCGACTTTATGTAACTTTGCACCCAAATGCGTAAAAGCAACATGAGTGTAACGGAATTCATCCATAAAAAATTAGCGGAAAAGCGCTTTTCCTTTGAGGTGCTGCCGCCACTGAAAGGCACAGGTACCGATAAGCTGTTTGCCGACATTGACCGCCTAGCAGAGTTGGACCCTGCCTTCATCAACATCACGACGCATCATTCAGAGTTTGTCTATCGTGAGTTGCCTAACGGTCAGTATGAACGGCTGCGGCTGCGTCGCCGTCCAGGCACTATTGCCATAGCCGCTGCCATTCAGCAGCGCTACCGTATACCCGTGCAGCCTCATGTCATCTGCAGTGGTGCCACTGTCGAGGATATAGAATATGAACTGCTCGACTTGCAGTTCCTTGGCATTCACGACTTGCTGCTCCTTCGTGGTGACAAGGCTAAGGAGGACAGTCGTTTTACTCCGACGCCTGGCGGGCATGCCCATACCACAGACCTGATACGCCAGGTGAACCGTTTCAATGAGGGATTCTTTGCCGACGGGTCTCCCATCAGGAATCCCGGTAGGAAGTTTGACTATGGCGTGGCCTGCTATCCGGAAAAACACGAGGAGGCTCCCAACCTGGAACGTGATATGGAGTATCTGAAGCAGAAACAAGACTTGGGAGCACAGTATGCGGTGACCCAGCTGTTCTTTGACAACGAGAAGTACTTCCGTTTTGTAGAGCTGGCACGGCAAATGGGTATTACTATTCCCATTATTCCGGGAATAAAGCCGCTTGCCAAGCTCTCGCAGCTAACGGTGGTGCCCAAGACGTTCCATTGTGATATTCCTGAGCCGTTGGCCCGTGAGATCGTAAAGTGCAAGACCGATGACGATGCACGCAGGCTAGGCATCCAGTGGACTACCGAGCAGTGCCGTGAGTTGTATTCCCATGGAGTACGCGACATCCATTTCTATACTGTGGGTGCTGTGGACAGCGTGATAGAGATTGTGAAAAAGATAAAAGGCTTATGACGTTCGACGAGGTGATAGGACAGCAGGAGACCAAGCAGCGGCTTCTGCAGATGGTACAGGAGAACCGTCTCCCCCATGCCATCATGCTCTGCGGTCCACAAGGAGTAGGTAAAAAAGCCCTGGCCATCAGCCTTGCATGCCAGCTGCTCTCCTCCGGCAATCCTTCAGCCAACACGCAAGCCATGCTGGCAAAGCTGGAGCATCCCGATCTACACTTCACTTATCCCACCATCAAGCTGCCTTCTATGAGCAGTGACCATAAGCCTGTCAGTGATGACTTTGCACGCGAATGGCACCAACTGCTGATGTCGTCGCCCTACTTCTCCATGGACGAATGGATGAATGCCATGGGAGGTGAGAACCAGCAAGCCATCATTACTGCAGGCGAGAGCGACGAATTGGTTCGCAAGCTGAGCCTGAAATCGAGTCAGGGAGGATGGAAGGTGAGCATCGACTGGTTGCCAGAGCGAATGAACATAGAGTGTGCCAACAAACTGCTGAAACTGATAGAGGAGCCTCCTCAGCAGACGGTCTTCATCATGGTTTGCGAGGAACCCGATCGGCTGTTGGAAACCATTCGCAGCCGTGTGCAGCGAATAGACGTTGGACGCATCAGCGACGAGGATATTGCCCAGGCACTGGTCAGCCGTCGGGGCATTGGTGAAGATGATGCCCGCCGCATCAGCCGTTTGGCACGGGGCAGCTGGATGAAAGCTACAGAGGAACTGAAGGTGGGAACAGAGAATGAAGTGTTCCTAGACCTCTTCATTACACTCATGCGGTTGGCATATCAGCGGAGGGTCAAGGACTTACGCAAGTGGAGCGAGACGTTGGCTGTCTTCGGAAGGGAGAAGCAGAAGCGTTTCCTCGTCTATTTCCTCAGGATGACACGGGAGAGCTTCATGTACAACTTCCATGAGGCCGAACTGAGCTATATGACTCAGAAGGAGGAGGAGTTTGCCAAGAACTTCGCCCGCTTTGTGAATGAAGATAATATATTGTCCCTATACGACTTGGCCAATCGTGCCATTCGCGATATAGGACAGAACGCTAATGCGAAGATCGTTTTTTTCGATTTCGCCTTGAAAATGATTGTACAATTAATACAGAAATAAATGGGAAAAGAATACGAAATACGCACAGGATGTGACCGTGGTCTCTGCAAGAAAGCCATTGGTAGGCAGGACCGTCAGCTCAATACCTACGACTGGTTGGCTGATGTCCCGGGAAATGCTGAAACCACTGATTTGGTGGAGGTGCAATTCAAGCACACCCGTAAGGGCTACTATCATAATGTGAACAACCTGCCTTTGAAGAAAGGCGATGTAGTGGCAGTAGAAGCCAACCCCGGTCACGATATCGGAGTGGTGACACTGACGGGGCGACTGGTGAAATTGCAGTTGAAGAAAGCCAATCTGAAAAGTGCCGATGACATCAAGCGCATCTACCGATTGGCACGGCCCATTGATATGGATAAGTTCCGCGAAGCCAAAGCTAGGGAACACTTCACCATGATTGAGAGCCGTCAGATAGCCAAAGACTTGGGACTGGACATGAAGATAGGTGACGTGGAGTATCAGGGAGACGGCCAGAAAGCCATCTTCTATTATATTGCCGACGAGCGTGTTGACTTCCGTCAGCTCATCAAGGATCTGGCTGCTGCATTCCATGTGCGCATTGAGATGAAGCAGATTGGTGCCCGTCAGGAAGCTGGGCGCATTGGCGGAACAGGCCCCTGCGGACGTGAACTGTGCTGTGCCACATGGATGAAGAATTTTGTCAGCGTATCTACTTCGGCAGCGCGTTTCCAGGATATCTCGCTCAATCCTCAGAAACTGGCAGGTATGTGTGCAAAACTGAAATGCTGCCTGAACTACGAGGTCGATGACTATATAGAAGCATCACGAAGCCTGCCTTCGAAAGATACTATCCTTCAGACTCAGGATGGTGATTACTACCTCTTTAAGAGCGACATACTGGCTGGTCTCGTAACCTATTCAACCGATAAGAATGTCGCAGCCAATCTTGAGACGATTACGGCAGAACGGGCCAGGCAGATTATCGAGATGAATCGTAAAGGTGAAAAGCCCCTGACGTTGGAAAACGAGGAGAGCACGAACCGTAAGCAGAAACCTGAGGGACCGGTAGACTTGCTGGCCGGCGACAGTATCACCAGATTTGACAAGGCCAAGAAGAAAAAGAAAAAGAAAGTCCAGAACGCCAAGCCCCAGGGTGAACAGAAAGAACAGCAGCCTTCCGGCGGCTCTCGCAACAAGCGACGTCAGTCTCCTGCACCCAAGAATGAAGATGAGAAACAGTAAGGTCAAGCCCTTTGTAATGGTGCTTGCAACAGTCGTTATGCTCCTGTCGGGATGTAATCAGAAGACTATATACAACCGTTACGTACATACTCCCCTGGATGGATGGGAAAAGAATGACACGCTGTTCTTTGACATCCGTCCCATTGGTAAGGGTGGGCAGTATCTTGAAGAACTGGGACTGAGGCTGGACAGACGTTTCCCCTTTACGAGCCTGCAACTGACCGTAGAACAGGTCCTGCTTCCTATGGGACATGTACGATACGATACTCTGACTTGCAACCTCTTCACTAAAGGCGGGCAACCTATGGGAGACGGTATCAGCTATTATCAGTACACCTTTCCCATTTCGAGGGTGATGCTGAACAAGGGGGACTCGTTGCACATCTGCGTCAGGCACAACATGAAACGCGAGATGCTGATAGGCATTGCCGACATAGGCATCAAGCTGACAAAAGAATGATAGCGTTTTTAGCAATCACTGGAATTATAACAATCATTATATAAAAATAGGTAGAGTGATGGATATAACAGAGAGATTTTTGAATTATACGAAGTTCGACACCCAGTCGGCTGAAGACAGTCAGACAGTACCCAGCACGTCTAAGCAGCTGGTTTTTGCCAAGTACCTGAAAGAGGAACTGGAGCGTGAAGGACTGTCGGACGTAGAAATGGACGAGAAGGGCTATATCTATGCCACTATGAAGGGTAATGTCAAGGACGATGTGCCTACTATCGGCTTCATCTCACATTACGACACGTCACCCGATTGTTCGGGCGCTGGCATCAAAGCACGTGTTGTTCACAACTATGATGGCAAGGAGATACTGTTGTCGGAAGGTGTTGTGTCGTCACCCCAGAAGTTTCCTGAACTGCTTCATCATGTGGGAGAAGACCTCATTGTGACTGATGGCCATACGCTTTTAGGTGCCGATGACAAAGCAGGTATTGCTGAAATCGTACAGGCTATGTGTTTCCTGCGCGATCATAAGGAAATACGCCATGGTGACATCCGCGTGGCTTTTAATCCTGATGAGGAGATTGGCATGGGGGCTCATCACTTCGATGTGGAGAAGTTCGGTTGCCAGTGGGCATATACGATGGATGGAGGTGACCTTGGAGAATTGGAGTTTGAAAACTTCAATGCAGCATCGGCCAAGATCCGTATCAAAGGCGTCAGTGTTCACCCTGGCTATGCGAAAGGTAAGATGGTTAATGCCAATGCTTTAGCAGCTGAGTTTGCAGCAATGCTTCCATCTAATGAGACCCCAGAGACCACAGAGGGGTATCAGGGCTTCTATCATCTGCTGGGTATTCAGTCAACCATTGAGGAAGCTCGTCTGAATTACATTATCCGTGACCACGACCGCGATTTGTTTGAAGACCGCAAGCGTTTTATCATGAAGCAGGCTGAACTCATGAACGAGAAGTATGGTGAAGGCACCTTGGAGTGTACAGTCAGCGACCAGTACTATAATATGAAGGAAAAGATTGACCCGCAAATGCATGTCATAGACCTTGTGCTGAAGGCTATGCAGGAATGCGGAGTGGCACCTAAGGTGAAACCCATTCGAGGGGGTACCGATGGCGCACAGCTGTCCTTCCGAGGCTTGCCATGCCCCAATATTTTCGCAGGAGGAGTGAATTTCCACGGTCCCTTCGAATTCGTTTCTATACAGTCAATGGAGAAAGCCATGCAGGTAGTCGTGAAGATATGTGAACTGACTGCGGAATACAATAAATGACCATTCCATCATTCCCATTCCACATCCCACCATTTGACTTTCCATAACGATTGATCCCATGAGTGAACTACCTCCCATGATTCATGACTTGGCGTTGATGCTGGTGGTAGCAGGCATTGTTACGCTAGTGTTTAAGAAGCTGAAGCAACCATTGGTGTTGGGCTATGTGGTAGCCGGATTCCTGGTTTCACCCCATATGCCTTATACCGCCTCTGTCGTTGATTCAGAGAATATTCATCTTTGGGCTGACATTGGTGTGATGTTCCTGCTGTTCTCATTGGGACTGGACTTCTCGTTCAAGAAGATCCTGAAAATGGGGGCTTCGCCCATTATCTCCACTGTCAGCATCATCTTCTGCATGTCCATGCTGGGCATATTGGTGGGGCATCTCTTTGGGTGGTCAAAGATGGACTGCATCTTTCTTGGTGGTATGCTCGCCATGTCGAGTACAACCATCATCTACAAAGCCTTTGATGACCTGGGACTGCGTCAGCAGCAGTTTGCAGGCCTCGTTATGAGTGTGCTCATTTTGGAAGACATCCTGGCTATTGTCATGATGGTGATGTTGAGTGCCATTGCCAGTGGAAACAATCCCGATGGAGGACAGATGCTGGGCTCTTTAATGAAGATTGGTTTCTTTCTCGTCCTGTGGCTGGTCGTAGGCATATTTGCTATACCCATCTTCCTTCGTTCTGTCCGACGGTTAATCAATGCAGAGGTTTTGCTTATTGTGTCGTTGGGTCTTTGCTGTGCTATGGCTGTTTTTTCCACGAAGGTAGGATTCTCATCAGCCTTCGGTGCCTTTATCATGGGCAGCATTCTGGCAGAGACCATTGAAGCCGAGCGCATTGAGAAACTTGTGGAACCAGTGAAGAATCTCTTTGGCGCAATATTCTTTGTATCCGTTGGTATGTTGGTAGACCCTAAGATACTGGTAGACTATGCCCTGCCTATTTTCCTGCTTGTGATGACAATTCTTATCGGGCAGTCTGTCTTCGGATCCTTTGCTTTCATGTTAGGTGGTGAGAGCCTGAAGTCAGCCATGCGTTGCGGTTTTTCTATGGCACAGATAGGTGAGTTCTCCTTCATTATTGCCTCGCTGGGGCTTTCGCTGGGTGTCATCGGTGATTTCCTTTATCCGGTTGTGGTGGCCGTATCCGTTATAACCACATTCCTCACACCTTACATGATACGGCTTGCCACGCCGGCTTATTGTATTCTGGAGCGAAGGTTGCCTTCAAGGCTTATAAAAGCCATGAACCACCTCTCCATGAGTCATCCCAATACGAAGGAGCAAAGCAAGTGGAAGAAACTGCTCACCCAGATGACTGCCAATACGGTGGTCTATTTCATCTTGTCCTCAGCGGTTATCGTTATTATGCTCACATTCTTCCTTCCCTTTATGCGCAGGATTCTTCCTGGCTGGGAACTTCATTGGTATGCGAATGCCATTACGGGGGTGTTGACCATCGTTCTCATAGCACCCTTTTTGCGCGCAATGGTCATGAAGAAGAATCACAGCGAGGAATGGAAAGCACTCTGGGCAGAGAGTAATCGGAATCATCTGCCCCTGCTCTTTACCGTAGTAGTGAGGATTGGTGTGGCTGTTGCATTGGTGTTCTTTGTCTGCAACTATCTGTCGCGTTTCACTCCTGCATTGATGATTACCATTGGACTGATTGTCGTGGTGGCTGTCATCTTCTCACGTACCACCAAGCATAGAAGTATCCGTCTGGAACGTTTATTTATCAACAATCTCCGTTCACGTGACATAGAGGCACAGGTTCACGGCAAGAAACGTCCTTTATATGAAGGGAAACTGCTTGACCGCGATATCCACATTGCTGAGTTCGACATCCCATCAGATTCCAGGTGGATGGGGCAGACCCTGAAGGAACTGAATCTGGGAAAGCGTTACGGCGTTCATGTAAGCAGCATCCTACGGGGTGGACGACGCCTGAATATTCCCGATGGCGACTCAATTATCTTTCCAGGTGACCGTCTCCAGGTTATTGGCAGCGATGACCAGCTGGCTAATTTCGGTTCTTCGCTCCAGGCAGAGGTGATAGGTGAGGACCCTGAACTTGAGAAACGTGAAATGCTGCTGCGTCAGATGATCATAGGCGCTGACAGTCCCTTTATTGGCAAGACCTTGGAGGAGAGTGGCATCCGTAGTAAGTATAGTTGCATGGTGGTAGGCTTGGAGGAAGGCAAGGAAAACCTGTCGTCCGTCAGCCCTAAGCGCCGTTTTGAAGAGGGTGATATCATTTGGGTGGTTGGTGAACGTGAAGCGCTGCTCTCCCTGCTGTCTTAGCCCTGGACAAGAAAGGGGTTCCCATTGCTGGAAACCCCTCATTACGGTTTATGAAGCTTATTCTTTCGAATTAAGCGGGAAGGCTGATAGCCTCTGACGGGCAGACAGAAGCGCATGTGCCGCACTCTGTGCACAGATCAGGGTCAATAGAATACTTTTCACCTTCAGAGATTGCCTCTACGGGGCACTCACCTTGACAGGTACCGCAAGCGATACAGTCGTCACCAATTACGTATGCCATAATTTTTATTAGTTAATTAAATGAATAAATAGTTATACTCAAAAAATGTGATGCAAAGATACAACCTTTTTTCATTCCTACCTAATTTTTGCTATTATTTTTGCTTTCCCGGAATCAATTTATACATAGTCGAAATAATAAAACAGGAGAGTTTGGCGTTATAATAGATAGTATGAGACAGATAATAATAAATAAGGTAAGATGGGTGCTCTTGGCGCTTTTGGCCTTTTCCCCGTTCTTC
The DNA here is from genome assembly GCA_016285075.1 of Prevotella sp. Classification (GTDB taxonomy): domain Bacteria; phylum Bacteroidota; class Bacteroidia; order Bacteroidales; family Bacteroidaceae; genus Prevotella. The sequence continues at coordinate 14,758 of JAEEQB010000056.1, forward strand.
CCTTCCACTTCTAATGCACAGGAGCGACGTCCACAATATAAACCCTACATAGACCTTCGCCCAATGCACTTTGGTATCCTTGTGGGTTTCAATATGCAGGATATTGAGTTCCAAAATGTTGGACCTCAGCTTATTAAGACTGAAGATGGAACGGAATACGGTGAGACTGTGCTTTGTGACCAGGACAACTGGAATCCTGGATTCAGCGTGGGAGTGCTGGCTGATGTGAGGCTGGGCAAGCACTTCTCTGCCCGTCTGTCACCTGCAATGCACTTTGGTGCCAAGCATCTGACCTTTCTCAATTTAACCCGGCGTAACGAGGACAATCAACCCCTTCTGCAGACGCAGGATCTGAAGAACACCTATATTTCTTTCCCCTTGGGGCTGAAGTTTTCTGCAGAACGGTTCAACAACCATCGTCCTTATCTCATAGCGGGGCTGAACCCAATGATCAACCTTTCGGGAAAGGCTCAGGACAATATCCAGCTGAAACGTTACGATACGATGATTGAAGTGGGATTGGGCTGTGACTTCTACTTGCCTTTCTTTAAGTTGATACCTGAGTTGAAGTTCAGTTACAGTCTGATAGATGCTATTGACTATGACCATGCCGAGGAACTGACTGACATCAACAAACGCGTCTATTCCCACTCGGTCACTCCTGGACGCTCGAAGATGATCACACTTACGTTTTATTTTGAATAATACTCTACATCAACTCTCATAAAAATAACACTTAGCACTTATGGCAGCAGGAAAATGGATAGGAGGAATACTGGGATGGATGGTCGGTGGCCCGTTGGGCATGCTGGCAGGTATATTTATTGGCTCCCTCTTCGACTCAGGACTTGACGTTGTCAATGAATCGGGCACTCAGGGACCGTTTGGGTCTCCCTTCGGAAACAGCACTGGCTACCGCAGTGATTCTCGATATGGCTATACGGATGAAGGCCAACGAAACAGTTTTCTTTTCTCTATGCTGGTACTCTCGTCGTATATCATTAAGGCCGATGGCAAAGCCATGCATTCAGAGATGGAGGTGGTGAGGCAGATGCTGCGACAGAACTTTGGTGTTTCTGCTGTCAATCAGGGAAACGATATTCTGAAAAAACTGTTCGAGGAGCAGCAGCGAATGGGATGGAATCAGTTTAAGAAAACCGTACGCGAGTGCTGCATGCAGATGAACCAGCACATGGACTATTCCCAGCGACTTCAGTTGCTGAATTTCCTGGCCATTATTGCACAAGCCGATGGCTCTGTACCCTCAGAAGAGATTCAGGCGCTGAAAGAGTGCGCCATGTGGCTTGGAATGTCGGAGAAGGAAGTTGACTCCTTGCTTCATCTTGAGGGTAATACTTTAGAGGATGCCTATAAGGTGTTGGGAGTCAGCCCCAATGCTTCTGACGATGAAGTGAAACGTGCCTACCGTAAACTCGCCTTGGAGCACCATCCTGACAAGGTGGCTGCATTGGGAGAGGACGTACGCAAGGCTGCAGAAAAGAAGTTCCAGGAGATCAATGCGGCTAAGGACCGTATCTGGAAAGCACGCGGATTATGAAACGTCCTGCCATTCAGATTCCCTCGGATTTGGTGGAAGGGCAGGGGAGGGTTCTGCTCCATGCCTGTTGTGCACCTTGTTCATCAGCCATTGTGGAGTGGTTGGTAGATCATCATATAGAGCCCGTTATCTTCTATTACAATCCTAATATCTTCCCTCGTGAAGAGTATGAGATACGCAAGAATGAAAGCAAACGCCATGCGGATAGTCTAGGGTTGAGATGGATAGATGGCGACTATGACCATCAGTCATGGCTTGGCTGTGTCCATGGCTTAGAGGGTGAACCTGAGTGTGGGCATCGTTGCGAGCAGTGCTTCACATTACGGCTGACTGCAGCGGCAAAAAAAGCGAAGGAACTGAATATCAAGTATTTCGCTACAACATTGGCTTCTTCACGTTGGAAGAGCCTGGAGCAGATAGAACGTGCAGGACAAGCTGCCCAGTATGCTGTGGAAGGCACTTCTTTCTGGGCGCAGAACTGGCGGAAAGGTGGCTTGTACGAACGACGCAATCAACTGCTTAAAGAATACCAGTTCTACAACCAACAATATTGTGGTTGCGAATTTTCAATGCGTAAATAAGTTCAATTTTATTTGGTCAGATTATAAAGTTTTCGTATTTTTGCAGCCAATTACCAATAGACGTTGAGATCATGATCAAAAAGATACTATTCGGAATGGCTGCAATGATGAGTGTTCTTGCAGTTGATGCTGAGACAGTTTTACTCCAAGAAGCGAAGAACAGGGCTCAGCAGTTCCTTCAGCAACAAGGAAGGAAAGGCAGTTTAACAAGTGTAGAATCGAGAGCAGCAAAGGCACGTGGTTCCCACGATACAGAGGCTCCATGCTACTATGTGTTCAATGTAGGGAAGGATGAGGGCTTTGTGATTATTGCCGGCGACGAACTGGCTCCTCAGGTGCTGGGCTATTCCAACAGAGGCTCAATAGACATGGATCATCTGCCTTGCAATATGCAGGAATGGTTTGAGGCTTGTGAAGCACAGATCCGCTATATGCGCGAGAACAATATCCCGGCAGTAACACCACAGGCTACGAAACGAGCCATTGCTCCCTTGGTGAAAGTGGGATGGGATCAGACTGCACCTTACAATATTTTGCTGCCTACCTATACGCAAAACGGTCAGACAGGACGCTGTGCCGCAGGTTGTGTGGCTACAGCCATGGCTCAGGCCATGAGTGTCTATAGGTATCCAGATGCCACAGTGGCTGCCATTCCAAGCTATAGCTATACCCAGTCGTCTGCCAATAAGAGGGTGAATGTGACAGGGGTAAGTGCAGGAAGTACTATTGCGTGGAATAATATCAAGAACACCTATTCCGGCAATGAGAGTTCTGCTGCCAAGCAGGCCATTGCCACATTGATGCAATATTGCGGCAAATCAGTGGAGATGTGGTATGATGCCAGCTCTTCTGCTTTGGTGGCAGATATTCCTAAAGCATTAAAGCAGTATTTCGGCTATAGCAGCAGTGTGGCCTATAAATATCGTAACAACGGTTACTCTTTTACCCAGTGGGAAGATATGGTTTACAACGAACTGGATGCCGGACGGCCAGTCATCCTTTCTGGAAAGGTTGCCGATAAGACCACGGCTGCGGGTCATGCCTTTGTCTGTGACGGTTACGACGGCAACGGACGTTACCATATCAATTGGGGATGGAGCAACGGGGGGGACGATTATTTCGTGCTGAACATGCTCAAGCCAAGTACGTTTGGAACAGGTGGCGTATCAGGCAGCTTCAACTATCATCAGGAGGCGGTTATCGGCATTGAACCTGCTGCTGGCATGACCCCATCAGTACGATTGACGGTGAATGACTTTGCACTGACAACAACCATCAAAGAGTTCCAGGGTATCATGGTGAATGGTGTTAAGAGTTACGGTCCTTTAGGATTCAAGATGACTTATGTGAACAAACTGCCCAATACCTATCTGTTTGACCTGAATATCGGCGTATATCAGAATGGCAGACTGTTGGAGGTGCTTTGCGATCAGACAATGTCCAATACAAACCGAGAGCTGTGGAGTTCGTCGCAGGCCGAATACAGTTGGAATGGCCATTATCTTCCTGGCGGCACTACCGTGAAGTGTTTCAGTCAGCCGGGCACATATATGTTAATGCCCGTCAGCAGGAAGAGTGGAACGACAGAGTGGCTAGTGAACTCAGGAGCAGAAGAGCACTATATCACTGGGGTGGTATCAAGCAACGGTACATTGACACTGACGGTCTATGGGGAGAACACTCCGATAGATCCAGAGGCTGGGATCTCTTCAAAGGAGAAAAGTATGCTGGAATCTCAGATCGAGAATCATAGAACCATGGTGGAAGGCAGAATGGCCACTGTTCAGGAATATATGGATCAGCTGTCATTGCTGAGTTCCAGGGCCCAGGATACTGAGGACAGCTATTATGCAACGAGGTTGAAGTACACCGAACTGTTGGAGATGGCAAACCTTTATGGCTTGAACGACTATGCATTGACATTAAACAGTGCCATTCAGATGTTGGATAACTGGAACGCTTCAAATGACTATATCGGTAAATCACGTCAATTGGTATCAGAATCCATGACTATATGCGGTACGTACATGTCTTCAATGAGAACCTTATTAAAGAAGATTCAACAGCAGGCAACTAATGCTGGCAAAATGTCAACTAAAGTCCAGTACGACCAATTGAGAGTAGAGGTCGATGGCTTTGATGAGGAACTCGCATTGATTGAGGGACTTAATGATATCTTTACAGTGCAGAGCTCTATCAGTAAAGGTGACTTGTATATCAAGGCAGTGGAAGCCTCTCTCCAGTCCTATAGCAGCTCGTATGATACTCTTCTTAAGGCAATGACAGATAAGATCGAAAATGATGCTGCTCTGAAAGAACGGAAGCAATTGGTGGAAGAGTGCCAGGAACTCTTTTCATGGATTTCCTATTATAGGAATATGATCCAGGAGGGACAGGACAAAACCAATAGTAATAAGACAGCTCTTCTCAATCTCATCCTGATGCAGGGAGAGGCTCTCGATGTAGAGAAAGCTAAACTGGCAACAGCCGGTGAGAGACTGTCGGCCATTGTCCTGCCTGAGGAACAGCTGACATCGTTACGTCAGGCATACGAAAAACTCGACGGACAAGTAACCTGGCTGTCGGAACGGATTGCAAATAGCCGCGAACAATATGAAAACCTGCAGCCTGTCGATGAGAACAGACTATCGGAGATTATCCGTCGCATGGAAGTACTGCGTGGAGAGATGTCACGAGCAGCAACGACGGAAGATGTTGCGGCAATTAAAGATGAACTGGCTGCTTTGCAGGAAGAAACGTCAACGATGTCTGATCTTTGCAAGGCGCAGAACGACCAGCTGAGAATGATGGTGGGCGATGCAGAAAACTGGTCACAGGAAATCCGCACCATCAGTAAAGGCATCACAGAACTGAACAAGTCGCTGGATGAGGCTGAGATCCTGGCAGAACATCTGGCAGCCGAGTTGAAGGCCAGCCAAACAGAACTACTTGAAAAAGTGGAATCGTCAGAAAACGTATTGGCAAGCCTTGAAAATCGCTTGTCTGAGTGTCACACTTCAGTAGACTTTTACGAACAGAATTACAAGTTGGTAGAGACTAGGTTTGATGAGGTAAAGAAAGTTTGCAATGAAATCCTTGAATTAATGAAGAACCCTGTGCTGACCGAAGACCAGCTGAAGGATTTCGAGGCACGTTATGAGCTGATATTCTATGGTTACCGGCAGATTGTGAAAAACGTTTCTTCGGAAGCTATCGACTCTTTCAATACCTCAGAACAGTCTGTCCTGAATGACATACAGCATCTACGTAGTAAACTGCAACAACTGCGTGAGAAGATAATTGCTGCAAAGTTGATGAGCGACCTGCTTGATGTGAATGATGCTGTCCAGGTAACCCGTGCTGACGTAGAGAAAACATACGCCCAGACTTCTGAATTTTTGAAAACTTTCGAAGATTTTGTAAAATCATATCCATTTGACGAGATTCAGTCAAATCTGTCCATAGTACAAGGACAGTTCGAAACGTTGAAGGCTGACATGGAGACGGTGATTACATCTATTGGCACTGTCGTGATCAATGGCAAGGTGGTGACCTCCTGTCGCGATGCCTCTGGACGTCCAGCCAGTCCTCGTCAGAAGGGACTTGTCTTCATCCAGTTTGCCGATGGCACTGTCAAGAAAGTATATAACAAATAATTAAGGAAAACAGTATTTATGCCCGATCAGAAAACTAATTCAGGGAGTGGACGTCGTCAGCAGCGTACACAAGTTGTTGACGATGTATATGGTCATCTTCAGCCACAGGCGCTCGATGTGGAGCGTGCTGTCCTTGGCGCATTGATGAAAGATAAGGATGCCTATGCCATCGTCTGTGAACTGCTCTATCCGGAGAGCTTTTATGAAAAGCGCAACCAGAAAGTCTATGCTGCCATCCGTGACCTCTCGATGGCGGAAAAGCCTGTGGACATTCTTACCGTCAGCGACCAGCTGGCAAAGAATGGCGAACTAGAAGAGGTCGGCGGACCTGTATATATTACCGAGCTCGCCTCTCGTGTGTCTACTTCTGCCAATGTGGAGTATCATGCCCATATCATTGCACAGAAGTTCCTGGCCCGTCAGCTTATCTCTTTTGCTGGTGACATCTCTACGAAAGCTTTTGACGAGACAATTGATGTGGATGACTTGATGCAGCATGCTGAGGGTGCACTGTTCGAACTGTCGCAGAAGAACATGAAGAAGGACTACACTCAGATTGATCCGGTTATTTCTCAGGCTGTCAAGGTGATCCAGGATGCTGCCAAGAATACGGATGGCCTCACGGGCATATCCAGTGGCTACCATGCTCTGGATGACAAGACCAGCGGATGGCAGAACTCCGATCTTGTTATTGTGGCAGGACGTCCCGCCATGGGTAAGACGGCTTTTGCACTCTCCATGGCTAAGAATATTGCCGCTGATTTCCAGCAGCCCATGGCATTCTTCTCCCTTGAAATGTCAAACCAGCAGTTGATCAATCGACTGTTGTCGAATGTTTGTGAGATTGAAGGCAAGAAGATCCTGAACGGACAATTGGCTCCCGATGAGTGGGTACGTCTGGACGAAAGGGTGAATCATCTGTTGGGGGCACCTCTTTATGTTGACGACACACCAGGTCTTTCTGTCTTTGAGCTGCGCACAAAAGCCCGGCGGCTTGTACGTGAACATGGTGTGAAGATCATCATGATAGACTATTTGCAACTGATGAATGCCAATGGCATGCGTTTCTCATCACGTCAGGAAGAGGTGAGTACCATTTCACGTTCATTGAAAGGACTGGCCAAAGAACTTGATATACCCATTATAGCCCTGTCCCAGTTGAATCGTGGGGTTGAGTCCCGTGAAGGATTGGAAGGTAAGCGTCCTCAGCTCAGTGACCTTCGAGAGTCGGGTGCCATTGAGCAGGATGCCGATATGGTGCTCTTCGTCCACCGTCCGGAGTATTATCACATCTATCAGGATGACAACGGACACGACCTGCATGGCATGGCTCAGATCATCATAGCCAAGCATCGTAAGGGAGCTACGGGCGATGTCTTGCTGAATTTCCGTGGAGAGTTTACACGGTTTGAAAATCCTGAGGATAGTCGTATAGGCAACCGTCCCCCTTCTGGCAGCGGTGAGATTCTGGGATCGAAGATCAATGGCTCAGCTGATGATATACCTCCCTTTGGCGACGCTCCTGTCCCATTCTAATGCTCCCATCACAGTTCCGATGGTGTCATAAGAATGGCTTTGTAGACGGTACGTTTCTCTTCAGCAGTCTAAGGCCGAGATTCAAGCAAGAGAGTGGCTCTCATCAAGCTGCTCTTCCATCCTTTGTTTTATCTTTTCCCAAGCGTGAGAGCCGAAAAGGAAAGTTTCTTTCATCGTTTCCATCATCTGAGAGAAACGGCTGAAAGGAATGGTGAAACTCAGTTCGTTCTTACCAACCCAAGTACGGACTGATGGATCTAACAGCCCGATAAAGCAACGATGCCCCTGCCGTGCATTCTCGACTACAGTCATAGAAACCACAGTGCTACAGCCTGAGCCAAACTGAGACACCACCGCATCAGGCTCATTAATGTCAAAGAAAGCCCAACCGCAAAGTCCAGAGAGCATGTCGGGCGTAGCATAGAAGAAAATTCCTTCCGTTCCCTCGAAGGATTCTGCCTTGTCGATGCGGATGAAGTTCAGATAAGGCTTCTCGGCTCTGTCCATCCCAAGTCCGTTTACATAATCTACAACCATTCCAGGAGTCTTCTTGTATTTCTCCTTCAGAGAGACAAAACCTGGTACTCGCTCTGGCATATCAGAAAAGCCTGTGTATAGCTTCCCACCACCGCAACCAATGACATCGGCACTCAGACTGACAGGCTGACCATCCCTGGCAGCTTGGAGCCCTTTAAAGAAACAACCGCCAATCTTCTCTGTGTCGGCAATTGGCTTGTCACTATATCCGAAAAGCAATGGGAGTTGAGACTTTTCACCAAACGCTTCTCTATAATTCTGTATGAACTCCTTTATATCCATAAACTCAAGAATCTATTAACAATGTTCATTTAATACTTCTAAGCATTCATCACTGGCAGATGATTCATTGTTAATCCAATTGAGACATTCATCAATGTCTTTGAAAGAGCGAATGACAGCCGATTTCTGTGTATCTCCATCAATCGTTTTTGGTTCTTGGTGCGTTTGGCTCTGCCGTTATGTTTGTCCAAGAACTGATACTTGAAACAAGTGCTTCCACATAGAGTGATGTTCTTGTAGCTCTGTATCATTTTATGATTTCTTCAATAGACTTACGCTTCTTTTCCTTCAGATTATCAGCAGGATAGCCAATAGGAATCAGGACGGCAGCTTCCTCATTCTCACCTAGACCAAAGGACTTCTTGCACTGTTCAGCATCAAAGTTACAAACCCAGCATGTGCCAAGTCCTTGTTCAGTTGCAGCCAGACAAAGATGCTCAACTGCAATGGCAATGTCTATATCGCCATGATGTTTGCCATCGGAGCGTACCCATTCTTCATCATGCAATATAGATGCAATGATAACAACAGGGGCTGTAGCAAACCATTCACGGTTGTAGCATTGGCTGATTATCTTCCTATCTTCTTCACTGCTGATGATACGGAACATCCACGGCTGCTTATTCACAGCAGAAGGAGCAAACCGAACACACTCCATAATGTAGTCCAGTTTTTTGTTTTCAATACTCGTGGGCTTATAGCTCCTACAGCTATATCTCCTTTTTATCAATTCTAATAATTCCATAATCACCCAAGTTTTGATATGAACCGTTCTCTGTCAACAAAGAATCTCAGGTGTGTACCTTCACCAAGCAGCTTTTCACCAGAATAAGCAGACACCTTAAACTCTATCTTCTTGCTGTCTGCTCGGCCTTGGTCGCTTTGCTCGCAAAGAATCTTGGTCACTTCGGCTTCTGCTCTAACCACATCACCAATTTTCGAGGGTCTGAGGTGAGAGGATTCAACATGACCACCATCAGTTGTACCGCTTGAACTTGTTCGCTTTGCTTGCAAAGAACCTTCTGGAAGATCATCAGCAACGGCAAACATGGCAGCGTTCTCCATCAAGGCCATCATTGCAGTGGTAGCAAGTACAAGCTTATCTCCAGCCCCCATCTGAATAGCGGTTAAGCCTTCATTTACTTTCAGTTCGCTTGTATGTTTCAGTCTTATTACCAGCATATCACTCAATGATTGTCATTCTCATTTCAATGTCGTCCACAGGTCTGTCAGCGCGTCCTGTAGCTGTGCCTTGTATCATTTCAACCACATCAAGACCTTTCTCGACCTCTCCGAACACTGTATATTGGCCGTCAAGATGGGGTGTGCCACCAACAGTAGAATAAATCTTCATCTGGTCATCAGTCAAACCAGACTTTCCGACCTTATTCTCTGCTTCTGCAACAAGTTTGTCCTGCAGTTCCTGAAGTCCCTCACGATTCCTGTCACGGCGCATCTGCATGATTTCCGCACGATGTTCTGCTGCAAGTTCATTGAATACAGCCTGAACCTTCTGCATCCTCAGTTGCTTGGAGAACTGGCGAAGCTGTCCTTCGTTGTACACATCTCCCCAGACAATATAGAACTGAGACCCGCTACTACGACGCTCTGGATTCACCTCGTCACCCTGACGTGCAGCAGCCAAGGCTCCACGCTTATGGAACAGCCCATCCTTGATCTCTGCTTCCAGCGTATAATCTGGACCTCCTATCCCAAGCATCTTGCCTGCTGGTGCGCCCTTGGAATCTGGATCACCTCCCTGGATCATAAAGTTCTTGATAACCCGATGGAACAAAGTACCATCATAATAACCCTCCTTCGCCAATTTCACGAAATTGTCGCGATGAATCGGAGTCTCGTTGTAAAGGCGAACCACGATGTCGCCCAGCATGGTCTGAATCTTAACTTTCATAAACTATCATAATAATTGGTGCAAAGGTACAAATAATTGTGGAATTATGAGTACCTTTGCCCTTGGTTTTAAGTGAATTTGTGAAATGGACTATCTGCCGAAAGACCCTGCAATACTCGTTTCGAGTGTCAACATGCTTCTGAGGGATGAAGAGTTTGACACGTTGGAATCGTTGTGCTACAACTTCGGGACAGAGCCAAAGGATATAAAGAATTACCTATACGGGCATGGATTTGTGTTCAGCGACAATCAAAAACAGTTCCGTCCGATAGGCTATGACAAAAACAAATGATAACGAAAGACAGTATAGAGACAGCCTACAGTTTTCTGCATCAGAAGCAGAGAATCTATGTTCATTCGACGCTCGATTGGCAGAAGGATGACATTGAAATCGCTATTGCTTCCTATGTTGATGAAATGAGCCAGGAGCTGTATGAAGTTTTATCCGACCACAGATCCGATTTCCTCAGAGATCATAAGAGGTTTGAGAAAGATATTACCGAAGCTGTTAAACAATTAGAGAGTATGTTATGAAGGAACAGATTTTATCAGATAAGCAAAGACGGGCTAAGCGCATATATGGTACAGTAGGGATTGCGCTCACTGTGCTGTGTTTAATTTTGACCTATTTCTACCGCCCTTACGCTTATTCTCATCACCTTAATGATTTCCATCTTGCCGATAGTTATACCAGTATCTTTGGCGTGCCGATTATCGTTTGCCTGACACAAGCATTCTTCCGCAAAGAAAGCGAGAAATGGAGCATCCCCAAGAACATAGTTTACGCTGTGCTTTTCTTTTTCTTATGGGAAGTCGCTAGTGGTTTTCTTGCAAAAAGGATGGACTGGGTGGACATTATAGCAAGTGCCGTTAGCGGATGCTATACTTATATCCTTTATCTGCTTTTCGGCTTCAAGCATATTGGGGGATATAAAGAATGAACGACATCAGCCTCCTGCATATCGCCCTTATCTACCTCGCTGTCATCAACGTGGTCACTTTCTTCATGTACGGTATCGACAAGTGGAAAGCGAAAAAGTCCAAGTGGCGCATAAGAGAGACGGCATTATTGGGCTTGGCTGTACTTGGTGGAAGCATAGGTGCATGGTTGGGAATGAAAGTCTGGCATCATAAGACCCTGCATAAGAAGTTCAGGTATGGTGTACCCTTCATTCTGATAGCACAGATGGCATTAGTAGTTTGGTTATACAATAAATAGAGAAAACAATGAAGAAGATAATAAACCCTTGGCGCAACCATGAGGGATATAACTGTTTCGGTTGCAGTCCTGACAATCCCATCGGGCTTCACTTGGAGTTCTATGAGGATGGTGACTATATTGTGAGTACCTGGCATCCTGAACACAATTATCAGGGATGGATAGATACCATGCACGGCGGTATTCTGAGTACGCTGATTGATGAAGTGTGCGGATGGGTAGTAACCAGGAAACTACAGACCAGTGGCTATACTGTGCAGTTGAATGTGAAGTTCCGTAAAGCAGTTCCCACTACAGAACCAAAGCTTACCATTCGGGCTAAAGTCTCTAAACAGGTGAGGAATCTGGCCTATATCAGTGCAGAGATAACTAACTCGAAGGGAGAACTCTGCAACGAGGGCGAAGCCATCTACTTCCTGATGAACGAAGAAAAGGCAAAGGAAATGGGATTCTTGCATTGCGAAGTAGAAGATGAATAACATAATACAAACAGAATTATGAAGAGTTTTAAGTCAACAGCGTGGATTCTTCCACAACCAGTGCTGATTATCGGCACTTATGATAAGAACGGTAAGCCCAATGCAATGAACGCTGCTTGGGGTGGCCAGTGGGATATGCACGAAATCATTATCTCACTTGGTTCTCATGCTACAACAGACAACCTTGCTGAAAACCCTGAATTTACGGTTACTTTCGCTACTGCTGATACCATGATAGCTTCTGACTATGTAGGTATCGTTAGTGGCAGGAATACGTCCGACAAGATGGAGAAGGCTGGATGGACTGTAGAGAAAGCTCCCAATGTCAATGCTCCTGTGTTCAAGGAGTTCCCTATGACGCTTGAATGTCGGGTGAAGCAGAAGATGGATGAAAGCGAGACTGGCTATTATCTCGTTGCAGAAATCGTGAACATTCTCTGTGACGAAAAGTACCTGGCAGAAGATGGAAAGCCAGATGTAGAGCAGATGAAACTTATCACATTCGACCCGGTACATCATACTTACATTCAGTTGGGAAAGACTGTTGGTAATGCTTTCTCTGATGGCAAACAGTTGAAATGAGCTTCATCAAGTACATAGCAGACGAGAACCACTACAAGGAAGTCGTGTCCCTGGTAAGCAAAGCCAAACAGACGGTGTGGATTGGAACGGCAGACATCAAAGACCTTTATATCGATGATAAGCCATTCCTTGCCCTGATAGCCTCTTTACTGAAAAAAGGTGTGGAGGTCAGGCTGATTCATGCCAAAGAACCAGGAACAGCATGGAGAGAGGATCACGAGAAGCATCCTATCCTTTATGATGGTATGGAGCGTGTGCTGTGTCCCAGAGTTCATTTCAAACTCATTATCATAGACACTTCCATTGCATACGTCGGTTCCGCTAACTTGACTGGCGCAGGGATGGGAATGAAATCGCCACGAAAAAGAAACTTCGAGGCTGGCATCCTGACCGATGACCCAGAAATGGTTGATGCAGCCATTGAGCAGTTCGATAATGTGTGGATAGGCAAGTTCTGCAAGGATTGTGGCCGTAGAGAGTATTGTACTGATCCAATAAAGTAAAAATATGGCAAGAATTCTATCATCTGATCATTTGGCAAAGTATCTGAAGGGCGGTGTTTATTATGACTTCCTCCAGTATGTAAAGTCCGACAAAGAGTTGGCCTTTGAAATCAGAGTGAAGGATGAAGTAATGATATATTGTCAGAAGAACCTGATTCTCAAAATAGCTCACAGGAAGAACACCTCTGATAACATCACAATGCTCAACCCTCGCTATTACACAAATAGGAAAGATGGCTTGACATTAAGGGTGCAACTCATGGAACCTGCTGATTTGCAAGACACAGACAAGGTAAGACAGTATTTTGAAGATGCCAAGGCTCTGTGCAAGAAATACAAGTCGCATGATGAGTATATCGTTCAGCAGCAGTACGAGTCTGAACACAAGTCCTTTTCGGGGAAGTATCTTGCTGTTGACATGGAATGGGCACCAGATCAGGCCAAGATTCCTGTAGAATATCGAGTAGAGAAGACGAAAGTGGATTTGCTCATTGTCAGCAACGTACCTGATGAAGAAGGCAAACATGACGTATATCTTGCTGAGGTTAAATGCGGATTGGGGGCTGTTGATGGCAAGTCAGGCATTGAGGATCATGTGAGAATGTCACAGGGAATCATAAACAATGTATATGTCAGACAAGCCCTTCTCCAAGATGTTATGAGTATCATCAAACAGAAAACACAGTTGCAATTGTTTGAAGGTACGCCTATCAGATACAATTTCTCAGAACGCCCAAAAATCATGTTCATTCTTGCTAACTCTTCCGAATACGACAAACTAGGTTTTGACAGGATTGTCAATAATCTGGGAAAGATGGACTACAACATAAAGGTTGAGTATTAAGCATCCTCCAAGGAAATACAGCCAGCAAAAGCTCACTATGGAGGGGATAGCGATTTCAGGAAGGCTTGTCGCCAACATCAGGCTTGGTTCAGAGATAATATCCTAAAATTGAAGATGGGGCGTAACCACTCTACACGTCAAGGTGCGAATGAAACATCAGAAGAGTTTGAACATCGACGTACAACAGAAACCGACATTGCAATCCTTACACCTGCTGATGCTGCCCGGTTGATGAACTTTGTTCCTGAATAACATGAAGAGATAGGAAAAGCTCTTTGTGAGGACAGAGGTAAGATTCCTCCAGATTTTGGATTGATGGCTAATATGTTGCGAAGTGAGCATGTTCCTTGGAATATATTTG
>JAEEQB010000057.1 GCA_016285075.1 Prevotella sp.
ACTCACGCAGAAGAGATAGTTTCTCTTCCTCACTTAGATAAGTGTAACTGTTTTGACTTTTACTCATAAAAACACATTTTTAATTGTTACTAAATGTGTCTACCTATATCAGTATAAGTCATTTCTACCGCTTTCATTGGACCAACGAAGCCCCGTCCTCTCACCCCTGAAGCCTGGCTGAGGTGGGCGGTCACGGGGTTGCCCAGCATTCAGATGGTGCACCCATCAGGGCGCAATAGATTAACCTCGAACACCCTTTCAGGGCGTCTATGCCTTCGTTGTTAGTACAGCGCAGCAAGCGCACCTACGGGGTCTCTGACATCGTGCCGGTGGTACACGCACATCAGGCTACTGAGAGGAGACGCGTTCAACGTCTTATGGTCGAGACTGTTATAAGGGTGGGATGCTTTTGTTATATAACAGAAGTTTCGGAAGATCTTTCGCCGGTAAAGCGTCTCCTTCATCGCCGAAAGGTCGTTTTCTTGCGTTCCATAGGTACTCAAGTGCTTCACGGAGGTCTTGCACCGTCAGGCAGAGCGTTTCTCTTCAAGCTGTCTAAGGCTGAAATTCAAGCAATCGAGCGTCACGATCCAAGCAATCGAACGGCGAACGTCACGATTCAACCAGGAGAACAATTCTCTTCTAGTAAGTGAACGTCACTCTGCCAGTAAGTGAACGCCACTCTGCCAGTAAGTGAACGCTGCTCTGCTAGTAAGTGAACGCCACTCTGCTAGTAAGTGAACGCTGCTCTGCCAGTAAGTGAACGCCACTCTGCTAGTAAGAGAGAAACAATCAAGCAAGAGAAACGTCAGAACTCCCGAAACTCTAATTATATAATTGTAGCCATTTTTCTTGAGTCCATCGATGTTTGCCTTTGACAACAGCACCGCATCGACTACGACAATAGGATGGTCGAAGCCATGATTCCTAGTCTATGTTTCTAGGATAGGAATCAAGGTTTTTCCCTCATGTATCTTTCGTCGATATCTAATAACCAATGGGATTGCCGCATAGAACTACCAGTAGGCCGAGGAATCATTGACGACAGACGTGCTTACCGTCCTTAGTGCAGGGATGAAAAAGGTCATTTCCCGTTTAGCTCGTTAGGGGGCTGCGTAGTGAACTGAGTCGTCATCGAGAATGGTGTAAAAAAATAATTATTGTTAAAGGAATGACAGGATTGAAAAATTTATTGTATATTTGCAGTAGTAAAAGTCTTCTGTAAGAGGAAGAAAGAAAGGTTGAATACTGTTTCTGAAGAAATAGCAGCAATAATCGACACCACATCCAAGCTGGTGTTAAAGAAACGAGGCGATTCTGCAGTGGAGTTTACCAATGCTGCGAATCGTCTCTATATACATGATTTTATTGAGTTGGCAGAGATTGGCTGTCATCGCGTACTCTTCTCTTTGCTCAGGCTTTCCAATGGAAAACGTAGGGGAACTGCTGACAAGGATAAGGGACGCATGGTCGTAGCGATGATTACCCAATACCCGGAAGAACATCATGACAAACTGTTTTTTTGCCAATCCAACAACTGTATGACTAACGCAATCAACAGGATATTCCATCTGTGGGCACGTTCCAATTGGAATATGATTGATGACAGGGTGACTTACTTCGATGGTGCAGGGCAGCTTATAACTATAAAAGAGTCTCGGACCCCGTTCCGCCTGATGAGCCTGGCCTTCTAGCGTGTGCAAGAATAACAAATACAAGTACATGAATGACATTAACTGTATGTTTCTGAAATACAATATAAGATGAAATACAAATTGTGGAATTACAAATCATTCTCAGCCCGTCTGAGCCTTTGGGTAATACTGACGGTGGCTGTCATTTTGTTGGTCACTGCCTTGGTAGCCAACATTTTTGTGCGTGACAATATCCTTCGCGAAGAGAAACTGAGAGCTACAGGAGCATTGAACAATGCCGAGGAGCATATCGAAGGTGTGTTCATTGCAGTGGAGACAGCGATTAAGAATCATGTATCTGAAATCAAGAAGAACACACAAGCTCCTCACGAAGAAATGTACCGCATTACCCGTGAAATGCTAGAGACCAACCCTATGATTGTGGGGGCTGCCATCGCCTTCGAGCCGAATTATTATCCTGAAAAGGGCCGTTACTTCTCACCTTACAGCTATCGCGATATGCAAAGCAAGAAAGGCACTATTATCTCCAAGCAGTTGGGTGCTGCCACCTACGACTATCCTACGATGGAATGGTATCAAGTACCCAAGAAGTTGATGAACGGCTATTGGAGTGAACCCTATTGTGATACAGGAGGCGGTGAGATAACTATGACCACATATAGCTATCCGCTGAAAGACGACCAAGGCAAGTTTTTTGCTGTGTCGACTGCCGACGTGTCACTTGACTGGCTCTCTCAGATGATGGATTCACTGAAATACTACAAACATTCATACAGTTTCATCATCTCCCGAGACGGCACCTTCCTTACGCATCCCATCAAAGATCTTGTGCTGACCGAGACACTTTCCTCCTTTGCCGAAAGGCAGAACGATGCAGAACTGGCAAAACTCGCACAGGACATGACCAGCGGGAAAACAGGCATGCAACAGTTCCATTCGCCGAATTTGGGGCGTTCTTTCATCTTCTACAAACCCATAAGTCGCACAGGATGGTCTGTGGCAATAGTGTGCAGTGCAGATGATTTCTTCCACCATGCCACCCAGGTGGGATTCATCGTAGCAGTGATTATTCTGTTCATGCTGCTGTTGCTCGCTTTCATCCTGCGCAACGGCGTGCGCTATCTCACTCAGCCACTGGTGCAATTCACCAATGCCGTGAACGAGGTGGCAAACGGCAACCTACAGGCTACCTTGCCCAAAGTGAAAACGAAGGATGAGATGATGCGCCTGTACAACTCGTTCATCACCATGCAGCAATCACTCACACAGCAGATGGAGGAACTCAAGCAGGTGAACGAGCAGAAAGGACGCATTGAGGGTGAACTAAAAGTGGCGAGCAACATTCAGGGGGCAATGCTTCCAAAGATATTTCCACCCTATCCTGACCGCGATGACATCGACATCTATGGGCAACAGACACCAGCCAAAGCTGTGGGTGGCGACCTCTACGACTTCTATATCCGCGACGAGAAACTGTTCTTCTGCATTGGCGACGTTTCAGGTAAAGGTGTGCCTGCCTCTCTGCTGATGGCAGTGGCACGTTCCCTCTTCCGCACCCTTTCCATGCATGAACCACACCCCGACCGTATCATTTCGCAGATGAACGACCGTATGGCTGAGGACAACGACCAGAGCATGTTCGTCACCCTCTTCCTAGGTGTGCTCGATCTGCCCACAGGACGACTGCGTTATTGCAATGCAGGACACAACCCTCCTCTCCTGATTACTGAAAATGACTTCGTGAAGCAAAAAGTTTTCCTACCCTGCGACAGCAACATCCCCATAGGCATAATGGGCGGCTGGAAATACACGTTGCAAGAGACAACTATTGACGTCAGCACGACTCTCTTCCTTTACACTGACGGATTGACCGAGGCAGAGGACATGGGTCACCAGTTGTTTGGAGAAGAGCGGATGGTCAATGCCATTCCGTTATCCACCACCTCACAGGAAATCATCAAACAAATGACAGCAGCTGTGAATGCCTTCACTGGAGAAGCAGAACAAAGTGACGACCTGTCCATGCTTGCTATCCGTTACACTAGACTCCAGCACCTCGTACGCTTCCAGAAAGGAATCACCCTCGTCAACAATATTGAGCAAATGCCACAGCTGACAGCGTATGTGGACTCCGTGTGCGAAGAGATGGAGTTTGATGACGTCACCACGATGCAGATGAATCTCGCCATAGAAGAGGCCGTAGTGAACATCATGAACTATGCCTACCCCAAAGGTGAACAGGGTGATATCCGGATCTTGGCACAAGCCAGTGACCAGTGCCTCAAGTTCACCATCAGCGACAGCGGCATGCCCTTCGACCCCACCACGCGCCGAGCGGTGGACACCACCCTATCGGTAGAAGAGCGTCCCATCGGTGGACTCGGCATTCACCTCATCACACAACTCATGGACAGCATTAATTACGAGCGTAAAGACAATAAGAATATTCTGACCTTGCGCAAAAAGCTCTTCACTGCCCATCCATCAGTAAACGGAGAGCATTCTTCAATAAGTAAAACAGCAGAATAATGACAACGGTAATTAAAGAAGAAGACAACTCCCAAGTTGTCTATTTTGACGGACGCCTTGACACAGCCGTATCCGTTCAGGTGCAGAAAGATCTGGAACCTCTCATTGACAACATCAATAGCGATGTGGTTCTCGATTGCGAAAAATTACAGTACATCTCTTCCAGTGGTCTGCGAATCTTCCTCAGAATGCTGAAGATTGCCAAACCCGCTGGACACCACGTTTACATCCGTAATCTGAGCAAAGACCTCCGTCAGGTCTTCACCATTACAGGCTTCATCAACCTGTTCGAATTCAAAGGCTGAACAGGTTGTTGACTGAAGTTCTGGAGTTCTTTGCAAAACCTCTACGAAGAGCCTGGGAACCCACGGAACGTTGGTCAAAGGTTGAACAATAATGAAGTGAATTCGCTTTTTCCCCAAGGGAGGTTTCTCTTGCTTGAATCGTGCCTCTCTCTTGCTTGAAGAGAGTCACTGGATCTAGACCTTGGATTGCTTGAAGAGAAACGCTCCTTTAGACAGTGCAAGGCGAATGAATCAAAAACGTTACGTTTTTTTGTCATCCGGAAAGGGCAGAAACGGTCGAGTGAGAGCAAGGGAGAATCAACCAAAGACACGGGAGACTGTGGAGCTAGTGATGGAGGCCACCTCTTCAGGAGAGAGCTGATAAGCATCTGCCAGTTTTAGGAGGACTTCACGCACGAAAGCAGGCTCATTTCGCTGGCCTCTGTGGGGAACAGGTGCCATATAGGGACAGTCAGTCTCAAGGACGATGCGATCCAAGGGAATTGCCTTAGGAAGAACCTGAGGAAGAGGGGACTTCTTAAAAGTGAGGACACCACCAATGCCCAGCACAAAGTTATCGAACTGAAGTAGCTCACGTGCTTCTATCTCATTGCCTGTGAAGCAATGAAAGACACCTCCTGGGAGATTGGCTTTGTATTTCCGAAGGATAGCCACGAGTTCGTTCTGAGCCTTCCTGCAGTGAATCATCAAGGGTAGATGCAGATCAATTGACCAGCGGACCTGCTCTTCAAAAGCCAGGAGCTGTTCCTTTTCGAACTCGCGTGACCAATAGAAATCAAGTCCCACCTCACCGATAGCCATAAGCTTGGAGGAAGGAGGAAAAAGGAATGCTTTCAGTTGGGAGAGGACTTCCTGCCAGTCTGAACGCACTTCTTCAGGATGAAGCCCGAACATGGGGTAGCAATAATCCGGATAGCGATTACAAACTGAGCGTATCGAGTCTACAGAACTAAGGTTGATGCCTGGTATGAATATCTTCCCTACCCCAACGTTTTTTGCCCTAGTGACAACTTCGTCAAGATCGGAACAAAATTCCTCACCATCAAGGTGAGCATGTGTGTCGATTATCATGTGGAGTGAGGATTGTGACATGTGGTATTAAGACTGCCGCTTCATCATGGCAGCTGCGTAGGCACGCAGTTCAGACTTACGTTCTTCGCTGACTTTGACCTTTTCTAAATAATGTAAGGCCTTTTCATAATAGAAATCTATCTTCTGTTCACAGAGCTGCCGTATGCCAATCTCATCATAGAGTGTCGTCACTGCCTGAACCTTCTCATTACGTTCGAAAACCTGTGCATCAATCCATTTGGAAAGCTCGCTACGTTGCTTTTCATTAGCAAGGTTAAAGGCATTGATGAGCATGTATGTCTTCTTGTTCGAGGTGATGTCACCTCCGATATTTTTCCCGAACACTTTCGGGTCGCCATACACATCAAGCAGATCATCCTGAAGCTGGAAGGCGAGTCCTATCATCTCTCCAAACTTATAGAGAGTTTCTGCATCCTCCAGAGAGGCACCAGCAAGAATTGCGCCCATTTTCACTGCACTGGCCAGCAGCACACTGGTCTTGAGGCGAATCATTTCGATATATTCATCCTCAGTGACATCGTTGCGTTTCTCGAACTCTACATCAAGCTGCTGTCCTTCCCCGATTTCCAAAGTAGCCTCGAGGAACACACCAAAGACCTGAGGCAGGAGAACCGGATCGCACTGCTCCACCCTCTCAAATGCCTGAAGAAGCATGGTATCGCCAGAGAGTATAGCTTGGTTTGGACTCCATCGGCAATGGACAGTCTGATGGCCTCGACGCATGTCTGCCCTATCCATTAGGTCATCGTGCAGCAGGGTGAAATTATGGTAGGTTTCCAGTCCCAGTGCAGGCATCATGACACGTGAAGGATCGTCTTTATAAAGATTATAAGCCAACAGCATGAGTACAGGGCGTACTCGTTTGCCTCCAATAGAAAGGACATAATGAATAGGTTCATACAGCGAGGCTGGCTTACGGTCATAAGGCAGTGAGTCAATAGCCTCGTTTACCATTTTGAGGAGTTCGTCAGATGAATACATGTAAGACTGTTATAAGTGAAGTAATATGTGTTTAAAAGCGAGGGTGGATGGGTTACATTTTAAAGACAATAGGAATACAGACCATGGAACGGCAGGGTTTATTGTCCTTGGTGCCTGCTTTCCAGCGTGGCATCATTCGCATGACCCGTAGAGCCTCACGATCGCAGCTGGGCTCAAGTTTCTCCACGATGTTGATATCGCGCACCACTCCGTTCTCAGCAACGATAAACTGTACCACGACCTTACCTTGGATATGCTTTAGCTGTGCATATTGTGGATAATGGAGGTTTTTGGTGAGCCACTTCATCAGAGCTATAGCACCTCCTGGGAACTGAGGCAGTTCCTCGGCTATTTGCTGATCAAGTACTTTCTCATCCATGTCTTTTACTTCGGGTAGCACTTCCTGGTCCTCAGGTTCTGCCTCCAGTTCCTTGGGCGTCTGTTCCTCTGGTTCCTCAGTAACTACCTCTTCGTCGACAACATTGATTTTCTCGGCTACTTGGGGTTTATCTTCATCTTCCGGCAGCAGCATCATATCTTTCTGCTCTTCCACCACAGGAGCCAATTCCACGTCACGCAGGAAGTCCTCGAGTCCCTCGATATCAGCATCAGAGTCATCTTCAACAATCGAATACTCGAAACCCACAAACATCAAGGCCAACACAAAGACCAGTCCCAAAAGGAACCCTTGTGCCCGCCTGCTCTCAAGATCAGCCCTTGAAGTCTTCTTCGTTTCCATAGAATGAATGTTGTACCCCTGCGTTATATTTGCAAAAAGCAAGTGCAAAGGTAAAGAAAATTAAGAATTCGACATCATGAATTAAGAATTATTATGTAACTTTGACCTATCGAAATAGGTTCTTAGGAAAAAACACATTGCCTTGAGTTCCGTTCTAAAGTACTCTCGCCCGAAAAAGGTCAAAGATAATTTGGCTTTTTGCTCGCTTATTCGTACCTTTGCAGCAGATTTAGAAAAGAATGGAGCAAAAATGTGTAAAACACCAGCTAAAGCACTTTTGGCGACAGATTATCCTGTTGCTTTTAATGAC
Source organism: Prevotella sp. (assembly GCA_016285075.1). Taxonomy (GTDB): domain Bacteria; phylum Bacteroidota; class Bacteroidia; order Bacteroidales; family Bacteroidaceae; genus Prevotella. The sequence goes on from JAEEQB010000057.1 coordinate 7,612, forward strand.
TATTATCTTTTGCACAAGCTCCATCAAAGCCCAAGAAAGCAGAACAGTCTACAACTTTCTCCGTTTGCCTGTATCAGCCCATGCGGCTGCTTTAGGAGGTGACATCATCACGCTAAGCGATGATGATCCCACTTTCCTGTTTCACAACCCTGCCCTCACCTACAACACATCTGACAAGACGTTGAACCTAAACCTGATGACTTACATGCAGGGGTCTACCACTGCCAGTGCCACGTTTATACGCCATGCAGGAGAAAGAGGCAGTTGGGCTGCGAGTGCCCAGTACATGAACTATGGAAGCATGAAAGAAACAAATTATAATGGCGAGCAGACAGGTGAGTTCTCTGCTAAGGACATAGCTATAGGAGGCACTTTTGCATATGCTCTTACCCAGCATCTAACCGGTGGCATTACAGCCAAGCTGGTAACCTCGTATATTGGCCATTATAACTCTTTAGGAGCGGCTGTAGACCTGGGGCTGAACTATTATAACGAAGAAAGTCAGTGGTCATTGTCAGCAGTAGCAAGAAACCTGGGGGGACAGCTCAGTGCCTACGAAGACGATTTTGAACGATTGCCTCTGGATGTACAACTAGGAGTCACCAAACGCCTTGTTGGTTCTCCTCTTCGCCTTTCGGCCACCCTGGTTAGGATGAATGACTGGGAATATGGAATAGGTAGACACCTAGTAGTGGGAGCAGATCTTATTCTTACTAAGCAGATATATGCAGCTATTGGATATAACTTCCTCAGAGCCAAAGAGATGAGCATTTCCGACAATGAAGGAGAGAGTGCTCATGGCGCAGGTCTGTCTATTGGTGCTGGCCTCCAGTTAGAGCGGTTGAAGCTACAAGTAGCCTATGCCAAGTATCATGTGTCTGCCTCTTCACTCGTCATCAATCTAAGTTATAAACTATGAAGAAAATAACAATTGCCATTGACGGCCATTCCTCATGTGGTAAGAGCACAATGGCCAAAGAACTGGCCCGCCAACTGGGCTATATCTATGTTGACACGGGTGCCATGTACAGAGCTGTAACCCTCTATGCCATCCGTCATGAGCTATTTAACCTTGACGGCAGCATCAACACCCAAAAGCTACAGGAGCAGATGAAGGATATCCACATCCACTTTGAGTTGAACGAAGTGACCGGTCTCCCTGAGACTTGGCTTAACGAAGAGTGTGTGGAGCAGGAGATCCGTTCGTTGGAAGTATCCAACCACGTAAGTCCCATTGCAGCCTTACCCTTTGTAAGAACAGCCATGGTAGCCCAGCAACAGGAGATGGGAAAGTGCAAGGGAGTGGTGATGGATGGCAGAGATATAGGCACAGTAGTCTTCCCCGATGCAGAGTTGAAGGTCTTTGTCACGGCTTCGGCAGAGGTGCGTGCCCAGCGTCGCTATGCCGAATTGCAGCAGAAAGGAATGCCTGCCGATTATGCCGATATCCTCCGTAATGTGGTGGAACGAGACTACATAGACTCCCACCGTGAGGTGTCGCCACTTAAGCAAGCTCCAGATGCCATTCTGCTCGACAACAGCCAGATGACAATTGCCGAGCAGAACGAGTGGCTCATAGAGCGCTTTCAGGAAGCAGTATCGAAAGACTAAAGTGGTATGGCCAATCGCAGGCCTATCACTACATCGTTCCTTTGGGGATTCTCACCCTCGCGTCGTGCCACACGACAGTCATAGCCCAGCCAGTTATAGCGTCCACCGCGAATCACACGCATAAAACCTTTGGAAGGGCCTACAGGGTCATTGAATTCCTCTGATGTCTGATAATACGAAGCGCTAAACCAATCCTGGCACCACTCCCATACATTACCGCTCATGTCGTAGATTCCAAGCTCATTGGGTTGCAGCTGTTTCACCTCATGCAGGCTGTTATTACTATTAGATGTAAACCATCCTACCTCGCTGAGCGTATTGCTACCCGCATAGACAAAGCCTTGGCTTCTCTGTCCACCGCGAGCCGCATATTCCCATTCTGCCTCAGTAGGAAGACGGAACCATAGTCCTGTCATCTCATTGAGTTTGCTTATGAAATCCTGGCAGTCATTCCATGACACATTGACAACCGGCAGGTTCTCTCCCACAGTCTTTGAAGGGTTGCTGCCCATGACAGCCTGCCATAGCTGCTGTGTGACTTCGGTCTCACCAATGCAGAAGTCGCTGATAGTCACCATACGAGTAGGTCTCTCATTTTCTTCCACAGTATCATCAGTAGACTTCGACCCCATGGTGAAGGTTCCTTTAGGTACCTTGATGAGCTTAAATGTTACGCCATTGACGGTGAACACCCCGTTCTTCTTCTCTATATAGAGTCCACCTGGGTTCTGTGACACCTCCAAGAAACGTCTTCTCCATTGGAAGTCAGCATCTTCAATGGTAAGTACAGTCTTTCGGATATCCCTTGACTTATTGATGGGAGCAGACAATGTGATGATCTGTTCACCTTCGGCAGGCTCTCCATTCATCGGAGTGACTTTCAGCCAATCAGCATTGCCATAGATCTTCCAGCGTCTGTTAGTGTTGAGGGTAATAAACCCAGATGCGGAACCATCCTCATTGTCTGTAAGGGTCAGTTCACCAGGAAGGGCCTCCAACAAAGGATCAGATTCTTCGTCGTCTTCCTTCGAACAGGCAACAGTTATCATCAAACAGCAGAGCAGTATCCCAAAATTCAGGGCACGTCTCCAACAGTTCATGTCAAGTCGTTCCATCACTTTCTTATTTATGATCTCGTTATTATGGTTTTCCTCTAAAATAGAAAACCCAGTTGTCATTACTGAAAACTGGGATTCCCTATTTGTCTTAATAAGTGAAATAATTGCTTTACAGCAGTTATTAATAATGTAAATTGATAATCACTTTGACTTACTCCGTTACAGGAGTTTCCTCCCGAATGAGGGGAGCCTGGTCGGCAGCCTCGATAACCTCATCAATAGCAGGAGCCTCTTCTACGGCAGAAACAGGAGCTTCAGCAACCTTTCCCTTTGGTTCCGGAGCATTCTCAGCCACCACAGTCACAGGAATCTCTGGCTTCACCTCCTTGTGGAAATGAACGGTAGCCACATAGTCACCCACTTTCTTGATGTCACGCATGGTAATAATCTTACGATCAATCTCAATGCCGAGTTTCTTCAATTCCTCAGCTACGGTAGCAGCAGTAACAGAACCATAGAGCTGGCCGGTGACACTAACCTTTGCAGGAATGGTCAGAGAAACACCTTCAAGAGCCTTGGCACGATCCTCGGCAGCAGCCTTCTGTGCAGCCAACTTATGAGCCTGCTGACGCAGGTTCTCTGCGAGGATTTTCTTGGCAGATGGAGAAGCGATGACACCCTTGCCCTGAGGAATCAAGTAGTTACGGCCAAAACCTGACTTCACGTTTACGATATCGTTCTTGAATCCCAGTCCGATAATATCTTCTTTAAGTATAATTTCCATAAAGCGTCCTCCTTCCTGTTTACTTCATCATGTCAGTTACATAAGGCAACAGCGCAATCTGGCGGGCACGCTTCACAGCCTGAGCCACGCGACGCTGATACTTCAGAGAGGTACCCGTAATACGGCGGGGAAGAATCTTACCCTGCTCGTTCAGGAACTTCTTAAGGAACTCGGGATCCTTGTAGTCAATGTACTTGATGCCGCTCTTCTTAAAACGGCAGTACTTCTTCTTCTTCGTGTCGATAGAAGGAGCTGTCAAATAACGGATTTCTGATTGTTCTGCCATGATTTAAGCCTCCTCTGTCTTTGCGCCAAGCTTGTTGCGACGCTTCTCGGCGTACTCTGCAGCATACTTGTCAAGTTTAACGGTCTGGAAACGAATGACCTTCTCGTCACGACGGAAGGCAGTCTCCAGGATTTTGATCACTTCTGGCTCTGCTTTGAACTCCAGCAGGTAGTAGAAACCTGTGGATTTCTTTTGAATAGCATAAGCCATCTTCTTCAAACCCCAGGCCTCTTCATTAACGATCTCAGCACCTTTTTCGGTGAGGACCTTCTTGAACTTTTCGGCCGTTTCCTTTGTCTGCTCATCAGACAAAACGGGAGTCAAAATGAAAACGGTTTCGTATTGATTCATACTGTTTAAAAATAAAAATAAATAATACTTTGCTTAAAAGCGGGTGCAAAGGTACAAATAATAGTTGAGAGTTGAGGACTAAACACTGACCGTTTACCGAACTTTAACAGTATTTAATACTTTTCCTGTCGTTTTAATAACCACACATGCAGGATGATGCCTAACGTAACGAACAACAGTCCGATATGGAGCACGATGTTCAAGTGAGACAATCCGGTGAAATAACTAACCAATAAGAGGATGGCACCGAACAGAATCAGTGCCACCCCCCAATAGCTCACAGAATGATTTCTCATGAATGATCATTCATTGTTATTTTATTCCTCTTCCGGCGTGATGAGCTTATAGCCCTTACCATGGATGTTGATGATCTCAATCTGCGGATCAGCCTTGAGGTGTTTACGCAGCTTGGTTATATATACATCCATGGATCGTGCATTGAAGTAGTTATCATCAATCCAGATGGTTTTCAGGGCAAAGTCGCGCTGCAGGATCTCATTGGCATGGCTGCAGAGAAGTGCCAACAGTTCATTCTCCTTAGTGGTCAGTTTTGTCTGCTCATCACCGATACAAAGCAGTTGCTTCTGGGTGTCGAAAGAGAACTTACCAATGTGGTATAGCGTAGATTCCTTGTTCTTCTTGCCACGTACACGACGTAAGATTGCCTCAATACGGAACACCAGTTCCTCCATAGAGAAGGGCTTGGTGATGTAGTCATCGGCTCCGATTTTAAAGCCTTCCAGGATGTCATCCTTCAACGTTTTAGCGGTGAGGAAGATAATGGGCATCTCAGCGTTGGCCTGACGTATTTCCTGAGCGAGGGTAAATCCGTCTTTCTTGGGCATCATCACATCAAGCACACAGATGTCGAACTTGGTTTTAAGGAAAGCCTTGAATCCTGCCTCACCATCGGCGCACAGTTCTGCTTCATAACCTTTTGCTGCTAAGTACTCACGGAGCAGCATACCGAGATTTTCGTCGTCTTCGCAAAGGAGGATTTTCAACTTGTCGTCCATAATCTTTTCTATTTTTAAATGTTAATACTATTTTGATTTCACACTGCTGTTTCTTTCAGGATGGGAAGAGAAATGGTGAAAGTCGTACCTTTTCCCAGATCACTTTCGCATTTGATTTCGCCCTCATGGAGGTTTACAATCTTCTTGACGTAAGCCAACCCCAGTCCAAAGCCCTTCACGTCGTGTACATTGCCTGTATGAACCCGAAAGAACTTATCGAAGATTTTCTTGACGTTCTCTTTCTTAATGCCCACGCCTGTATCGCGGATACTGAAGCAAAGACGGCCTTTCTCGTTCCATGTGCGGATATAGAGATCCAAAGGCTGGTCGGGCTTACGGTATTTCACTGCATTATCCATGAGATTTGTTATGGCATTTTGGAAGTGTACTTCATCGACATAGATGGCTGAGTCAACAGCCTCAATCTCTGTATAGATCTTACCGCCGGTATGCTCCACACGGAGGGAAAAGGTTGAAGCTATGCTTTCCAAAAGTTCATTCAAGTCAAGTTCTTTTTTCTTGAAAGAGGCAGTCTTACGGTCAAACATTGACATCTGTAGCACCTTCTCAACGAGGAATCGCAAACGTTTCGACTCATCATTAATTACCCCACCCAAGTGTTTCTGCATCTGAGGACTCTTCGATACCGAGTCATCATTAAGCATCTGTGCAGCCAAAGATATACTGCTAATGGGCGTTTTCAGCTCGTGAGTCATATTGTTGATGAAGTCGTTCTTGATTTCCGAATAACGTTTCTGACGGAAAATGACCACAATCGTAAAAAGGAAGGTAATAAGCAACACCACAGTAAACACAATGGCAGGAATCATAAAGCGCACACTGGAGAAGATGTAGGAGTTCATGTCAGGGAAATGAATTCTCACAACACCCATTTTTGATGATGGGTCGTAACGGAAAAGCACCTGTTCGTACCAGTATTCCTTACCCTTTTCTGTATAGTCGGGACAGCGGTATACTTCTCGTCCATCGGTCGTGGAGACGGTCAAGTGATAAGGAATATTGATGCCGTTATTCAGCAACTCAGTATGTATTTCCTTATCCAGCAACTTGAAGTTTACACGTTCCTTCAGCGGCTTATCACTTGCCGTATAGAGGATATTGTAGACAACCTCGTCCAGCAAAGCCTTCTGGTACACATACCTGTTTCTCACAATCTCTTGTAGAGACTTCGATGCGGCATCTATTGTGCTCTTGTCAGAACGCAATATCATGGCCTTAGGTATGGTGGAAGGTTTGGTGGTAATGGTCTTAAGTTCAAAAGAAGAATAAATCGTACCGTCCTTGCCTGCAACAGAATACTGATGGGTGTGCTGGATGACATCATTCAGCAGACCAGAACGAGCCATAACTGAATCCTGTCGGAAAGCACGGCGCTCAGTCTCGTTGATATCCTTTTCCAGGTATCGCCGCGTCTCATTCATTTCCAAGTTATGCGATGCCTGATACAAGCTACGGCTCACAGACTCGTCAAACTGCTCCTTTTTCATCTTCGCCATCTCCTCGATGTAGGAGATCTGAAGGAAGAGGAGTCCCATAAACGAGAAGCCCATTACAGCCGCTATCAACCAAATCGTACTCTTTTTCATTGTTTCTGATTTCCTTTCTGACTGCAAAGGTAGCAAAAATCTAAAATCAGCAAACAAATTAAGTTAATTATCTGCACTGAATTGCAGATAATTAACTTATTAGGAATAATTTAATTAAATATCTGTAACTACAAAAATCCTACTATTCGAAATCAAGCAAAATCTTACCTACGAAAGCAGCATGTTTACCATTTTGATCGACAGGCACTGGTTTACCATCCATATCGTTCAGGTAGTGTAGTTTTTCAAAGTACGAATGGGTATGTCCGCCCAGCACCAAATCGATGTAGCGCGAACGGGGAATCATATAGAGGTCATCTTCATCGCGATTGCTCTCCCATCCCAGATGAGAAATGCAGATCACCACATCGCACTTCTCCTGTATCTTGAGCATTGTGGCTATGTCTGTGGCCACCTTTCCCGGATCGAGATATTTCACTCCCGGACAATTCTTCTTGGACACCAATCCGTCCATTTTGGGTGCCAAGGCAAAGACTCCGATTTTCAATCCCTTACGTTTAAGAATGACATAAGGTTTCACCAGTCCCTCACACACTGTGCCAGTAAAGTCATAGTTCGCACAGACAATTGGGAAGTTAGCCATTCGGAAGATACGTGCCATATTGTCTAACCCGAAGTCGAACTCGTGATTTCCAATAGTAACAGCATCATACCCCATCAGGTTCATCAAACCAACCTCCACATCGCCTTTGAACATGGTGTAATAGGCAGAGCCCTGCGAGAAGTCTCCACTATCGAAGAGCAGGAGGTCTGGATCTTTACGTCGTTCTTCTTTCAGCATGACAATCCTACGCAGGAAACCTCCACGCCCAGCGAGAGTAGTGTCGGGCAACTGGGTTGTAATGGGTAAAATTGTACTGTGCGTATCATTTGTGTGCAAAACAGTCAGCTGTTTATGTTTCTTGGCAGTTGCATCCAAAGGCATGGAAGTGAGAAGACATCCAGCTAACAGAAGGAATAACATTCCCTTTACCTTATTATATATATAGATAATGTTTCTCATAATCGTCTCTTTTTATGATTTCATAATTTATGGATCACTTATTCCACTGTAATCCTTCCTTCAATCTGAGCATCAACCTCAAGTCCCTGCTGCTGGAATTCACGGAAGTAATTCATGATGATGAATCGGGTATTGTTGAGTTTTTCTTGAGGAGAATTCACATTAGTTCCTTTTTTAAAGGCTGTCATCTTATCGGTTCCCCCCAGCAGGTAGTCAATGGTAGTGATGCGGTAGTCGCGTTTCGGATCAATGGGTTCCCCATTCAGTGTTGCACTCTTCAGTTTATAGTCCTTTGTGATTACCAGTTTCACGCCCTTACTCAGCCCTTCGCCACCAGTACTGGCTATCTGGCTGAACAGTTCCATCACCGTCTCACCAGACAGTGTAGTAAAGGCGATCTTGTTTTCGAAAGGTGCCACATCGAGCACATCTCCATATGTGACATCGCCTTTTGGTAAATCAGCTCTCACGCCTCCCATATTATACACACCAAAGTCAGGAGTCTCTTGATAGTCTTTTGCAGCCCACATCAGGATATCTGCCAGCAGATTAGAGAGGGTGCCCTCAGGGCGCTGGGCAGTCATGTATTTTGCAGAACGCCCTACCTTTGGTCCCATCACACTGTCCACTTGATGTTTATATGGAGCCAGGAATAATGCTGCCTCCTCGTCAGGCTGGGCATCGTAACGGGCATCTACCACAATACGTGTACGCTCTATGCTTTTCAGTTGATAAGACGATCGACAAGCTACTGTCAACGTCAGCAATACAAGAAAAAGAAAATGTTTTTTCATATACGTCATTAGGTTTTTGGTGCAAATTTACAACTTTTTCTTCACAAATGAAGCGATTAAGTCCGCATTTATATCATAAAAGATGTTAAACAAGAGGTAAATATGGATGGCGTCTCTCGGAATATGGAGATAAATTAGTACCTTTGCACCCGCTTTTCGGCGTAACCGATGGCAGGAAGCATCGAGTGGCCTGTTATGTTGCGTTGGACGATAATAACAACAATTAATTACGGAAAAGTAAAAATGGATTTAATTAAAGTTGCTGAAGAAGCATTTGCAACTGGCAAGGAGTTCCCCAAGTTCAAGGCTGGTGACACCATTACCGTTGCTTACAAGATTATCGAGGGTTCCAAAGAGCGCATCCAGCTCTATCGTGGCGTTGTGATCAAGATCAACGGCCATGGTCAGAAGAAGCGTTTCACCGTTCGCAAGATGTCTGGTACCGTGGGTGTAGAGCGTATCTTCCCCATTGAGTCGCCCAACATCGACTCTATCGAGGTGAACAAGGTAGGTAAGGTGCGCCGCGCCAAGCTGTACTACCTGCGTAAGCTCACGGGTAAGGCTGCCCGTATCAAGGAGAAGCGCAGCGGTATTGCCGGTAAGGAGTAATTTGGACTTCTTTAGAAAGAAAAGCCCCATAAGAAAGGATGTTCCACTTCGGAGCATCCTTTTTTATGCCTGCTACTATTCCTACAGTTCCTCATGTCCTCCATGCAAGGCTTTCTGGAAAGACTCCCAGTCCTGAAACCCTGCAAGGAGCGACAAACGGTCGAGTGTTTTACGGTCAGGCTTCTTCAAAACCTCTTTTTCAACTGCCGACAGCAGTTTCTTCAACTCGAAATGTTTATTCTCCATATCAGCTTCTTCCTTTTTTGCCGACAAAGGTACGAAAAAAAAAGGAAAAGTGTTTTTCTTTTATCTTTTTTTTCGTACCTTTGCGCTGAAATTTAAACCGACGACAAAAGAATGAAAGAACTACAGCTGAAGTACGGATGTAATCCGAACCAGAAGCCCTCACGCATATTCATGCAGGAGGGTGCATTACCCATTGAAGTCATCAACGGCCGTCCTGGCTATATCAATTTCTTGGATGCATTGAATGCATGGCAGTTAGTGAAAGAGTTGAAGCAAGCGACTGGTCTACCTGCCGCTGCCTCCTTCAAACATGTCAGTCCAGCAGGTGCTGCTGTAGGGTTGCCTTTAAGCGACACGTTGAAAAAAGTGTATTTTGTGGATGACATACCCGGACTTGACGACAGCCCTGTGGCCTCCGCATACGCTCGTGCCCGTGGTGCCGACAGAATGTCGAGCTACGGTGACTTCATTGCCCTGAGCGACGTCTGTGACAAGACAACAGCTCTCATCATCAAGCGCGAGGTCAGTGATGGTGTGATTGCTCCTGACTTTACCCCAGAGGCCATTGAGATTCTTAAGGAAAAGCGTAAGGGAACTTATAATGTCATCAAGATTGACCCTACATATAAGCCTGACCCTATAGAGCGCAAGCAGGTGTTTGGCATCACCTTCGAACAGGGACGCAACGAAATTCAACTGGACGACCCTGCGCTCTTCGAGAATATTCCCACACAGAACAAGACCTTTACTCCCGAAGCCAAGCGCGACCTGATGATTGCCTTGATCACCTTGAAGTACACACAGTCCAACAGTGTATGCTATGTAAAGGACGGTCAGGCCATTGGTATTGGCGCCGGCCAGCAGAGCCGCATCCACTGTACACGACTGGCTGGACAGAAGGCTGACATCTGGTGGCTGCGCCAACATCCGAAAGTGATGGGACTGCCCTTCAAGGAGGGCATCCGCCGAGCTGACCGCGACAACACCATCGACGTCTACATCTCAGAGGATGAGCATGATGATGTGCTACGCGATGGAGCATGGCAGCAATTCTTTACCAGTCAACCGGAAGTGCTTTCACTGGCTGAGAAAAAAGAATGGATAGCCAAGAACACGAAAGTAGCCTTAGGCTCTGACGCTTTCTTCCCCTTTGGCGACAATATTGAACGTGCCCATAAGAGCGGAGTAGAATTCATTGCCCAAGCCGGTGGAAGCGTTCGCGATGACCATGTCATCATGACTTGTGACAAGTATGGCATAGCTATGGCCTTCACGGGTGTCAGACTGTTCCACCACTAGAATGAATCAGTGAGAGATGACTGGAGAAGACGATTTTCAGAGTATTTTGGAGAATGGCATCAGCTTTGGACGAGGCGGGGAACGAAAAGACCCTAACGAGGGAAAAGTGAAGACCAAGGCCAAGAAGAAAAAGTACATTACTGGTGCCCATGGTAGTGGCTCCGCCCGTCAGAAGGCGAAATACCGCGAGAAACGGGCTAACAGGAAACGATAATAACTACGATTTAGGTATCACGAATGATATCGTAATTCAGAATTAGGATTTACGAATGGAGAACTATATTGTTTCAGCACGAAAATACAGACCGATGTCATTTGACACGGTGGTAGGACAGACAGCACTGACCACCACGCTGAAGAATGCTGTGAAAAGCGGAAAACTGGCACATGCATATCTTTTCTGTGGTCCTAGGGGGGTGGGCAAGACCACCTGTGCCCGCATCTTTGCCAAGGCTATCAACTGTCAGAACCCTACTGCCGATGGTGAGGCATGTAACGAGTGTGAGTCGTGCCAGAGTTTCAATGAGCAGCGTTCATTCAATATCTTTGAGTTAGATGCAGCCTCGAACAACTCAGTTGAGCACATCAAGACACTCATGGAGCAGACCAGGATTCCGCCTCAGGTGGGCAAGTACAAGGTATTTATCATTGACGAAGTGCACATGCTCTCGACAGCAGCTTTCAATGCCTTTCTCAAGACCTTGGAGGAGCCTCCTGCACACGTCATCTTCATCCTGGCAACAACTGAGAAACACAAGATACTGCCCACCATTCTGAGCCGTTGTCAGATCTATGACTTCGAGCGCATGACTGTACAGAATACGGTAAACCACTTGAAGCACGTAGCCCAACAGGAAGGCATACAATATGAGGAGGAAGCCTTGGCCATCATTGCCGAGAAGGCTGATGGAGGTATGCGCGATGCCCTTTCCATTTTTGATCAGGCCGTATCGTTCTGCCAAGGTAACGTTACCTACCAAAAGGTGATAGAAGACTTGAATGTGCTTGACTCGGAATACTATTTCCGTCTGGTAGATTATTGTCTGGATAACAAAGTGAAAGAATCCATGGTGCTTCTGAACGATGTCATCAACAAAGGATTCGATGGTGGACTGCTCATCCAAGGGCTTGCCCGCCACGTCCGGAACGTGCTCATGGCCAAGGATCCACAGACACTCCCCCTACTGGAAGTAAGCGAGCAGGCAAAGTTACGCTATCAGGAACAAGCCAAGAAATGTCCTACGGCCTTTCTTTTCCAGGCACTGCGGGTGATGAACCAATGCGACATTAACTATCGGCAATCCTCCAACAAACGGCTGTTGGTAGAGCTCACACTGATAGAAGTGGCACAGATCACCCAACCCGACGATAGTGTAGGCAGTGGGCGTAAGCCCAGAAGATTGAAATCCCTGTTTAAGCAACTGATACAGAATGCACAGCCCAAGAAAACGGTTCCGCAGGTAACCGTGGCTACGCAGGAAAGTATCACCCCCGCCCGCCCGACGGGTAATGCGGGCAAAGGCTTCCAACTATCCAGCATCGGCACTTCATGGAAACAGCTGCGTGAAAAGAGCAAGCCCATCAAGATGAACATCCTCCCTGGAACAGGCTCTCTTTCCCAGCAGAAAGACAATACTGATCAGGAATTCTCTCAGGAGGACCTGGAATTGCAATGGATGTCCATGTGTAACAGAATGCCTCAGCGCAATAAGGATTTGGCTGGTATAGCTGCTCGTATGAAGAACATGAACCCCACCATCAGTGAGAAGTCTCTGGTGGAAGTGATTGTCAGCAACGAGTTGGTAAAGCTTGAGATGGATCCCATCAAAAAAGCCATAGAGGCCACTTTACGCACCTATCTGCACAACAGCCAGCTCCAACTGGTTATACAAGTGAGCGAGAAGCAGCAAATAAAGGTACTTAGCCGACGCGAGCAATTAGAGGAGATGATTCAACAGAATCCTGCTGTTGAGATGCTACGGAAGGCCTTTGATCTGGAACTGGCATAATGGCGGATGAATAAGCAGTAGTAATATAATCCAAACAAAAAAAATGAAAAAGGTAGGAACGATAATCTTGAACTTCTTTCGCATCAAGTACATGAAATATGTGATTGTCTGTGTGCTGGGTGTAGCTATTGTAGGGTTCCTTGACAACAACAGTGTGTGGGCACACCTTCGTAACAAGCAGCGTCTGAACCAATTGGACGAAGAAATAGAGAAATACACTTCGCAGTACGAGCACGACCAGGCTCAAATCCGTGAGCTGAATACTGACCCGAGGGCCATGGAACGTATTGCCCGGGAGCGTTACTTCATGAAAACCGAAGACGAGGACGTATTTATTATAAGTGAGGAGTGACATGAAAACATTGAGCAAACTACAGACCGCCATCTTTCTTGTTGGAGCCGTACTCATGGCTGTTGGCGCTGGACTATATGTGTTGAAGATAAGTGCAGCCTCCTATATCTATTGCCTCGGCGCACTGGCATTTGCCAGCATGCAACTGCTACAACGCTACGAAGGCAGCAACTTCACCATCCGCCGCCTTCGCCGCATCATGATATTTAGCGACGTACTGTTCCTCATTGCCGGTGTGCTGATGCTCGCCAACCAAGGAAATTTTTTCAACCTGGATCAATGGATATATGTAAAATATGTACGTAACAACTGGGTAGTAACCCTGCTCGTTGCAGCCATCTTACAGCTCTACACCACCCACCGAATAGACTCAGAACTGACAAAAGAGGCAAAAAAACTATAAAAGTTTGCACAAATGTTTTAAATTGCGCAAAATTTTTTTCTTACTTCAATATAACATTGTACTTTTGTCAAGTGAAAACAATGCTTTTATGAAGAAGATACTTTACGCATGTGTCATCATTGCCTCGCTAGCTTCCTGTGCCGAGTCCTATTCGGTACAAGGTTCATCATCTATTTCCTCGCTTGATGGCAGCAAACTATACTTGAAAGCTATCAAGAACAACGAGTTGAAAAACATTGATTCCTGCGAGGTGATACACGGACAGTTCCGCTTTGCCGGACTGCTCGACTCTGTACGTATGGCCAACCTCTTCATGGACGATCATAGCATCATGCCTATCGTATTGGAGCAGGGAGAAATCAGCATACGCATTGACAATGCCAAACAAAGTGTTGCTGGCACCCCACTGAACGAACGGCTCTATGAGTTCATAGATTTCCACACCCAGTTGCAGAACGAACTGAACGAGTTGCAGCACAAGGAAAACCAAATGCTGCTTGAAGGCATTGATGAGCTGACAGCCCGCCAGCAGACAATTGGCGAGGCCAATATCATAGCCCAACGTGAAGATTCGCTGGTTACCCACTTTATCATTGAAAATTTCGACAATGTATTGGGACCGGGTGTATTCATGATGCTTACCAGCGGTTATACCTATCCTGTCCTAACCCCTCAGATAGAAGAAATCATGAGCAAGGCGACTGACTATTTCAAGAACGACCCCTATGTCAAAGACTATTATCGTATAGCTCAGGAGAACCAGGCACGCCAGACAGGACTGACTGATGATGCACCAGCAACATCCGCACAGCCAGAACATAAGGTTGACACGACAGAAGCCGAAGTCCTGCCTCAGTTGCAACCCCAGGTCCCCATCACTACTAATGTTCCCCAACAATGAGAACGCTCATCACGGGAGGAACCATTGTCAATGAAGGACGCACATTCCCAGGCTCCGTCCTGATTGAAGATGGTAATATCGTTGAAATACTTGAAACCCCCTCTTCGTTTCTCTGCCCTGATTCTTGCGTTCCTTCGGCAGCAAGCGGCCAGAGTTCAGATGTCTCTTTCCAACAGATTGATGCCACAGGATGCTTTGTTCTGCCAGGCATCATAGACAGTCACGTCCACTTCCGCGAGCCTGGTCTGACGGAAAAAGCCGACATCGACACCGAGAGCCGTGCAGCAGCAGCGGGAGGCATCACGAGTTTTTTCGACATGCCCAACACCGTGCCACAAACCACCACATTGGAAGCACTCGACGAAAAATTCAGCATCGCAGCTGCAAAAAGCCACGTGAACTACTCGTTCTTCTTTGGTGCCACCAACGACAATACGAATCTCTATTCCAAGCTGGACACACGCCGTGTCCCAGGCATCAAGCTTTTCATGGGCTCGTCCACTGGCAACATGCTCGTTGACAGTCAGGAATCATTGGAGCACATCTTTGCCACCAGCCCCCTACCCCTTATGGCACATTGCGAGGATACTGCCATCATCAATCGCAACATGTCCCTTGCCAAGGAAAAGTATGGTGATGATCCCTCTGTAGAACATCACCCAGAGATACGCAGCGAGGAAGCCTGCTATGATAGTTCTCGGCTGGCTGTTGAACTGGCTACGAAACACCGTGCCCGTCTGCACATAGCTCATATATCAACAGCACGTGAACTGGAACTGCTCACTCCATATTCTACTATCCACACCCCACACTCCTCTTCTATTACTGCTGAAGCAACTGTCAGCCATCTGTATTTTTGCGACCGTGACTACCGCTTGTCAGGCACGCGAATCAAGTGTAATCCTGCCATCAAGACTGAACACGACCGCGAGGCTCTTCAGCTGGCACTGACCGATGGTCGTATTACAACCATCGGTACAGACCATGCTCCCCACCTACTTCAGCAGAAGGAAGGAGGCTGTGCCCGTGCAGCCAGCGGCATGCCTATGATCCAGTTCTCACTGGTCACCATGCTGGAGATGGTCGACCACGGTGTGCTCACGTTGGAAAGGCTGGTAGAACTGATGGCCCATAATCCTGCCCGCATCTTCAATGTTGTTCAACGTGGATTCCTGCGTCCAGGCTATCGGGCAGACATTACCATTGTGCGTCCCCATGCCGGATGGACCGTCAGCCGCGACAGCATCATCAGCAAGTGCGGATGGAGCCCTATGGAGGGACACACCTATCTGTGGCGTGTAGAGCGTACCATGTGCAATGGACACACCGTCTACCAATACGGACAAGGTGTCGACACCAGTTATATCGGAGAGGAGATCCGTTTTAACCATTGACGCATGAAACTAACCTATAGCATCTGCGAACTATTGCCATACATCAACTGGCTGTACTTCTACCACGCCTGGGGCGTAAGTTGCCAGTTGGAAACCGCCCGGCAGCAACTCCGACAGGAAGCCGAGGAACGGCTACAACGCTACGATGGCTGCTATCATGTCCATGCGCTCTTCAAACTCTTCCCCGCCCATAGTGATGGCGATGACATCATAGTCGGGGAAACAGAAACAAACAATAAGGAAGGCAGAATGAGAATAGCCTTGTTGCGGCAGCAGCAAGAGGGAAGCAAGCATCTGTGTCTTGCCGATTTCATCGCCCCACTCCACCTTTCACATTCTACAATCCACGCCCCACATCCTGGCGTCCCTGCGGCAACCGACGACCAAAGGTCGGATAACACCACCATCGGTCTGTTCGCAACCTCTGCTGATATAGGCATGGAAACCGATTTCGAAACCGACCCCTACGAAAAGATGATGGCACAGCTGCTGGCCGACAGGCTGGCTGAAGCAGCAGCAGAGGTGATGCATCGCGACGTTCGCACCCGATATTGGGGCTATGCCCCTGACGAGCAGCTCTCTGTCAGCGACCTCCATGCTGAGCGCTTTCAAGGCATACGGCCAGCCGTAGGCTATCCCTCACTGCCCGATGTCAGCCTCAACTTCGTCATCGACCGTCTGCTTGGTGGGATGAACAAGATAGGTATCCGCCTCACGGAGAGTGGAGCCATGAAACCTCACGCCAGTGTAAGCGGACTTATGATCAGCCATCCCAAGGCTCACTATTTCAGTATCGGGAAAATAGGCGAAGACCAACTTCACGATTATGCTCGTCGACGTGGGCTGCCTGTGGAAACGATGCGTAAATTCCTTTCCGCCAACCTTTAAAAGAATGAATAGCCAAGCATGATGCATTTTGAATTGTTCATACTCCTTCCTCCTGATGCCTACCTGTGGATAACGGCAGCGCTGTTATCCCTGTTCTCGCTATTTGCATGGAAGTTGCACAGAAGGAAAGTGCGGCTTACCGCCCTGGCTGGGGCATTGGTCGGATGGTTGCTATTTCTCTATGGCACGTTCATCGGCTTCTATCAGTTTGAAGTTCGCCAAGTGGAACTGTCGTTCAGTGACCTACCCGAAGCATTCGATGGCTACCGTATCGTACAGTTCAGCGATGTTCATTTAGGCACGCTTACAGGACACCGTCATCGGATTCTACAGCGTGTGGTCGATAGCATCAACGCCCAGAAGGCTGACCTTATCGTCTTTACAGGTGACCTGCAGAATAAGGTGCCCCAGGAAATCCTGCCTGACACTTCTTTACTCTCAGGTCTCAAGGCACACGACGGGGTCTACTCTGTATTAGGCAACCACGACTATGCTGCCTATAGTCAAGTCGATGAATTCACGAAATATGCCAATTGCGGACTCACCCGCACGCTCCAGACCGAAATGGGATGGCACTTGCTATGCAACACTCACCAGACCATCCGTCGCGGCAGCCAATCCATAGTCATTGCGGGAATGGAGAACGATGGAGAAGGCCGTTTCCCCGCCTATGGCGATTTGTCTTCCACCCTCTACGGGCTCAGCCGGAGATCGTTTGTCATCATGCTAGAACACGACCCTACTTCGTGGCGCAGGAAGATCCTACCCCACTCTCATGCCCAGCTCACTCTCAGCGGGCACACTCACGGGGGACAGTTCAGTCTGTTTGGATGGTCACCAGCCTCCCTCAGCTTCAAGGAGTTCTCCGGACTCTACTATCAAGGCGAACGTGCCATTTACGTGTCGAAGGGCCTCGGAGGAGTCATTCCCTACCGCTTAGGTACACCAGGTGAAATCGTAGTCATCACGCTTAGGAAAGCACAATCAGGCCCATCCTCAAAAAAGGACGTTTAGACAGTCAATACAAATGAATAAAATAATAACAGATAAAGGAATGGATAATCCGTCGAAGAATGTAAACAAACATTCCTCCTTATGGGAGGGTATAGGCAGGCTTTTATATCGTCTCTACCAGATTGTAGTGGGTTTCCCCATTTTTCTCATTGCCACCATTATCACCGCCGTCACAGTTACCATTGGCTGCACCATCGGCAACGGCCACTTCTGGGGTTACTACCCAGGCCGCTGGTGGTCGAAAATCACCATCCGCACCTTCCTGCTGCCAGTCACCGTGGAAGGGCGCGAGAACCTGGAGAAGGATCAGAGCTACGTCTTCGTGGCTAACCATCAAGGGGCTGTCGACATCTTCCTGATCTATGGTTACCTAAGCCGCAACTTCAAATGGATGATGAAGCACCAGCTCCGCAAGATTCCGTTCGTGGGCTTTGCCTGCGAGCGCAGCCATCAGATCATGGTTGACAAACGCGGCCCCAGCAAGGTGCGCAAGACCTACGAGGATGCCCGCCGCATTCTGGAGCAGGGCTACTCCGTGGTGGTGTTCCCAGAGGGAGCACGTACGTTCACCGGCCACATGTGCAAGTTCCGCAAAGGAGCCTTTGCATTGGCTGACGAGTTACAGTTGCCTGTCGTACCACTCACCATCAACGGCTCGTTCAACGTGCTGCCCCGTATGCGCGACGGAAAGTTCGTCAACTGGCATCCACTGCGCCTCACCATCCACCAGCCCATCTATCCCGTAGGACAAGGCCCAGAGAATGTAGAAGCCACCATGCACCAGGCCTACGACTCCGTCATGTCAGCCCTCGTACCCGAATACCAGGGCTTCGTGGAGAATCCCGATCAGTAAAAAAACATCACAATCGTTTTACCTACTCTTTCAAATGAACAAAACCCCGTCTAATCAAGTAGCTTTATTTCAATTATTCAATTTTCGCAAGTTCTGCTTGCAAAGAACTCCTAAACTCCTAAACACGAGAAACTTATATCAATTATAAACCAATTAAATAATCAAATGAAGAAGTTCTATTTCGCAGCATTGCTTACCCTGTCTATGATGACAGCCAATGCACAAGAGCCGACTATTCCGAGGGGAATGTTCGGCGCACCACAGGTTGACGTGAAGTTTGATGAGTACAAGGCAGCTCCTCAGGGTTTCGACCAGGAGCGTGATGGAATCGCAAAGGGCACCGTGAAGCTCATCGAGTACCAATCAGAGTCAGTAGGAACCACCCGTAAGGCAAACGTCTATCTGCCACCGAAGTACGATGCGAAGAAAAAGTACAGCGTGCTCTACCTGCTTCATGGCATCGGTGGTGACGAGAATGAGTGGTACAAAGACGGTGGCAAGCCCGACATCATCATGGACAACCTCTATGCCGATGGAAAGGTGGCCGACATGATCGTGGTCATGCCTAACGGACGTGCACAGAAGGACGACTCCCGTGCAGGAGGCATGGGCTCGTTTAGGGCATTCGGCGATTTTGACAAAGACCTCATCGGCAGCCTTATCCCTTACATCGAGAAGAATTTCAGCGTTTACGCCGACAAGGATCACCGTGCCATCGCCGGTCTGTCGATGGGAGGCGGCCAGTCGCTCAACTTCGGACTGGGTCACATAGACGTATTTGCATACGTAGGCGGTTTCTCTTCCGCACCCAACACGCAGCGTGCTGCACAGCTCATTCCTGATGTCGACAAGGTGAAGAAGGAGAACAAACTCCTGTGGATGGTATGTGGTGGAGCTGACGGCCTGATGAACAACAGCGCACAACTCAAGGCATACTGTGACGAGAAGGGCATTCCCTGCACCCTCATCAACTATCCTAACGAAGGCCACAACTTCGTTGTCTGGAAGTATGGCCTCTACAATTTCGCACAGCTGATTTTCAAATAATCATTTCAAGCTTCTTAGCTCAAAGTGACAAGTAGCCAGTTCTAATTAGTAATAAGAAAACAAAAGCAAGATAATATGAAGATGATGACAGTGAATGTTCATGATGACAAATGGGAATGGTTCCAAGAACAGATAAAGGCATTGGGTGACGTGGAAATAATAGAAGTTGAACATATTGATAGCCCTCATGAAGAATCCTGATCAGTAAAAAGTAATAGGTCGCACTCCCTGCGACCTTTTTTCTTGAAGCATAGCTTTGGACTTTTCCGCAATGCTTCTTCTTTTTCCGCTTCATAACGCTTTTCCTTTATAATCAAGTTCTCCTCGTATAGCAATACCATTAGGGCCATAGGGTGACAATTTGCTGGCATCTATATCGCCCATATTTAATAAAGCTCGCGCGTATTTCATCTCACTATCTATCACATCAATAATAGTTTTTGATACTGGCAAGTCCATCATTACAAACAATTTGTCAATTAAGAAAACTAACTTTGATAGACTGAGAACATCTATCCATTTTTTATCACCAGTAAGATAGAAAGATTTTACTCTTGCAAAATTTTCAGTCGAATTTTCAAATGGATTGAATCCGATTTCTTTGATATAAAAAGGCATAAGAGACAATGTCTTTTGAATGCCTTTCTGTGACACACCAGCTTCTTTTAATGATATACAAGTGTTCAACCAAATTTCGCCTTCAGATTGTTCTGGATCAAATGTTACTTCATCAAAATCGCCTAAGAACAAAGCATTGAGAACAACAAAGTAGTAACAAAGTGGATGCGTAGGTGATGGGAGAATTGTTCGATAAGAAAAAGGTATATATTTAAGCAATAC
This sequence comes from Prevotella sp., assembly GCA_016285075.1. GTDB lineage: Bacteria > Bacteroidota > Bacteroidia > Bacteroidales > Bacteroidaceae > Prevotella. The sequence goes on from JAEEQB010000057.1 coordinate 27,998, forward strand.
TCTATATAATTGATTAAATTTTTTTATTACTGTCCGCTAAACACGAATCCCCATTCTGAACTTGCTTTATAGCCAGCAAATCCAGAAAATCATCCTCTTTCCAAGCCCCCTGTTACGCTATTCGGTGGCAGGGGGACTGCTTATGGCCTC
>JAEEQB010000087.1 GCA_016285075.1 Prevotella sp.
ATCTTGGCCAAGCGATTGCTGGAACAGGGCGATGTGGTCTACGAGGTGCGCATCGACTTGCTACGCTCACCTGAGGACTCCACGCAATACGACTGGTCGTTTGGCGAGCCAGAAAATGTGAGCATGGGCATCGGCACCTACTGTTCAGTGCTCACCGAGACCCACCGACGCAGCATGTTCCAGTATCTGTTCGAGTCGTCGCGTACACGTTTCCGTAACCTAAAGCAAAAGTTTGAATGATGGCAGAGAAGACGCGCAACCGAAAAGCCGCGTTGTCGATGGTATCGGCATTACGCTATTTCCTAAAGGGCAATATGCTTTTTGCCTTCAATGGTATTATTGTCCTTGCCATTAATTCCATAGTCAACATATTTCCGTCACTGTTTCAGCAGGTTTATACCGACAACATCATCACACAGAAGAACCCGGAATGGTTTACCCCCCTGATAGTGCTGTATATCCTGCTGTTCGTGCTTGAACTGGCGGTCTGGATAGGGTTCTCTATTTTACGCCGGAAGAGTCAGGCAAGAGTCAACATCACCACTTCGTCGAATTTCCTGTGGACAGTATTTAGACTACCGATGACGCTGCTCACCCAATTTTCACCAGGTGAACTGGCGGCACGCTACACCACCATCGCAAAGACCTCCAGGCTGATAGACTACTCCCTGGCGGCCGTAAGCTTGCTCATCCTGCCCATTCTCTGCTGCTATTTTGTCATGCTTTTCAACTGGAAACTGGGATTGCTGGAAATTTTCTCCGTCCTGTTGCTCGTTTACGTGATGCGCAGCACTGCCAACAAGCAGAAGGAACTCGCCATGAACCTGGAAGTGACGGAGACGCGGCTACAAAACGTCACCATGACGGGAATGGGTAATCTGGACACCATCAAGGCCTTGGGCGGTGAGCGACACTTCTATGCACAATGGGAGAAAACCTATGCACAGTCTATGAATGCCCGCGTGAACACCTTCACCAATAATATTTATTTGAGCGCCCTGCCGGAGTTTATATTGGAGGTTACCAATGGTGTCATACTATGTATGGGCACCTGGTTCATCCTGCAAGGTGAGATGACACCTGGCATGATACTGGCCTCACAAGGACTTATCAACGAGTCCATCAATCCCATCATCAGGACTATTGCCAGCGTACAGACCGCTTTGAGAATCAACTCGTCTATCCAGCGCATCAAGGAGGTGACCGACTGTAAGCCGGAATGCGCTGAACTGCGTTTGCCGACCGATGACGAACTGCCAGATGTGGCCAAACTGGCAGGTGAGATAGAACTGCGCGACGTCACCTTCGGCTACGACCGTAACCTGCCGCCCATCATCAGTCACTTCTCGCTGAAAATCAAGGCTGGCGAGCGCATCGCTCTGGTAGGCCCCTCGGGTTGCGGCAAGAGCACCATCCTGAGCCTCGTGTCGGGGCTGTATGAGCCATGGGAGGGTGAAGTGCTGTTCGACGGCAAGCCCCGTAAGGCCATCGACCGTATGACATTCGTCAACTCTGTTTCGGTGGTCAATCAGGACGTAACCCTCTTTGAAGGCACTATTGCAGACAATGTCAAGATGTGGGACGATTCGATAGAAGACTTCGCTATGGTGCTGGCCTGCAACGATGCGCAGATACACCATGAGATCATGGAACGTCCTGGAGCCTATCGGGGAGTCGTTGCTGAGCGTGGCAAGAACTTCAGCGGCGGCCAGCGACAGCGCATCGAGATAGCCACCGCACTGGCCAAGGAGCCTACCGTGCTGCTCATGGACGAGGGCACCTCGGCACTGGATCCTGAGACGGAAGCCAAGGTGATGGGACATCTTTATGACATGGGCATAACAACCATCATGATTGCCCATCGCCTCGAGACCATTGCCAAGTGCGAGCAGATCTATGTTGTAGAACACGGCCACATCACCCAGCACGGCACGCACGACGAGCTGAGTCAGATGGACGGTCTTTACAGCAACCTGTTAAAATACGCGTGACACGATGAGAACGAATCTATTCCACCAGCAGTTAGCCCACCGCATGGATGGTGACCGCAAGGCGATGAGCCAGACACGGGACATTCTGCGATCCATAATAGACCGGAAGCTATGGAAGCAGATGCAGTCGGCTGTAGATTTGCCATCGGACATCGAGAAGATAGAGACGTTGTTAGACAGCTATAACGTTTTCTTCCGCTACATTACGCTGACCGACCGTTGGTGGTCGCGCTGTACGGGCCACATGATGGGATTTATGGCCGACGACGACACGCCCGTCATACTTGTTCCCGGCTTTACAGATTATACGTTCACTCATCCGAAGACAGGTAAACTTATGATGGCCAGCAAAAGTGCAGACCTGCTGAAGAGGGTGGCACTGATTACCTGTCAGCCTCTTACAGACGAGAAACTGACTGCCAGGAAAATAATGCGCTATGCCTTGAGCTGCCTCTGCATGTATGACTGGCTTTACTGCCTGATGGCCTGCGTAAGCGTTGCTCTGCTGACGATGTTTACGCCATACGTGTGCAAGCTGATTTTTTCGGAGGTGATTCCATCGGGTGATGCCAGTCAGCTTGCTCCCATTGCCACACTGCTTTTCAGTGCTGCCGCCGGACTGACGATGGTGCAGATAGCTCGCAACCTGGTGGTGGTACGCATCAAGGACAAGGTGGAATATGCGCTGCAGACGGCTACCATGTCGCGCCTGCTGCTACTGCCTGCCACGTTTGCCAAGACATTTACGCCAGGCGACCTCGCCAACCGTCTGCTGTCGTTGTCGCGCGTCAGTTCAAGTCTTACGGCCGATTTCCTGTCGACCATATTGACTTTTCTGTTTTCAGCAGTCATGTTCATACAGTTCTTCATCTATGGTGGCCCGTTGCTTTTCACTGGCTTGGTTGTTATAATGATACAATTGGCGGCTATCATGCTGGAGTACTACTATGCAAAGATCGTGCAGTTAAGCGTGAATTCCAGCGGCTCACACCTCATAGGCACGCTGTTTTCCTTGTTCTCAGGTATCCAGAAAATCAAGACCAGCGGGGCTGAGTTCCGGGCTTTCTATCAATGGGCAAAGGCTTATGCACCCACAGAGGCGTACAGCAGCCGCCAGCCTTTGGCCAGTTTCTATATCACTGGCGTCAGCTATTGTCTCAAGTTCCTGCCCATGATTGTGACGATGTGGGCAGCTTGGCACTATGGCCTGGCACTCTCCGACTATATCGCCTATTGTGCCGTTTTAGGGATCGTCGGCAAGGCCGTGTTTCAATTGCAGACCATCACGAAAACGTTGTCACGCATGCTACCGGAGATACGGCTCTGCCGTCCTATATTTGCTGCAAGGACTGAAGTGAAGGAGGAAGCCCATGTCGTGAAGAGCATATCAGGGCGGGTGGACATACGCGGTCTGAAGTTCCGCTATGCCGATGACATGCCTATGCTCTTCGACGGTCTGAACCTGAGCATCAATAGCGGTGACTATGTTGCCCTTGTCGGAAGCTCGGGCTGCGGAAAAAGTACCCTAATGCGACTGATGATGGGCCTGGAGCATCCGTTAGCAGGATCCATTTTCTACGACCAGTACGACTTGAGTGACATCAATCTGCGCAGCCTGCGACAATTCTGTATTGGCATTTGCATGCAGGACGGCCAGCTCGTTGAGGGCACCATCCGCGACAATATCATTTTCAACGACCCGCACCTGACCGACGAGGATGCCTGGGAGGCCGCTCGCATGGCCGCTCTCGACAAGGACATCCGCAAGTTCCCCTTAGGCATGGACACCCCCATCACCGTCGACGGCAAAGGCGTGTCGGGCGGACAGCGCCAGCGAATACTCATTGCCCGTGCACTGGTAAGAAAGCCCAAGGTGCTCTTCCTCGACGAGGCCACATCGGCGCTCGACAACATCAGCCAGCACACCGTCGTTGAGAACCTCGCCAAAATGAAATGTACGCGCATCGTCATAGCCCACCGGCTGAGCACCATCCAACAATGCAACCGCATCATTGTGCTGAAGGACGGTCGCGTAGCCGATGACGGAAACTTCAAGGAACTCCAGGCGCGCGGCTATTTCTTGGATTTTAAAAATACAGAAGGCGATGAAGAATAGAATCGATTTACGCCATTTGACCGGCTTAATATTCCTCAGTCTGTTCCCCTTGAGAAGTATGGGGCAGGTATCGCTGACATTGGACGAGGTGATACGGCTGGCCCAAGACAGCGCCATCACCGCTTTCCAGAGCCAGCAGGAATTCAGTAGCCAACAGGCATCCTATGAGGCTTTCGAGGCATTGCGCAAGCCACAACTGTCGTTGAGAGTCGTGCCCAATTACTCTCGCATCGTCAGCGACCCCAGCCGAGACTATGTTTACCTGCGCAACTATGATATCTTCTCCACTTCGGCCCAGTTGAGACTCAGTCAGAAGGTGCTGCCATTCGGCGGTGAAGCCTATGTGGGCACGCAGGCCATTTGGAGTGAGTACTTTCGCAAGGAAGCCTCCGGATACCCACGACAGTTCGTGGCCAGTCCGCTGATGGTTGGCTATAGCCATGACCTGTTGGGATACAACCCCTTCGGATGGGAGAAGAAAGTGGAAGACCAGCGTCTGAAGGCAGCACGTTGCCAGCATGAGTACGACCTGCGACTTCTTGCCGAAGAAGCAGCCGTGCGCTACTTTCGCCTGGCATGTAAGCAACGGGTGTTGCAGATGCGTTTGGAGGAGATGTATCTGAACGACACAATTTTGGCCATTGCCCGCGAGAAAGCGACCATTGCCATCGTCACGCTGGCAGAACTGCACTCGATAGAGGTGCAGCAGCAGAATACCGCCAACCAGGTCGAAGTGGCGCGAAAAGATGAGTGGAATGCAAGGACAGAACTGGCATCCTTGTTGCGTTTGGAACAACTGCCTGCCGACCTGGCTCTGTTGAGCATACCAGACATGCTCCCTCCTGTCGCCTATACTTCGGAGGAGGTCGTAAAACTTGCCTTGTCCAACAGTCCGGCATACCAGCATCAGATGGCAGAACTTACTGAAGCGCGCCATCAGGAATACAAGACGCGCAAAGAGCGGGGCATCAATGTCGGGCTTGACGTCAATCTGGGAATGCAACAAGTCAATAATACATTCGGAAGTGCCTACAAGAACCAGCATTTGTATGCTTTAGGCTCCGTGCAGTTTTCAATACCGCTGATGGATCATGGTGCTGCCAAAAAGCGTCATGAGAAGGCTGCGGCCTGGTCGAATCGGCAGGAACTGGCATCCCAGGAGGTAGAGCGCCTGTTGGCAGAAGACGCCGCTGTGACCCTGCAGAAGTTGCAATCCAGCAGAGACAGGCTTACCAGCACCGAAAAGACCATCAAATTGGCTGAAAAGACGTACAATGAGACGGCCGACAACTATGCCAACGGTCTTTGTGACATCAACACCTTCACTCTGGCAGAGTCGCGATGGGCTACTGCCTACACTAACTATCTGGCTGCCTTGGAAGAATTCTGGGTAAGTCACTATCATCTGCAAACTCTCATCAATTATGAATAAGTATATCCGTTTTTCACTCCTCGCCATGCTCTTTGCGCTGCTCGCTGCCTGTCAGTCGAAAAGCGACGTGAAACCTGTTCCACAGCAGGCCGATACGCTGACTGTGCAACCGCAAAAAGCCCCCTCACACCAGGAGACTCCGAGTTTTTCGACAGCCATCAAGGGTAAGATCATGACGGTCCGCGAGGTGCCTGTCTATAGCCGTATCTCAGAACAGATTACCATGTTCGCCATAGATAATGTTGGACAGGAAGTCAGAAAAGGCCAGGTCGTAGCACGACTTAGCGATGCTGCCTTGCGTGTGAAGATAGCCCACAGCCGTGCTAAACTGGAGAAAGCCGAATTTCAATATCAGGCCATTCTGATGGGTCAGGGCTATAAGCACGACCATCTTGATGCAGCACCAGAAAACATCAAGAAAATGGCTCGTATCAGCAGCGGATACAACGAAGCGAGGGCCGAGTTACACGAACTGGAACATGAACTGTCCTATTGTACCATTACCGCCCCCATTTCTGGATATGTCATCAAAATTCAAAACACACTCTATGGTATGGCCAAGCAGGGTGAACCGCTCATCTACAT
>JAEEQB010000058.1 GCA_016285075.1 Prevotella sp.
TGTGACTTAGAGCACGGAAAAGAATAGGATTGAGCGTATGTGAGCCTTGATTTCTAACTTTTCGGGGCAATTTGTTCACATTTTTATCTAAACTGGCTTATAATCTCAAAAATTTTATATAAATTTGTAGCCAAATTGGCAAACTAAGATACAAACTACTAAGAACTATTGGACATGGAGGCTGCTAAGCCATTGAAGGCAACATGGATATGGTACCCAGGCGACTTTGAGGTGTGGCTGGGTAACATCTTCAACAACAGACGGACGGAGCGGGGAGCCATGTCCCCCCCCTTCTGGAAGCAGGATTCACACTACGTTACGGTGGAATTCAGCAAATCTTTTACGCTGGCAGAGGATGAGACAATCACCATAGCCTGCGAAGGCCGGTATAACCTGATGCTTGACGGAAAACTGCAATTTGGAATGCCAGAATCGTTTGTCGTACCCCAGGGGCAGCACAAACTGAATCTGAAGGTGTGGAACCAGTCAGAGCCGCCAGCGCTGTTCATCACCGGCAAGACCATTCAGACGGACAGCAGTTGGCTTGTTACTTATGAAGACAAGATATGGATTGACGAGAACGGAACGGCTCATGGCTCAGGCATCTATGTACCTGCAGCCTCATGGTGTTTCGACAGCATGGACACTCCGCCGTCAAGCTACCGTCTGGAACATAAGGAGCAATACCCCATCAGTAGCGAGGAAACTGGTACAAACGGAAGACTCTATGACTTTGGCCGCGAGACATTCGGTAGTCTGAAGTTCCGGAATCTTGTAGGTTCAGGGTTGCTTCGTATCTTCTACGGTGAGAGCAAGGAAGAGGCTTTGGACCGAGACCACTGTGAGACGCTTGACTGTTGCCTGGTGAGCAGTGGCAGCATGGAGGCGCTTGCCTCGAAAGCTTTCAGATATGTATTGGTAGAACAAGAGGGCACAGTAGGCTACGAGGCACTGCTGATGGATTATGAATACGCTCCGCACGACATGCAGCGAAGCGGCTCTTTCCGCTGTAGTGATGAGGAGCTGAACAGAATCTGGGAGGTGGCGGCCTATACTATGGATCTAACGACGCAGGAGTTCTTCATGGACGGCGTCAAACGCGACCGTTGGACATGGAGCGGCGATGCCATACAATCGTACCTGATGAACTATTACCTGCGTTTCGATACAGCCTGCGTGAGACGCACCATCCGGCAGTTGCGCGGCAAGGATCCTGTAACGGCTCACGTGAATACCATCATGGACTATACGTTCTATTGGTTTAAGTCGGTCATGGACTATTATCTGTATGTGGGCGATGTGGATTTCATACGGGAATTGTGGCCACGCATGGTCTCCCTGATGGACTATGTGCTCGGCAGGGTCAATGCCGACGGAATGGCCGAGGGGCAGGCTGATGACTGGATATTTGTGGATTGGGTGGACTTCCCCATGCATAAGCGCGGTACGCTTGCCTTTGAGCAAATACTCTTTGCCAAGGCCCTTGAAACGATGGAAATATGTGCAGGGTTACTTTCGGAAGAGGCCGCTGCTGTGAAGTATGGTTCAATGGCAGACCGTCTGAAAGCCAAAATGAAAAAGCTCTTCTGGGACCAGGATCGGCACGTGTGGCTCCATGCACTTGAAAATGGGGTGCTGAACACCCAGGTTACCAAGTTCCCCAACATGTTTGCCATACTTTATGGACTGACTGATGAAACGGAGAGCCGCCAGATCATGGAACAGGTGATGCTTAATCCCGATGTCGCCCCCATCACCACACCTTACATGCGTTTCTACGAGCTGGAAACGCTTTGCAAGATGGGAATGCAGTCAAGAGTATTGTCAGAGATGAAAGACTACTGGGGAGGGATGATTCGTGAAGGAGCAACAACATTCTGGGAAAAATATGTTCCCACTGAATCCGGCACCCAGCATCTGTCCATGTATGGACGGCCTTATGGCAAGAGCCTCTGTCATGCCTGGGGAGCCTCCCCGTTATATCTAATAGGTAGGTATTTCCTTGGCGTAGAGCCTGTAAAGCCAGGCTATGAGGAGTATGTAGTCCGTCCCGCAACTGGCGGGCTCGACTGGATGGAAGGTGAGGTGCCCACACCCTTTGGCAAGATTCATGTCAGAATGGATCAACAGAAAGTAACCGTCCGAAGCGACGGTGGCAGGGGTATGCTTTTCGTCGGAGACCATTGCATAGATATTCCACCACAACAAGAAATAATTATTACACGATAATATGCGAATCAGACCCGTTATCATCATAGCCTGCGTGTTCATGGCATTGCCAATGGCAGGAAAAGTGAAACTCTACAACAAGACGATCACCCCACAGACAGAGTATGCCCTCGACAGACTGCGCCCGATTAGCGGCAATTGGAACATCAATATCCGTGTGAGCAACACTGGCGAGGCAGAGGGTTTCACCATCCAACGTAAGGGAAGGAAGATAAGTATCATTGGCAATGACAATAGCGGAGCCATTTATGGTTCGAACCGCTTGTTGGAACTATACCGGCAGGACCCTTCTCTTTCCAGTCTGACCTCGGTCACGGAAGTCCCTCAGATGAAACTCCGTGGTGCCTGCGTGGGACTTCAGAAGACCGTCTACCTGCCTGGTCATCGAGTGTACGAATACCCCTATACGCCGGAGAATTTCCCTTGGTTCTATGACAAGACACTGTGGCTGCAGTATCTCGACCTGCTGGCAGAGAACAATATGAATACGGTATACCTGTGGAACGGTCATCCTTTTGCCTCGTTGGTGAAACTCAAGGATTATCCCTTTGCTCCTGAGGTGGACGATGCTACGATGGAGAAGAATCAGGAGATGTTCGGATTCCTCGTCGACGAAGCCGACCGCCGGGGTATCCGCGTGATACAGATGTTCTACAACATCATCCTGAGCAAGCCTTTTGCCGATCATTATGGATTGAAGACGCAGGATAGGAACCGCCCCATCACCCCGCTTATTGCCGACTATACCCGCAAATCGATTGCGGCTTTTGTCGAGAAGTATCCGAAGGTGGGATTCTTGGTTTGTCTCGGTGAGGCTATGTCTGGCATCGAGACCGATATCCAGTGGATGACGCAGACTGTCATTCCTGGTATCAAGGAGGGTCTTGTGGCCTCTGGAAGAACAGATACTCCACCCATCATCCTTCGTTCTCACGATACCGACGGCCCCGCAGTGCTGAAAGCCTCGCTGCCCCTCTATCCGAATATTTATACAATGAGCAAGTATACGGGAGAAAGCCTCACCACCTATGAGCCTGGTGGACCGTGGGGTGAGACCCACCGGCAATTGGCTGCCGCAGCACCTATTCACATTGACAATGTCCATATCCTTGCCAACCTTGAACCTTGGCGATGGTCTTCTCCTGCATTTACCCAGAAGACCGTCCAAGCCATGCACCGTGTGCACCACTCCAAGGGGTTGCACCTCTATCCTCAGGCATCCTACTGGGACTGGCCCTATACGGCAGACAAACTACCCAACGGAAAGAGACTATTGCAGATTGACCGTGACTGGATGTGGTACAAAGTATGGGGACGTTATGCATGGAATTGCGACAGAGGAGACGACAAGACCTTCTGGGAACAGCAATTGGCAGACTACTACGGCATCGACACTATTGCAGCAGGTCATTTACTGAATGCCTACGATGAGGTCGGAGAGATTGCTCCAAAGTTGCTGCGTCGTTTCGGTATCACCGAAGGCAATCGCCAGACGTTGCTATTAGGCATGAAAATGGCACAGTTGGTCAATCCGTATAAGTTTAATATCTATCCGGGTTTCTATGAGAGTTGCGGTCCTGAGGGTGAGAAACTGATTGAATGGGTCGAGAAAGAATATAAAGGTGAGAAGCATGTCGGCGAGTTGCCTTTTGACATCGTCGACCAGTGCATTGCCCATGCCGAAGCCGCAGCAAATGCCATTAGGAGGATGGGCGACTGCATGCCGGAACGTCATCAGGATGAGTTCCTGAGGGTAAAGAACGACTTCGAGTGCTATAGGCTCTTCGCTATGTCGTTCCACAGCAAAGTGATGGCCGCCAGTCAGGCACTGGTATACAAATGGGATAAGGACATCAACCATCTCAGAGGTGCCGAAGTATGGCTTGAGCAGAGCCTCAACTACTGGAAGAAACTCTGCCGTCTTACTGATGAGACCTATCTTTACGCCAATTCTATGCAGACAGCCCAGCGCCGTATTCCAGTAGGTGGTGATGATGGCAAGATGAAAACCTGGAGCGAACTTTTGCCAGTGTATCAAGACGAACTTGATGCTCTGAAGGCGAATATCGAAAAGCTCAAAGCACCTGTCAATAGTCCTATAGGCAGTACCATCAAAGCATTGACATCCGCGAAGGTGACACTCCACTCACCCGTCTCAACAATTCTGATGGCAAAAGATGCTGTCCTCTTCGAGAACCGTGAGGACACCCGTATCGACTCGCTCGCTCCAGAGCTTACCAACCTACATGCTTTGGTTCTGAACCGTGACACCACCCGCATCGTTGGCACTACGGTCGATTTTTCCTGCGAAGAGCCTGTAAAACTGCTCGTTGGCTTTTTCCAAGACGATGATCCAAAATGGGCGAAAGCCCCTAAACTTGAAACCGATGCCACAGGCAATGAGTATGGTCAGGCAGAGCCCATACTCACAAATGCGGTGAGTATGTTCCAGATGCCACCAGTACATATTCATGCGTACTCTTTTTCTGCTGGTCATCACACCATCAATCTCCCTAAAGGCATCATCATGGTGGCAGGATTCACATCCGATGCAGTCAGACCTCGCGATGTGGGTCTGCAAGGTGCAGGCGATGAAGTGGACTGGCTGTTCATGAAATAAAGATCAATCACGATGAAAACGATTAGACTGTTTGCCCTACTGGCTCTCATTCCACTGACCACTATGGCTCATGACATCTCAGAAAAAGAGATGAACGAGGTTTATGCTCAGATCCGTACTCCCTATAAATATGGTTTGGTGGTGGCGCCTCGGGATAACTACCATAAGATAGACTGCCCTACCGTGTTTCAAGAGAACGGCAAATGGTATATGACCTACGTGGTGTACAACGGCAAAGACGGGCTCGACGGAAGAGGCTACGAGACATGGCTTGCTGAAAGCGAAGACCTGTTGAACTGGACTACATCAGGACGATTACTTAGCTACAAAGACAACGGCTGGGACATGAACCAGCGTGGAGGATTCCCTTCACTCATTGACTGGAACTGGGATGGCAGCTATCGGATGGGAACCTATCAGAACCGGCACAGGATGACCTACATCGGCGGACATGGTACCGGCTATGAAGCGGTGAAAGAACCGCTCAATATCGGCATCTCTTGGACGGAGGATGACATTACCACACCCCATGAATGGCAAACATCCGACAAACCGATGCTCAGCATCGATGACAAGGATGTGCAGTGGTGGGAAAAGCTGGTACAATACAAAAGCACCATCTATGATGACACACAGAAGACATTAGGCAAACGCTTTGTCATGTTCTATAATGCAGGAGGCATTAACCCTGACAATCATCTCAAGGCTGAACGTATAGGCATCGCTCTTTCTAATGACTTGAAAAAATGGAAACGCTATGCTGGCAATCCGGTCTTTGCCAACGAGGTAGGTGGTATCATCACTGGTGATGCACAGATTGCCAAGATGGGTGACCTATACGTTATGTTCTACTTCATGGCATACGATCCCTCGCGCAAGTACAATGCCTTCAATACTTTTGCTGTCAGTCGCGACCTCATTCATTGGCAGCGTTGGGAAGGCCCCGACCTCATATATCCTTCGAAGCCTTATGACGAGATGTTCGCCCATAAGAGCTGTGTGGTGAAGCATGACGGGGTGGTCTACCACTTCTATTGTGCTGTCAACAACGACCAGCAGCGTGGCATCGCCTTAGCTGTCAGTGTCCCGATGGGGCGCAGCTCCGTGCGTTTCCCTTCTCCGGAGCCAACGGGTAGACGTCGTCTTGTCAACCTTAACGAAGACTGGACGGGAACTGTTCACGGCGACACCGTTGCCACCCATTTGAACATTCCCCATAACTTCGACGATTACTACGGTTATCGCCAGCTACGCCACGGCAATCTGCATGGTTCCGCTGTTTATCGGAAGACCTTCCAGGCAGAGAAAGTCAAGGGCAAACGTTACTTCCTGCAGTTCGAGGGTGTAGGCACCTATGCCACTGTTACGCTGAATGGTGTTGGCTATCCCAAGGAATTAGTAGGACGCACCGTATGGACGCTTGATGTGACTGATGCTCTTCGTCAAGGCGAGAACAGACTCTCGGTGGAAGTGGATCATCCTGCCATGCAGACAGCATCACCATGGGTCTGCGGCGGCTGCTCATCAGAATACGGATTCTCCGAAGGCTCACAGCCCTTCGGCATCTTCCGTCCTGTCACGCTTGTCGAAACCGATGGAGTACGTATCGAGCCTTTTGGAGTTCATATCTGGAATAACCAGGCATGCGACTCCGTGTTTATTGATGCTGAGGTCAAGAACTATACTGCCGAGCCACAGGACATTGAATTCGTCAACAAGTTCACGCTCGCCAGTGGCAAGCAGGTATTCCGTCAGGCTGAGAACGTCTCTCTGCAACCTGGCGAGACACGTGTCTTTCGACATGCCCAGCATATAGCCGAAGTCCATCGCTGGAGTCTCGCCGATCCTTATCTCTACCGTCTTACCACCATGGTTAAACGCAACGGAAAAAGCACCGACGAGGTAACCACACCTTTCGGCATCCGTTCCATATCCTGGCCACGCTTCGGGTCTCCCGACCACCGTTTCCGTCTCAACGGCGTTCCCACATTGATCAATGGCACCTGTGAGTACGAGCATATCCTTGGTGCCAGCCACGCCTTTTCACACGAGCAGATCCGCTCGCGTGTAAAGCAGATATGCAATGCTGGCTTCAATGCCTTCCGTGAGGGTCACCAGCCCCACAACCTGCTCTATCAGCAACTATTCGACCAGCAGGGTATCCTTTTCTGGAGCCAGTTTTCAGCCCACATCTGGTATGACACACCAGAGTTCCGCGACAACTTCAAACGCTTGCTCGTACGTTGGATCAAGGAGCGACGCAACTCTCCTTCCGTTATTCTTTGGGGACTGCAGAACGAGAGCGTGCTGCCACGGGATTTCGCAGAAGAATGTTCAGACATCATCCGCAGCCTCGATCCTACTGCTTCTACCATGCGGCTCATCACTACCTGCAATGGCGGTGAGGGTACCGATTGGAACGTCATCCAGAACTGGAGCGGCACCTACGGTGGCGATGCCGGGAAATACGACGAGGAACTGCAGCGTGACGACCAGCTACTCAATGGTGAATATGGCGCCTGGCGGACCATCGGTCTGCATGGTGAAGCGAAATACAGTGAGGAGTCATTCACGTCTCTTCTTGGCCTGAAGGCCCGTCTGGCAGAAAAGGCCTTTGCCGATACTGCAGGCCAGGGTGTCTGCGGCCACTTCCAATGGCTTTTCAGTTCACACGACAATCCCGGACGTACACAGCCTGACGGCGCTTTGCGCCGCATCGATAAGATAGGCCCCATCAACTACAAGGGGCTCACCACCATTTGGGAAGAGCCAACTCCTGCCTATTATTGGTATCGCCAGCGCTATGGCATCTTAGATAGCAATAACGAGACAGCCCATGTGACGGCAGCCGACAGAAACCGCCATTTGGTGAAGGGAGCCGACGGCTATCACTATCTTTACCGCATCAATTGCGGCGGCGATGCCTATACCGATGAATTCGGTCAGCAGTGGCAGGCTGACGACAGTCTCTACAGCCACTCCTGGGGACAGGACTTCGGCTTGCATGCCTATCAGGCCTCCCAGCGTCATATCACTCACAATATCCGAGGAACAGGGAGTGACCCGTTGTTCCAGTCATTCCGTTTCGGGCGTCATCGACTCTGGTATGATTTCCCGGTTCCCGATGGCGACTATCGCATAGAGCTCTACTTTGCCGAGCCTTGGCATGGGCAGGAAGGACGTGTCGGCGACGACTACGAGGGGCTACGTATCTTCGATGTAGCCGTCAATGGCCACACCCTTGTCGATGACCTCGACCTTTGGGCTGAAGCCGGTTACCTTGGAGCATGCAAACGCATTCTGTCGGCCAAGGCAGAAAAAGGCCACCTGAGGATTTCCTTCCCGGAGGTGAAGAGCGGGCAGGCCGTCATCGCTGCCATTGCTATTGCTTCAACACTGCCTGTTGCTGTAAGGCAGCAGCCTGCTGTCGCTCCGGATTCCTGGCTCAGGCTCGATACCGACACCATAGCCAGACTGCCCAAGGAGGAACTGCCTCAGGACATTGAGGCCCGCCCTGCCACCGTGTATGAGCCGCAGCCCATGCGCAACGGGCAGCCGACAACTTTCATCATCCGCCCAGGACTGGGACAGGAGTATGCCCTTCGTTTCCGTTACAAGAATACCACCGGTCAGCCTGTCAAGGCCCGTCTCACCCTTGTTGATGCGAAGAAGACGATGCTGGTAGACCGCGACATCACCTTCCCTGTGACACCTGACAAGTTCAAAATGCTCAGCACCACAACAGGCACACAGATCAATGCAGGTACCTATACACTCCAAGTGGAGGGCAAGGGGCTGCAATTCGGGAATCTGGAAATACAGTAGCTGTTAAGCCAGTAGTTTCACGTAGGTTTCGATAGCCTCGCGTATCTCCGACAGACAGATGTACTCATCGGCAGAATGACTACGTGACGACTGTCCTGGACCAAGCTTCAGCGAGGGGAATGACATAAGTGCTTGGTCGCTGAGTGTAGGCGAACCAAAGGGTGTCATGCCAAGTTCCTGACAGCGCTTCACCAACGGGTGACTCTCAGGTATGCTGGAAGAGTGAAGACGGAAGGAGCGGGCTTTCAGTTCACACTTCTTCATGTGCTTACGCAGAAACTCAAACACAAATTCGTTCTTGTAATATTCGTTGGTACGTACATCTATGACAAAGTGCAGCAGGTCGGGCACGACGTTGTGCTGCGTGCCTGCCTCCACCATGGTGACGCTCATCTTCGTAGCACCCAGCAGGGGACTTGCCTTCCTGAACTGATAGTTACGCAGCCACAGCAGGTCGTCAAGTGCCTCGTAAATGGCATTCACCCCCTCATTACGGGCAGCATGACCTGACTGTCCGTGGGCATAGCCGTCAATCACCATCAACCCCTTCTCGGCAGTTGCGGGCTGCATGCCAGTAGGCTCGCCTACGATGGCCACACTGATCTCTGGCAGCAGAGGCAGCACCCGGCTGATGCCATCCTTGCCCGATACCTCCTCCTCGGCCGAGGCCAAGAAGACAATGTTATACTGGGAGGGTTGTGAAAGGAAGATTCTGTAGACCTGCAGCAAGCTCACCAGTCCACCGCCGCAATCATTGGCACCTAAACCATAGAGGCGGTCATCTTCTATTGTGGGTGCAAAGGGGTCACGTGTCCACGAGCTGACAGGCTTCACCGTGTCAATGTGGGCATTGAGAAGCAGGGTCGGACGGTTCTCATCATAGTCAGGGCATACGCTCCAAACATTATTTCCCTCACGTCGGGGCTGCAAGCCCCATTCCGTCATGCGGGCTTCCAGCAAGTCGGCAGCCCTCGTCTCTTCACGGCTTACGCTTGGCGTAGCTATCAGCTGCTTCAGCAGCTCAATGGCATCGGTTTCGAAGTTCATAGTTCAAAGTTCATAGTTCACAGTTAAAAATTCATATTTCATAGTTCATCATGCGCAGCCCAACCATGAACTATGCACTATGAACTATGAACTGATATCACTTTCTACCAAAGTCTGCGGGCACCTCGCCCCATTTGCCGGTTTCCCATTTTATGATGGGGTTGCTCCACTGGTGAGTGTTGAGCCAATATTCGGCACGTGCAATAATCTGGAATAGCGGTTCGGTCTCGGGTGTGCGTTCCAGCTTGGTCTTGCATTTCCGCTTGTTCACCCAGAGTATGGCGTTATAGCTGTCGGAATAGATGGTCTTGGTATGAAGTCCTTTTTGCCAGCATAGTGCCAGCGCATGGACGATGGCCAGGAACTCCCCGATATTGTTCGTGCCACGCATGGGACCGAAGTGAAACACCCGGTATCCCGTCTGCAGATCAATGGCCTGATACTCCATCGGTCCGGGATTGCCCGAACAGGCCGCATCCACAGCCCAAGCATCAGCCTTTACCTCCATGGGAAGCGGCAGCACCGTATCATTACGATATTCTGGAGGGGAAACTTGGTTCATAGTTCATAGTTCATAATTCAAAGTTCATAGTTCATCGTGCGCAGCCCAACTATGAACTATGCACCATGAACTATGAACTGATATCACATTCTCTCAGGCACCTCGATGCCCAGCAGGCCCATACCGTTCTTAATGATCTTCGCCACATTCTTCGCCAGCACAAGGCGGAAGAGTTTCTTCTGCTCATCGGACTCGTTGAGAATCGAGTAGTCGTGATAGAACTGGTTAAACACTTTGGTGAGTTCGTAGCAGTAGTTGGCGATGCCTGACGGCGAGTAGTCCTTGCCTGCCTGCTCTACGGCAGCGCCAAACTCATTCATCTTCTGAACCAGTTCCACCTCCTTTTCGTTCAGAGAAAGCCCTGTGCCAAAGGTTCCTTCTTCCAGGAAGGGACTGGAGGAGGCTTTGCGGAGGATACTACGTATGCGGGCATAGGTATACTGTATGAAGGGACCCGTGTTGCCGTTAAAATCAATCGACTCCTCCGGGTTGAAGAGCATGTTCTTGCGTGCATCAACCTTCAGGATAAAGTACTTCAGGGCGCCCATGCCCACGATGCGCGCAATCTCACGGCGCTCCTCTTCGGTCATATCGTCAAACTTGCCCAGCTCCATAGAAGTCTTGTAGGCATCTTCCACCATTAGCGCCATCAGGTCGTCGGCATCCACCACCGTTCCCTCACGACTCTTCATCTTGCCGTTGGGCAGTTCCACCATGCCATAGGAGAAGTGTACCAGCTCCTTACCCCACTTGAAGCCCAAGCGGTCGAGCAGGATGGAGAGCACCTGAAAATGATAGTTCTGCTCATTGCCCACCACATAGATCATCTTGTCGATGGGATAGTCCTGAAAACGCATTTCTGCCGTGCCGATATCTTGTGTCATATATACAGAAGTGCCATCGCTGCGCAACAGCAACTTCTGATCCAACCCCTCATTCGTAAGGTCGGCCCACACGCTACCGTCCTCGTGACGTTCGAAGAGTCCCTTGGCCAATCCCTCTTCCACCTTCGCCTTACCTTTCAGGTAGGTTTGGCTTTCGTAGTATATCTTGTCGAACGAGACACCCATTTTCTTGTAGGTCTCGTCAAAGCCGGCATACACCCAAGAGTTCATCTTCTCCCACAGGGCGCGCACCTCTGGGTCGTTCTGCTCCCATTTCACCAGCATCTCATGAGCCTCCTTGATGAGTGGAGCCTCCTGCTTGGCCTTTTCTTCAGCTTTGTCGGCGGGTAAACCGTCAGCCATAAACTGCGCGGATAAAGCCTTCACCTCCTCACGATAGTGCTTGTCAAAGGCCACGTAGTAGTCGCCAATCAAATGGTCGCCTTTCTTGCCGCTGGTCTCTGGTGTCTCACCATTGCCGTATTTCAGCCACGCCAACATCGACTTGCAGATGTGTATGCCGCGGTCGTTCACAATATTGGTCTTCACTACCCTATTGCCGTTGGCCTCCATGATCTGTGCCAAAGACCACCCCAGAAGGTTGTTGCGCACGTGACCCAGGTGCAGAGGTTTGTTGGTATTGGGACTTGAGTATTCTATCATCACCAGAGGAGCGCCCTCTGAGGCCTGCTTGGTGCCGAAATGGGCATCCTGATCGATGGCCTTTAGCAGCTCCAACCAGGCACCGTCGCCGATGCAAAGATTCAGGAATCCCTTCACCACGTTGAACTTCTCCACAGCAGGGCAGTGCTCTGCCAGGTATCCGCCTATTTCCTGAGCCGTCTGTTCAGGGCTTTTCCTGGCAGCTTTCACAAAAGGAAAAACCACAAGTGTCAGGTTTCCCTCAAATTCACTCCTTGTCTTCTGCAGCTGCAGCATCTTTTCCGTGGCCTCCATGCCATAGAGGGCTTTCACGGCTTCGCCTGCCGCATGGCTGATCAATGCTTCTATATTCATGTCTTTATTATTAATTTTTGATGATCTCTAATTGCAGCAAATAATCCATCGTCTTGGCCATTTTCATGTCCTAAACGTCTTTTGATGGTGCAAAGGTAGTGTAAATCGAGCGGAAAACCAAATTTCTTCCCCCTTTTCTTTGGTCTAGACCTTGGCAAACCTTTACGAGTTGATTATTAACTTAGCTGAAGTTTCCCACCCTTAGAGCAGTCTCGACCATAAGACGCTGAACGCGTCTCCTCTCAGTAGACTGATGTGCGTGTACCACTGGCACAATGCCAAAGACCCCGTTAGGGCGTTTGCTGCTCCCTGTTAGGGCGTTTGCACCTCCCTAACGGCAACGAAGGCATAGACGCCCAAAAGGGCGTTTGAGGTCTATCTATTGCACCCCGGGGTGCACCTTTTTCATGCTGATCAACCCCGTGACCGCCCACCTCAGCCAGGCTTCAGGGGTGAGAGGACGGGGCTTCGTTAGTACGAGGTTCAATGCAAACGGGAGAAAGGTGGTGGCAAAAACGCTTTTGCCTATACGCAAAATACCTTGCGCCTATACGCAAAATACCTTGTGCCTTAGCGCAAAATCTCCTCGCCTGAACGCAAAAACAAACGACAATTTTTCGAGTCTATCACGGGGGAGCAGGCTAATCACGGTAAGAGTTACAATGTAAAGTAAGATGCATGACTATCTGATCTACATGTTGAGTGAGACAGAAATCGAAAAGGCGGCACCCGATTGGAGAGGGTACCGCCTTTTCATTAGGTTATCAGATAGAGAATGGTTACTCGCCCACAACAATGACGCAACGGTTGCTGTCGTTCTCGGGGAATGGCTGCACGGTGTCACCGAAGGACTCTACGGTCATGCGGCTGGCTGAAAGGCCTTTCTCCTGCAGGGCCTTTGCCACCTTCTCAGCACGGGCCTTGGCATAGCCTACGTTAATGCGGGGATTACCTGTGCCGCGGTCTGCGTAACCCTTGATACTGATGGACTTCTGTGGGTACTTGTTGCACCAGCTGACAATCTTGTTGAGCATGGCATCGGGCTCAGGATCAGAGAGGCGGATGTTGTAATAGAACACCTCGCGCAGAGGCTCCTCCTTCACTACAGGCTTAGGCTGGGGCTTCGGCTCCTCTTTCACCACTACGGGCTCGGGTGCCGGAGCAGGCTCTTCGACCACAGGTACTGGCTCGGGCACAGGTGCTGGAGCGGCCTTGCAATTGCCGAACTTATAGGTGAGTCCCACCAAACCAACAAGCTGGAGATCGGGGTCGTAATTGCGCTTGAGGTTGAACTCATCGTTCTTCATGTTGGCATCGATTTCCAGTCCGAGTGCGATTTTATCGGAGAGGTTGAAGTTGACCTGGGTACCGAGTCGGCTGTTAAAAGTGGAATGCTTGGTGCCGCAGAGATAGGGATTGGGATTGTATGCCAGTGCATTGTTCATGCTGTTGAATTCATCGAAGTCCCATCCGTAATTCACACCGAAACCAGCAATAAGCACCCAGTCCAGCTTGTCGCTGATACGATTGGGACTGATGATGTTGGTAAGGTTGAGCAACAGGTCCAGGTCGCCTGTAATGGCATTGAAGGTATAGGTGTCGCTGATGGCACCTTTCACCTGCCATCCCTGGAAGTGAGCGCGTGCACCCACCTTTGAGTTGAAGTAGCGGCCTGCCGAGATGGCCACCTGCGGGGTGAGCAGCTTGGTAAAGTCGTAATTGGTTGTTGTACCCTGTACGCCACCCTGCACAGTGATGAAGTTGTAGGGATAGTTATCCTCCACCGTCTGCGCCTGTGCGGCGGTGGACACTCCGAGGAGGAGTGCCACTGCTGCTATCTTGCATATTATCTTTTTCATCTTAATTATCAATTATCAATTAAAATTACTGTTTAGTAATCACAACTTTGTTGTTGCCAGTATAGGTGATGTAGAGCTGGAACTTGTAGGTGCCTGCCTCAATGTTGAGGTTGGAACCGTCTTGAGTCAAGTTGCCGGTATCGCCACCCCAATTGATGGCCCAGTCGTGGTTGGCACGGAACTTGAATTCGCCAGACACAGCATCAGTGGTTACCTCCCAGCAGCCTTCGGCGCTGTTGTAGGTCAGTTCGAGGTCGTCGCTCCATCCGTTGAAACCGCCAATCATGCTGATGCTCTCAATCTTCATGAGGCTGAAGGTCATGGATGTGGCATCGAGATTGATCTGATAGAAGCCTGCTCCCGGATCGGGGCAATTAGGACCACCGCCGTCGGTGAGTGTGCCGCTTGTAGTGTTGCCGCTGACATACTCAAGGTCGTTGTCCCAGTTGTCCTTGTTGGGCTTGAACTTGTACTCACCATCGAGCCAGTAGTAGCCCTGGTACTGTCCGTTGCCGTTGCCAAGCAGCAGATGACTGGTGCTCCAACCACCTTCGTTACCGATTTCAAAGTAGTTGTCAGGATAGCCGCTGTCTTCCTTGACGGTGCAACGTGCAGGACCCTCACCATTAAGGTAGAGACGGATGATGTAAGGACCATCGGCAGCCAGCTGCAGGTTGGCACCGTCCTGTGTGAGCTCATCGAGTGTGCCACCCCAGTTGATGCCCCAGTCGTGGTTGAGGCGGAACTTGAACTCACCGGCGTTGAGCGTCTCGCGAGCCTCCCAGCATTTCAGCATATCGTTGTAGGTCATGTCAACGTCAGTGTCCCATGAGCCACGGACGGAGCCGATGATGCTGATGGAGTTGACGGGCGTGATCTTGTAGGTCATTTCCTTCAGGTCTACTTGTACGTAGTAATAGCCAGGGGCTACGCCGTCTACGTTAGAACTGCCGTCAGCGGTAAGAGTACCGCCTGTGGCATCGCCGCTAACCTTCTCCCAGTCACCATCCCAGTTGTCCTTGTTGGGCTTGAACTTGAATTCGCCGTCCAGATAGATAATGGCAGCATACTGTCCGAGACCATTTCCGTAGAGAGGATGAGGCTCACTCCAGCTGCTTTCGTTACCAATCTCATAGATGAACTCGTTGAAGCCGACGGGTGTTGCCGTCCAAGTCTGGTCAAGCATGTCGAAGGTGAGGTCGTAGAAGAGGGCATCGGGATCGGCAGTGATGACGAGGTTGCCTCCTTCATTGTCGTAGTTGAATTTGCCTTCCTCGGCGGCAGCAGCCAGACAGCCGCTCCAATCGCCTCCAATGCCACTCTCAGGCGTCATCTTGAACTCGATGTTGCTTCCGTCCTCAGAGGCGGGTATACGCAGTTTGAATACCGGGTTGTCATAGGGATCACTACCGTCGTTAGTGAGCTTGTAGGTGGTGTCGGTATTGTCCCAGCCATTGATGGAGCCTGTGAGATAGTATGCGGTCTCGATGTTAGGAGCCTGCGGGATGGCCCTTATGGTGAAGGGTGCCGAAGTCGCAGTCTTCACAGTAGTGGCTCCGTTGCCGAGCCACATGCTGATAGTTGCTTCAACATCGCGCTCTACGGGCGAATGACCCCAGTAATCAATGATAAAGTTCTGAAGGTCAGAGGCTAACATGGTGCCATCGGCAGCTATATCATAGTTTTCAATCTTCACCGGTTTATGGCCTAAAATATCAGGTTTTAATCCGAGCAATCGAATGGAATAGAAGGGTGCGTAGTCGGCGTCGGAAGCCGTCGGTGCGTTAATCTGGCATACCTGTACACGCTCGTCGCTGACGCTGTTGAAGTCGATGGTGCCTACCGTCGTGACGCTGCCGTCAGCAAAGCTTACCGTCGTGGGCTGAGGCACGGTCTGCGGGTCGGCCCAGTCCTTGTAGTCGTCGGTGCAAGCTGCTACCGACGCTACAAGTGCTATGATGGATAATATTTTCTTTGTCATAGTTGTTTCACTTTATGAGTTATTGTTTAATGAAACGAATATAGCCTGTGATGTCGTTGAAGAAGATGATGTAGGTGCCGGCCTCGCTGATGACGAGGTTTGCGCCGTTGCCCTCACCATAGACATACATGCCCTCGCCATAGGTAACGAACGAACCGCCCTTGTTGAAGTCCCAGCTGCCGGCCTGCTTCACCTTCACCTCGTCGCCAGCGGCGAAGGTATAGGTGATGTACCAGTCGTGGTTCTCCCAGCCAGTAGAGCAGGGGTTCATCGGAGTGTCGCTCCAGTCGTTGAACGAGCCAGAGATGGCCATACCGTCGTAGACAGGTGCAGAGCCGTCGTATTTCTCAATAACCAGCTCGTCCTTTGCTGTGTTCAGTGTAACGGTATAGACACCTGCCTCAGGAACTTTGATGTCGCCTGAACCGCCATCGTTCTTCTTATAGCTGCCAAAGGCGTCGCCCAGTCCCCACTGCTCGTCCCACGAACCAAGGACCTTCTTCAGCTTGAAGCCGTTGCCGCCAAGATAACCGATCCACTGGATCTCACCCTGACCGGTCTTCTTGTCGTATTCTGCGCCGTCAAGGGTCTGCATCGGGATGACGCTCTGCCCCATATTGTCAGCCCAAGAGCCATCGGCAATGTCGGAACCGATGAGCCACCAGATTTCTGGATCGGAAGGCTTCAATTCAAGGTAATAAGGTATGGTACTGAATGTGACAACGTTGGAGTAGATGACGCCATATTCGTGGAACGAGGCATCGCGTACTGCCGACTTCACACGTACGCTGACCTCCTGAGTAGCAGGAACAGTGGCTTCAGTCCATCCGAGTAACTGCAATAAGTTACGGTTCAGGGTCTGTGTGTTGATTTTCACATCTCTGCCATTGGAGTAGGTCTCGTCGATATTGAAGAAGTCCGCACCCGTGTTGTCTTCCGCATTGGGATCGAAAGCCTTGTTGAAACTGGCAGTAGGTGAAACCTGGATGGTATAGGTCGGCACCACAGGAGCATTGAAGTCTGTATAGGGAGTAGGCTGCGACCAAGAGAGCGTCACAGTCTGTGACTTCTCCAGGTCGATGTTGCTAACGATGGACGGCTGGTTCAGCACGAACGTCGTGGGCTGCGTGATGGTGGGATTCGACTCGTTGTCATCCTTACAACCAGTAAAGATCATAAGCCCTGCAGCGGCCATCAGTATAGTTGATTTAAATAATGCTTTCATAATTATCAATTATCAATTGTCAATTATCAATTACTTAATAGCCTTCGTTCTGGTTCAGCTTGGGATTAGCTGTTATGTCTGAAGAAGGAATGGCAAAGAGGTTACGATAGGCAGGAATGCTGGCGCCGTTCTGTGAGCCGCCCTTCCATTCCCACACATACTGACCGCTGTTCTGACCACCGAAGTAACCATAACGGATGAGGTCAGTGCGGCGGAAGCCTTCGAAATAGAGCTCACGTGAGCGCTCGTCGAGAATCTGCTGCAGGGAGTAGCTGCCGACGGTATTGGCATGTGCACGCTGGCGCAGCTGGTTAATGTAGTTAGCACCTGCTGAGCTGGTGGTGCCGCCGTTCAGACGTGCATCGGCCTCGGCTGCAATGAGATAAGCCTCGGCAGAACGCATCAGGAAGAAGTCTGTGTCGATGAACTGCGAGTTGTGGGGTGAGCCGCCTCCTGCGTAGGTGTTGCGATATTTGCCAACAGCGTAACCAGAGGTGTATTCCGTAGGTGTAGAGACTACCAGCTCACGATCGATGCCGAAGAACAGGGCGCGGTCGTCGCCTGCAGCAGCAGCCATGTCACGGATACTTACCTGAGGAGCGTCGTTGTTGGGGAAGAACTTGGTAACGAGCTGGCTGCGGGCACGGTTGCCGGCCCAGAACTCAGAGGTGCCATAGTTACCTTCAGTGTCCATGTCAGCTTTCCAAGTGCTGGCCATCAGGAACAGGGTGGTACACCAAGCGGTGGTCTTCACGCCGTCCTGCAACAAAGGTAGGATGGCCTCCTGGGAAGCTCCGTTACTGCCATTGTCGCCCATGAAAAGCATCTGGTAAGCACTCCAGCCATTTGTGCCCTGCGTCCATAGCTTGTGGGGACCGTTGATGACCTTCTCGGCATACTCCTTAGCCTCTGCCCAACGTGCAGTACCGGAATAGACCTCAGCGTTGAGGTACAGGCGGGCGAGCAGTAGGTTGGCAGCATCCTGGTCGGCACGGCCGTAACCGTTGTCGGTATCCTTGCGGGCTGCGGGAGCCATCATCTTGTCTTTCACATCGAGCAGCTCACTCTCAATCCATTTGAAGAGGTCGGCACGCTGAATCTGGTCAGGAGAGGTGGACATCAGCGCTGTGGCGAAAGGCACATTACCAAAGCAGTCCATCAAGTGATAGTAGTAGAGGGCACGGAGGAAACGAACCTCTGCCTCGCGGGTGGCATCTATGCCTGCACAGACATCCAAATAGTGGTTGCAGAACGAGATGCTGGTATAGAGACGGTTGTAGAAACCTTCCAGCATGGGGTGTGAAGCGTCATACTGGTTGAAGTTGAAGTCGGGAATACCAGGGTCGCCCCAAGCGCAGATGGCCTCGTCAGTGGTCAGTTCGTTGGCATTGAACAGCTGGCGCACAAATCCTGCCGTACCACCGTCCAAACGGTCGATATCGCAGTCGCCGCCCTGACCGGTCTGTCCCTGCAAAGCCATCGTGGAGTAGCACTTGGTGAAGAGTGCTGCCTCGTCGGGCACCATCGTCTTACTGGGGTCAATCGGAGTGACGTCCAGGTCCTTGGTGCAGGAACTCAGTCCCATAGCCAACAATACTGCAGCGGCGGGAATCATATTTTTGATATATCTGAAATTCATAGTCGTAAGTGTTTTACTTTATAACCTTTTTACTTTTCTTTACCTTTTTACCTTTTAGAAGTTGAGGTTCAAGCCCACGAGAATAGTAAGAGGACGCGGGTACATATTATTATCAATACCACCAGAGACTTCGGGATCGATGCCATCATACTTGGTGATGGTGAACACGTTGGTAGCCGAAGCATAGATGCGGCCTGAGAGTCCGTTGTAGTTGCCACCGTTGAAGAGGTTCTCGAACGAGTAGCCCAACGTAATGTTGTCGCATTTCAGGAATGAGCCATTGTGGACAAAATAGTCGGACAGGGCGTGGTCGTAGGTAGACCAGTTGCGCTCAACGGCACCAGGAATGACGTTCTGCAGGTAGCCGAACGAAGAGTCGTAACGCTTGGAGACATTAGAGTAGCCAGCCTCCTTATCCCAGTAGACGTAGTTGTCGAAACTGGCGCGCAGACCGAAGCCCAAATCCCAGCTCTTGTACTGCAGGCGTGAACTTAGGCCGGCGGTATAGGGAGCATCGGGGCTCTTGTAGAAATAGCGATCGGCTGTTGTGATGGTTCCATCGCCGTTGCGGTCAACATAGACACCTTCAAGGGGAATGCCGTTGGTATCATATACCTGCTGGTAGACGTAGAACGAGTGATGGGGATAACCTACGGCGTGGGCCTGGCACTGGTTACCTGTACCTGCCGAGATGCCACCCGTCATGACAATGTCTCCCTCGCCGGTTAGCTCGGTAATCTCGTTCTTATTATAGGTGAAGTTAGCAGTCACCTCCCACTGAAGGTTTTCTGTCTGGATGGGACGGACGGTCAATGATGCCTCTATACCCTTGTTCTCCAACGAACCGATGTTGGAGCGCACCTGATTGCGGAAGTTCGAACCTGCCGATACGGTGGCATCGTTGATCAGGTCGGTAGTCTTTCGGTAGTAGTAGTCAACACTACCGCTGACGCGATTGCGGAAGAAACTGAAGTCAAGACCAATGTTCGATGTTGTGGTAGTTTCCCACTTCAGGTCAGAATTATAAGCATCAGGGCGATAAAGCAGTCCATCGTCGTTGAGTCCCACGATAGGATAGCGTCCGTCCACATTAGTGGTGTTCACGTTATAGGTGGCAAAATAGTTATAGTCGCCGATGCCGTCCTGCTGGCCGGTCTTACCCCAGCCGAGGCGGAGCTTCAGTTCGTCGAGCCACTTCACGTTTTTCAGGAAAGCCTCTTCGTTAATCTTCCAGCCGAGAGCCACAGAGGGGAATGTTGCCCAGTGCTCCTTGAAACGGCTGGAACCGTCACGACGGACGGTAGCCGTCACCATGTAGCGGTCGAAGGCGATATAGTTGGCACGTCCGAAGAAGCTGACCAGATAGCTCTCAGACTTCCAGACGTTAGTCTTGCCGTTATACACCTTGCCGGCTGCAGGTGCAGTTGTGCCATCATCGTAGGTGATGACCTGCTGGGTGGACATGGGATAGAGTCCTGCGTAGTAGGAGTCGCCCTGATACTTGGTGTGGCTCCACTCATAACCGCCCATAATATCGAAGTGCTGGGTCTTCAGGAAGTCCTTATAATATTGTGCATAAGCCGAGAAAGTCATGTTGTACTTCTTCTCGTAGCTATAGCCACTATTGCCATAATAGAAGTTGGAGGGTCCCCAGTTGGCATAGTCGGTGTCCTGCTGGCCGTTGGCCCAGTCGCCACTGGCATTGGCGTGCAGGCGCAAGTCCTCGAAGCCGTGAATCTGGTAGTCCACCTCTACGTTGCCCATATAGTCGTATGAGTTGGCGCGGTCGTTCTTCTCCATCAGGCGCGACACAGGGTTTGCCGCTGTGTTGCGGTTCCACATGGTGGAATAGCTGGGGTCATTCAGTGAAGCACCGCTGTCGAGCCACTGCCAGTAACCACGATAATTTTTGTATTTGGGATCAGTACTGAAGACAGGCTGAGTAGGATCCATACGAGTAGCATCGCCAATGGCATCGCCGTTAGCATAACGGTTGTGCGAGTACATGAACTTACCATTAATGTTGAACTTCAAATGATCCTGCAGCAGCGAGGGGTTCAATGTAACGCTGGCGGTGGTACGCTGGAAGTTTGATGTCTTCAAGATACCGTTCTGGTCGGTGTAACCTACGCTCAAGCGGTAGGGCATGTTCTTCAGACCGCCCTGCACGGTGATATTGTGGTCACTTGAAACGGCAGCGTGGAAAATCTCTTCCTGCCAATCAGTGTTCTCATTGCCTAAAAGAGCAGCTGCTTCAGAGTCGGCACCATAATAGTTCTTGATGAACGCACGATACTCGTCGCCATCGAGCACATCGAGTGTCTTTTTCTTTACCGCGTAACTGATGTTGCCGCTGTAGCTCACTTTTGGAGCCTGTCCTGAACGGCCTTTCTTGGTAGTGATGATGATGACACCGTTAGAACCGCGGCTACCATAAATGGCAGTAGCTGATGCATCCTTCAGCACTGTGAACGACTCGATGTCGTTCGGGTTCACCATCGAAAGGGGGTTGGCAGCACCTTTGATACCTTGGTTATCCATTGCCAGACCGTCGATCACGATCAGCGGGTCGTTAGAGGCATTCAACGACGAACCGCCACGGATGCGTATCGTGGCTCCACCACCAGGAGTACCGCCGCCGTTGGTCACATTAACACCGGCAATCTTGCCTTGCATCATGTCCTGAGCGCTCGTAATAAGACCGTGGTTCTTCTCATCAGGCTTGATGGCCGTCACAGAACCAGTGAGGTCGTTCTTCCTAGCTACACCATAGCCGATGACCACCACGTCGCTGAGCACTGTGGCATCATCCTGCAGTGTAATCTCCAAGGTCGGAGCGGCGGCTACGCTTGCTGTCTGATAACCCACGTAGCTCACGGTGATGGTAGCTCCCTGATTGACATTCAGAGTGAAAACACCATTGAAGTCAGTGACGGTGGCCGTCTGCGTACCTGCAACACGCACGGTAGCGCCGATGACATCCTCTCCACTGGCATCTTTCACATGGCCTTTCACAGCGATTATCTGCTGCGCAAAGGCTCCTACCGACAGGAACAGCCCTAAGAACAGAGCCAGCATCCTGAACGGAATTTTCATGTTTACCTGCTTCATCATTTCATTTCATTTAATTAGAGTTAATTTATAGTTGTATTTTGTTTTCGCTTTCGCAACATGACATCAGACAAACATCCTGTCTGTGGCTCGTCTAATACGTTCTATATCTAACATTCACAGTTTTACGATGCAAAGATAAGTTACTTTTGCTTACATTGTTCTTTTTTTTCCTTAAAAATAGTTACAAGTAATGCGCAAACGTTTGCGCTTATATATTTTAATAAAAAGGTACACATAAGTACAATCGTGCAAACTTTTGCATAACTTTGCACACACAAAGAACAACGATGAACTTAAAACGAAAAAACTATGAGTTCAGACAAGGCACCTATGACAATGAAAGATATTGCACGCGAACTGGGCATCAGTGTGGCAACAGTATCGCGCGCACTGAAGGATTCCCCCCGCATCAGTGAAGAACGGCGCAGGGTCATCCAGCAGTATGCACGCGAACACAACTTCTATCCTAATGCCATCGGCGAGGCATTGCGCCACTCGCGCGTTATGCCATCGAAAGTCATTGGCGTCATTGTGCCTGAGTTTACACACTACTACTTCTCCAGCATCCTGACAGGTATAGAAGAGGCGGCTATGTCAAGAGGGTATTACATCATGGTAGCGCTTAGTAATGAAATGTATGAGCGCGAGGCTCGCATCTGTGAGATGTTCCACCGTCAGAAAGTGTGTGGGGTCATTGTGTCACAGGCAAAGGACACTCATAACTATGACCACTTCCAGAAATTCATCGACTCCAACATCCCCATCGTATTCTACGACCGTATCTGCACGGGTGTCAATGCCAGCCGCGTGGTGGTGGACGACTACATGGGAGCTTACAATGCCGTAACCTATCTCATCGAGACTGGCTGCAAACGGATAGCCTACTACGGAGGACCCGTGCAGCTGGAGATTTCCAAGAACCGCTACAACGGCTACAAGGACGCCTTGCTGAAACACGGTTTACAGATAGACGAAACCATCATCAGCGTTTGCGACAACCGTGCCGATGCAGAACTGATAACGCCGAAACTCATGGCACTCGAAACGCCACCGGACGGATATTTCGCCGTCAACGACGACACTGCTATCGGCATTCTCTATACGGTGAAGCATGCTGGGCTGCATGTGCCTGAGGATGTGTGTATCTGCGGTTTCACCAACGGACAGCGTGCTGTTGCCTGCGATCCCATGCTTACCACCGTAGAACAGCGGGGCAAAAGAGTGGGCGAGGAGGCAGCGGAGATCCTCATTGACAAGGTGGAGGGGCACTCTCCTATAGAAAAGGTCGAAAAACGTATTGTCCGCACACGGCTCGTCATCCGTGGCACTACCCGGTAGTACATACGCATCATGACATCGGATAGACATCAAACATCATCAAAACTATGTGCAGATAACAAACAAATAAGATAGAAATTATGTTGATTTACGAAGAATTGTCCAATAAGATATTAAAGGCTTATTTCGCAGTAAAAAACACATTAGGAAAAGGACTTGAGGAAAAAGTCTACGAGAATGCGCTTTGCATAGAGTTTGACGAGATGGGAATACCCTACGTCAGACAGAAACGGCTGTTTATAGATTATAAGGGACAAATTGTTGGCGATTACTTTGCCGACATCTGGGTAGATGATAAGATCATACTCGAGCTGAAGTCTGTCCCTGACATCACAGAAGAGCATATAGCACAGACTTTGAATTACATCAACCTAACGCATAGCAAGGTGGGCTACATCCTCAATTTCAGCCAGCTTGAGGGTAATGGATTCAAACGCATCCTTGGACTTGCTGCCAGGTCTTCATCTATATAATACGGATTGTCCGAGTCTCTCCTCGTCTTTCCGATACCCCATAATTACCAATGTCTTTCCAATGCAAACAAATTAAACAAACAAACTGAATATGAAAAAGAAACCAGATTTATCGTTTTGGAAACTCTGGAACCTGAGTTTCGGATTTTTTGGCGTACAGATAGCCTACGCCTTGCAGAGTGCAAACATCTCGTCTATTTTCCACACCATCGGCGCCGACCCTCATGACCTGAGCTATTTCTGGATACTGCCGCCGCTCATGGGTATGCTTGTGCAGCCCATTGTGGGTTCTCTGAGTGACAAGACCTGGACACGCTTCGGACGACGCATCCCTTACCTGTTCATCGGTGCCGCTCTGGCAGTTGTCGTGATGTGCCTTCTTCCTAATGCTGGCTCCTTGGGCATGACCGTCAGCATGGCTCTTATTTTCGGACTTGTGGCATTGATGTTACTCGACACCTCTCTGAACATGGCTATGCAGCCGTTTAAGATGATGGTAGGAGATATGGTGAACGAAGAGCAGAAAGGCAAAGCCTACAGTATCCAGTCATTCCTATGCAATGCAGGCAGCGTAGTGGGGTTCATTTTTCCGTTCTTCTTCACGTGGATAGGTGTTAAGAATGTGGCTCCCAAGGGCGTGGTACCCGACTCCGTTATCTGGTCGTTCTACATAGGTGCGCTCATCCTTATCCTCTGTGTTGTCTATACTACCATGAAGGTTCGTGAATGGCCACCCAAGGAATATCGTGAGTACAATCCCGTCTCACAGGAGAAGGAAGATAGTGCCAATTGGCTTACCCTGCTCATGCGTGCTCCAAAGAACTTCTGGCGTGTCAGCCTCGTACAGTTCTTCTGCTGGGCCGCCCTGCTCTATATGTGGTCTTATGTGGTGGGAGCCGTCTCCGAGACTGTTTGGAACACCGACAACCCTGAGACAGAAGCTTATCAGACTGCCCGCAACTGGACGGGTGTGCTCTATGCCATCCAAGCACTCAGTTCTGTCGTATGGGCTACACTGATACCTCGTTTCCCCAACATGAAGATAGCCTATAGTGTCAGCATCATGCTCGGAGCCATCGGCTTCGCCCTCATCCCATTCTGTCACGACCAGTATCTGCAGATTGTGCCCTTCCTGCTCATTGGCTGTGTATGGGCTGCTATGCTGGCCTGTCCATTCACATTGGTCACCAATGCTCTACAGGGCTATGGCCACATGGGAGCCTACCTGGGATTGTTCAACTGTGCCATCTGCCTGCCGCAGATTATTGCGGCAGCCTGTGGCGGAACCATCTTCGGAATGGTGGGCGGCACACAGTCGTCCATGATGTTTGTGTCGGCAGTTCTGCTCGTTGCCGGCTCCCTCTGTGTATTTGTCATCAAAGATAAAAAGCAGTGAACAAAGCTAAAAACTAACGGGTGGCAGGATTTTTCGCTGAACGAAACACCACTTTCGTTGAAACGATTTGTCTGACACTGGGAAACTTGCTACCTTTGCATCGTCAAAACAAGACAAGCAGAGTTTTCTAATGCGTTAGTTTTTTCATACATAGATTTAGTTAATGATTGGTTTTTTAGTTCAAATACGGACGCCGTGAGGGTGTCCGTATTTGTTATTTGGCTCTTTTCCTGTATTTTTGGCCTTCAGCCGATGGTACTTTCGCTTGGAAATGAAAATAAATACAGGATTTCTTTTTGCATTTCGCTCGCTTATTTGTACTTTTGCAGGCAAAAGATAAATATTATAACTTCGATAACTCCAAAGAAAAGCAATATACAAAAATAAACAGAACATGAATGACGAGGATTTAGAGAAGAGAGTAGCACAGGCTGTGGACAATTTCATGGCAGGATATGGTTGCTGCCAGAGTGTTGTAGCGGCTTTTTCCGACCTTTACGGGCTGGATGAAACGCTGGCTAAGCGGATAGCGGCAGGTTTTGGAGGCGGTGTAGGTCGTATGCGGATGATGTGCGGCGCTGTATCAGGCATTGTGATGCTTGTAGGACTGGACTGTGGCCAGACGAAAGGAAGTGACCTTGAGGGAAAGTCTGCCTGTTATAAAGTGGTACAGGATCTGCTGGCGAGGTCGAAGGAGGAAAACGGCAGTCTCATCTGCGCAGAAATCTTGGGTATACAAGGAAATGAAAAGGCCCATTCTTCATACGTAGCTTCACCCCGTACTGCCGAGTATTACAAACTGCGACCTTGTGCTGCGAAGGTAGAGAGTGCCGCACGTATCTTTGCCAATTATCTGCGCGGCAAGCAATGTGAATCTGTATGATCTCAATCATATACTTATCTTACTTTGTCTGTTTTACTTTTGGTTTAGAATACACGACTTATTGAAAATAAACAAGATGTATGTTTGAATAGACCTTTCGTCTATTCATCAGCTGTAAACCATTTGGTATTGACAACGATATTGTCTTGTTATAGCAACATCACTTATTGAAGAAAGGCTTCAATTTAATCTGGCATAAACGAAACGCACATGTAAATGATCACATTTTTCAGCGACATTGTTTGGAAGTTTCGCCTTATTTGTGTATATTTGCAGCCGTATTATATAAAGAACATAAGATATTGAACGCCAACTTTTGATTCTTGCATTCTGAAAATCGGCAAAATTTACAGAGTTTTTCAAGAACAGAAGTAGAGTGTTCACGCCATTCGGCGTGGGCTTTTACTCGTTTAGGAAAAACAGGTGTTTGCCGATACCTCAGAATGCGTAGACGAAGTAATTTGTCCACGTTTTTTGTGTCAATTAGAAAGGTAACAACAATTTGAAATTTGAAAACGACAATGACGAAAGAACAGAACTTCAATTCATACAAAGAGGGACTCGATTTAGAGTTTCTGAGGGATTACTGTCTGGAACACGGAGAGAAACGCATGATGGAACGCGGCGATACATTGGAAGAGGCAGGCAAACCATCGCGGTGGGTGGCCTATGTGGAGAAGGGTTGCTTTAAGTACATGGTACACAACAGCGAGGAGGGCAAGGACTACTGCACGGGCTTCGCCTTCGAGGGTGAGTTTGTTGCCGACTACCCATACTGTCTGGATGGCGACAAAGCCGAGATAACCATTGAGGCAGATATGCCCTGTGTGGTTCGCATCATTGAGGGAGCAGAATTACAGCGTATGTTCGACGAAGACATCGACAAGATGCGCATTGGCTGGCAAATCTTGTGCAACTTGTTCAAAATGGTTTATGTTCGCGAACTCGACCACTACCGGTATACTGCGCGTAGTCGCTATCGTCGGCTTCTCAACCGATGTCCGCAAGTGGTACAGCTGCTATCATTAAAAGATATAGCCTCATTCCTCAACATCACACCTACTTATCTCAGTAAATTACGTAGAGAGATAACGTACCAAACAAGGACTGAGGACATAAGAATATCATCAGAGTAATCTGCACCTAAAAGGCAAGAGACTTTTCGTACAAGAGCCAATAAGACACAGCAAAAACCACGTTTTAGAAGAAAAACGAATGGAATGAATCAAACTAGTTTGAGACTTACACCCTCGGCATCCATTTTACAGGAATAGTCGAGGGTTTTCTCGTTCCTTTTTTATAACTTTGCCTTCAAAAATAACACGCCAACTAACTAAGAATGCAAATACTCATAACGAGTAGTTAAAAAGTTAGTATAAAACCCGGGACTTCTGGAGGCTGCAGCGATGCACCCTCCAGTTTTATTTCCTATTCTCAGTAATTGCCAGACACTCCGTATGCATGGACACGACTACGCAATCCCTAATACATACGAGATCACTTACTAAAGTTTTCCACCCTTATTACTGCCTTGGTCATAAGACGCTGAACGCGTCTCCTCTCAGTAGCCGGATGTGTGTGTACCCCCGGCACAAGATCAGAGACCCCATTGGAGCGTTTGCTGCGCGGTACCGATGACCGATGCCAAGCACCCCGCGGGAATGCGCCATCTGCATGCTGGACAACCTGTGATTGCCCGTTTCAGCCGGGCTTCAGGGGTGAGAGGATGGGGCTTCGTTGGTGCAAGGTTCATTGTAAACGGGGGAAGGCAGGGACTAAAACGCTTTTGCCTATACGCAAAACACCTTGTGCGTATACGCAAAACACCTTGCGCCTATACGCAAAATCTCCTCGCCTTAACGCAATGACTTTTCCTGATTCGACTAGACACTTTTTCTCTTCATTAGCTGAAACAGTAGACAATTGTTTTGTAGTCTTACTGAATCGATAGACACAAGCGAAAAAGCTGTGCTGTTTTTGTTGACGCTTC
>JAEEQB010000088.1 GCA_016285075.1 Prevotella sp.
TCGACTCGCTCCTGCCCAAGGACGACGAGAACGGCAGCGGCACCAGCGGCGGCGGCGGCAACAGCGGCGGCAACGACAATCCTCCTGACAATCCTGGCACCGACGGCGATTAAGAAGCCTTCCCCCTAGCCCCTCCCCAAAAGGGAGGGGAGCTGGGTGGCGGGAATGCCCTCAAAACGAAACTGCAACTTTCATTCGCCCGGCTTCGCCGCTTGGATAGTCATAAGAAGTTATTAACCATCTAACACCATGAAAAGCACCATGAAGAAGGAAACTTGGAAAACCATCATCCAGATGATTGTCAGCATTCTCACGGCAGCCCTCACTGCCCTCGGAACCACGAGCTGCATGGGCCACGGCCCGATAACGTTTTAGGCATCGCTCTCTCTCTGCATCCGCAATCTCCCACGCAAGAGGTTGCGGATTTTCATTTCGTGACAAAGATCATGGGGATCTATTGCATGATTGGTCGAGTCGTGACGGAAATCAACTTTTGTTAAATATGGGTGCAAAATAACAAGATACTGAGGATTTTTGAGTACTTTTGCAAATGAATTAATTTGTTTTATGTAATTTGCAGTGAAGATGCAAGAGATCAGTTACAAAGACTTGAAGTTTATACGTCGGCAAAATCGAGAAGGTGCTGGCGAGGGATGATGAGTATCTGAAATAAAACCATGCCAAAGGAACGCAACAAGGCTGACGGCTATCGTGAGAAGGCTTACGAGGGTGACACCAAGGCGATGAACAATCTTGGGGTCTGCTACGAGCGTGGCACTGGCGTGAAGGTCAATCTGGAGATGGCATTCGAGTGGTATATGAAGGCTGCTGAGCTGGGTGATGTCTATGGCTGCTTCAACGTCGGCGAGTGTTACTATCACGGAAAAGGTGTGGAGCAAAGTGCAGAACGGGCCTTTGAGTGGTACATGAAAGCTGCTGACAAAGGAGATATGCAGTCACAGGTCAATGTGGCCAATGCCTATTACCTCGGCCATGGCACAGAGATGGATCACCACAAGGCTTTTCTTTGGTATCGTGAAGCAGCCTTCCAAGGACATGTACAGAGTCAGAAGAACTGCGGAGCAGCCTATTGGAACGGCGATGGTGTAGAGAAAGACCTGTCGGAGTGTGCCTTCTGGTATGAGTTGGCAGCCAACGGCGGTGATGCCCAGGCACAGTTTGCCATCGGCTGGTTTCACATGACCGGCAACGGTGTTCCCATCGATGAGAAGAAAGGTCTGAAGTGGATTCACAAGGCTACGTTCCAAGGCTATCAACCCGCCATCGACTACTGCAAGGAACACGGATATAATTGGTATTGATACATAATAACTGGATATGAAAAAGATATTATTCGCTTTCGCTGCCCTCATAATAATGGCAGCATGTGGTAACAAACAAACTGCCACTCCCAGTTCGGAAGACAACGTGGAAAATAGTGAGGTAGCCTTTGAGGTGGCCAAGAATTACTTCTTCAAGAATGACCAGGTGATTCCTGAGTACCCCAAAATCGTCTCGGAAGAAGAGTTCAACAAGCTCTTCGGCATGGCCACGACAATGGGTGAAGACGGCAAGCCTACAGCCATCGATTTCACCAAGCAGTTCGTGCTGGCTATCGTCCTGCCTGTAACGGACTTTGCAACGGAAATCAATCCTGTAAAGGTAGAAGAGAAAGGTGATTCGCTTCTCTACACCTACGAGATAAAGGCAGGTGAGAAACAATCATTCAGCATACAGCCCGTTTCCATCATAGTCCTTGACAGGAAATACGAGAACAAAAGAGTCGTGCTTCTCAATGAGCGAGAAACGAACTATTTCCCTGCCATTGACCGCTATCTGGTAGACTCCATCGGCAGCCAGTATGCCAAGGGTGAACACTGCGTACCTATCCACAGCATAGTGAGAGTTGACGAGCGTAATGCCGAGGACATTCTCGTTTGGGGCGATTTCTGGGTGTTCAACTACAATCAGGTGGGCGACACACTGAAATGCGTCTCTGGCGGCAGCCATCCCGGACTGCTGCACATCCGACAGACAGAGAAGGGCTTCGAGGTGACGGCCTTCGACCAGGTAGAGGACGGCTCCAGATACTTGCCGACGGCCAAGAAAATCTTTGGTGACAAGTTCAATGCTTTTAAAACCATCAGCAGCGATGAGAAGAATCGTGAAAGACTGAGAGCAGAAGTGTTGGCGACTTATGCCAAGAAGAACGGCCTCGCAGTGACCCTGTATCAGGACTATGGCTGGCCAGCCAAGAAACTTGGAGACTGACTCAAAAACTAAATATGATGAAGAGATGAGTTACGAGCCGACGGCACGCCTATCGACGGTCTCTATGCAGCTGGCGAAGTAACTGGCGGACTGCATGGTGCCAACCGTCTTGGGGGAAACGGTGTGGCCGACATCGTGGTCAATGGTCGCCTGGCAGGTTTGGCAGCGAGTAAGAGGCTGAATACGGAAGGCATGTAAATACCTACTTCTTATTAATCCGCTTTTGGTGGCCATCACTGGTGCACAATGCTTAAAACACTGCGTTTTAGGTATTGTGCATCTTTTTAATTTGCCTTACCTTTGCACCCAATTAATTTGTATCAACTATAAAGCAGAATTAAGTCATGGGACTATTAAAAACGTTTTTCACCAACTGTGCCTGTCCGCAAGGGAGGATGGGACGCGCGATGCTGAAGTTTATGAATCTCTGTCATGCACCGTTGACGAACTGGGGACTGAAACTGGTCAACATTCAGGACGGCTGGACGATGCTCGATATCGGCTGTGGCGGCGGTGCGACCTTACAACGGCTGCTGAAGCGGAGCGAGGGTTCAACGGTCTATGGCATCGACATCTCTGAGGAAAGCGTAGCGAAAGCCAAGAAGGTGAATGCCAAAGTGCTCGACAAGCGGGTATTCATCACTCAGGGTTCTGCCGAGAAGTTGCCTTATGAAGATGGGAAGTTCGACCTCGTAACAGCAGTCGAGACGGTGTATTTCTGGCCAAACCTGCCTGATTGTCTTCAGGAGGTGCGCCGTGTACTGAAGAAGGGCGGGAAATTCGCCATTCTGGTAGAAGTGGTTGATGGCGACTCTATGTGGACGAATGTCGTAGAGGGCATGACAGCCTATTCGCCTGAGGAACTGAAGACACTGCTCGACGATGCAGGCTTCATCCACACCGAGATTCACCGTATGAAGCCATCGAATGCAACTATCATCGGCGTGAAAGCATAAATCTACGATAAGAGTATGATCACACCGCTTATGGCGATATAGGCATAGACGATGTAGCGGAAGATGCGGTTGGGGATGTGCCTGAAAACATAGGCTCCCAAACAGGTGCCGATGGCGACTCCACCAAGTCCGAAGCAATAATCTGTCAAGACAGTTGTGGTCAGGAAACCGTTGTACGCACGAACGATGGTCATCATCACATTGCCTATCAGGAAATAGGTCTGCGTCATCGCCATGTAATGTTCCTTCGAAGGCTCACTCTGGATGAAATAAAGCACGGCTGGCGGGCCTTGCATACCAAAGAAGCCTCCCATCAGTCCGCTCAGTGTTCCTGCACCCACCTGTACTTTCTTCGTTGTCGGCAACTTGATTTTCTGGCTAAACAAGGCGAAATAAATGCTGATAAGGATGAGAGCCACACCGAGTATCTGCCTAAGAGTGTGGTCTTCGATACGTTTCAGTGCGAAGATGGCTGTCGTAGAGACGATGATAAACGTCAGCAGAATCGTCCAGAGCCGTTGCCAGGTAACATGTTCACGTAGCCGCCAGACGATGACAGCCGAGGTTGTGATGGCCAGAAGTCCAGAAAGTGTAGTGGCCTCGCCATAGCTGGGCATCAGGAACGGCAGCATCGTCATGATGAAGATACCGAAGCCAAAGCCCGTAGTGCGCTGCACAAAGCTGGCTCCGATGCTCAGCAGGAATATGAAAAGGGCAATGCTACTCATCTTCGTCCTCCTCCATCTTGCAGATTTGCCTTGTTACTCTACGGGCTTCCTTCCAACGAGGGAAATACTTGTCCAACAGTGCATGGAAACGGGCATTGTGGCTGGGCTCCAACAGATGGCACAGTTCATGAACCACCACGTGGTCGACACACCATTCCGGCAACAGCAGCAGATAGGCAGAGAAGCAGATGGACTTGTCCCTGACATTGCAGACACCCCAACGTGAAATCATCGCCTTGTAATAGACAACGGTTGGCTTCACGCCCATCTCCTTGGCGTGGCTCTCCACCATCGGCTCTATCAGGGCTTTCAGCCGCCGCAGGGCATCGTCGGCCTGTTCCCTTGTCTTTAGCGGCAGCTGATTATAAAACTCTGCCCTACGCTTCTGGCTCTCGTAGGTTTTCTTCCGTGCCTCAACAATCCAGTCGCGGTGTTCCTCAATGAATCGCTCCACTTCTTTCTTTGGCATGCCAATGGGTGCCGACACATGCACATCGCCATTCTTCACGATACGCATCGACAGCCTCCTGGTTCTCCTGTATGTCACTTGTATTGCCATATCAATCAAGAGAAAAAGTATTTCTCTACCACTCACCCCATGCTTTCAAGTGGCCGATAATCGTTGCCTCCACCCTACCCGTCCATTCATCAGACACACCGTATTTCGTGGCGATGGTGCGGAATTGCTTCAGTGATGCAACCACATCGCGGATGATAGCATCAGGTCGGCGAATACCATTATCACGGGCAAACTGTACGGCATCGTCACGAGTAATGCCTTGCAACTTACCACCAATCATCAGGCAATGATCCTTATTGGGCAGATAGCCGCCTGTATCGAAGATATAGGTCATATCGTATATGGCCTTACAATTATGTATTCATAAACCTCAAATCTAATAATAACTTATCAATATTGAATGTTTACAGCTGCAAAAATAAGCATTATTTTCCAATCATCCAATCTTTTTCGGGTAAATGTGCGAATCTGGGGCCATCTTTTAACAAATGCGTCATAAGACCTGTATTTGGTCAAGACCATTCATCACATATTTGTGCAGTTTATCCCATTTTTTTTGTAAATCACGCAACTATCCGTACCTTTGCATCGTCAAACGATGGAGCAGCGAGAACAGAACCGAATGAATTCGAGTTATGCCGAGTCGCGACAGAGTAAGACCGAAGGTCAAATATAATAAAATGATGGAAACAGAAAGAATTCTATTACGCCCTTG
This sequence comes from Prevotella sp., assembly GCA_016285075.1. Lineage (GTDB taxonomy): Bacteria > Bacteroidota > Bacteroidia > Bacteroidales > Bacteroidaceae > Prevotella. The sequence goes on from JAEEQB010000088.1 coordinate 5,191, forward strand.
GCAGGATAGCGATGCCGAGACCCTGTTTAAATACGCCAGTGACCCTGATGTTGGGCCTCACGCCGGATGGCCACCACATAAGTCGGTTGAGGATAGTCTGGAGATTATTCGAACTGTCTTCAACACAGAAGGGATGTGGGCAGTGATATGGAAAGAGTCAGGAGAGGCCATTGGTTGTGTAGGCTACCTTCCGGCATCCGCATCAAACCTGAAGATTGCAGAAGATCATGCGGAGGTGGGGTATTGGATAGCCCGTCCGTATTGGGGCAAAGGCATCTGTACTGAAGCACTTCTGATGGTCATCGACTATTGTTTTAATGAAAAGGGATTCACTACACTCTGGGGTGACTACTTTCCTTCAAACCCGGCTTCTGGTCGCGTAATGGAGAAGTGCGGATTCGTGGACACTGGCGAGGAAACTTTATGTCCCAATCTGGAAGTGGGCTCAGACTGCCCAGTAAGAGTAATGAAATTAGAAAGCAGCGAGTACAGAGCGATGAGCACATCAGCTTTGTCGAGTCGCGACCTAATAAGACAGAATGTCAAATTAATAAAGAAGTAGTATGAAAAGAATCGTATTATATTTGTTGTTCGCATTGTTGCTGGCAGGCTGTGGAAAACAGTCTCAGACGCTTAGCGAATTGAAGTCTGAATACGTTACTATCGACGATAGTATCAGCGTACATTATAAAATATGGAATGAGTCGGTTGGCTCTGATGCAAAAACTATCTGTTTCGTTCATGGCTTCGGCTGTGACATGAATACGTGGGAGAAGCAGTTCGAGGCTTTCCGAGACGGCAAAGACTTGCAACTCGTATTCATCGACCTGCCTGGCTATGGGCTGAGTGATAAGCCACATGTGGAATACA
>JAEEQB010000013.1 GCA_016285075.1 Prevotella sp.
TCTCCAGGGTGCAGTAGAAGGTGCCGAGGCCCTCGATCTTGACCTTCTTCGAGTTGAGCAGCATCTCGATCAGACAGCTGCGGAACTTCTCCAGTACGCCGTACACCACGTCGGGGGTGTAGATCGAACCGTGCTCGGAGATGTGCTGCGCCAGCTTGCGCGTGTTGAGCGTCTCCAGGTTCTTGATCTGTGCGTACCACTTGCCGAAGGCAGCGCTGTAGGAGTTCTGGTTCTGCTTCACTTCATACAAAATCTTTGCCATAGTTGTGTGTGTGTTTTTGATGGTATTAGATTCACTTGCGGCCAGCTACATCGGGTGGCCGTCATCCCGCTTTGTGTCTCTCATAATGACTGCGCGCTGTCTTCTGATTGACACTGCAAGGGTGGTGCAAGGCGAACGCAGAGCCGAGCTCGCTCGAGCTATGCTGAGCCGCAGCCCACACTCGCAGAGCATTTCCCTAATGCTCTGCAAAGGTACGAAGATTATTCAGTACTTCCAAATTTTGCCCGCCGATTTGAGCCGATTTTCAGCATGAATCTGACGAATTGATGTTTTCAACATCGAGTCTGCTCACTCTCGGCAGAACTCATGCGAGCATGGTTCTGCACTCGCTTAATCGCAGTCTTTGAAAGAACCGTTATTTCGAGGCCTCGAATCCGTAATTTTCGCCCCATGAAGATTACTTTTCGCCGGTTTCGGGCAGGGCGGGCACATATTGTCACTTTGTAACAATGTAACTTTGTAACATTAAGCCCATGCCGATGTGCAGACTACTAATTAATAAATATATAATAATTATAATTATTATATATTCTAATATCCCAACATTCGCAATTTGAAAATCCTTAATGTTACATTGTTACAAAGTTACAATGTGACGTTTGAAAAAAGTTGGCCAAAATGGTACACAATTCAAAAATTATTTGTATCTTTGCCCCCAAGAAATCAAAGATATAAAAATATGGTAGTAGTAACAGGCAGAGACTTTAGGGCAAACACAGCAAAGTACGTAGGTGTGGCACTTCGTGGAGAGGATGTGGTGGTGAAATCACGTGCAGGCAGTTTCCGTGTCGTTCCCATCAGCGAGGATGACATCATTATCAACAAGCGCGACCTGACTGAAGAACTCCGTGGGGCACTCATCGAGGCGAAGGAGTCGATAGAGGGAAAGCGGAAATTGAATACTTTGGACAACCTGATCAATGAGCTTCGAGATTCAAACGACTAGTTATTTCGATGCCGAGGCCAAGCGACTGGCTAAACGCCATCATAGCTTCGTTGATGATTTGCAAGACTTCCGAGACAGTATCTTGAAGAATCCCTATCAGGGAACGGAACTCTCTCCCGGCATCCGAAAAGTCCGTCTTACCATTGGCTCGAAAGGTCGCGGTAAGTCGGGCGGTGCTCGTGTTATCACGTTCACTTATTTGGTCGACGAGAAGGATGGTGTAGTGATACTCTTATTGCTCTACGACAAGGCTGATGCCAGCAACATCAAGATAAATGTGGTTCGCCAGATTATCAAAGACCTTGGCCTCGATCTTCAGGCGCTGCAAAGCGAGGGCAAGCTGAAAGCGGTAGAGATTCCTGAAGGGGAAGAAGAACAAGAATCGGATAAATAGTCACATAAGATGAAAAGACCAAGAATGTAACAGACGTTCTTTTGTTATACATTGTTACAAAGTTACAATGTGGCATTTGAATGTGTAAGACACTATTATTAAATAATGTGTAAATTCTGAGATTATTAGGCGTAATCTCACAAATATTCGTTATCTTTGCAATTTGAATTTAAAATAAGTAACAATGGCGCAATTAGATAAATTTACAGAAGGGCGTAAACCTGTTACGTTTGTAGACCTGTTTGCTAGTGCTGGCGGCATCAGTGAGGGGTTCATGCAAGCGTATACTGATCATAACTATTACGACTTTGTGTTGGCAAGCGACATCAACGAGAATTGTGAACTGACACACAGGGTAAGATATAATGAGCAACTGGGACTTGATACGAAGTTCATTACAGAGGATATCATGTCACCTACATTCCTTCCTCATTTGAAGAAAGCTTTGGGTAAAAAGGAGATTGACGTGGTGACAGGTGGACCGAGTTGCCAGAGTTTTAGTCTTTCAGGCAGAAGAAAGCGTTTTGATAAACGTGACGGATTGTTCAATCATTACTTGAAAGTGATTCGCGCTCTGCGTCCTAAGTACTTATTTACCCCATTAGCAGCTTAACTTATGACGAGTCACGAGAAAAATCAGAACAGATGGCGTGAGTTCTGCTATGACTTAAAATAGGCTCGCACACATCTTCCGTTTGATGGAGAAGTGGGGGTGGAATGTAATTAAAGACAAGGAATGAAGAATTTTTTTAAGGATTTTGACAAATACTTAATCGGCATAGAAACTGCTGATGGCAAAAAGCATTGTATACGTGGTTGGTATTTAGATCAAAGATTTGACCACAAAGAGTGTCCCAAAGGGTATCATATGTATGAGTTCCGCGAAGACCCAGAGGATAATTGGGGTTACATTGCTTTTATAGAGCCGTACGTATGGGTTGACCATTCTGGTACATTTGTAACGCGAACGAAGATTCCTTTTGGCGAGAATTGTAACAAAAACTATTTTGAGATTCGTTATGGTCACTTTTATTAGAACAAGGCACGAAGAACAATGGATGAATTGAATGTAATATACGCTACAATCGCAGCAGGCGGCTTCTCGGCAGAAACGCTGCAAAAGATAGACAACTTAACAAACGACATACGATATGGAAGAAAAGATTTTATTGGATTTACTCTATCAGAGCATGCAGGACTCTGCAAGGGAGGCGCGCCTCTCATTGGGGCGTCCATCGTCGTCAGCTACGCGCGAAGAAGCCTTACAACAAGTGGCAATGCTGAAAGCAGCGAAGGACAGAGCAAGTCGAGTGCAGAAATAAGCTCGCTTGATTTCTGCCGAGACGCAGCCTGTGCTCGCTCAATAGAGCAAGGAAGCAGCCCAGCCAATTGGCAAATAGACGAAGAACAAGAACGGTTAATAGAAGAATGGGCAAGGGCTAAAGGTTTGTGGTTTGAGCACTCAGAAAGCATCATCGAAAAAAACTTCGGTCCGATGATAGCCCAAGGCGCAGAAGCCAAGGTGTACTACAGGGAAGGAGATCCATCGGTAGCGAAAGAACGTACATCCATCTACTCCACCACCAACAAGGCATTGGAAGCCATCGCCTTGCATAACTATCTTTTTCCAGAGACCGCAATGAAAGTTATTGGCTTTACTCGCGACAACGATAGTTTGCTGCGCATAGTGCTCACCCAGCCATATATTCGGTGCCAACGGCTTGCTACCAAAGACGAGATTGACGCTATGGTTGCAGAAAAAGGGTTTCATGACAATTGGCAAGGACAAGGTGTAAACTATATCTCAGAACGGTTAGCATTGGAGGATATGCATCCAGCAAACGTTTTCATTGATGAATTGACAGGTAAGCCCACATGTATAGATTGCATTGTGAAATTTGTGAGTAATAAAAAATAACTTAGACGTTTTAAATTGGTAATCATAGAAAAGTAGTTAATTAATTAGATGTCAAGATTCGCACAGTATTACGGAAAATACAAGCACGACGCGGGCTGCTATGACTGGGAACAGCGACAACAGCATCTTGGTGCTCTCTTCGATAAGGATGAGAGCATCGAGTTTTATTTGGGAGAAGGTACCGACCGCAAGGTTTACAAGCATAGGGTGTATCATTTGAAGTCAGCACCAGGTATTACGGTGATGCGATTTGCCAATGATATTGACATACCCGTAGAGCGCGACTTTGAACCTGCGATGGCCAAGGATGAACCTTCATGTTTTGTCATCATCGACAATCGCGACCATCTCCGCACCGTTGCTATCCAGAAGCGAAAGAAGGCCTTCAGTAATACGCACAAGGTGGCGAAGATCATGTCTTTTGTCATAGACCAGCAGTTGTTCAAGGATCATTGTTATGGATTCGAGATTCTGCCCGACTACTATCCTGTTGACCTTTTCAAAGTATGGGAGCAACAGCAGGCACATGCCCAGCAGATGCGTTTTGGAACGCCTGAGATGGAGAAGGACGAGATTCTGAGGAAGGTGGAGGCATTGAAGGCCAAGAACCGCGACTATTTCGACGATTCCATCATGGGGGCACTCCTGGAGGTGCTCTATGCACAGGAACAGGCTAAGTATAAAGGGCATTATACGGTGATGCCGGAAGACAAGAAGACGGCCCTCTATGTTGACAAGAGCAGCGTGTATATGCGTAATCTGCTGACATTAGCCGATGCACTTGACGAGCCTGTGGAACTGATAACCAACGATGGCGGCACGTTCCGTTGTTTTATTGACAACGATGAAGGCAATACAGATAAGATTGTCAGTCATGAGTTCAACGAGAACTTCTTGGAGATGCTTTTCAAGACGAAGAAGAAAGATGGCAGCAAGATAGAGCACGAAGACCGTCTGAAAGCCGAGGAAGAGGTGGTAGGGCTGATGAACAGCATGAAGCATGAAGTGACTGACGAAGAGGAGGAGCAGGCTGCATGATAGTACGATTAGAAAAGGAGCAGCAAAAATCAGCCCGTAGTAAGTTGCTCGCCGATCCGGTGTATATCATCAGCCTCGACGCACTCAGAAAGATGAAACAAGACGGGCATACACAGTTGTCGCCGGTAGAATTATTCCTCTCTGCTCAGGAGTTTTGTGAGACGTTGCTTGCTTTGCCAGATGTTATAGAGGGCTTGGATGACGAGATAGACGATTTGGAAGATGAAACCGAGGGTGAAAATGATGCCATGCTCATTATGGCACTAGCAACGGCTCAGTTGCAAGCACGAAGCAAGAAATGTGTCGGCATAGATATCCGAAAGATAATCTTTCACATCTACGAGCGTTTAGACGGTCATGATCTGCTATGGCCTCTCATCGAGCAAATGACCGATAAAGAAGATGCCCGTTGGTTGGAAGGCAAGAAAACAAACCTGCTGAACTACGAGTTGCAGGAGATTGAGCTGAATGGTGGTGGGTCTGAAGAGGTAAAGGCATTTATGAACGAATACACACAGGCTACTTTGGCACTTACCCCAGATGAAATCAGGAGCACCCTCATCGTGCTGAGCTCGCTGAATCTGGAGTACGGCCACGCCTTCGATGAGCAAATAGCCCTATTATGCGGCAAACTGGGCATAACGCCAAGTGAGGTTCACAATCATTTCGAGAAAGAGAGCGGTTGCCAAGTGTTCAATGGTCCCGTATCAGGACAATTTAATAAGAAACAATAATAATAAGGTATGGAAGAAGAAAAGAAGAAGAGTGATATAACCAATCATTTTGAAGCAGGGGCAAACTGCCAAGTATTCAATGGCCCGATTAGCGGCTGCGTGTTTGCGATGCCTGGCGCCAACATTACACAAAATCCTGTTCAGCCGTCAGCGCAACTTAACGACCAGCAGCAAGACGTGGTTGAGAAACTGAAGCCAATGTTCTATGGGCAGGTAGAGGATGCGAAAACTTTCCTTGTGAGCATTCAAGGAATGAAGCCTACCCAGATAACCGACAAGGTAAACCAGTTGGTAAGGGAGAAAAAGATATCGGATATGTCGAAGCATCGCGATTTGTGGAAGGTGCTTCACGACTGCGGTATTTATGACAAATCTGAATCAAACTGGAATATGCAAGTGAAGTAATCACCAAACTTTATAACTCAAAAATGGGGAATCGAAGCAATCGGTTCCCCTTTTTCGTACCAGTACTTGTACGAATACTTGTGTAGCACTTGTAATTACTTGTATTTACTTGTGTTTCAGATAGTTATGCTTTATAATATTGGGAATGTAACAATAATCTCCGTACCTTTGCATCGTCTTCCGAGATCTGCAGCCGATAAGTGAGCGGGCTATCCTTAGAGAAGCGGGAGCAAGGGAAAAGATATGTATAAAAGAATAATTGACAAAGACAGGTATTGTGCAGACATGGCCAAGATGGCCCGACGACAGTTGGCGCTGATCAACCAGTGCAGGATGCGCAAAACGGGAGGCAAAGGAGTGGTTAACCAGCCTTTCTACGTAACATTCTTAACCGCTAACAAATTTCAAGTTTAACTCTGAGTTGAGGTGAACGGAGTCTCGCGAGATTTCAATCACAAATCGAAAGGTGGCCACCCTTCTGAAGCTTCGCTCAACCAAAATTCAGAACAACAATGAATCCACAGAAATTTAACGAACAGATTTTGAACAACGCAGTCCAGATGGACGCAAGTGTTAACTTCCAGTTGAACGGCAACATGCTGATAGTGCCGTGCCCGTGGGAGGATGACAAGGAGGTGACTAACGGTGAGCGTGTACGTTATCGTGGTGGCATCGAGGTGGATGCCGACGGTCGCACCAGAGTGAAGCGTTACAAGGATGGCAGCAAGGGACCACTCCACGAGACTCTTTACGAGACAGCCCACGGAGCGGTGAAGATGACTCGCCCGCAGATTCGCCCCTATAATGGTCGCCGCCGTATGGATGAGGAATACGTCTATGTCACCTTCAAGTTCCCGAAGAAGTATGGGCTGGTGCTGACCAAGGCCCTCTACGAGGAGGAAGCCGACGAGATTATGTCTTACTTTAAAACAAGAAAGGAGGAAACAATATGGAAATGATTTTGGAGCGATTGATAGCACTCAACACACGTCAGACTAAGGAGCAAACCAGGGCATTCGTGAAAGAATGCCCGCTCAAAGACTACGATGCACTTACTCAGTCACCTCGACTGAAACAGATGGCTGAACGCATCAACAGCACTGATGATGACGAAAAGCAGCGTAAGTTGAAGTCATGGTTGCCGTTCCGTTGTCCGCACTATACCCAGTTCCGTGATGACTATCGTGATCGTGAGCATATCGTGGCCGAGAGTTTCACTTGGCAGACGTGTATCGACATTGATGACCCTGAGTTGGTGGAGAAGGCCAACGAGATGTCTGAAAAGCTCGATATTGAGATAGGTGGACGTTGGCAGGGGTTGATGCTTCATAAGGATTACTCCATCCGTCGCAAACTGCACATCGATATCCGATTGCCATTAGGCATGACGGTGCCCGAGGCACAGCGTGAGTATTGCAAGGCGCTTGGTGTAGAATGTGATACTTCGTGCTTTACCCCCGAGAGGTTCATCTATATTTCGCCAGCCGATTTTGAAATCTATCGTGCCGATGGTTGGTACGCTCAACTTTCAGATGAAGAGGTGGCTGCGAGGAGAAAGGCCTATACAGATAGAGGACTCTCGATAGATGGTCGTACTGAGGATGGATCGTACTATGACCCAGGGGATGATGGTGATGCACCAACACCTGCACCCGTAGCACCTGCCGTTACTCCCGATGCCCCAGCAGAGAAGGTTGAAACCAAATTTCCGCAAGAGTTCAAGGGCGTGCCTTATACCTCTGTTATATGTGAGTACTGGCGCAGAACTGGAGGTGAGCCTTCAGAGGGTGAGCGTAATAAGCGACTCCATCAGTTGGCGGCTAACCTGAGAGCTATCTGCGATAATAACGAAGAGTGGATGCTGGAGGTGATGCCCCGATTCGGGCTGTCGGTCGTAGAGATGAAGAGCATCATCCACTCGGCCTGCAAGGAACCCACCAAGGGTTCACGATTGATTGACCAGATAGTGAATGCGCTGGATATGGGGATTTCCTCAGATGAAATCGAGGATGCCGAGGCCGTTCAGGCTGAGACTGGCGTGAAAGTCAATGTCAAAGCCCTGCCAATCGGTTTGAAAGAATCGCTGGCAGGTGTGCCAGTGTCGATGCACATGCCTGTGCTCTGCGGGGTTCTGCCGATAGCTGCGGCTTATGCCGACCAAGTGCAGATTCAGTATTGTGACGGCAACTTGCAGCACTTGGGGTTGATGTCTATCATCCGAGGTGAACAGGCTTCTAACAAATCGGTTGTCAAAAATGCCGTTGATGTCTGGAAACGTCAGTTCGATGAAGAGGATGCCTTGGCTCGTAAGCGTGAAGAGGAATGGAAGGAACGTAAGAAAGGCCGCAAAGCCAATGAAAAGGCTCCCGAAGACCCGCACGTTTTGATAAGGATGGTGCCGGTGACGGTCTCGTGTTCGACTTTGCTCAAGCGTTTCAAGAATGCCCAGGGGCATACTCTCTACAGCTTTGGTGAGGAACTCGACACTCTCCGAAAAACCAACGGTGCCGGCAGCTGGAGTTCGAAATATGACATCTATCGCCTGAGCTTTGACAAAGGTGAGTGGGGGCAGGATTACAACTCGGATGCCGCAGAGTCGGGAGTCGTGAAAGTCGCCTATAACTGGACGATGCTCGGAACCAACGGGGCCATGAGGAAGTGCTTCAAGTCGGACAATATCGAGAATGGTCTTTCTTCTCGAATATTGGTAGCCGAAATGCCTGACAGCAGTTTCGCGAAGATGCCCAAGTTTGGCCGTCGTTCAGCAGAGGATGAAGCCAAGATCCAGGAGGCTGTGACCCGCCTGCGTTCGTTCTCTGGTCTGGTTGACACCCCTCGTTTACGTCGTGCCATCGAAGAGTGGGTAGAAGCCAAACGTGTAGAAGCAGCCAAAGACATCGACCACGTAAAGGATACTTATCGTAAGCGTGCTGCCGTGATAGGCTTCCGTTGTGGGGTTATCTTCCATCTGTTGAGTGGCTGTGTCCGAGAGTCAAAAGCTTGTCTTGACTTCGCTCTGATGATGGCTGAGTACTGCCTGATGGAGCAGATCAAAACTTTCGGTGAGGCTCTGCTAAGTCAGTATGTCGATGTCAGTGAAGAGTGCCAGCGATATGGAGTCAACCACTCCGTGTTCGACCAACTTGCACCGACCTTCACCATCGATGATCTCCGGGCCCTGAAGCGCGGCTATTGCTCAGAAACATCCATGCGTATGATCATCTCCCGCTGGATGCGAGACGGATGGATAAGCAAGACCGACCGTCACCACTGGAGTAAACGACAAGTAGGCTCGCAGCCGAAAACGTAACAAAGTAACTTTGTAACAATGTAACATTAAGGCCATTCAAGTAAGTTTGACGGCACTCATTTAATCACAAATTTAAGTACATTCAAGATTATGGAACTGATATTAGAACGTATAGCAAAACGCAAGACCTATACCATCGGTAGGCTCTACATTCAGAGACGTGTGGATGATGAGTACCTGGCAGGAACGGAGAACCAGTATTTCTGCGACACCCTCGAACCCACATGGCGCGACTATAAGAACGGTGCCTACAAGGTGAAAGGCCATTCGGCCATCCCCGAAGGCCGCTACCCCGTGGTCATCACCTGGAGTCCGAAGATGAAGCAATGGCTGCCCATCCTGCTCGGCGTGCCGAAATTCGAGGGCATCCGAATCCATGCGGGCAACACCGCCAACGATACCGAAGGCTGCATCCTCGTTGGCAAGAACCCTGCGATTGAGCGAGAGAAGGCGGAGTTTACTTCGGCTTCCGAGCGTGAGCAGGGTCGACCAGAGGTCAACCGAGAAGTAGGCAAGGTGCTCGACAGCCGCATCTGGGTCCAACGCCTGAAGCGTAAGATAGTCGAGGCCAAGGACAAAGGCGAGGCCGTATGGCTGACTGTCAAGTAAACGGCTGCTGGTCTTGAGGGAGCCTCGTGAACAGACGGCAACGGCTGCGGCCTAAGGTTCCCCCCAAAGTAAACATTCACAACATGGAGCCTCGAAAAATCATGGGATTGAGCTCACCCGAGCCTTGATTTCAGACTTTTTCGGGGTTCTTTGTTCACATTTTCTTCCCGAAAGGCTTTTCTATCGAAAAAAATAGCTAAATTTGCAGTGGATATGACAAAAGTGATAAACAGAGAGAACAGATATGACTAACGGAGTATTGCTTTGGGTGGACGATGAGATAGAACAGCTGAGGGCACACCTGCTGTTCCTCGAGAAGAAAGGCTATGAGGTGGTGACGGTGAGCAACGGCACCGACGCCATAGAGGAGTGTCAGAACCGATCGTTCGACCTGGTGCTGCTGGACGAGCAGATGCCGGGACTGTCGGGGCTCGAGACGCTGCAACGCATCAAGGAGCTGCAGCCGTCATTGCCAGTGGTGATGGTGACTAAGAGCGAGGAGGAGAACATCATGGAGCAAGCCATCGGACAGAAGATAGCCGACTACCTCATCAAGCCCGTCAACCCCAACCAGATACTGCTGACACTGAAGAAGAACATTCACCGCCGCGAGATTGAGACAGAGGTGACGCAAAGCCAGTACCAGCAGAATTTCTCACAGATAGCCATGCAGATACAGGATTGCCGCACGTGGCAGGACTGGCAGGAAATGTACCGCAGGCTGGTGCACTGGGAACTGCAGCTCAGCTCGACCGACAGCAGCATGACCGAGATGTTGCAGATGCAGAAGGAAGAGGCCAACCTGGGGTTTGCAAAGTTCGTGAAGAAGAACTATCTGGCTTGGCTGGACCCCAATGCCAAGGCCGGCAACGACAGACCGCTGATGTCGAACAAGGTGTTCAAGGAGAAGGTGTTCCCACTGCTCAACGAGAAGAAGAAGGTGATGATGGTGGTGATGGACAACTTCCGATATGACCAGTGGCGCATGCTGTCGCACGAGATTGGCGACCTGTTCGAGATTGACGAAGACCTCTATTTCTCCATCCTGCCCACCGCTACGCAGTATGCACGCAACGCCATCTTCTCGGGACTGATGCCCGACCAGATAGCACGTATGTTCCCCGATCTGTGGGTCGACGAGGACGAGGACGAGGGCAAGAACCTCAACGAGGAGCCCCTCATCCGCACACAGATAGAACGCTACCGACGCCACGACACATTCTCGTACTACAAAGTGAACACTTCGCAGGATGCCGAGAAGCTGCTGGGGCAGATGAACCAGATGGAGAAGAACGACCTGAACGTGGTGGTGTTCAACTTCATCGACATGCTGAGCCACGCACGCACCGAAAGCCGCATGGTGCGCGAACTGGCCAACAACGAGAGCGCATACCGCAGCATCACACTCTCGTGGCTGAGACACTCGGTGATCAGCGACTTCTTCCGACAGCTGGCACAGAAGGACTATACGGTGCTCGTGACCACCGACCACGGCAGCATAAGGTGTACGAAGCCGGTGAAGATTGTAGGCGACCGCAACACCAACACCAACCTGCGCTACAAGCTGGGCAAGAACTTAGGGTACGACTCGAAGGAACTCTTTGTCATCAAAGAGCCGCAGAAGGCTTTCCTGCCCGCACCCAACCTGTCGACAAGCTACGTATTTGCCACAGGCGACTCATTCTTTGCCTATCCCAACAATTACAACTACTATGTCTCCTACTATCGTGACACGTTCCAGCATGGAGGCATATCGATGGAGGAGATGATCATACCGCTGATCACCATGAAAGGAAAGAAAAGATAAAAGGACACGCGCGTGGCTTCTCATGTTTTCAGAAGCTATTGCTTAGCCAAAAAAATGAAGAATATGGAAATCATCATCAAGGATATAGAGAGCATTGGCAAGGCTTCAAGGCAGTTTGTCAATGAGATAGGCAGCCACAAGGTGTTTGCCTTCTACGGCACGATGGGAGCAGGCAAGACCACATTCATCAAAGCCGTGTGCGAGGTGCTGGGCGTGAAGGATGTGATCACATCGCCTACCTTTGCCATTGTCAACGAGTATGAATCAGACAACGGCCCCATATTCCACTTCGACTTCTACCGCATCAAGAAGCTCGAAGAGGTCTACGACATGGGTTACGAGGACTATTTCTACAGCGGCTCGCTCTGCTTCATCGAGTGGCCCGAACTGATAGAAGACCTGCTGCCTGAAGATGCCGTGAGGGTGACCATCACAGAGCAGCCAGGCGGCATGCGCAAAATCGTGATGTAATCAAGATCATGGGGACAGGTTGTTTGAAGTGAATTCACCGAATTCATTCAAAAACCTGTCCCCATGATCTCTATTCGTACCTCTGAGCTACGCTCGAAGGTACTCACGTTCGGAAAAACTCAAATAAATTTGGTTTTTCGCTCACTTATTCGTACCTTTGCACCCGTTTTCAAAGATAAAAGGTAAAAAGGACAAAAAAGTAAGGGCCCAACAACAATGCAAGACATCAGAAACATAGCCATCATTGCCCATGTAGACCACGGCAAGACAACCCTCGTAGACAAGATGATGCTCGCTGGCAATCTATTCCGCGAAGGACAGAACCTCAGCAGCCAAGTGCTCGACGCCAACGACCTGGAGCGAGAACGAGGCATCACCATCCTCTCGAAGAACGTCAGCATCATGTGGAAGGGCGTAAAGATCAACATCATCGACACCCCGGGACACTCTGACTTCGGTGGAGAGGTGGAACGTGTGCTCAACATGGCCGATGGCTGTCTGCTGCTGGTCGATGCCTTCGAGGGGCCCATGCCTCAGACGCGATTCGTGCTGCAGAAAGCCCTGCAGATAGGACTTAAACCAATTGTGGTGGTCAACAAGGTGGACAAACCCAACTGCCGGCCCGAGGAGGTCTACGAGATGGTGTTCGACCTGATGTTCTCACTCAACGCCACTGAGGACCAGCTGGACTTCCCCGTGGTGTATGGATCGGCCAAGAACGGCTGGATGGGCGAGGACTGGAAGACTCCCACCGACAACATCACCTATCTACTGGACAAGATTGTGGAGGTGATACCTGCTCCGCAGCAGATAGAGGGTACACCTCAGATGCTCATCACATCGCTCGACTACTCAAGCTACACTGGACGCATAGCCGTGGGTCGTGTGCACCGCGGACAGCTGAAGGACGGGCAGCCCGTTACCATCTGCCATCGCGACGGATCGAAGGAGAAGACGAAGATCAAGGAACTGCATACATTCGACGGTATGGGCCACGTGCGCACCCAGGGTGTGGACTGCGGCGACATCTGTGCCGTTATCGGACTGGAGAAGTTTGAAATCGGCGACACCATCTGCGATGCCGAGAACCCCGAGGCACTGCCTCCCATTGCCATCGATGAACCCACCATGTCGATGCTCTTCACCATCAACGACTCACCGTTCTTCGGAAGGGACGGCAAGTTTGTGACCTCACGCCACATCAACGACCGGCTGGAGAAGGAACTGGAGAAGAACCTCGCCCTGCGCGTAGAGCGTTTCGAGGACTCTACCGACCGATGGATTGTTTCAGGACGTGGTGTGCTGCACCTCTCCGTGCTCATCGAGACCATGCGCCGCGAAGGCTACGAACTGCAGGTGGGACAGCCCCAGGTCATCTACAAGGAGATCGACGGCAAGAAGTGCGAGCCCATTGAGGAACTGACCATCAACGTGCCCGACGAGTTTGCATCGAAGATGATCGACATGGTGACACGCCGCAAAGGCGAGATGACCCTGATGGAGAGCCAGGGCGAGCGCACCAACATTGAGTTCGACATACCCTCGCGCGGCATCATAGGACTGCGCACCAACGTGCTCACTGCCAGCCAGGGAGAAGCCATCATGGCTCACCGATTCAAGGAGTACCAGCCCTACAAGGGTGAGATAGAACGTCGTGTCAACGGCTCGATGATAGCCCTGGAAACCGGTACGGCCTATGCCTATGCCATTGACAAGCTGCAGGACCGAGGCAAGTTCTTCATTGACCCGGGCGAAGAGGTGTATTACGGACAGGTGGTGGGCGAGCATGTCCACGACAACGACCTGGTGATCAACGTCTGCAAGGCCAAGCAACTGACCAACGTACGTGCCAGCGGCAGCGACGAGAAGGCACGTGTCATTCCCAAGACGGTGATGTCGCTGGAGGAGTGTCTGGAGTACATCAAGGAAGACGAGCTGGTAGAGGTAACCCCCAAGGCCATGCGTATGCGAAAGATCATCCTTGACCACGATCAGCGCAAGAAAGCCAACAAGTCATAACTGAAGAGGGAATCATAGGGACAGGGAATCATGGGGACAGGTTTTTGAAGTGAATTCGCAGAATTCATTCAAAAACCTGTCCCCGTGATTCCTATGATTCCCGCTCAGCTGCGGCTCACTTGCAAGCCGCTGGCCGAGAGTGCCATATCCACAAAGCGGGCACGGGCATTGGGACGGTTGTCGGACAATGTCTGTTTGATGCGTGCAGCAGCCTCAGGATCCTTGGCCACCATATAGAGATAGCCGCCACCGCCAGCTCCGGGTAGCTTGTAGCCCAGGCAATAGTCGTCTATCAGCCTCGTCAGCTGCTCTATAGCCGGAGGGTTCGTACCATTGTCTATCTGCTGGTTCTGCTGCCATGTACGCCTAATGAGCCGTCCCGTCTGCAAGAAGTCCTGCCGCTGAATGGCTTCATACATCTCCATGGTATGCTCCTTCATCTGACGTAGTTTCAGCAGCTGGTCGTGATGGTTGAGGAACATGCGCCGTACAATCTCTGCCAGGATATGCTTCGCTGTCCGCGTGACTCCCGTATAGTACAGCAGATGGCAAGGCTGGTACTCGGCTTGGGTGAAGATGTTGTCAGGCAGCCAGCGCACAATAGGACTCTGGTTGAAGCCACGCTGTGTCTGCAGCAGCTTCACACCTCCCAGCACACCGCCGAACTGATCCTGCCAGCCTCCACCCGTAGTGAGCAGCTGCTCGAGGATGAGCGTACGGTGGCCTATCTCGTTCTTGTCCCACGCCAGCGAACAGAAGTCATTCACAGCCCCCAGCACCGTAGAAGCCAGGATGCTGCTCGTACCCAGTCCGCTACCTGCAGGTATGGCTGAGAGCAACGTCAGTTCTATGCCACAGCCGAATGCCTCTAACTGGGCACGCAGCGACGAGTAACGCTCCTTGGAGAACTCAGGCAGGAAACCTGCCAACGACAATGCTGCCTTGGGAATGGAGAACGGAGAGCCTACCTTATTATATTGTGCCAGCTGCTCGTAGGTATCGATGATCTCAATGGCACCAAGGTCAATGCTGCGCAGCACGATGTGAGGCTCGTGGCAGGGTTTCACATAGGTCTGCAAAGGGGGCTGCCCGTTCAGCTCGATGGCAATGTTGATGACGCTTCCTCCTTCCATGAGGCAATAGGGCGGTGTATCGGTCCATCCACCAGCCAAATCGATCCGTACGGGTGAGCGTCCCCACACAATCTGATCATCATAGACCGACTTGCAGGGAGACTGCTTTTCTGTCAGCACAGTCTCGGTCAGGCCTTCACGCAACAAGGCAAATGCCTGGTCGCTGTCGGAACGGAACATGGCATCGCTGATACGTGTCAGCAGGGGGGCTTCCTCCGAGACAGGAGGCGGCAACGTCAACCCGTCTTGCTTGAAACGGGCTGCCACGTCGGCCAAGTCCAGCTGGTAGAACACACTGTGCTCCCAATTGCGTGCCAACGTGGGCAGGTTGTCGTTCTGGAACACTCGCCGCTGAGCCACCAGTCGCCGCAGGTTGGCTTGGTTGCTGATGTCCTCGGCAGAAAGTAAAAGATACTCGCCGTCGGACGGCAGATGGTCAATGGAGGACAATACCGGGAATTGCTTCCGCTGCTGTTCCTCTCCCGCAAAGTGGTCGTCAATGTGGTAGCGCCGCAGGCAGTACTCTGTCTCACCGATAGGCACCACGTCGATGCACTCGCCAGGCTGCAGCGTAAGGTGCCAGTCGTTCTGAGGCACACCCGTCACTATATTGTCGTGAGTGAGCTGCCAGTGCTCACCTATGTAGCTGTTCTCTATCCAGATATTGGTATTCTCTTCCGTGAACTTGATCTTCGTGATGGCGTTCTGTACAAAGATACTGGGATGGGGTTTCAGGTCATGGTGCATGATACGCCGCTGGTCACCCACCAAGTTCTGGACGGCCAACGTGGAGGATATCATCTCGTGCGATGTCCCATAATGGTAGAACTCACCACCCGTCAAGGGCACTACCGCCACCGTCAGCTCCTTCAGCTCGGCATCTTCTATGACCGGCTCTGTACCCAGGGAGCATCCGAATTCTCCGTAGAGGTCATACTCCTTGAGGGAGGAGGAAGAAGAAGAAGATGTGCTACGCTCCGCCAGCAGCTTTACCGCACGGTCCGACAACAGCCACACACCGATGTCGGTCAGATAGTAGTGATCCTTCATCAGTCCCTTCAGCGTGCTCACAGCAGGCTTCTGAAGCATCTGCTTCAGCACCTGAGGCGTACGCCGTGAACTGACGAACACTCCGTGGTTCCTGGCCACAGAAGCATCGAGCCACAATCCGTAGCACACCACATCGGCATCGGGTACTGGGGGCAGCGGCTGCGTGGTACGTATATACACATCGCCGCTCACCACCATCGTATGAATGGAGTCGGGCGACATGCTCATCAGCTGTTCATAGAGCGGCAGCTGCAGGTCAAGCAGCGTCTGTCCGATACGCTGACCACGTTCCCATCGGAACACGGGTATCGGGGTAAGTACTTTGCCCGATGGTGCATACGACGGCAACCGGCGGCTTTGTCCACCAGCGTGTATCAGTATGCGTTTCTCCTTGCAGAGCCAATCCTCGAACGACGAGGAACTGAGAGAAGCCTCGTTTTGGAATGCCTGCTGCAGCAGCCAGGTTGTACCGCCACCGCTGCCCAGCTTGTGGCCTATGGGGTCGTTGGTACAGAAGTATTCTTCGTGGCTGAAACCCGTAACATCGTGGAAACAGTCCACCAGATTGGGAGGTAAGGATAGTAGTTTCTTCATCGTTATTGTAACTTATGTGTGCTGTTCAGCTTCTTGTAGACATCGCGGAGAGAGGTTACCGTACCAACGTTCCCGGGAAAGATGATGTAAGGGAATCCCTGGGACGTCATGACACACGGGACGCTGTTCTCCACTTGTCCCATCACTCGTGCAACGCTGATACCCAGGCCTTTGGTCAGAATGTCGTGGCTGGTGATGCCCCCCTTTCCTACCAGATAGGCCGGCGTAAAAGGAAGCCGACGCACCAGCTCTACCAGGAAACGGCTGATTTGCTGACCCAGATGCTGACGTTGGTCTGTATCGGCAAGTCGGACCTCCTGGCGCGAAGTATAGATGACGGGAGTAAGATGGTTCTCCACTACCTGCCGAATGGTGTCTGTCGTACTGAGCATCAGGGCATCGGCATCATCGAGTATGCGCTGCACATCAACCTCTATGGCGCAGGTCCCTTCTGCCTGCAGCAGACAGTCGAGTTGGGCGGTGGTCATCTTGACATGACTGCCCACAACAAAGCACCCCACCCCACTCTGCTTCAGCATGTCGCCGTCCAACAGAGGTTTGTCGGCAATACCGCTGATGACCTTGGGCAACGAAGACGAACTGCGTATCACTACCGAGCAAGGTGCTTCTGCATGACCTTCCGCACAAGCAGGAAGTGCCGCATACCACTCACTCCACCATCGGCGCAGCTCTTCGTAGGACTGGGCATTCACAATCTCGTAGTCATCAGGATCGGCACCCTTTTCCTTGATATAGTCGCGAAGTACGCTGGTATGATAGGCAAACACGTTGTCGCGGGCAAACTCGGTCTCGCTGACAGGAACCAGCCGTTGGCCGTCGTGCATGTAGTGGACGCCGTCAATGGTGAAACGCCCTGCCTCGATGAAGGCTGGACAGAAAGGAGTCTTAGGGTACACTGGCAAGCCGTTTTCAGACAGCACCCGCCGCATGACGTCAGTCTCCAAAGGGAAATGACCCCGCAGGCAGGAGTCCGATCGGCTCACGACAATCAGACGGTAGCCGAAGTCACGGTTCACCCTCACCACCATCTCCAGGGCCTCGCGTGTCACTCTTCCGGCTTCTTCGCGGGTCATGGCACGGGTATTGGTCAGTATGTAGAAGAAAGGCTGCGCATCCTGAAATCCCTGCCGCACACTCTCCTCGTCCCACTTCGTCATCAGCAGGCAGCCGTGAACGGTCTGAATACCTGTAGGATCGTCATCAAGCACTACCAGCTGCCACCTCATGCCTTCAGTATTCATCTCACTCATCGCTGTTCACTGCTTGATATGCTGAATGGCACGAGCCTCAGCAGGAGTGGCAGGCTCGCATCCCATCATGCGAATCAGGGCTACCAGCCGATCAACAAGCTCGGCATTGGTATGGGCTCGCTGGCCGGGAGCATAGTAGAAACTGTCTTCAAACCCCACACGTACTGCCGATGCCCCCATGCCGATGGCACAGGCCAGCATGGAGAAGTCCTTCATGGAATCGTGGGTGATGCCCCATGTCGTACCTGGCTCCATCAGCGAACAAAGCATGGCGAGGTTCCTGCCGGTGGCCGAGAGGTTGGACGAATTGCCCGGTCCCACACAGAAGTTGTAATGGAGCGGCCTATGCAGCACGCCTTCATCGGCCAGACGCGTAGCACACTCCACATGGCTCAGATCGAAGAGTTCCATCTCGGGCACGGTATGGGTCTCGTCAAGCCGACGGGCCCAGTAACGCAGGTCGGGCATGGTGTTGATGTATACTGTCTCACCGAAATTGACGGAACCCATGTTCAATGATGCCACTTCCACTTCGGGCACATCAAGACTGACGCAGCGTTCTGCCAGGGTGAGGGTGGAGAGTCCTCCGGTGGAGCCTTGCACTATCATGTCGGTCTCTTGTCTGATGAGTGCAATGGTCTGCCGGAACACGTCGAGTTCGAACGTTGGATTTCCCTTCAAGTCACGCGTATGGAGATGTACCTCGCAGGCACCAGCCTTGAAGCAATTGATGGTGTCTTCTGCTATCTCCTCCGGCGTCAGCGGATTCTTACATTCGGCAGGTATCTCCTTGCCTACATGGCACACAGGTGCCACCGTAACAATGATTTTTCTTCTCATATCTTCTTTATACTATTTTCTTCTCCGGATTGATAAATGCAAACAGCAAGGCACTAATGATCAGCATCACGGCTATCAGGTAGAGGGGCAGGTTGTAGTTGCCCGACTGCTGTACCAGTTCACCAAACAGGATGCCGCAGCAAAAACCGCCAATGTTGCCTGCCGTGTTCATGGCACCACTCAGCGTACCGGCATGCTGCTTGCCCAGGTCGATACACAACGCCCACGCCGATGGCAGCATGAGGTCAAAGATGCCGAAACACAGTGACAGGAAAAGGAACACAGCCATCTTGCCGGGGATGAAAGCCGCCAGGAACATACACACCGCCGAGACTGCCAGCGATGCAGACCCCAAGGCTTTACGTCCGGTTTTGAGCCCATAGCGGCGTGTCAGACGATCGGTGAGGTAACCACCGGTGATGTTTCCTATCATACTCATGACAAAGGGCACTGCAACGACATACGTCTGCTCAGCCTTGTCAAAGCCTCTTCCCAGTTCCATGAAGGTGGGGAACCACGAGAAGAAGAACCATGAACCGAAGGCATAGAAGAAATACATGCCGCACAACAGCCAGAACTGTGGAGCGCCTACCAATTTACCCCAAGTTATAGAAACCTTTTGCGGGGCACTCCCCTCCCCCTTCTGAAGGACAGCAGAAGGAGTGTCCCTGTAATACCAGTACCACACCAGGGCCCATACCACACCGAGTACTCCCAACAGATAGAATGCCGTGCGCCACCCTGCCCACATCATGACAGGAATCACTACGAAGGGCGTCAATGCCCCACCCATACGTGAAGCGGCCCATACGTAGCCCTGAGCCTTACCCACCTCGTTCTTCTCGAACCAACGGCTGATGACACCCGTGGAACAGGGAGAGGAGCCTGCCTCGCCAATGCCGAACATGAAGCGGATGACCAGCAAAGAAGCCAAACCGCCAGCCATTCCCGTGAAAGCCGTAAATGCCGACCACCACAGCACAATGGCTGCCAGGATCTTGCGGTGACCGAACCTGTCGCCTAGTGCACCCATGGGAATCTGCAGCAGGCCATAGCTCAGGATGAAAGCACTCTGCACCCAGCCCCATTGCGAGGGACTCAGGTCAAGATCCTTCATGATGCTCGACCCTGCCACACTGATGTTGATACGATCCAGGAATGTCACCATGCCCAGGATGACCAGCATCAGCAGTATGATGCTTTTCTTCTTCATCTTACAGGTTCAGGAACTTGCGCAGCCCTTTCACGCCGAGTACAGGACTCGACAGCACCGGTTTGCCCGTGAGCTGCGAGAGCCGCTGCTCCATGCGGGCCATGGAACCCTGTGCCAGCACAAACATATCCACGTCCTGGGCTATACGCTGGGCGGCCTCTGCTATCAGACGATCGTGAGTCTCCCCGTCACCACTCTGACCTGCGGCGAAAGCACCGTCAGCCAGCCCTTCCACCAGCGTCACTTCCCTACCCGCCTTCTTGGCCTCGTTCAGCAGCAGACGGCACGTGGGATCGAGCGTGGTGGGGAGCGTTGAGATGACACCGATCCGCTGGTAGTTACTCACCGCCTCCGCCGCCATCGGCTGGTCGATGCGGAATACGGGAATCCTGGCATAGGTATTGCCGTAGTCGGCCACATCACCCACACTCGAGCATGTGTTGAACACCACACCGGCTCCAGCATCGGCAGCGGCATTGTAATATCCCAGCAGGCGCCGCCGTACAGCTGGTGTCACCTCGTTGTGGGCAATCACCTCCTTGATGAGCGACGAGTCGGCTATATGGTTTACTGTCACTTCAGGCATCAGCTCCTGAAACAGCTTGGTCAACGGCTCCACCAGAGCCATCGCCGTATGTACACACATCACATGTTTCATAAAGAGTAGTAGTTTTTAAGTTTACTTTTTCATTTTCAGATATATCCCTACGCCAATGAGCAGCAACAGCAGTACGTAACCTATGTAGGCCACGGTCTCCGTGCGGCCGACAGTCTTCGGGAAGAAGCTCAGTTCGACCTTGTGCTGGCCGGGTTTCACCTGCAGGGCACGCAGCACATAGTCCACACGGCCCAGCTCTGCCGGCTCTCCGTCAACGGTAGCCGTCCAGCCCGGATAGTAAATCTCGGAGAAGACGATGACACCGCCCTTACCGGTGTTGGCATCGTAAGTCAGCTTGTTGGGCTCGTAACTCGTAATACGCACCCAGCAGGCAGTATCCTGGGGCTGACTGTCGCCCAGCTGCTCACGGAACTTCTCATCGGCCACGGCCTCGTGACGCAGGTCGGTCTTACCCAGTCCATCCAGCTCTTCGTTGGCACTACCCACATAGTTCACCTTGTCAACGAACCAGGCGTTGCCATAGGTGTAGGGATTCTGCAGGGGCACGTCCTGTCCTGTCTGCAAGGGCAGTATGAAGTAGCGGGTGTTGAGCATATTGAGCACGGGGAAGATGGAGTCGCCTTTGACAAGGGTCATATCGCCGCCTGCCTCACTGATAGCCTGCAGCGAAGCAGCCATCTCGGGCTGGATATGCGCCTCAATCAGCTCCTGATAGCGACGCAGCTTGGCAGCATGGTAACCACCGATGGACTTGTGGTAATAGCTGGTCTCGTTCTCATTGAAGGTGTTCGATGCCAGGTTCAACACGCGGTAATCCAGGGTTTTGTCCATGAGTATCTGCTCGTCGGTCGAAGTCTTTGCATGAGCTGTCTGACGCTCAGACTCGGGCACAAACATCTCATCGTTCAGGTAGCGCTTGTTCACCTGCCACAGGTCTACGAGACAGAGCACAAACAGCAGCGCAGCCATGGGTATGGCCTTCAGTTTCTTTGCACGGTAGAGTAGCATCAGCGCCGCACCGACCACAATGATGAAGAACGAACGCCACGCGTCGGCAGTAAGCATGGACCGGCGCATCTCGCTGAGGTTCGACATCAGAGGTCCGAGGTGTTCCTGAGGTATCTGTCCCAATGCCTGACGCTCCATCGATGACACATAGTTGCCGAAGAACATATCGGGCATCAGGGCAAAAAGCAGGGCAATACCACCGGTAAGGACGAAGGCGGTCAAGAAGCCTGCACCCGGACTCTTCCAAAGAGAGTGGCCTTTGGATTCATTCTGCCCTTGAACCGGCTTGGACTGGGCTTGGGTGGGCATGACCCACTCCTTCAGCGCCATCATCGCCAGCAGGGGGATAGTAAACTCGGCAATCACTAGTATGGATGCCACGGTGCGGAACTTGGCATACATGGGCACGTAGTCAATAAAGAAGTCTGTCAGTCCCATGAAGTTCTTACCCCACGACAGCATGATGCTCAGCACAGTGGCTGCCAGCAGAGCCCACTTCACTGGGCCTTTGACAATAAACAGCCCCAGCACAAACAAGAACAGCACGAAGGCACCCACATAGACAGGACCGCTGGTGCCGGGCTGCTCACCCCAGTACTGTCCCAGTTGCTGGTAGATGCTCACATAGTTGGGATCGGCATGCTTCATGGCCGTCGCATTGGCAGCCAGGGGAACCGATGCTCCTCCCTTGGCATTAGGCACCAGCAGTGTCCATGTCTCACCGATGCCATACGACCATTGTGTGATATAGTCACGGTCCAGTCCGCTGCTCGTCTGGTTGGCGGTATTCTCCTTCACCAGTTCACTCTTGCCACGCATGGTCTCCTGGCTGTACTGCCATGTGTGGTAAAGATTCGACAGGTTGATGCTCAGGCCGATGAGTCCGCCTAGGATGCACACCCCCGTAGCCTTGGCAAAGTGGGCAAGCTGTTTCTTCTGTATGGCGTCCACCAGCCACGCAATAACCATCAGCACAATGGGAATCAGGTAATAATAGGTCATCTGCACATGGTTGGCATGAATCTCGAAAGCCGTGAACAGAGCCGTCACGATCAGTCCCCACAGGTATTTGCCTCTATAGGCCAGCACCAGTCCGCCAATGAGGGGAGGCAGGTAAGCCAAGGCCCACACCTTCCAGATGTGGCCTGCGGCGATGATGATCAGGAAATAGGTAGAGAAGGCCCACATCACGCTGCCCAGCGCCGCCAAGTACCATCGGAAGTCAAAGGCACGCAGCAACAGGTAGAAACCCAGCAGATAGGCAAACAGGAACCACACATTGTCGGGCAGCCACAGGTGCCACACATTCTCCACCTTCGTCAGCATGTCCGTTGACTTGTACGATGGTGCCAACTGGTAGGTAGGCATGCCCGAGAACAGCGAATTCGTCCAACGTGTACGTTCACCGGTCTTCCTGTAATACTCCTGCTGCTCCTGACCCGCTCCCTGTCCGGCAGAGACATCGTGACGATAGAGGATCCTGCCCTCTATATCAGCAGGGAAGAAATAGGCAAATGCTAATAAAACGAACACTACGACTACCAACACATCGGGTAGCCAGCACTTCAAATCTTTCATAACTTGCACTCTTTTTATACCTTTTGGCTGCAAAGTTACGAAAAAACGAATGAAATGCAAAAGGAAAACTTGTTTTTCTTTTCATTTCTGAGTGCATAGTAAGTTCGGCGAAGCCAGAGTTACGAAAAAACGAGTGCAAAACAAAAGAATTTATTCTTTTTTTTGCCGAGACAGGGTAAGTTCGTGGCATTTATGCCACAGAGTTACGAAAAGTCGAGAGCAAAACAAAAGAATTTATTCTTTTTTTTGCCGAGACAGGGTAATGATACAAAAAAAATAGTACCTTTGCACTCAAAAACAGCAAAAAGACATGAAAATAGGTATTATTGTGGCGATGGACAAGGAGTTGCGACAGCTCCAGTCACTTTTCAACAGCGACGAAGTGATAGTCCGGAAATGCGGCATCGGCAAGGTGAATGCCGCCCTGGGTGCTCAGCGTATGATCAATGAGGTGCATCCCGATTACATCATCTCCTCTGGCTGTGCAGGAGGCAACGGCGACGATGTCAACGTGCAGGACGTAGTGGCAAGTACCGAGCTGTGCTACCACGACGTGTATTGTGGCACCTCCATTGACAACTGCACGCAATACGGACAGGTGCAAGGCCTTCCCGCTCGTTTCCAGACTGACCCGTATCTGCTGCAGAAAGTACGGCAATTATCCGCCAGCGACTGTCTTATACCCATTCATCAGGGGCTCATCGTCACCGGCGACTGGTTTGTGGACTCAAAGGAAAAGATGCGTGAGATTATCGGCCACTTCCCTGAAGCAAAAGCCGTGGACATGGAGTCGGCAGCCATAGCTCATACATGCTACCTCAACAACGTTCCGTTCATCTCCTTCCGTATCATCAGCGACGTGCCCCTGCGCGACACCGATGCATCCCAGTACCACAACTTCTGGGACACCATAGCCGAACGCTCGTTCCAGATCACCAAATCGTTCGTGGAACTGGTGTTGGGATAGTTTTAGATTTCATTTAGTATTCATTTTAGCAAAACATCATCATGGAAGTTATACAAAGCTTTACAATCGACCACACCCATCTGAAACCCGGCATCTATGTGTCGCGTGAAGACAAGGGACTCACAACGTTTGACCTGCGGATCACCGAACCCAACAAGGAGCCGGCAGTGGCTCCTGCAGCCATTCACAGCATAGAGCACCTCATGGCAACATGGTTCCGCAACTCACAGGCCAAGGACGATGTGGTCTACGTAGGTCCGATGGGTTGTCTCACGGGCATGTACATCATCATGTCGGGCAGCTACACCGTTGAGGACATGCGCCTGCTCACCATCGAGTGCCTCGAGTGGATACTCACGCAGACAGAGGTTCCCGCCACCACGCCAGAGACCTGTGGCAACTACCTGCTCCACGACCTCCCCATGTGTAAATGGGAGTGCCGCCGTTACTTGGACCGCCTGAAGAACGATTTCCACTCAGAATACACCAAGCTTCAAGTCATCCTCAGCGACGGACGGCGTTTTGCCGATGCATAGATAAAAGCGGGCTTACTTTTTTCAGAAGTAATTACTCTTTATTCTTCTCTATAGTCAAGGTGGCTGACATGTCTGTTTGCTGGCCACCTTGACCATGAATAAAAGAAAGGTGCGTACTATTTGCGTACTCTAATATTTGGCCGTTTCAGAGTATTATGCTACCTTTGCACTTGATATGAAACTGAAGTTATTTGTTCTGCTCTGTATCACTACATGGGTTTCCTCCTCTCTTCCAGCGGAGGGTCAGTGCATGTATGTGTTCAGCCGCGAAGGGTGTGATGCCTACGACATTCGCAACATAGAGGAAGTCAAAGTGGTAGATGGACAACTCGAAATAGGCAGAGTATTCACCTATCCATG
This sequence comes from Prevotella sp., assembly GCA_016285075.1. Lineage (GTDB taxonomy): Bacteria > Bacteroidota > Bacteroidia > Bacteroidales > Bacteroidaceae > Prevotella. The sequence goes on from JAEEQB010000013.1 coordinate 25,104, forward strand.
TGCCGATGTCGATAGCATCACCTTTGCAGAGCCCTCAGTGGAGACGACTCCAAAGGGTTGGTGGGGTGACATGAGCTTTGGACGCTCTGCCTGTTACTATCAGTCTTTCCTGAAGGACTATCCCAACATGGTGTTTGAATCAAAAGATAGCCTCTGCTCGTCTGCCCTGTACTACCTGCCTGAAGATTTTTACGGTTCACGTGAGGGACTACAGAAGGTTGGCAGGAAATGGCGCTATGTCAAGAACACCCTGTCGGGTCGGCGAAAGATAGAGCTCCATCTCTTTGATACTCCTGAAGACAGGTTCGATATAGCCTACGACACACACGGCCATGCCATCCTTGATTATTCCGATGCTTTCAACCTTTTTCCTGTCCCAACCGCCAAGCAGGTCACAGACTACTGGTATCATCCAGATACGACGGCACTTATGCCTTCTTCTCCCGTTTTCGGCACGTTCGATGGTAAGCACTATAAGGTATCGCTGCCAGGCATGAAGGAGCCAGTGCGCTTCATCATTGATCTGGGTCCTGCCATTGGCGGCTATTTTGCTGACGACACGACAACAATCGTGTTTCCTGACACGCTTACTGCCACAGAGACATTCCGTCAGATGGATGTCAGCAATGATGATTTCACCCAATTCTCTTTGTATGGCGACCGCATTATCATCAGAGAATTTTTCTATGCACCAGTCGATGAGGTTATGAAATGGCTTGTACGTTTCGACCTTGACATCTGTAAACCCGTTTTTATTCGCGAAGAGGAATGAAGCCGTTCTGTTTGCTCTGCCTGCTTGTGCCACTCCTCTTTGGCGGCTGTTCTGTATCCACCAGTCGCGATGCTTACCAACAAGCACTGGTCTGTATGGAACAGGGCGATGCACCCCAAGCACTGGCCTACCTGAAAACGGCAGCCCATCAGGCCACCGATGATTCGCTTCTTGCGGCTGTCTATAACGACATGGGGAGCTTGCTTTTCAACGAGGGGTTGCAGGAGCAGGCACTCGACGCCTATCTCATGGCATATCAGGCGAACTGTGCGCTGGGCGATACCATTGGCATGGCCTATAATCAGGCGGACATAGCCAATGTTTACCGTACCCGCGAAGCCGATGACAGCTGCGTCTACTATTTCGACCAAGCTTTAGCGTTGGCACGTTCTCAGGGCGACAGTCTGTTGGTGGCTGACATCCAAGACCAGTTGGCAGGCTACTATCTATGGCATAAGGACTACGAAAAGGCCCGTTCGCTGCTTTTCACAAGGTTACATGATTCCATGGCAGGTGGCATCTGCTTCATGCTGGCCGATCTATACCACCACACTGGACAGCAAGATTCTGCACGCTACTATTGCCAGTTGCTACTGAAGGAGAGGGACATAGGGCTGCGACAGATGGGACACAAATGGATGGCAGAGATACTCTTGGCAGAAGACCATACGACAGAAGCTGTCCAGCATTTGGAGCAATATGAGCTGCTGACCGACTCGTTGATGCAAGAGACTGATACCGAGGCTCTTCACCGTGTCAGCGCTCTTTATGACTACTCCCAGCGTGAACAGGAAAATGCGCGTCTACAGCAGCGTGTCATTATCGTTGCTGCCGTTGCTACCGTATTGTTCCTGCTGTTAATAGCCGTTCTGCTCTTCTTCAGCCGTCGGCGCATGCAATACAGGATGAAACTGGAGCAGTTGGAACACCTGCTGTCCGACTATAGGAAGAACGACTCAAAGACTATAGAAAACAAGCAGCAGATACTGACGGAGACTCCTATTTACCAACGCATCAACCGTTTGTTGGGTGATTCACGCCACCCATCCATGACTGACGAGGACTGGCACAACCTGGAAGACACCTTTATGAGGGTACAGCCTACTTTCCTTGCCCGTCTGCGTGAGTTCCATCGTTTTTCCACCCATGAGCTTCATATCTGCCTGCTGCTGAGGTTAGGACTGCAGCCAGCTGCCATTGGCCAGCTCACCGCACATTCCAAGCAGTCTATCTCCAGTACCCGTTCACGCCTCTTCGGGAAAGTCTTCGGACAAAAGGGCACACCCGCACAATGGGATGAGTTTGTCCTCTCGTTGTAAGGGATGCAAAGTGCTGGTGAACTTTCGAGCGCATTGCATCTAACTCGCGTATTTTGACCACATGGCCGAAAAATGCCCTCTTGCGTACCCCTTGCGTACACAATTATTTGGAAAAACATTATTTTTCCTCTATTTTTGCACCGAAATTGCGTGGATCGTTATGAAGTGAGTATATGACACAACTATCTCATATGCCTTTGCAGGCTTCAATGCCTCCTGCGAGGACGGACATATCTGTGCTGCTGGTGTTCTTCAACCGCCCTGCTACCTTCCGCCAGGTGTTTGAGCAGGTCAGGCTTTCGCGACCCTCACGCCTGTTCCTCTATCAGGACGGGCCGCGTAACGAGAGAGACCTGCCCGGCATCAAGGCCTGCCGCAAGATAGCGGAAGGGATTGACTGGCAGTGTGACGTACATCAGAACTACCTGCAGGAGAACCAGGGCTGCGACCCAACGATGTATCGGGCAGTGGTATGGGCATTCTCCATGACCGACAAGCTGATCATCCTTGAGGACGATGTTGTTCCCTCCCTGTCGTTCATTCCCTTCTGCAAGGAGATGCTCGACCGCTATGAGCATGACCGCCGCATCATGATGGTGTCGGGCTTCAATGTGGACGAGGTGTCTTCCGGCCTTGACGAGGACTATTTCTTCACTTCAGCCTTCTCCATCTGTGGCTGGGCCACGTGGCGCAGGGTAGCAGAAGAGTGGGATGCCAGCTACTCCTTCATGGACGACCCGTTCTGCGTAAGGCAGCTGGAGTCGCTGATAAAATACAGGAAGGTTCGTCCGGACTTGATGAAGATGTTCCGCGACCACAGCCACTCGGGCAAGGAGTACTTCGAGACCATCGTTTGGGCATCCATGCTGCTCAACTCCGGGCTGGCGGTGATGCCCTCGAGGAACCTCGTCAGCAACATCGGTCTGACGGCAGGCTCCACGCATTTCACCACAGCAACGCTGAAGACTACTCCGCGCAGGCTGCGCAGGATCTTCACGATGAGGCGTCTGGAGCTGGATTTCCCGCTGAGGCATCCCCGCTCTGTCGTTGAGGACGACGGATACAAGGACCGCCTCTACCGGGTGAACGCCTGGGGCCATCCGTGGCGGAAGTTTTACTATGCCATGGAAGAGCTGTTGCTCAACCTGAGGTACGGTCGCTTCCACAGTATCTTCTATGCCCTGAGGAACCGTATAGAGAAATGGACAGGGAAGTACATATATAAATAATGTACAAAGGGCGCATTACGAAAAAGTGCCAAACTTTACGTCAAGGATCTTTTTTCTTAAACTATGTTAAGGGAAAGCAGTATTTTGGGCTTTTTTTTATCATATAGGCAGAAGCACAAGAGAAAAGTGCTATATTTGCATTAACAAAGAGTATGAAGATACTGACGCTAGTCCTTACCATCGTTCTGCTGCTCAGCACAGCCGCCTACGCCTACGGAGCGCAGGATGGAGCACTCTATGCCGTGCTCATCAACGGCGGGCGCAATAGGCTGACCAATCACGAGCGTTATTGGAACGATTGCGCATTCCTCTATCGTACACTGCGTCAGACCTATCACGTGCCCAAGCGCAACATCTCCGTACTGATGAGCGATGGCAGCGACCCAGAAAAGGATATGCTCCGTGCCGATGGCCTAGGATTCCTATCCTCTCCAATGGACCTGGACGGTGACGGACAGTGGGACGTAGCGAATGCTGCTACAATACAGACGGTAAGCCGCACGTTCATGCAGCTGTCCAACCAACTGACAGCCAACGACCGCCTGCTGCTCTTCATCATAGACCATGGCGGCAGCGACGACCAACAGGAAGACAGCTACGTATGGCTTTGGAACGACGAGCGACTCTATGACTACGAGCTGCCGTTCCTGCTCTACCGCTGTCCGGCAGGCTCCGTCTGCGTGCTGATGGGACAGTGCTACTCTGGCGGTTTCATCAGCGAACTGATGTACGAAGGGTGTATCGTGTCAACGGCTTGCGATGGAAGCGAGCTGTCGTGGAAATGCCTTGACCGCCCCTACGACGAGTTCATTTACCACTGGACGTGCGCTGTGAACAAGGCTGATGAGGCAGGCAACAAGATAGATGCCGACAAGAACGGCGATGGGCTTATCTCCATGCGCGAAGCCTTCGACTACGCCCGCAGCCACGACCGGAGGCCTGAGACGCCCCAGTATGCCTCTTGCCCTGAGGACTTGGGCGATCGGTGGACACTTGACGGAGTGATACCCGTAGACATCCAACTGCCGCAGACCGTCACCACCGTCCGCGAGGTGTTCACCCCTGCCGGCATGCGGCTCTCCCAGCCACGCAAGAGGCAACTCAACATCATCCGCCAAGGTGGAAAAACGAAGAAAGTGATCAAATAATACATAGAACCCTTTAATTGCATTACGAATATGAAACGACTTTTTATACTTATCACATTAACCCTCCTGCTTGGCAGGGTGCAGGGATGGAGCGCAAGTTACATAGATGACCCCAGTTGCATTCGTGTGGACTCGTTTTGGGTGGAGGGAAGCATGATGGCTCAAACACCTCTATCGCTTCATGTTATTGCAACAAATACAGGCAACGTTTATTTTGATGCAGTCATGTGGCTGCTTGACGCTAATACAAAGAAGGGAGTTGACTTCTCTCCAGAACTTAGAACTCCTATGAAACCTGGAGAAACGAAAGAACTCATCAGCCACTTTCAATTAGACAAGCCAGGAACTTATACACTGGAAATGGTGCCTGTCATCAATTTCAATTATCAATATTTCTCCTTTACGATAACAGTTTCCGAGTATAAAGAACCTCGTTTGAAAGGCTCCTTACAGATAGATATGCTTGAAGAGACTGAAGAAGGAAACTATTTGTATGGTGACTTCCAGAATCCTACATCAGTTACTCGCATCACGGGAATAGCAACAGTTACAAATGAAGAAAACTACCCCATCTTCCCGCATTGGGTGAGTATAGTTGGAGAACTTGAAATCACGCCATCAATACTGCCAGCAATACCAGGAGTCTTTGTATATAGTACCCAAGACTCTCAATTAATACTTTGGGGGAAGGGGATAGGTGCCAAAGAGACCATCACAATTCCATTCTCTTATAATATCAGAGGCAAGTATGAAGACGAAGGAGATGAAGTGTTTTATCTTTATGCATATTCTCAGAAACTGCAGGAAATCCACTTCAACCCCAAGCAATGCACGAACACCTACTGGACGGCAGACCAGCATGTGAAGCCGCTGCCGCAGGAGGGTATGGAGTTGAAGGTGCCTAAGGAGGCGGTGGCAGTGGACTTCCGTGGGAACTACGGCGTCGACGATGTCTTCACCGTGGACGTGACAGAGGCCAACCCCAACTGTCTGTATTATCTGAACAACCTCGACTATGTGCCGAAGGGACTGGACTACGACCGCTTGGTGATTCGTGACTACGCCATCCGCGACCTCGTTATCGATGAACGCCACGACTTCTACTGCCCTATGCCCTTTGAGGCCAAGACGGCGCTGTTGACTGTTACCCCTGAAGGAAAGGAAGCTTTTGACAAGAATTCAGAAGTTACCGGTAGTTGCTCAGGCACCATCACCCTGCCGTTCGATGCGCAGCGGATACAGTTGACCGACGTGAACGGAGAAAGTACTCTCGGTCAAGACGGCCTGACTTTCTTTCGCTTTGCTGGCATCCGCCGCGATTTGACGCTACTCTTTTCCCCAGTCCTCGACTCGCAACTTTTGGCATACGAACCCTGTTTCTTTAATTCCAGACCTTCACGCATCGCGTTCAGTGCCGAGAACATCACAGTGCCTGCCACCCGTCCTGCCGTGACCCATACCCAGTACTTTGACTTTAAGGGTACTACCACCGCAAAAACAGGAGATCTGTGCTTGCCGTGGAGTCAGGAAAACGGCTGTTTTGCACTTGACGTCCTTAATTTTGAACAGAAAACGTTACGCCCTTTTAATGCGGCTATCTTTGGAGATGAGGTCTTGAAAAGATTACTTTATGAAATGCCTACTAATCCCCCTGTAGTAAAACCTGGCGAGACCTCTGAAGATTTTACCCTCAAGTTCCCGATAGCTATTCTTGATGATGAGAATAAAAATAATATAACTTTCATCCACCAACTCCAAACATCCACGCCCCAACCTCCAACCACTCAGGGCGTCTACTCACTTACCGGGCAGTACCTAGGTCGTAGCGGCGAGGTGAGCCTGAAGCCAGGGCTATACGTCATTGACGGAAAGAAGAGAATCGTTAGATAAATATGTTGTGAAAAGAAGATGGGAGAAATGAGTGTTCAGCAAATCGTGGAGCAGTGCCAACAGGGCAATCGCGAAGCGTTCGGCCTGCTCTATACCGCCATGCAGGAGCGACTACGCAAAGTATGCCGTCGCTACGTGGCGAATGAAGCTGCTGCCGCTGATTTGCTGCACGACGCTTTCCTGCTCATCTTCAGTAAGATCGGCACGCTGAGGAACACTGCCAAGGCTGAGCAATGGATGATGACGGTGACCAAGAACCTGTCGCTGATGTATCTGAAGCAGCACAAACAGGAAACCATGGTGAGCCTCGACACCATGCAGCGGCAGATGTCGGTCACGGATGCTCCCGTCGCCCAGGACTCGCTGCTGACGAGTGGGGTGGACGAACTGCCTCTCACCTACGATGAACTGATGCGTTTAGTGGAAAGCTTGCCCCAAGGCTACCGTAACGTGTTCCGCCTGTCAGTCCTTGAGGGGCTGAGCCACCAGCAGATTGCCACCCTACTCCACATCGAGCCCAGCACCTCCTCTTCACAGCTGTTCCGTGCCAAGAGCATACTGCGCCATGCGCTCAGCGTCCTGATTATCGTGGCGTTGCTCCTGGTACTGCCGTTGGCATACCTGTGGAGGGAGAAAGCGACGACAGACACATCGTCTACGGAAAACAGGACGCAGAGCACAGGACGTACAGCGCAAGCCAACAGTGGCAGCGGTGGGAACGGTCTGTCGGCAGCTGTAGCGACCTTGGACGACTCTTCCAGAGCTGTAGCCTCCACCTCTACACCTTTCCGTGGCCACTCCGTACCCACAGCAATTGAGCGGGAACCTCTTGATGGTTCTGCTGCCTCTCAAGCACAGGGCGACAGTGTCCACACGGAGGTAGCTGCCACAAGCGTAGATAACAACACCCCCACACAGGCCGAGGACCAGCAGGAACGCACTCTGAAAGAGTTCCCCACTACTCAACAGTTGCCTCCATCATCCATCACCCAACACCCATCACCCGACACATGGCTCCTCGCTATGTCCTACAGCGGCATGGGTGGCAACGGCAGTCCCCATCTGCCATTCGCCACCGATGAGACCAACGCTGAGGTGCAGGCTGACGAGGCTCGTCACCACTTACCACTGACCATCGGTCTCAGTGTGAGCTATGCACTCACCTCTAACACCCATCACCCATCACCTAACACCTGGCTCCTCACTACCGGCTTGCAATATATGCGTATGACCTCTGATCTGGCTACGGGTAACACCTACGCCTCGTTCACCCGTCAGCAGCGCGTGCAGTACTTGGGCATTCCACTGACCCTCACTTGGCAAAAGCCTCTCTCTTGGCTACAAAGCGCTGATGGCCGCAGTCGTCTCAGTGTATACGGCTCTGTAGGGATGGGGGTGCACCTGCCCTTGCACTCTAAGGTGGAAGGTAGCTACCTCGTAGAGAACCACGCCGTCGATCCTTACAGCGAGCGGCTCCATCCTGGCGTGATGTGGTCAGCAGGCATAGGCATGGGCATGCAGTACCATGTGACTCCTGCCATCAGCTTCTTCGTGGAACCCAGCCTACAGCACTATTTCCACAAGGACAATGGCGTTGACACCTGGCTCACCGAGCACCCTGTCTCCTTGACCGTGCCCCTCGGCATCAGAATAAAGGTAAATAAGTGAAAAAGCATGATAAAGTGAAATAAATTTGGAAGTTTCGAGAATTATTTATATATTTGCAACCAAATCAAGGAAAGGAACCAAACTATGAAGAGAATCTTTACACTTTGTATGGCCCTGCTGCTGACAGCTGTCGGCACATGGGCACAGAACGATCCCAAACGGATTGAGCTTTCGACTGAGGAGCAGCAGCTGGTGCAGCAGAACAACGACTTCGCCTTCCGCCTGTTCCGAAAGACACGTTCGTCTGAAAGCCAGTTGCTGTCGCCACTAAGCATCACCTATGCACTGGGCATGCTGAACAACGGTGCACAGGGGCAGACCCGGAAAGAAATCAACGAGGTGCTTGGATTCGGCGAAGCCGGGACTGACGCCATCAACCGTTTCTGCGGCAGGATGCTCAAGGAGAGCGCCGGGCTGGACAAGGAGACGAAGGTAAGCATTGCCAACACCGTCTACGTGAACAAGTCTGCCGGAGTCCACCTGAAGAGGCCTTTCGTGGAGCAAGCGGCTGCATACTATGATGCCACGCCCGAGGAACGGGACTTCTACGACGGAAAGACACTCGACGTGATCAACCAATGGGGTAGCGACCACACCGAGGGCATGATTGAGCAGGTGCTGACACCAGAGGAGTTCGACCCCTCCTGCATCACCTACCTGCTAAATGCTCTCTACTTCAAAGGCATGTGGCAGCAGAAGTTCGAGAAGGGTATGACCATGCCGATGTACTTCAACGATGATGAGAACACGATATGTGATTTCATGATGACAGCAGGCCAGTTCCGCTTCTTCCAGAACAGTACCTACAAGAGCATCATACTGCCTTATGGCAACGGTGCCTATCAGATGACGGTGTTCCTGCCCGTTGGCAACAAGAAGCTGGACGATGTACTCAACGAACTGAACGGGAAGAACTGGAATGCCGATGCCTACGAGTATTACAATGTTGACCTGGGATTCCCACGTTTCGAGACCGAGACCAGCATTCATCTGGAAGAGGTGATGGCCGGGATGGGCATGCCCAATGCCTTTACGGGTGAGGGCTTCAACGAGCTGTGCTATGCCGGCGACGACGAGTCACAGAGCTGCAACGTGTTGATTGGCCTGATGAAGCAGGTGGCTAAGATCAAACTGGACGAGGAAGGCACAGAGGCTGCCGCCGTGACGGTGATAGGCACCAAGAACGGCGCGACAAAGTACACGCAGTTCGTTGCCAACCGGCCGTTCCTCTACGTCATCAGCGAGCAGTCCACGGGTGCCATCTTCTTCATGGGACAGTACATGGGTGAAAAGATAGACAACCCACGCGGCTCCATCAGCCTCACAAAGCAGGAGAAAGAACTGGTGATGCAGAACAATGACTTTGCCTTCAACCTGTTCCGCCAGGCACGGACGGGCAACAATCAGATGCTCTCACCGCTGAGCATCACCTATGCACTGGGCATGCTGAACAACGGTGCCACCGGCCAGACACAAGAGGAGATCAGCAAGGCACTGGGATTCGGCGAAGCCGGAGCCATCAACCAGTTCTGCCGCAAGATGCTGAGCGAGGCACCGAAGCTTGACAAGAAGACCACGGTGGGCATAGCCAACACCATCTATGTGAACGAGGCAAAGGGCTACAAGCTGAAACCTGCCTTTGTAGAGACCGCACAGCAGTACTATGATGCCACGCCCGAGGCTCGTGACTTTAATGACGGACTGACTCTCGATGTGATTAACCAATGGGGCAATGATCACACCAACGGAATGATTCCGAAGATACTCACCCAAGATGAATTCGACACCACAGCGGTGAGCTACCTGCTGAATGCCCTCTACTTCAAGGGTGCATGGGTGCTCAAGTTCAATAAAGATAGAACAAAAGAGGAGAAATTCAATAACAACGAGACCGTTCCGATGATGCATACTGGAGGCGAACTGCTGTATACGGAAAACGACACCTACCAGGCTGTACAACTGCCCTACGGCAACATGGCCTACAAGATGACCGTCTACCTGCCACGGGAAGACAAGACAGTGGACGACCTGCTGGAAAAACTGGACAGCAAGAGCTGGGCGGCTGGCTTCTCAGATTATTTGGTTACCCTGGCGCTGCCCCGCTTCGAGACCAATACCAGCCAAAACCTGGTACCTGTGATGAAGGCACTGGGTGTGAACAGGGCGTTCAACCCTGACGAGGCAGAGTTCTCCGATTTCTGCGACGTGCCTACATTTATCGACCTGATGAAGCAGGTGTCGAAGATCAAGGTGGACGAAGAAGGTACCGAGGCTGCTGCAGTCACCGTTATTGGTAATGTAGCAACTGGCATGCCACGCGAGGCACAGTTCATTGCCAACCGTCCCTTCCTATATATCATCAGTGAGCAGTCCACAGGTGTCATCTTCTTCATTGGCCAGTATCTGGGACAGTACAGCGAAGCACGAGAGACGGTGGGAATCCTTCCAACTTACTCATCACAGAATCGTCCTTCCTCTCAGATCTACAACCTGAAGGGCCAGCGTCTGGCTGAGCCACCTGCCAAGGGTCTGTATATACAGGACGGGAAACTGAAGCAGAAATAGCCCTATGGCTTAGGAATGTCTTATCAAGAATAGCAGAACAGTCGTTTGCATTTTTGGCGAACGACTGTTTTGCATTTAGATGTCAGACAGGTGAGTGGCATCAATGCCGAGAAGGGAGTAGCCGAGGTTTGGAACCAAGCCGGATGTGCCTACAAATGGCAGGTTACCATTCATCAAAACGACTGGTCAGGCTGATGGTGACGGGCAGGACGACGGAGGCGGAGAAGGAGCCAGACCACCACACCCAGGAGCAGCAATGCTCCCACACAGGCGATGGTCAGTAGGCGTGAATAGCGTGCCTGGCTGTCACTATATGCAGCCTCCAGGACATTTGCCACATATCGTACCTGATAGCTGCGCAACCGGGGAAGGAACTCTGTGTTACATTTCTCGCAGAAACGTACATAGCGGTAAGCCCGGTCATAATCGCCATCCTCAGCCAGACGCTCTGCCAACATAAAGAGCGATGCCTGGTCGAAGACAGCACACTTGATGTCGGCAAGGGCAGAACGGCCCAGCCAGTAGCGCAACTGCTGGCTGTTGCCCAACTTGTCGTAGACCACCGAACGATAGAAGGCTGCAAAGGCTTCTGAATGGGTGCCTTCTTCAACATGGCTGAGCCAGTTGTCGCTGATGCCGAGCGCATCCTGATAGAGCTGGCGTGCACAGAACACATCCATCTTCAAGTGCAGGTACTCCTCACTGCCCTTCTCGGCTACCATGAGCACGGAGTCGCGGTAGCTGTCCTGCTGGGCATAATAGCTTTGGCGTACGTCGGGCTGCTGGGAGGAGGAGCCAATCTCACCGCAGACGTGCATCCAAGCCCCGTAATAGTTGGTCAGTTCCTTGGGGCCAAGAGCACTTTTGTCAACCCTCTTCAGCAAATCGAGCGCTTCCAAGTGCAGACCGGCATTGGAACATTGGTGAGCCTTTCTTGAGAGATATAACCCCTCAATGTCTTTCCGGTGGAGTGAGTCAGCAAGCGAGATGCACATTCCTGCATAATAGAGTGCAGAGTCGTTGCGATAGGCATGATAGAGATCGAAAAGCCGCTCGGCCAGAGCCAGTCTTTTTTCCATACTCTGTTCTGACTGAAGCTGTTTGTACGAATCGGCTATCTCTTCCAGTCGTTTGGAGACAAACTGCGGAGATTGTTCGATAGCCTGGTCTATCTGCTGATAGAGCGCCTGAAGGTCTATCTCTTGATCATGTTTTTGCGCCGACAACGGGTAGCCTGCTCCGATGGCCACCCACAGAATAATCAGTATAGTCGTTCTCATCATCCTCATTGTATTATGGAACCTATTTCCCTGAATCTTTCCTTCGGATTTCCACGCGGCGTATCTTTCCGCTGATGGTCTTGGGCAGTTCGTCTACAAATTCCACGATGCGTGGGTACTTGTAGGGTGCTGTTTCGCGTTTGACGTGCTGCTGGAGCTCCTTAACAAGGTCGTCGCCAGCTTTGTCCTTCCATTCCTTTCCCAACACGACGGTGGCCTTGACCACCATGCCGCGGATATCGTCGGGAACGCCGGTGATGGCGCACTCCACCACAGCCGGATGGGTCATAAGGGCACTCTCTACCTCGAACGGGCCGATGCGGTAGCCCGACGATTTGATGACATCATCGATACGCCCTTCGAACCAGTAGTATCCATCCTCATCACGCCAGGCCATGTCACCCGTGTGATAAAGACCATCGTGCCAGGCCTCACGTGTCAACTCCGGGTCACGGTAATACTGCTTGAACAGACCGATGGGTTTGCTGTCGCCCACACGCACCACAATCTCGCCTTTCTCACCATCCTCGCACGAAGTGCCATCGGCACGGATGAGATCGATGTCGTATTGGGCGTTGGGAATACCCATGGAACCTGGCTTGGGGGTCATCCAAGGGAAGGTGCCGAGAGTCATGGTGGTCTCGGTCTGTCCGAATCCTTCCATCATGCGAATGCCTGTCTTCTCATAGAACTTCTCGTAGACTGCTGGGTTGAGGGCCTCGCCTGCAGTACAGCAGTATTCGAGCGAAGAGAGGTCGTAGCGAGACAGGTCTTCTCGGATCATGAAACGATAGATGGTAGGCGGTGCACAGAACGAGGTGACATGGTATTTCTCCATCTGACGCAACAGGGTATCGGCGTTGAACTTCTCGTGGTCGAACACGAATACCGTTGCTCCGGCAAACCACTGGCCGTAGAACTTTCCCCAGACGGCCTTGCCCCAGCCCGTATCGGCCACGGTGAGATGGAGCGAGCCTTTATGCAGGTTGTGCCAGAAAACGCCTGTGGTGAGGTGTCCCATGGCATAGAGGTAGTCGTGAGCCACCATTTTGGGCTCGCCACTGGTGCCACTGGTAAAATACATCAGCATCGTGTCGTCGTTTTCGTTGACGAAAGCAGGACGCACAAACTGAGGTGCCTGGTCTATCTCGTTCAAATAGTCATGGAAGCCCTCGGGAATGTCATTTCCTATTGCAATGTACTGGGTGACAGTAGGGCTCTCTGCCTTTGCCAACTGGATCTGCCCGGTCACATAGGGATCGTCTACGCAGATGATAGCCTTGACCGAGGCACGGGTGTTGCGATAGACGATGTCGTGCTTGGTGAGCATGTGGGTGGCGGGAATGACGATGGCTCCGATCTTGCAGAGGGCGAGCATGACGACCCACCATTCATAGCGTCGCTTCAGGATCAGCATCACGGGGTCGTTCTTGCCGATGCCAAGTGTCTGCAGATAGGAAGCAGCCTGGTCGGTCTGTTCCTTCAGCTGGGCAAAAGTGGTACGTATCTCTTCCCCTTGGTCGTTGGTCCACAGAATGGCCAGCCGATGAGGGTCTTCCTCTGCCCAGGCATCCATCACGTCATAGGCAAAGTTGAAGTTCTCGGGTATGATGAACTCCAGGTTCTTGTTGTAGTCCTCTACAGACTCGAAATGGGTCTGCTTTAAAAATCTTTCTACCATATGAGTAAAGTAAAAGTGATAAGTGAATAGTGAAAAATTTGCTTCCGCACTTCTTGCTATTCATCCTTTCTTCTTTATCTTGTTAAACTATATTTATTCTCGCACAGGAACAGCGGTAGCAAATTATTCACTTTTCACTATTCACTTTTCCCTAATATTATTCAACGGTGAAGGCAAGGAACCTGACGGCCTTCTCGCCCACAGCCAGCATGCCGTGGGGCTTGGTGGAGTCGAAATAGATGCTGTCACCCTCTTCAAGCACGATGGTCTTTCCACCGATGTAGAGTTCCATCTTACCCTCAAGCACCAGGTTGAACTCCTGGCCAGGGTGTGAGTTCTTGTAGATGGTGCGTGCGCCCGGCTTGGGTTCCACGGTGACAATGAACACGTCGGCCTTGTGACCCACAAAACCGCCCACTAGGCTCTGATACTTGTAAGCCTTGGTGCGCTCAATGGACATGCCTTGTCCCTTGCGAGTGACGTAGTACGACTTCATGTGGGGCGACTCCGCAAAGATGATCTCCTCGGTAGACACTCCATACTTATGGGCAATCTTCATCAGGTTCGAGATGGTGATGTCGAGTTCGCCACGCTCTATTTTCTCATATTTCTCCGCATCGATGCCGATGGTCTCTGCCATCTCACTCACGGGGATATCGAGCACGTCGCGCAGTCCGCGCAACCGTTCACCTATTTGCTTTAATTGTTCGTCCATAATCTTTTTTTAAAGGTAAAAGTGAATAGTGAATAGTGAAAAATTTGCTTCCGCCGTCCCTGTTCACTTCTTTTCATTGTTCTGTTTTGTTGTTTTTATTGATGATATCAGGAGTGCAAGCAGTTCTTGACAGTCTTTGCTCAAACTCTCGAATTCTTGTTCATTCAGATATTCAGTATCCCGAAGGATATTAAGCCAATAGTTGGTCTCATTGCATTCTTTCAAGGCAACCGACAATTTGTTGATGAAATCTGCCGGGCTTTGTGCGTATGTCGCCTCACTCACCAGTGCACCAATGGCTGTCCCTGACCGGAAAACCTGATTAATCATCCCGTATTCCTTCGGACTGCACGTCATGGACTTTACCATTTTTACAATCCTTATTCCGAAAAGATAGCTTTTCTTTGTAAGGGGGGAGCTGTTATACTGGAGGTATGACATAGCGCGGTAGCAAATTATTCACTTTTCACTATTCACTTTTCCCTTATATCTTGTCCAATGCTTGCTTGATGTCTTCGAGGATATCCTCCACGTCTTCTATGCCTACGGAAAGGCGGATGAGGTCGGGAGCCACACCAGCCTCGCGCAACTGCTCGTCGGAGAGCTGACGATGGGTATGGCTGGCAGGATGAAGCACACAGGTGCGGGCATCAGCCACATGAGTCACAATGTTGATCATCTCCAACGAGTCCATCCACTTGATAGCTGTCTCACGGGTTCCCTTCAGGCCGAAGGCAATCACGCCGCATGAGCCGTTGGGCAGATATTTCCGCCCCAGGTCATAGCACCTGTCGCTGGGCAGTCCGCAGTAGTGTACCCACGCCACTTTCTCGTTCTGGCTCAGGAACTCGGCCACCTGCTGGGCATTCTTGCAATGCTGCGCCATACGCAGGTGAAGCGTCTGCAGACCAAGGTTCAGCAGGAAAGAGTTCTGGGGAGCGGGTATGGAGCCGAGGTCGCGCATCAGTTGGGCGACGAGCTTCGTGCAATAGCCTTTCTTGCCGAAGGCTTTCACATAGGTCAGTCCATGGTAAGACTCATCAGGAGTGGTGAGACCGGGGAACTTCTCGGCATGTGCAAGCCAGTCAAAGTTGCCACTGTCTACTACGCAGCCACCCACCTGAGTAGCCAAACCGTCCATGTACTTCGTGGTGGAATGGGTCACGATGTCAGCTCCCCACTCAAACGGGCGGCAGTTGATAGGTGTTGCAAAGGTATTGTCGACGATCAGGGGAACCCCATTCCTATGGGCTATGCGGGCAAACTTCTCTATGTCCAACACAGCGCAGCCGGGGTTGGAGATGGTCTCGCCGAAGAGAGCCTTCGTATTGGGACGGAAAGCTGCCTGTATCTCCTCCTCGGATGCATCTTGCGAGATGAAAGTACTCTCAATGCCAAGTTTCTTCAGGGTGACACCAAACAGATTGTAGGTACCGCCATAGATCTCATTGGAGGTGACGAAGTGGTCACCACTCTCACAGATATTGAAAATGGCATAGAAATTGGCAGCCTGGCCCGAGGACGTCAGCACAGCCCCTACTCCGCCCTCGAGGGCAGCAATCTTCTCTGCCACAGCATCGTTTGTGGGGTTCTGCAGGCGGGTATAGAAATAGCCCTCCTTCTCCAAGTCAAACAACTTTGCCATCTCGTCCGAGTCATCATACTTGAAGGTAGTCGACTGGATAATCGGCAACTCTATCGGTTCTCCGTTTTTGGCCTTATAGCCTGCCTGTACGCAGAGCGAGCCCTGCTTTAGTCTCTTTTCCATGTATTGTCGTTTTTTGCAATTTGGGTGCAAAGTTACTAAAAAAAACAAAAAAAGAGAATTGCAAAGAAAAAAAATAACTGTCGCCAATACAAATAATGCGACAGCTGCCGATACAAGGCAACAAAAAAAAACGGTCAGTCCCCTGAAAACGGCGACTGACCGGGAAGTCTGTCTAATGACAGTGAATGGTTACCCGATATTGATCTGGCGGCTCACTTTCACCTTCTCTACCACCACCTTGGGCAGCTCGACAGTCAGCACACCATTCTCGACCTTGGCAGAAATCTTCTCCTTGTCCACATCATCGGGCAAAATCAGCGTCTGCTCATACTTCGTGAAAGAGAACTCACGGCGCAGGTAGCGGACGCTCTTGTCCTCCTCCTTCTGCTCCTGCTTCTGCTCCATCTTGATGATGAGGTTACCCTCGTCGTTGATGTGCACATTGAAGTCCTCTTTCTTCATGCCTGGTGCAGCCAGCTCGACAGTATAGCCTGTTGCCGACTCCTTCACGTTGATGGCTGGAGCGGTGGCGCTCATCTTCGGCATGAAATCTGTGTTAAACAAGTCGTTGAACACGGCGGGAATCCAGTTGTTTGTTCTCATCATAGGTGTCATAATCTTTACCTCCTAATTCTGTTTTTATTTGTTGTTTGTATGTTTGATTTACCAATGAATGTCTCATTGTTCGCTAACTATCAAGCAACAAAAATGCCAAAGCACATTCTCATGACAAAATGACAGAACCAACCGACAAACTGTCACACCTCACATTGAACATTCCTCATTTCTCATTCCTCATTTATCATTTATCATTTATCATTTAGGCCGAAGGCCGCCAATCCTCATCAGCACTTTCACGGCATCCTCAACACTAGGCACATCGTCCACCACCATGGAACGCTTTGTCCCGCCATTGGGCGCAGTGGTCTCACGCAAGTTGCATTGCCGTACGTTCTGCGTGGCGAAAGTGATGATTCTACCGAAGACGGGGCTCTGGTAGTAAGGGCTATCGGCACGACTCACGAAATAGAGGAACATACGGCCTTGTTTCAGCATGATTTTCTCACATCCCAGTTGCTTGCCCAAGATGCGTAGCGGTACGACCTGCAACAGTTCCTCAGCCTGAGAAGGCAGTTTCCCGAACCGGTCACGCAACCGCTGGCGGTAGGCATCCAGCTGCTGCAGGGCGGTATCCAGATCGGGACGGTTGCCTATGTTGTCCAGTTCGCGATAGAGCAGCATGCGCTCGGAATCGCTCGGCACGTAGAGGTCGGGGAAGAACATTTCCAGGTCGCTTTCCAAGGAGCAGTCGGAAACGAATACTTGCGGGACATGGGAGGTGGGATGTAAACCGAGGCTACTATCCGCAACGGATTCTGCAACAGTGCTGTTCTCATTCCACGACTTGTCATTCTTCAGTTCTGCCATTGCCTCGTTCAGTATCTTCACATACGTCTCATAACCCAGGTCGCTGATGAATCCCGACTGCTCGGCTCCCAACAGATTGCCTGCGCCGCGTATGTCGAGGTCTTGCATGGCTATGTTGATGCCCGAGCCCAGATCGCTGAAGTTCTCCAGTGCCTCCAGACGGCGACGTGCATCCTGGGGCAATGCTGACAAGGGCGGGGCCAACAGGTAGCAGAACGCCTTGCGGTTGCCACGCCCCACACGTCCCCGCATCTGGTGCAAGTCGCTCAGTCCGAAGTTCTGTGCGCCGTTGATGATGATGGTGTTTGCATTAGGAATGTCTATACCATTCTCCACGATGGTGGTAGAGAGCAGCACATCATAGTCGTAGTTCGAGAAGTCAAGCACCACCTGTTCCAGTTCCTCGGGTTTCATCCTGCCGTGACCAACAGCTATGCGCGCATCGGGTATGTACTTATGAATCATCTCGGCCAGATGAGTCAGGTCGGAGATACGGTTGTTCACGAAATACACCTGTCCGTTGCGCGACATCTCGAAGTTGATGGCCTCGGCAATGATATCGGCCGAGAATGTATGTATCTCTGTCTGAATAGGATAGCGGTTGGGAGGTGGCGTCTGTATCACGCTGAAGTCGCGAGCACCCACCAGCGAGAACTGCAACGTACGCGGTATGGGTGTGGCGCTCATGGTCAGGGTATCTACATTGGTCTTCAACTGACGCAGTTTCTCCTTGGTCGACACACCGAACTTCTGCTCCTCATCAATGATCAGCAGTCCCAGGTCGTGGAACTTCACCGTCTTGCCAATGAGTTTGTGCGTACCTATTAATATATCTATCTTGCCTGACTCCAGGTCTTTCAGTATCTGGGTGGTTTGTTTCGCCGAACGGGCGCGGCTCAGGTACTCCACTCTTACCGGCATATCCTTGAGTCGCCCAGAGAAAGTCCTGAAATGCTGATAAGCAAGCACGGTCGTCGGTACCAGCACAGCCGTCTGCTTGCCATCGACAGCGGCCTTGAAAGCGGCACGGACAGCCACCTCGGTCTTGCCGAAACCCACATCGCCACATACCAGTCGATCCATCGGGCGAGATCGTTCCATATCGGCCTTCACATCTTGTGTGGCCTTTAGCTGGTCGGGGGTGTCCTCATACACAAACGATGCCTCCAGTTCATGTTGAAGATAACTGTCACGACTGAAGGCAAAGCCCTTCTCACGTCGACGGGCAGCATAGAGGCGTATGAGGTCACGCGCTATATCCTTAATGTGGTTCTTCGTACGTTCCTTCAGCCGTTCCCACTGGCCCGTACCCAAAGTTGACAGACGCGGAGCCTCACCACCCTCTTGCGACTTGTATTTCGACACCTTATAGAGCGAGTGAATGCTCACGTAGATAGCATCGCCACGCTGATAGGTAATCTTGATCATCTCCTGATATTGGGGAGAGGAAGTAGGATTGTTAGGGTTGGAAGACTGTATGGGCATACGCACTAGTCCGCCGAAACGCCCCACACCATGATCCACGTGTACCACAAAGTCACCCACTTCAAACTGCTGTATCTCTTTCAGCGTCAGTGCCATCTTGCCACTACGCGCCTTGTCGCTCTTCAGATTGTACTTATGGAAACGGTCAAATATCTGGTGGTCGGTAAACAGGCAGAGCCGCAGGTCATGGTCGATGAACCCCTCATGCAGCGTCTTGTCAACAGGGGTAAAAAGGCTCGGTTCTCCTTCCTCCCTGTTACTCACCCCCTCCAGGATCTCCTGTAATCGCTCGTTCTGCTTCTGGCTGTCGGCCAATACAAACAGTCTATAGCCTTTCAGACGATAGTCTTCCATTGTCTTGGCCAACAGCTCAAAGTTCTTATGGAACAAGGGCTGAGGACTCATGGAGAAACTGATGGTGTTTGCCTCGCTCCGAGGCTGGGTCTCAATGCGCCTGAACTGTTCCACCTCTTTGGCAAACTGGGTGCCCGTGGTCAGCTGACTCTCACGCCTCATCTGCTGTTCTATCACCTGCTGCTCCTGCTCATCGGCATTCTCCATCCGTTCACGAATAGCCTGTGACGAGAATCCCTCCTCGTACGTATGCTCTATAGCGTCACGCACAAAGCCGAAATTCTTCATCACCAGTACCGTGTCCTTCGGCAGGAAGGTTAGAAGCGAGACACGCTCCTGCTCGTAAGCCATCTCAGGCACCACCTCTACGCGGTCACGACGGTCACGCGACAGCTGGTTCTCAACCTCAAACGTACGGATGGAGTCTATCTCGTCACCGAAGAAGTCCACTCGGTATGGATATTCGCAGCTGTAGCTATATACATCGAGTATGCTGCCACGGAGTGCATACTGGCCTGGCTCATAGACATAGTCCACCTCGTGGAACCCATAGCCCTGAAGTGTCTTTTCTATCTCGCTCATCTTGACCGTCTGGCCTGTCTCCAGAACCATCGTCTGCTCGCTGAACTTCCGCTCCGACACTACCATCTCTGCCACTGCCTCAGGATAAGACACGACAAACAGTTGAGAGTGGAGTGAGGAGTGTTCCTTCACCTTCGTCAGCACTTCCGTGCGCAGTATCTCGTTGGCAGCATCGCGCTGGGCGTACTTCACCGAACGGCGGTAGCTTGATGGGAAGAACAACACCTGTTCAGTACCCATCACCTGTGACAGGTCGTGATAGAAATAGCCTGCTTCCTCACCGTCCTGCAGGATAAAGAAAAAAGGACGTTCCGTCTGGAGTACGCTGAACACCATCGGTGAACCTGATGCCAACAGCCCCTCCACACTTACCGTTGACTTCCGCTTTTCGGCGAGAGCCTTTGACAGTGCCTTCACCTGGGGATGCTTCGCATAGAGCGCTTTCAGTTCCTGTATCTTCATTCTCTTTCGCTTTGAGTGTGCAAAGTTACGAAAAAGTGTGAAGAGTGAAGAGTGAAAAACAAAAAAAATTGACGCTGCCTTCAAAAAATATCAAGTGCCGATAGCCATTTATCAATTATTATTCGTACTTTTGCCATCACTATCATGCAAACAGAACGATTCCACAACAGTCACAACCTCACGGCATCCACCAATTTCTTTGAAGAACTGGAAAACGCCGTTAGCCATCTGCCCGACTATCGAAAGGTTTATCGGGCCTACAACCAAGTGTTTCAGCTTTTCCTGAACCAGCAGACCAGTCAGACGCAGGTGACCTTGGGAGGCGCTTTTGCCAAGACCAACTACCTGCTTAAAGAGCATGGTGCCTCACGCGAACTCATCAGGGCAACCAATGACACCAGGGCGCGATTGAGACGACAGCACGAACTGACTGTTTCTGACCTGGAAGCACACTGCCTATATGATTTGAAGAACCTGTGCCAGCTGTTCGCTTTCATCAGCAATTGCAACATACCCTGCTCACTCACAGCTTTGTTACCTACAGAGAAAGAACCGTCTTTCTCACCAGCTCTGGTCAGCGAATGTATAAGAGGTATCATTGATCGGTGGGATGATGATTATGTCTATATTGAAGCTGAGGACCATACCGGCGAAGATCTGACTAAAGTATGCTACGCCCACGGGACTAGTGTCTACAACTTCGACTGGACATACCTGAAAGACATGTTCTACAAGGGTGCACAACTGAATCTGGTACGCCCACGAGAAGACAATGGCATCGTCTACCCTGAGCTGATCATCTTTGAGCCCGATTATCTGGTGAACATCTCTACGGTGGCCCATTGCTTTACGAACTATGCTGACTCGTCTCTCGTAGACCTGATCAAAAAGCTGGAGCCCTCTTCCACAACAGAACCCATCGTGCTGGGTAACCTCGCAGGCCAACTGCTTGATGAAGCCATACACCAGCTGCCCAACAGCCACACCTATGCACAAAGCGTGAAAGACTTCTTCAAAGACCATGCCATAGGACTGCTGACCACTGGCATCGGTCCTCAGTTCCATGAAGAAGCACAAAGACAGAAACTGCACATAGCCGAAGCCATCCACGAGACACTCCCCAAGGAGGTGAAGGATTTCAATTCGAAAGAGGGCATCGTCGAACCGTCGTTCTACTCGGAGATGCTGGGACTGCAAGGGCGCATGGACTACTTGCAACTGGACTTCAAAGTGCTGTTGGAGCAGAAATCCGGAAAGGGGGCCTTCCCCTACGATCACTTTGTCATACCACGACAGACCGACGAGCACTTCGTGCAGATGTTGCTTTATGTCGCACTCATCCGCTACAATTACAGGAAGATCTACGAACGCAATCACGGCATACGCGCCTTCCTCCTCTATTCAAAATACAGCAAGAGCCTGCTCGACCCTGGCTACGCTGCTACCGAACTGCTGTTCAAGGCCATAAAAGTAAGGAATGGCATCGCCTGGAGGGAAATGCTTTACACCCAGCCCGACGGATACCGGATTCTTGACCGCCTGACCCCTGCCCAGCTGAATCTGAAGCATGTCAGCAACACTCTATGGAACCAATACCAACAGCCTCAGATTGCCGCTGTCCTTGACCCCATCCACAAAGCCTCGCAAATGGAGAAAGCCTATTACTTCAGATTCCTCACATTCATTGCCAACGAGCATATCATGTCGAAACTGGGCAATAAGTCGAAGGAGTGTTCCGGCTTTGCTGCTACCTGGCATGAGTCGCTTGCGGACAAGCTTGCCGCAGGAAACATCTACGACAGGCTCTCTCTCGTATGGCCTGACGCAGAGACTACCGGGAGCATCTCATCCGTAGTTCTCAGGTTTTCCGAGAACGATGAGAACGACATGTCCAATTTCCGGACAGGCGACATCGTTATCCTGTATGCCTATGAGAAAGACAAGGAACCTGACGCCCGTCAGACCATGGTTCTCAGGTGTACGATAGAAGACATCCAGACCGACAGGATTGTATTGGCACTCAGAGCTGCCCAGACCGACAAGCGTATGTTTGTGAAGGAACAGGGTAAGCTGTGGGCCATAGAGCACGATTTCATGGAGTCTTCCTACAGTTCTCTCTATAAAGGCATGCAGGCCTTCCTTTCCGCACCTCAGCAGCGGCGCGACCTGCTTTTGCTGCAAAGAGAGCCTCAGACCGACAACACCTTACAGTTAAAGGGAAATTATGAAGGCTTCAACGACCTGGCCCTGCGAGTAAAGAGAGCAAAAGACCTGTTTCTGATCATCGGACCGCCAGGCACAGGAAAGACTTCGTTCGGACTGCTCTATACTGTCAAGGAGGAATTGCTGGAGCCCAATGCCAGTATTCTCCTCATGTCCTATACCAACAGAGCTGTCGACGAGATATGCAGCAAACTGACGAACGAGGGCATCGACTTCATCAGAATCGGCAATATGCCCAGCTGTGCTGAAGAATACAGAAACCGGCTGCTGAGTTCCATTGCACAGCACGCCACCTCTGTGAGCGATCTGAAAAACAGGCTCATCACCACACGTGTGCTCGTAGGTACCACCTCTTCACTCAGCAGCAACATCGCCCTGTTCCAACTGAAGCAGTTCAGCCTCGCTGTCATCGACGAGGCATCGCAGATCCTGGAACCCCACTTGATTGGACTGTTAAGTGCCAGCAAAGATGGAGAACCCGCCATACGGAAATTCGTGATGATTGGCGACCACAAACAGCTGCCTGCCGTTGTACAGCAGAAACCTGTGACATCCGCCGTACACGACACCCTGTTGAACAGCATCGGCCTCACCGACTGCAGGATGTCGCTGTTCGAACGCCTGCTCAAGCAGTATCACCAGAACGAAGAAGTCACCTATATGCTCAGAAAACAGGGACGCATGCATCCTGACATAGCACGTTTCCCCAACGAGGCTTTTTATCATGGCCTGCTGGTGCCTGTGCCCCTGCCCCACCAGGAGATTCAGTTGCCTCTCGCTGGAGACGGAGAAAACGACTTGGCCGATCTGATAAGAACCCGCCGGGTCATGTTCCTGGCTTCACAGAAACCTGTTGACTCACCTAACGACAAAGTCAACCTGACAGAAGCCGGGATGATAGCTGCCATTGTCCTGCAAATCTACGAGACTGAGAAAGACAAGGGCTTCGACGTGAACGAGACTATTGGTGTGATTGTGCCCTACCGTAATCAGATTGCTGCCATCCGCAAGGCTATCGACCAAAGACTGGAGTACCACGGCAACGGAGCCGGTATCCTTCACGACATTGCCATCGACACGGTGGAACGATTCCAGGGGTCACAGCGAAAATACATCGTCTATGGCTTCACCGTACAGAAATCCTACCAACTCGACTTCCTTACCGACACGGTGTTCCAAGACTATGACGGAACCGTCATCGACAGGAAACTCAATGTTGCCATGACCCGAGCTGAGGATCATCTCATCATGGTGGGAAATGATGAATTGCTTTCCCATAACCCTGTTTTCGCCAGACTGATGGATTTTGTCAGCAGCATGCAGGGGTTCTTCAGAATACCCAAGGACGATTTTCATGAATAAAAGCGTATTTTTACGAAATAAATGAAAAAAAACGTCTCCAATGTATCAACAGAACGAGAAAATTGCTAACTTTGCCGAAGAAAAGTCAAGTAATTATAGTATTATGCACGCAAGCGACAGTATCGTCATCATCCCGACTTATAACGAGAAGGAGAACATAGAGAAGATTATCCGGGCAGTGTTCGGATTAGAACAGTGTTTCCACATACTGGTCATTGACGACGGGTCACCCGATGGCACAGCCCAGATTGTGAAGGGTCTGATGGCAGAGGAATTCGGCGACCGTCTGTTCCTGTTGGAGCGCAGCGGGAAACTGGGATTAGGAACGGCCTACATAGCCGGATTCAAGTGGGCGCTGGAACGCAAATATGAATACATCTTCGAGATGGACGCAGACTTCAGTCACGACCCGAACGACCTGCCACGTCTGTACGCTGCCTGTGCCATAGAAGGATACGACCTGGCCATCGGTTCCCGCTACGTGACGGGAGTGAACGTGGTCAACTGGCCCATTGGACGGGTTCTGATGAGCTACTTTGCATCGAAGTACGTACGACTGGTGACAGGCTTCAAGATTCATGACACCACGGCAGGATTCAAGTGCTACAAACGGCGTGTGCTGAAGACCATCGAGCTTGACAAGATACGTTTCAAAGGCTACGGATTCCAGATAGAGATGAAGTACACGGCATACAAGATAGGATTCAAGATCAAAGAGGTAAGCGTGGTCTTTGTCAACCGTCGCGAAGGCACCTCGAAGATGTCTGGAGGAATCTTCGGCGAGGCATTCTTCGGCGTCATACGCCTACGCTGGGACGGATGGACAAGGAAGTATCCTGCCATCAAGGAATAGAGAGAACCAATGTGAAGGGGTAGCCGCAATGGCTACCCCTTTCACTTATTTCACGTATATCTTCTTTCCACTTCGGATGTAGACACCAGGCTCCCGGGGCTCACTGATGCGACGCCCCTGCAGGTCATACCATCGGTCAGAAGTGACTACTGTGTCACAACCGACGGAACGGATACCTGTGGGGTCTTTGCCTTGAAAGGACTGGATGAAGTCGGGCAGGTAGTAGCCCAAGTGAGGTGGTTGGTTATAGGCCACATTCTGCCAGCATATCCCCATGCGATAGGTGTGATCGTGCATCAGTGTTGGCACACGGTAT
Organism: Prevotella sp.; assembly: GCA_016285075.1. Lineage (GTDB taxonomy): Bacteria > Bacteroidota > Bacteroidia > Bacteroidales > Bacteroidaceae > Prevotella. The sequence continues at coordinate 50,204 of JAEEQB010000013.1, forward strand.
GTCGTAGCGGTGATGGTGCTGTAGATATTGAGCGTGGCATTGTCGGTCTTGCTCCAAAGGATAAGCTCCTCGCGCCAGTCGCCGAAGATATCGGCAGAGAGGCAGGGTGTAGCCTTTGTGCCATTACAGGAGGAAGGACTGCCAAGAGCGCTGATGGCTGTGCGACCTACGCCAAGGGTGGAACCTCCATATTTGGAAATGTCGACATTATCGAGCAACTCGTCAAGAGCATCACCGTCCCAGTAGATACGGAAGTTCATCGAGGGCTTGGCACTTGCTGCCTGCGTGCCGAGGATGGCATTAAAGGGATTCTGGTTGCGGGCTGTATTGTCGTTACCTGCAGCATCCTTGGTCTTCATCCCCCCATAGGCTGACCAGAACTCGTATCCCCGGGTCTTTTCCACAATGTCTGCTGCCATTCCTCGTCCGTTGTCAGAACCGGAAGGACCTCCCTGGAAGAGTATCTCACCTGTGGCTGCATCGTGGAGATCCCATGCATAGGTTCCTTTCTCCTCATGTACATCGAACAGCTCTAAACCAGGACGGTCAGGGTTCAGGTCAGCCAAGTGGATGGCATCGCCATGTCCGAAGCCCACACTATAAAGTATCTTACCATCATGATCCACCGCTGCTGAACCCCAGATAATCTCGTCTTTGCCATCACCGTCAACATCAGCAACAGAGAGGTTATGGTTTCCGTTGGCATACATGGTGTAACGACCCAGCTTCGACGTGCACACCGTTGGCTTATAGGTGGTCTGCTTGCCATCGGCATCCGTCAGTTTATACGATGTCTTACTGTCGGAAGAGTGGAACCACCGGGTGGTAAGCTGCACTCCGTCAAAATCAACCGCCCAAAGATATGCGAAGGTATAGTAGCCACGACAGAACACCCCGCTGGGACGCTCGTCTGGGCCGCCGAGAAAGGCCACGGCTGCAAGATAACGCTCACCCCGGTTGCCATAATCTCCCTTATCGTTCCTGCCGCTGCGGTCATCCCAGTTGAAGGATCCGGCTGCCTCACTCAACGCTGGCTTGGCATTGCGGTTAGGGCAGTAGGCCACGGTGTGGATGGCCTCACCGGTGAGGCCGCGGAAGACGGTGAGATACTCGTGTCCGCCATTGATACGCCCTGCGGAGGAACGCCAGTCCTTGGCATTGTTCGCAGACTGTATCTGGGGATCAGTAGCTGCCTGGTTGACATAATGGCCTAAGCCATCTTTCGTACCGGGAGCGGTCTTGCACATCAGCTCGGCACGTCCGTCACCATCGAAGTCGTAGACCATAAACTGTGTGTAGTGGGCACCTGCACGGATATTCACACCCAAGTCGATACGCCAAAGCAATTCACAATTGGTCGATGTTCCACTGACAATCTTGTAACAGTCTATATAGACGTTGTCGGTCTTGTCGCTCTGTGAGTTGTCCTTGGAATTGGACGGGTCCCACTTCACGAAGATTTCATAAGCCCCGTCACCATCCACATCGCCCACCGAACAGTCATTGGGGGAATAGGTGCCCCCTAAGGCCCCTGTGGCTGGACGCTCAAGCTTCAGCTGGAGGTAGTTCTTAGCCCATGGCTTGACAATGGCTGTGGTATCGGTGGCTATACCGTTCTGAAGGGTCACCACCTGGAACTCTGATGAGGCATTTCCGCTGATGGTGGTGCAGGTACGGTCATAGAACACCCTGCCACCCTCATAAGGCTGTCCGTCTTTCAGAATGCTGAACGTGGTGTAGGCATCATCGGTACCCAAAAGACGCCAGCTCAGAAAACAGTTGCTTGCGCTGATGGGTATGACAACGAGTCCCCGGTCCAGCCGTTCCATCTGACTGGGTGCTGTATTTCCGGGTTGCTGGGCAGAAGCGACTACACTCAGCATGCCCGACACCCAAGCTATCATGGTCTTCTTCATATCACCTGATGACAATCTTCTTTCCGTTCTTGATATACACGCCCTTCTTCTGAGGTGTGTCAATACGCTGGCCGCCTAAGGTGTAGATGGCTGGTGCCTGGTCGCGGATGTCTGTGGGCAGGTCGTTCACGGCCGTGCTCTCAACAATCTTCAGGACACCGTTCTTGTTGAGCAGTCCGGTGGTGTCCCATTCCAAACCCTCAGGCAGTTGTGGCAGGTCGAATGTCACATCGGAACCCACAAAGGAACCGGCTGTCCAGAGTGTGATCGTTTCACCTGCATTGACATAGGTACCGGTCAGCTTCACATGGACGGTACCTGTGAGTGACAATGCCCCGTCTACCGTAATACGGGTGTTGTTGGAAGTGTTGCGGGTACGGGTGACTGTGGCGCTGATGTCCTTCACCGTGTAACGGCCTGAACCGGTGAGCGTACAGTTGCCTGAGAGGGTTCCGATGCTGACTGCCTTTCCGGCATTGTCAAAGATACCTGTCACCGTGGCTTTACCCAGGCCCTTGGTATTGTTCCACTGGATGGAAGGCTCGTAGGAACCGGTCTTCTGCTTCTGGAAATTGATGGTGCCCTCAAACTGACTCCAGTCAACCTGCATGTTGCTACGTACGCTGGTGACGTTGACGGTGATGGTACCACTGCCCAGAAGCTTGCCTTTGTAGTCGCAGCGTCCGTCGAGCTGCCAAGTGGCGGTCTTGCCCTCAGGCACCACGACGGTAGTGGAGTTCGACGAATAGCTGTAGATATTGTCAGGGTCTTTCAGTGTCCCGCCGTTCAGGACTACGGTATCGGGGTACTGATGTACGCTGCCACTGCTCTCTGAACCGTTGATCACACCACCATCGACATACAACGCACCATAGCGCTGCGCTCCACCCAAGGAGAGTGTACCTCCACCCGTCTTCGTAAGCCGTTGACGGGCACCGGTCGCTGCGCCATTGAGGGTAAGTGTCATGCCTGAAGGCACGTCTATCGCACCTCCTCCCTTGCCTACGGTAAATGGCTGGGAGCACAGGAGTGTCTTGGTGATGGTCAGTGTTCCTCCGTCGAAGTTGATTTTGTTTGTCGCACCGCCCAACGCTCCGTAGGCCACGCCATCGGCATTGGCCAAGGCAGAGACGGTGGTCTTGCCACCCATGAGGTTTACACCACCTGAGAACTGATTGTTAATGTCAATCCTCAGATTACCCGTTCCTTTCTTGGTAAGCGAACCTGTGCCCAGGATACTACCCGTACCTCGGAGTGTGAAATTCTTGCTGCCATCAAAGGTGACACTGCCTGGGGTCAAGTCTTCATAGACGAAGATGACAGTCTGGCGAGCCTCATCGTTGAACGTCACAGCATCGCCACTGACGAAGGTACACAACTCACCTGACTGTGTCTTGAAACTCTCAGTATTGGCCAGATCCCATGCGCCACGGTCACCACCGTCCCACACCACCTCGGCAGGCTCGCGCAGTTCCGATACTTCTACGTAGAGTTTCCCATCGTCGACGACCAGGGCCAGCTTCTGGGAAGAGAGACCTTCCACCACAAGGTTATCTACTGAGCCCTCCAAAGAGCCAAGTTCCATAATCAGGTAGCGACCGCCTGGCAGCACGGAGGAGCCTTCTGCCAGATGGGGTATCAGCTCGAAGACCGGTGTACTGTACTCAGGACCGTTCTTCCAGTCTTTCTTCTCAATACTGAACTTGTCGGCTTTCACGCAGTCGGAAGTGCCATCGGCAAAGAGGTCGAACTGGACACGGGCACCAAAGCCAAGACTCAACTCAGACGTTTCTATCCTGCCCGCCTTGTCCTGTCCGCCAGGTCGCAACACGGAGGCATAGCTCATGTCGATGCCGTTGAGGAAACGCCCGCCATCAGAGTTCAGACAGGCAAAACGATTCATCCACACATGGCTGCGAGTCATCGTGCCATCAAAACTAAGGGTTCCTGCCCACAGTTCGGTTGGCCCTGCATACTGCTGTTCCACTGCGGGCAGCACCAATGTTCCGTCACCTTGTTTCACCAGACGCATATTTCCGGTAAAGGCTGCACCGGTGATGGTATGGGTATAATAGCGATAGGTGATGGCATTGTTGTTGTCATGCCCCTGGACCCACGAGGGAGCATTGTCGAAGAGGATATACGGGGCTGCCCCCTCGCCTACGCTGACAGTCATGTCACCCGTCTCTGCCAACAGCAGCTGGGCATCGTTCTCGGCGATGCCTATGGTGCCTCCATTCCGTATCTCCTGACGGTTGGTCATGGTCAGTGCTGGAGGAGCTGCTGTTATGCCCTCCAGTTCGCCTAAGAAGTAGCTGACGTGAGGCGGTTGGTTGTATCCGCACATCTGCCACACCATGGCCTGGCGGTACTGCATATCATGCCACAGGGTGTAATTACGCCATTCGGTAGGAATGGTTGAAGTATAGATACGGATATTGTTCTGAGCCGTACGGGCAATGATTTCCTCACGCCAGTCACCGAAGAGGTCACCCTGATAGCAGGGAGTGCCCTTGGTATCGTTGTTGGTCATGGAACCGGCAAGGGTCTCTATCAGCCCTTTACCATATTTATATATACCTACAGCAGTATTCTTGCCACTACTATAGTCGTGGGTCTCCTCGCACAGGTCACCGTCCCAATAGATACGGAAGTTCTGGGTAATGTTGCTCTTGGTGCCGTTTGAGAGGGGACCGTTGATAACTGAACTGATGAGTCCCGGGTCACGGCTTGACACACCTTGACAGCCGGGGAACTGATTGCTGAAGTTACCCATCATCGAACGACCGTCATCATTGCCAGCCGTATAACGGTAGTAGATCTTCGAAGTAGTGGCATCTCGGTAGTTGTTGCCTGGATTGTCCTCATTGCAGGCAAAGATCTCGTGGCCATGCACATAAGGGTTGAAGTCTCCGTGGTGCTGGGCATCGCCATGCCCCAGACCCACTGTCGATAATCCGCGCCCATTGTCATCGATCACCATCGAGCCGAAGCATATCTCATCGCGTCCGTCCCAGTCAACATCGGCAACAGCATAGTTGTGGTAGCCCTGCCCATACCAGGCACCGCTGCCACTGTTCCAGCGCCAGCGAACGGAAAGCTCATGGGTAGCAGGATCAACATCCAGGGCAATCATCTTGTGCCGGGTATAGATGCCTCGTGCCAGGAAGATGCTGGCATGTCGCCCGTCGAGGACGGGGGCACCAAAGAAATGCTTTGTGGAACGGTGGCCATAACCGTCGCCCCAAGCAGCCTCGAGATTGGTCTCACCAGCCTCCAACCGCTTCAGCGGATAGTCCATCACCTGATAGGGTTTGCCTGTTTCACCATCCATATAGACCAGGAACTCGGCACCGTCATGCACAAACCACTGACCTGTATTGGTAGCACCCAGATAGTTCTTGGTCTTGTCGCCAATGACATACTCCGTGCCATCGGCCATGTGGATGACGGTACCATCAGAGGCACGCATCACAGCCTCAGCACGTCCATCCTCGTCCCAGTCGTAGGCTACGATGTTCTGTTCGTTGTTCTGGAAATCGGCCATATTGGGACCCAGGTCTATCCACCAGAGCTTCTTACCGTTGAGTTTGTACACCTCGATGATAGCGTATTCACCTTGATAGCCAGCCTTGGGATAGCTGTTGGCTGCCCAGCTCTGGTTGTCAAACTTCAGCAGGATCTCCAGTTCACCATCACCGTCCACATCGGCACAACAGGCATCATTGGGCACGTAGGTGGACTTCAACTTCCCGTGGTCCATCTTGACCTCTAAGTATTTCTCTGCCCATACCTTGGCAGCAGGACAGGCTTCCTGCTCCGTACCTTTCACCACGGCCTTTACCGTATACTGGCTGGCTGGCGCCCCCCCCTTGTCGGTGAAATTCGATACCTGAAGCGGCTCCTCGTTTACCTTCACACCATCGCGATAGAGATTATAGGCCACATCGTAATACTCTTCACCCATGATACGCCAAGAGCAATACACACCCTGGGCCGTCTGAACGGCCACCAGACCACGGTCCAAATGGTCAGTCCTGCGCTGTGCCGATGCACCCACCGCAAAGAGGGTCACCGCCAGCAACATCCATACTATCCTTTTCATTTGCCTGACAACAGCTTTTCTATTTAGTAATTAGTTTTTTCGTATCTTCAGTTTTCGGGTGCAAAGATACGAATAAGTTGGGGGAAAACAAAGAAACATTCTGAAAAATAGCTTAAATAAGGTGTCTTTTTCTTTGTCATTTTGTGCGGTGCATGGTTGAGATAGTCTGAATGCGTTGTTCGGATCATCTCTTCGAATCGTTCGGATAATCCTTTACCCCCCTAAGGGATTATCTCAACAACGTGTTCAGATTATCTCAATGACTCGTTCAGATAGTCTCAATGAACCAAAGGTGACCTGGTTCCATTTCGGGTTAAAAATTGAGATGAGTAAGAAACGGCCTGACAATACTGAGAGCTAGATGGTATGTCTTAGTACTTCAAAGCTGGGTTACCTCACTTTCTGTCAGTGACAGGCTTTTGATGATGACCTCCTGAAGGCCAAAGGCATTGGCATCCTCGGGAATCTCGGTGTTGGCCTCGCGCATATCGGCATAGCAGCGGCCCAGAAGGTAGTGGGCCAGCAGCTGGTCGTTGGGTGTGCCGTGGCTGTCGAAGTAGTCGGTGAGGGTCTGTGCCTCGTCGCGTTCCGTGATGGTGAGCACGGAGTCGGATCGGTTCAGCTCGTTCAGCGCATCAAGCCGCTGACGCATCTCGCTGTACTGACCGCCACCTGAACAGGAGGCCAGCGTGAGCAACACTATTAATAAAGATGTATAACTGTTTCATGGTGTGATTTATTCCGTATGACGAGTTGAGGTATAAATTGTCAGTTCAGAAGGTCATACGGATCATGAGGCGCACACCTTGCTTGGTGGCGGTGGGCAGGTGGTTGTAACTCAAGCGGCGTATATACTCCACATGGACTATCTTGAAGATGTTATGGATACCGGCTGACACCTCCCAATAGGGCTTGTCTGGATCCATGATGAACGAGGTGTCGGGGAAGTACATCAGCAAGGGACTGCCCTCGTTCTGACGGAGCGTGGGATTGTTCTTGTTGCTGAGCTCGCCCCAGAGACACTTCACGCTGAGCCACTCCCTCCACTTGAGCTTCTTCAACAGGGGGATGCGGTTGAAGATCTTGCCGTTCATGTCCCAGTTGATCATCGCTGAGGCATAGCGGTCGTTCAGGAACTCCATATTGTTGACAAGCGTAAAGGTGTAGTCCTGCATGATATAAGAGAGATTGGTCTCAGGCATGATGAGCAGGGGGAAAGGCACCTTCTCCCACTGTATGCCACCCTTGAGCATACAGTCGACCTTTCCCCAGGAGTTGAGCCAGAAACGCTTGTAGGCACTGACCTCGGTGAAGTTGTAGCTGTAGTCGCTGCCCAGAAGGCCCTTCACGCCCAACGTGTGGGCAATAGTGAATACTGGTGAATCGAGGTTGACGGGCAAACGACGCTGCTTGGTGTTGATAAATGTCTCACCAGGGGCGAAGCGCAACTCGGCGCGCACCTCGGTGGTGCGGATCTTCTGGGAAGGCCCCCCCCAGTCGGCCATGGTTGTACCTATCATTGGTAGCATCTCTGTCCTGGGAACCGGGTTACTCCAGTTCGTCCAACGACCAGGATCAGAACTCTTGGACAAAGGTATGAAGTACATATTGCCCACAGCTTCGTTCTCCTCACGCTTCAAGGCTACAGTGGTACGGAAACCCCAGTCCTCCTCGCGTTCGAAGGTGAGCGACTGGCGGTTGTAGAACATCATCTTCTCTACCTTCGACCACTTGAACGCCGTAAAGACGTTATCCTTGTCGGTATGCATGAACTTGTCGCTGGGCGACATTACGTCATAGGTGGACGACAGCGTCAACGTACGCTTGGGAAATTCACGGGGCAGATACTCCTTCTTGTTGAACGACCAGATGAGATCGCCACGGTAGTAGGTCTTCTTTGAACCGATGCCACGTGCCACATAGCCGCTGAAGAAGAAGTTGGAATCGAGGTTGGCAGTGGACTGTGCGGAAAGGCGCAGGCGCATACCATCGATGAAGTTGCTGGTGACGGTGGTGTTCACGGGACCAAAGTCAATCTTCGAGGGCACATCCTTATTGAGCGATGTCTCTACAAAGTTCTCAATAAACGCCTTGCCCACCCAGAGGATGTACTTGAAACCCTTGATCTGTTCCAGACCATGGATGAACTGATCCATGGAGCTCTCGCTCTTGGTGAGCTCTACTTGGCGGTACTGGTTCCAGAAATCATCACCTCGCATCATCGCATTGACATCCTTCACCTCCTTCTTCTTACCCTTGAACAACTGCGGAGGCAGTTCGTCGAAGGCGTAGTCGGTCATGCGGGTGTTACGGATGACAGCAAACTTATGGAGGAAGTTGGCAGCCACAAGCTCGGTGAACATATCATCGATGGAGAGCACCCATGTGGAGTCGGGCAGCTGCGTGAACTCCTGGACAATCTTCATGTTCTCCACCCAGTTCACATCGCTCTGCTTGGGAATGGTCAGCTCGCAACGCTTCACCTGATAGGAGCTGTCGGCCAGGATGTAGATAGTGCCCCGGAAGCCGAAGTCCTGCTGGTTGTTGGGCAGGAACGACAGCTGGAAGCACTTGTCGTGATCCACATAGAGGGTATCCTCGATGTAATAGCGATAGAAGGCGATGGCATCCTTGCCGATAGGCGAAGTGAAAGGATGCCTCAGCATGCGGATCTGATCATCGTAGATGTTGACATCGGTAAAAATATCCTTCATGAAGGTGTTCACGATGTCACCGGTCTGCACCAGGTCGTTGATGCCTGTGGAGTTCATTCCTTTGATGATGACCTTCTCGTCGTGAGGATTCTTACGGTAGATTTTCTGCGAGACGGTCTCATCGACAGAGAGGGGAAGGATGAGCTTGTTGTTGTAGGAACAGCGTTCTACCTGATCAAGAATCCACTGGCGCTTCTTGATCTTAGGATTGTCCAACTGCTTCTGCGTGATCTCATTGAGGGCGAGGGTCAGCTTCTGGTATTTGTTGTACTGATAGTAGTCACGGTTGTCCAGGTCTGTACGTTTCTTGGCTGCAATGACCTTCCTCATCAGTTCCACTGCAGGATTGTTCTTGCGGCTGTAACGGCTGCGCTTGGACTTGACAGTGACCTCCTTCAGCGTCTTCGTATCGGTCTTCAGCTGAATATCGAGTTCCGACGGGCTGTTCTTGTCGATGACCAGTGTCTGAGACTGATAACCCACCGCACTGAACGTAATGGACCATCCGTTGTGACGGGCGATGCTGTAATGTCCTCTCAGATTGGAGGCCACCGCCACACCATGACCTTTATAGATCACACTGGCATAGGGTACTGCCTCTCCCGTCAGTGCATCGGTAATGTTACCGGAAAGGGTCTGCGCCCCTACGGGGCTAAATGATAAATGAAAAATGATAAATGATAAACACACCAACAGCCATTGACGGTGTCCTACCCAGCAAAAACTGCAAGGCACAACCCTCTTTGTTGGCATAACACAAGCTAGCTTGCATCTGCGCTCGCTGCTCCAAAACTTATCATTTATCATTTATCATTTATCATTTAGACCGAAGGTCGCATCAATCATTTTTCATTTGTCATTTATCATTTAGACCGAAGGTCGCATCAATCATTTTTCATTTGTCATTTATCATTTAGACCGAAGGTCGCATTAGTCTATCTCCTCGTCAGCCTCGTAGCCACCCATCTCGCGGATAGCGTTCTTCAGCATGGTGTACTGCTGATAGAGATGGTTCACGGCTTCCTCGCCCTGGGTGTAGTCGTGCATGGGTGACTTCAGGAAGAAACTGAGGAAACGCTGTGTACCGAAACGGCCTGCACGGGCTGCCAGATCGCTGAGCAGACAGAGGTCTAAGCAGACGGGAGCAGCGAGGATGGAGTCACGGCAAAGGAAGTTGATCTTGATCTGCATGGGGTAGCCCATCCATCCGAAGATGTCAATGTTATCCCACGACTCTTTGTTGTCATTGCGCGGTGGATAGTAATTGATACGCACCTTGTGGTAGTAGTCACCATAGAGGTCGGGCTGATTGTCACCCTTAAGGATGGTCTCCAAGGTTGACAGCTTCGACACTTCCTTCGTACGGAAGTTCTCAGGCACGTCAAGCACCAGACCGTCACGGTTACCCAGGATATTGGTTGAGAACCATCCGTCGAGACCCAGGCAGCGGGTTCCGATAATCGGGGCAAAGCCGCTCTTCACCAGTGTCTGACCGGTCTTGAAGTCCTTGCCGCAGATGGGCATGTGGGTCTTCTCGGCCAACTCCCACATGGCGGGGATATCGACCGTAGTGTTGGGAGCACCCATGATGAAGGGAGCACCCTCGACAAGGGCTGCGTATGCATAGCACATGGACGGAGCAACGTTCTCACGGTCGTCGGCCTTCATGGCAGCCTCCAGGTCACTGAGCTTATAGTGTACCTGCTCGTTGATGGGCACGTAGATCTCGGTAGAGGCTGCCCATAGCACCACAATACGGGCACAGCCGTTCTGGGCCTTGAACTGACGGATGTCCTCGCGCACCTGCTCCATCATGTCCCAGCGGTCCTTGCACTGCTTCACATTGTCACCATCGAGGCGCTTGGCAAAGTTCTTGTCAAACGCTGCCTTCATGGGCACGATCTTCTCCAGCTCATCGCGGACGGGCTCGATGTCCTTCTGCTTCAACACCTCCGCATACACTGCACTCTGGTAGGCGTTCTGGGGATATACATCCCAGCAACCGAACACGATATCGTCGAGCTTGGCCAAGGGCACGATGTCGCCATAATGCAGATACTGCTTGTCAGCGCCACGGCCTACACGCATCTTGTCCATCTGCGTCATTGAACCGACTGGCTTACCCAGTCCCTTGCGAGTCATCAACACACCCGTCATGAAAGTTGTGGCAACGGCTCCGTTGCCTACTACCATAATACCCAGCTTTCCTTCTGCTGGCTTAACGTTTGCTTTTGCCATAGTTTTCTCTTTTTTATTGTAAGTTTATATTAATTCATTCAAATCGTCAATCACACGGCCTGCCTGCGTCTCATCCACAGGGTCGTCCGTCCACTGCTCGCCACGTATCCACACCGTCTGGCAGCCAGCCTTGCGGGCGGGGATGATGTCCTTATCGATGGAGTCGCCCACCACCGTCACCTCCTCAGGCCTCAGCCCCAAGGCTTCCACGCCAAGGGTGAATATCTGAGGATTGGGCTTGCGAACACCTACCACTGCAGACTCCACCACGTGGCTGAAGATGCCATCTAAACGGAACTCGCGGAGCACAGTCTCTATGTTGCCGTAGAAGTTGCTCACCAGGACGAGCGGGCAGCATTCTTTCAGCTGAAGCAGCACCTCGCGGCTGTGGGCGGTGTGTGCCTGCGTCAGAGCATAGAGGTCATCAAGCATCGGGAACTGCCAACTGTTGATATAGCCTTGCTTTATGACTCCCTTCGTTGCCATAGACGTCAGCTCCAACTGTATTTTCATAGACAGGAGCTGCTTGAACGTCGTATCGGGTTTGACGATAGACATTCTGGCAAGTAAACGTTCCACAAAGATGTATGCCTCACGGAACTGGGCTTCAGTCACAGGCACCCCCACACGCTGGTAAGCATGCCAGAGCATCTTGCCCCAGTGACAGCCTCCCGTATCGAGCGTGCCTCCATAATCAAAGATATATCCTTTCGTCATACACTCATTTCCTTGCACATCTTCTCGTGCGTTCTCTTCATATAATAATAGATGGCGACAAGCACCGTGATCTCAAATATCGGATAGATATAGGGCACATTGACGAGACAGGCAATGAACATCACCGTGGCTCGTGTGTTGTGTGTCAGGATGTTCGTGTACTTCATCAGTGGCAGGCTCTGGCGACGGAAGGACTCACGGAAATCCACAGGCATGTCTGCAGCATTCGGCCACTTGGCCTTCACCTTCCGGAAGAACTTCTGGAACTCGGGGGTGGTCTGCTCCTGCTTACGACACCACCCTAAATAGAAAAAGTGAAATGCATGCTCCCAAAAGTACGGCTTGTCTGCAATCTCGAAGGGACCGACCTTGTGCTTGGGAATACTGTCGAGCAACCGCTCCTCCTGCTCTGAACTGTTCAACTCGCTGCCTTCCTCACCCTTCAGGAAATAGAGGTGTATCTGGCGGTAGTAGTCGGCCAGCTGACACTGATGGGCATGCCAAAAGAAACCGGCATAGCTACAGAGCAGGAACCCCCAGATGCTCCAGTTCACCGATGTAAAAGGTATGGGGTCGTTCCATATTCTAAGTGCGATGGCTAAATAGCAGAAGAAAAACCACACGTCGCTGGCCAGTCCGTCAAGCATCCGGCCAATGGCGGTCTTATGATTGGTAAGCCGTGCCATCTGTCCGTCGGTAGAGTCGCAGAAATTGGCCAGCATCAGCAGAACCACACCGCCTACGTTCCACCATAGTTCCGTGTGGTAGAAGCACCAGCCAGCACCCACACCGAGGAACATGGAGAGGATGGTGACGAAGTTGGGCGTCACACCGATTTTTATCCACATCAGCGCAAACACCAGACCAATGGGGCGTGTGAAGTACACGTCCAACCACTCCTCTGTGTCATTCGACTTGAACGAAGCCTGTAGTAGTTCCTTAAAACTTTTTTCCTTGTTATTGATTTTCAAATCTCAATTCTCAATTATCAATTATCCATCAGCCCGGCTATCGCTCGCGAAGCCTCTTCACGACAGCGCGAGAAACTGGGCCAGTCGTTGAAATCGATGATGCACCATGTCCCGTCTTCACGGACAATGCAGTCACCTCCGTATATACTCACACCCACCACAGCAGCCAGCCGGTCGGAAGCCTGCTGCAGGGCCTTGTCATCAAAGGGGTAGTGCCTCGCTGCGCCATTGCGACTCTCATCGCCAAACTTCGTCTGGCCATCGTCCGTGGGATAGTAGTAACGGAAGAACCCCGTGCCGAGTACCCCGTAGAACTTCACCACGTCGCCTTCGACGTGCGCACTAACCGTATAGTCTTCTATTCCGCGTGAACGGAAAGCATGGATCTTCTCTTTCAGTTCTTCCTCATCCGTGGCATACGTCACATCGCCCTTTTCCTGGGCAGCTGCGTCACCACGTTTTAACCAGTAGCCTTTGTCGCCTTTCCTGGGCGGTGCAGGGATGTGTGCTTCGAGCATCAGTCTTTCCATCACACTGCGGGCACAACGCTCCACACCCTCGGGCGTATTGATGACCTTGGCATCCAACTCCTTCAGCCTTGCAAGCGTCTCTGGCAGACGACCCATGCTGAGGACGACCTGATAGGGTATTTCCGCTGGCACGTTCACTTGTAAACGTTGTGAGGTGAGTGGTGAATGGTGAGAGACGAACTCCTCTTCATTGATCACCTCCACGTCATATCCTCTATCCTCCAAGAGCCGAACTACGGACATCATAATCGCCCTGTCTTTCTCCACCGAGTTGGGCGAAAACTGCTCTGCCCTAAGTATTGCCAGCACTTTTTCCATTTGTCATTTAGGCCGAAGCCAGCAATGGCGTAGCCCATTATCATTTATCATTTATCATTTGTCATTTAGGCCGCAGGCCGCAAGAAACTCTTCCGCTTTCTGAATGTCGGAGGCATGGTCTATGTCAAGCACCTTCGAGAAGGGATAAGCCTTCAGACGCAGCCCATCGGCAATGAGTGCCCGCTGGAAGTTGCGCATCCTGCTCTCGCCCCGCTCTATACACTGGCGCAAGGTCTGCAGTGAACGCGGTGTCAGTCCGTAGATGCCACCGCTGATGTAGTGCGGATGCTCCTGCTTGTCGAGAAAGGCCGTAATGCCCAGCCCGTCTTCGGTCTCCACGTAGAGCGGTTTCTCATCGTCTATGTAGTCCGTCACACCCATCAGCCCATCAGCCTCACCGCTGTCAGCCAGACGCTGCCACTCTTCGACGTAGGCACGGAACTCCTCCTCACGGAAGATAGTGTCTACCGTTGTCAGCACAAACGGCTCATCATCGTCAATCAGTGGTGCCAGCTCGTACATGGAGTGCATGGAGCTGGAGGTGGTCTTCTGGATATATCTCACTGGCCAGCCCTGCTGACGACAGGCAGCCAGATGGTCGCTTACCAAAGAGGTCAGCTGATTGCAAATGATACACACTTCCGTGGCTCCACAGTCACGGAAAATCCTGATCAGACGGTCAACCAACTGCTCACCTGCCACCCTTACAAGCGGCTTCGGCACCTGGATTCCCTCCTCTGCCAGTCGCGAGCCTTCGCCCGCTGCAATGATTGCATATTTCATTCGCACAAACAGCCAAACCATGAATGTACCGTTCAAGATACACTCCAAATCACGCGCAAAGGTACGGAATAAAAACGAAACGGGAAAACTTTTCTTACGTTTTTATTTTCCTATTGTTAATTTATCTATACTGAAGACCCATTTTCTCCCAAGAAATGTTCAAAAAGTCGCTTCCACTAAGCGTCTTATTTTTAACAAGTATCACCAGGTGTTTTCAAATCAACAGTTACAATCCATTCACCATTCTTCTTTCCACCCTTTCGTTTAAGCAGTTCTAATTCCTGAAGACGGGAAATACCTGAGATGGTTCCTCCTTCAGATATTTTCTCACCAGAGGAAATGTAGTCATTACGTGTTGCAGTCGGATGGAGACAGAAATAGACGAGTATGTCCATTTGTAAGTCTGTAATAGTGATACCACGTTCTTCAAGAGCCTTTTGTATGGCCTTTTGTATGGTCTCAGGATCCTTTTGTATGGTCTTTTGTATGCTCTCTGAATCCTTTTGCATGTTCTTTTGCATGGTCTCTAAGTCCACAGGCTCACGTACAATTGCACTAAATGCAGTGACAAGTCCTACATTGAACTCTGCAGCCGGACTTTGGTTCTCCTTCAGCAAGTCCTGTACTTCGCCTATGCCATGATTGAACATATTGACGTAATTCAGATTCTTCATCATCTCTGCTACCACACTATTGCGATAGTCGTTCACGTGGGGGAAGTTCTCTGGGCGGGCCTGTCCATAGAGGCCTCCTGGATTCATAATCTCTATGTGGCTGTCATACTGATAGAGACGTGTAGGCATATTCGCTTGATAATCGCGATGCATCACGGCATTCATCATCAACTCGCGTAACACCTTGTAGGGATAGTTGCGAACATCCTTTTCTCTCAAGATGCTGACGGGAACAGGGCGTTTTGTCACAATACCGTCACGGATAAAGTTCTCCAAATCTGGCAGCATCTTGTAAAGACATCCTTCGAAACGCCTTTCGTTAAGAATCATCCCTCCGTTGGTCTCACCCTTAAAGCGTACAAACTGTAAATAAGCTCCAGGCATGAAGTATCGAGGATTGTTACCAAACATGATAAGTGCCGCATACGTCGGACAATCCCAACGAATGTTGAAAAGACGTAGGGACGCTAACTGCTCTTTTAATGGACGCCTCTCGTTAGCCAACGTTTCTGCATCAATGGCTTTGGGCAGATACTCTTTTACAATCGTATCTATGTCTATATCATCTATACTTGCCTCACGGCATGGTCTTGTATCGAACGTTGGCAGACTTGCTGCACAACGTTCGGCAAGGATTCTCTCTTCCTCTGCGCTGGCGATGTCACGACGTGGGCCAATACGGATGAACGTTCTACCTCGATAACGGACAGGTGTATCAAATGATGGTGTCACCTCTACTACCAGCACATCGCCCTCATCAGTCTGTACCTTTTCTGTAGTCATAACAGGCAGAGGCAGGATATTACCATCCGACCGAATACCACTGATTCGTTTCATCAGTGCATCGTCAACCTTCATCCCACTTATCTTGCCATTGTCATACACGCCAATCAGCAGATAGCCTTTCTTTCCAGAACCAGGCATATCGTTCGCAAAAGCACATATCGCCTCCTGGAATTTATCCATATCGCCCTTAGACGTGGTTAGTTCAATCCGAAACCCTTCGTCTATTGCAATTATCTCCTGTAATTCCTCTTTCGTCATAATCCGCTTGCAAAGTTAATCAATTATTTCGAAGTTACCAAAACACAACGTCAGAAACCTGGCACCATTCATCATCAGTCATGTCTGGGAACTTGGCTGCTAACGTTTCTCTCACCTCCTCCTTCCACCTTGAATCTATCATTTCAGACCATCCGTCTTCTTCAAGATATATCAGATACTTTCTTATGTCTAATCTCTCTTTCATACTCATTTACATTCTTAGATAGAATCAATCCATTATGAGCATATAGCCTTTTACTATTGCGTCTATCTCCATTCAACTGATTCAGAACGGATTAGAGGCGTTCGGCTCTGCCGCTTTCACTATGCGTTGCGACTGAAAGGCTGATTCTACTCTTCGAATTCACTAGTCAGATTCATGAAATCATCATAAAGCCTTTTTCCGAAAGTCTCTTTGCCACTCCATTTGCTACGTTTATACACTTCAGGCAAAGTATTAATAGCTACCTTGTCGACGCCTATAGCAAGCATCTCTATCTCCTCTCGTGTTATTCGAACGACTGCAAAATGTTTTTCAGAAGAACTCCCTGTAACAATACCAAATCCCCAATTAACAGCACTTGTTGTGGTTTTTGTACTGCCATCTGTTCCTTCCAACCTTATAACTGTCCCATCCAGCAATTTAAATTTAACGATAGTATTGTTGGAAAGACGGTTATCATCATCATCTTTAAATGACAAAATCAAAAAATACTCACTGTCAAAAGTATAGGCACAAAATTCAGCATTACTTCCCACACTTCTATATTCTACAGCTGATGCAGAAGTCATAGAGATGATGAATATTAATAATAAAACAAACTTCTTCATATTATTAATTATTTGTTATTCCAATAGCATTAGTCTTCTCTATCCTCTCGCTTAGACTCATCACATAGTTAGGAAGGCCTACCTGCATTATAAAGTGGTCAAATTCGACCACTTTGAAATTGGGGTTGTTGTGCACTATTATCTTTGCCATATCGCTTTTAGTTATTTTCACCCTACATTGGGCAAATCGTGTGCAAATATAGTGAATAATTTGCAAGAAAACAAAACTATCCTGGAAAAAACTATTGTATTTTAACTACTAAATTATAAAAAGCAGAAGCCATAAGGAAACAACCTTTAATCTATACAGAGAAAAACAAAACAAAGGGTGACACGCTGACACAATGCCGATGAATACTGGGCGTGCAGCCTTTTAAAGGGTGGCACAGGGTGACACAAGGGTGACACAAAAAGATAGGGGGACTCTTTCTATATACCATTAACTTTTAATGGTAAAACAAGTTGTTTTACTTTGATAATGCTGGGTTATTCGATAAAAAGGTATATGTTTACGATAGTAAAACAAGTTGTTTTACTTTAAGAGAAAGCGCTGATTCTGTAGCAAAAGTCGTTCATTGCTTGAAGGTGCAGCATAGAATGGCTGAAGTGATCATTACCTAAGGTAACGGGAGCCGTTAGCTAAGGTAACGTGCTGCATTACTTTAGGTAACGTGAGCCGTTGCTACTGGACGTGCAGAGTGAAAAATGTTTCTTCATTTCCCGTAATTGTGCAAGCGTCACTTGCACAAATGGGAAGTCTGGATATTCTTTAGGTTGCGGGTTTTACTCGTTGGCCTTGTGCGTTGCGCTCACAGCCCTTGTGCGTTGCGCTCATTGGCCTTCTGATCGCTGCTCGTTGCCTTAACGCGTAGCATTCGTTGCTTGAAGGAGTTAAATAGAGCGACTTTCATGCCAACTGACCTACGCTTTGAGTTTAGTGGCGGTAAAGTGGGAGTTTAGTGCCAGTAAACTCCGAGTTTAGTGGCGGTAAACTCATTGGTCGCCGTTCCACGCTTTTTCGCTGAAAAAAGTGGCGAGTATATTTCTTTGCACACAGAAAAGCCCAAATATATTTGGCTCTTCTTTCGTTTTTTCGTAACTTTGCGCCCAAAACAAGTAATTATGGAAAAAAGAATAGTCATCAAGGTGGGTTCGAATGTGCTGACACGCAAAGAAGGGAAACTGGATGTCACACGTATGTCGGCCATCGTCGACCAGATAGCATGGCTGCGCCAGCACGGCTACGAGGTGATTCTCGTGTCCAGCGGTGCCGTGGCCTGCGGACGACGAGAACTGACAGTCGACCATTCTCTCGACTCCGTGGAGCAGCGACAGCTGTTCTCAGCGGTAGGGCAGGTGAAGCTCGTCGGACTGTACTACGACCTCTTCCGTGAGTTCGGCATCCATGTGGGACAGGTGCTCACCATGAAGGAGAACTTCGAACCAGGCGAGCAGTTCCGCAACCAACGGGCCTGCATGAAGGTGATGCTCGAGAACGATGTGCTGCCCATTGTCAACGAGAACGATACGGTCAGCGTTACCGAGCTGATGTTCACCGATAACGACGAGCTCTCTGGACTCATAGCCCGTATGATGGAGGCCGATACGCTGATCCTGCTCTCCAACATCGACGGTATCTACGACGGCCACCCCGATGACCCTGCATCCAAGATTATTCCTGCCGTGGAGCCTGGCCGCGATCTGTCACAGTACATCAAGGCCGAGAAGAGCGCCTTCGGACGTGGGGGCATGCACTCAAAGTACACCACGGCTCAGAAAGTGCAACAGGCTGGCATCCGCGTCATCATTGCCAACGGCGAACGCGAGAACATCCTCGTGGATCTGATAGAAAACAAAGGACAAACACCCCATACAGAATTCCTACCATGCAACTGAAAGAAACATTTGAACGAGCCAAACGGGCCAGTAAGACGCTGGCACTGCTGAGTGACGAACAGCGAAACGACATTCTCATGGCTGTGGCTGATGCCATCGTAAGCCAGCAGGAACGCATCCTGAAGGCCAACACCGAGGACCTGGCCAAGATGGCAAAGGACAATCCGCTCTACGACCGGCTGCAACTGACACCGTCACGGTTGGAGGGCATAGCCGCAGACATGAGAAACGTGGCTACCCTACCCTCACCCTTAGGTCATGTGACCAAACAGAAGACACTGCCTAACGGCCTGCGACTGTGCCGTGTCAGCGTGCCCTTCGGGGTCATCGGCATGATCTACGAGGCCCGGCCCAACGTCACTTTCGATGTTTTCTCTCTCTGCTTCAAAAGCGGCAATGCCTGCGTGCTCAAGGGGGGCAAGGATGCTGACTGCTCCAACCGTGAGGAAGTAGCCCTGATACACGAGGTGCTGGAACGCTTCGGCGTGAACCCCGACGTGGTGACACTGCTGCCTGCCACACACGAGGCAACGGGAGAGATGCTCAATGCTGTGGGATACGTCGATCTGTGCATACCTCGCGGAGGCAGGAAACTCATCGACTTCGTTCGCGACACTGCACGAGTGCCTGTCATTGAGACAGGTGCCGGGGTGGTGAACACTTATTTCGACAAGGACGGAGACCTGGAGATGGGACGTGCCATCATCAACAATGCCAAGACGCGACGGGTGTCTGTATGTAACGCCCTCGACTGCCTCATCATCCACGAGAGCCGACTCGGCGACCTGCCTGCACTCGTCGAACCTCTGCTGACACACAATCCGCCTGTCACCCTCTACTGTGACGAGCCTTCCTACGCAGCAATAACCAATGGCCAACTGTCTGCTGACAGCCTTTCATTGCTCCAGCCTGCCACGGAAGAATCGTTCGGCACGGAGTTCATGGACTATAAGATGGCCATCAAGACCGTCGCCTCCCTCGACGAGGCCTTGGCCCACATCGACGGGAACGGCTCAGGACACAGCGAGGCCATCATCACGGCCAACGAGGCTGCAGCACGCAGGTTCCAGGCTCATGTCGATGCTGCCTGTGTCTACTGGAATGCCCCCACATCCTTCACCGACGGTGCACAGTTCGGCCTTGGTGCCGAGATAGGCATCAGCACACAGAAACTCGGCCCCCGAGGACCCATGGCCCTGGAGGAGATCACTACTTATAAATGGCTCATCGAGGGTGAAGGTCAGACAAGGCCCTGAAACGCTGGCTGAGACTTGGTCTCGTAGCGGTTCCTGTCTTGATGGTGTATAGCAGACCGAAACGCGATTCTGCCAAGAGCTATCTTGACAGCCTCTGTAAAGGCGACCATCCGCACCAGTGGAAGATGAAGGAAAACCGACGTTGGTTCTACTATCCAAGGAAAGAGACTCCAAAGGTATAAAAAACGGAACAAGGCACCCGCCCGCAGACATGTGGGCGGGTGCCAACATTGATAAGGCCTCCCGCCCGCATTCATACGGACGGGAGGCCTTTTCCTGTTACCCGGCACCTTTCTCCCGGTTACCCGGCATCTTTCTCCCACTTTCCCCGCACCTTTCTCCCGGTTTGCTACGGGGTCGCTCTCCTCTGCCCACCGCTCTGATTCTGTCAGACACGGCATTAGCCTTCTTTCTTTTCCTGACTATCTGCCAATGCGCTTCTTGTTGTTCTGAATGTATATAGCAGCAGGATAGATTCGGGATGCCTTCTGGCCTTGCAGACTGAAGGTGTCTGGCGACGCTGCGGCTGTACCAGCTTTGACAGGTCCTACGCCTGACGTGCTGCCTGGGTCATCATAGATCTTTACCAGCTTGCTCTCGTAACGGGCGAGCCGGTTGGAGAGGTCGCTGATGACATCGGCATTGGTGTCCTGCGTGGCATTGTCGAAGGTGTACTGGAAGTCACCGTGCTGACAACGCCCTGCACCGTATGCTCCGGTCACGATGTCTGGCACGTCGGCTGCAGCATCAGGGTGATAGCTGTAGAAGGTCTCTTCTGTGTCGAAGTTATTATAGCCTGTCCCACCTTGAAGGGTCTGTACCTCGGCAGGCACCTGTTCGTTGCGATGCTCCACGACATAGGCATCGAAATGCTTGCTGTAGAGACCATCACCCGACTGATAGGGCTCAAAACTGGTCTGGTTGACGATATGGTTGTCGAAGGCTTTGATCATACCACCGTCTTCGCTCGAGAAATTGCCCTTGGTCTCACTGCTCGAACCGGTTCCATTGTGAACGTCTGACCCTTGCCTGGAGATGAGCATGGGATATTTGCAGTGACGGAAATAGTTCTTTTCTACGAAGATGCAGGAACCCATGCAGGCACCGACACCGTATTTGGAATTACCGTCATAGTAGTTGTTGTACACGTGGAGGTGCTTCGAAATACGTACACGGGGATGACGGGAGTCACTGTGGTCAAACCAGTTATGATGATAGGTGACATAGTCCACCTCATCCTTGTTGGAGTTCAGGTTACACTTGCCCGAGTCCCAGTAGTGGTTGTACGAGACAGTGGCAAAGAGCGTACCCTTCACATCGAAGCTGCCATCGCCCTTGGCCTTGTCACCGCCTTTGTTCTCACCATAGAAGATATCAAGGTTGTGCCCCCAGATATGCTCGTTGTTGGTATCAAAGCTGACACCGTCCTCGGGATGCATCATGATACCCAGGTTCCTCAGCTCCACATAACGGCAGTTGCGACAGAGCACACCGAAGCCGTGGAAGGTGGCATCATTGCCTACGCCCTCGATGGTGAGGTTCATGTGCTGGCTCTTGCCTTTCACCTGCAGACCGATGGCTGAGCTGCCCAGCGCAGGCATATCGTCTTTCTTCAGCAGCCCGACAATGCGGATGGCGAGCGGACGGGTCTCAACGCCCTTCTCATAGGCCTGGAGGATCTGCTGAATACCCTGGCGGGTCTCGGTCTTCCCCTTGTTGTCTACCATCATGTCAAGGGCCACGGTCTTGGCATTGTCCTTGCTGACATAGAGGATGCGGGCACCCTCCTTCAGCGTTCCGTCATCATGGTAGGCACCGATGCCTGCCTCTGCATGGTCATGGGCATAGCCTTCGCGATGGTAGTTCCTGACGGTGATACCGGTTGCTGTACTGGCCTTTGCCTCGTCTTCAGCACCGTTGACCACAGGCACCACCTTGATTGCGTAGTCCGATGCTGCCCTCAGCCCCAGGGCATCGGCACGGTTATAGGTTCCGTAACTGCGCACCAGCTGTCGGTCAATGCGCGTATAGTCTGCATACTGCCCGCCTTTCACATAGACGTGATAGGTGGAGGCTTCCTCATACGGTGCCCACTCTGCATAGAGCGACTCGTTCCACCCTGCTGCCAGGGTCAGCTGTATACCTTTGTTGGTGATAGTGACTGCCTCCTGGGCAGACAGTGTCATGGACAACACTGCGAGGAGGACAAGGGAGATGTATCTGTTTGTTTTCATCTGATGGTTTCATAACAGGGGACACCGCTCTGGCGATGCCCCCTGTCACTATGGAGATATGAATGTTTGTTACTTTCCGGGGAAAATGCTTTCGGCAATGAAGGGACTACTTCTCGTCGAGCACATTCTCTGACACGAAGTCGAGCACGTTCTTGCGGTTGGCCTGCATGCGCTCGTAGTCTTCCTTGGAACCGACGATGATCTTCTCGAACTCGCGCAGACCGGTTCCGGCAGGGATGAGGTGACCGCAGATCACGTTCTCCTTCATTCCCTCCAGATAGTCCTCCTTGCCACGGATAGCTGCCTCGTTGAGCACCTTCGTGGTCTCCTGGAACGATGCTGCAGACATGAAGCTCTTGGTCTGGAGGGCTGCACGGGTGATACCCTGCAGGATCTGGGTACTGGTGGCGGGCACGGCATCACGCACCTGGACAAGCTTCATGTCACGGCGCTTCAGCGATGAGTTCTCGTCACGCAGCTTGCGGGCTGTCACTATCTGACCTGCCTTCATGTTCTCGGAGTCACCGGCATCGGTAACCACCTTCTTACCCCAGATGCGGTCGTTC
This sequence comes from Prevotella sp., assembly GCA_016285075.1. GTDB lineage: Bacteria > Bacteroidota > Bacteroidia > Bacteroidales > Bacteroidaceae > Prevotella. Next base: position 72,997 of record JAEEQB010000013.1, read on the forward strand.
TCCTCGGCGAAGTCGAGCTTGTCGACAATCTCCTGCTCGAGGAACGAGGTGTCACCGGGATCGTTGATCTGCACCTTGCGCATCATCTGACGAACGATGATCTCAAAGTGTTTGTCGTTGATCTTGATACCCTGCAGACGATACACGTCCTGTACCTCGTTGACGATATACTCCTGGACAGCGGTGGGACCCTTGATGGCAAGGATGTCGTTGGGCGTGATGGCACCGTCGGACAACGGGGTACCGGCACGCACGGCATCGTGCTCCTGTACCAGGATCTGCTTGGAGAGCGAGACAAGGTACTTGCGCTGGTCACCCGACTTCGAGGTGACGATGATCTCACGGTTACCACGCTTCACCTTACCCATGGTCACCTCACCGTCAATCTCACTGACAACAGCGGGGTTCGACGGGTTACGGGCCTCGAAGAGCTCTGTGACACGGGGCAGACCGGCGGTGATGTCACCACCCTTGGCAGCAGCACGCGGGATCTTCACCAGCGTCTCACCGGTCTTCACGGTCTGACCGTCCTCTACCACCACGTGGCCTCCCACAGGGAAGTTATAGGTACCTATCTTCTCACCATCGGCACCGATGATGTCACAGGTAGGAACCTTCGAACGGTCTTTCGACTCGGTGATGATCTTCTCAGTAAGACCGGTGGTCTCGTCGGTCTCGGCACGGAAGGTGACATTCTCTATGACATCATTGAACTTCAGCGTACCGGCATACTCTGTGACGATGACTGCATTGAAGGGATCCCACTGGGCTATCTTGTCGTTCTTCTTCACACGATCTCCGTTCTTGAAATAGAGGGATGAACCGTAGGGTACATTCACCGTGGAGAGCACAATCTTCGTATTGGTATCGACAAAGCGCAACTCACCCAGACGGCTGACTACCATCTCACACATACGACCATCCTCGTCGAACGGTACGGTGCGCACTTCCTCAAGCTCTATCACTGCATTCTCGTACTTCGAGACGATGCTGGCATTGGCTGCTGCATTGGCTGCCACACCACCGGCGTGGAACGTACGGAGGGTAAGCTGCGTACCCGGCTCACCAATGGCCTGGGCTGCAATCACACCGACTGCCTCACCCTTCTGCACCATGCGGCGCGTGGCAAGGTTACGGCCATAGCACTTCATACATACACCCTTCTTCGACTCACAGGTCAGCACGGAACGGATCTCAACGCTCTCGATCTCGGCCTTCTCAATGGCTTCTGCCACTGCCTCGGTGATCTCCTCACCCGACGCGACAATCGTCTCACCGGTATGCGGATGGATGATATCATGCACTGACACACGACCCAGGATACGCTCGTAGAGGGAGCTGATGACCTCGTCACCACTCTTCAGGGCCGTGCAGACGAGTCCACGCAACGTTCCGCAGTCTTCCTCGGTGATGATGACATCGTGAGACACATCGACGAGTCGACGGGTAAGGTAACCAGCATCGGCTGTCTTCATGGCGGTGTCTGCCAGACCCTTACGGGCACCGTGGGTCGAGATGAAGTACTCCAGCACGGACATTCCTTCCTTGAAGTTCGACAGAATGGGGTTCTCAATAATCTGATGGCCCTCGGCACCGGCCTTCTGAGGCTTGGCCATCAGACCGCGGATTCCTGAGAGCTGCTTGATCTGGTCCTTACTACCACGGGCTCCGGAGTCGAGCATCATGAACACGGCATTGAAACCCTGGTCGGCCTCGGTCATCTGCTTCAGCAGGATGTTACCGATGTCATTGTTGACGTGCGTCCACGTGTCAATGACCTGATTGTAACGCTCGTTGTCGGTGATGAAGCCCATGTTGTAGTTGTCGGTGATGGTACGCACTTCCTCATTACCCTTGGCAATGAGCTCGGCCTTCTCCTTCGGGATGATGATGTCATCGAGGTTGAAGGACAGACCGGCCAGATAGGCCATGCGGTAACCCAGGTTCTTGATACCGTCAAGGAACTCGCATGCCTCGGCAAAACCCACATGCTCTATGACATCGGCAATGATGTCACGCAGGGACTTCTTGGAGATGACGGTATTGACGAATCCTACTTCATCAGGGATGATGCCATTCACGATAACACGACCGACAGAGGTCTCCACGGTGTGGCGTACCTTCTGACCGTCAACGATGTCGTCAACGACAACCTTCACCAGGGCGTGCAGGTCGCACTTGCCTTCATTACGGGCAATGATGGCCTCCTCGGGACCGTAGAACGACAGTCCCTCGCCCTTGGCACCCGGACGGATCTTGGTGATATAGTAGAGACCAAGCACCATGTCCTGAGAAGGAACGGTGATAGGTGCACCATTGGCAGGATTGAGGATATTATGGCTCTGGAGCATCAGCAGCTGAGCCTCGAGGATGGCCTCGTTGGAAAGGGGAAGGTGCACAGCCATCTGGTCACCGTCAAAGTCTGCATTGAAGGCGGTACAGGCCAGCGGATGAAGCTGGATGGCCTTACCCTCGATCAGCTTCGGCTGGAATGCCTGGATACCCAGACGGTGCAGCGTAGGAGCACGGTTCAGAAGAACGGGATGACCCTTCATCACATTCTCCAGGATATCCCAGATGACCGGTTCGCGACGGTCAACGATCTTCTTGGCCGACTTCACCGTCTTGACAATACCGCGCTCTATGAGCTTGCGGATGATGAAGGGCTTGTAGAGCTCGGCTGCCATGAGCTTCGGCAGACCGCACTCACCCATCTTCAGCTCCGGACCGACGACAATCACCGAACGGGCGGAGTAGTCAACACGCTTACCTAACAGGTTCTGACGGAAACGGCCCTGCTTTCCCTTCAAGGAGTCCGAGAGCGATTTCAACGGACGGTTGGAGTCACTCTTCACGGCTGAGGACTTGCGGCTGTTGTCAAACAGCGAGTCCACTGCCTCCTGCAGCATACGCTTCTCGTTGCGCAGGATGACCTCGGGTGCATGGATCTCAATGAGTCTCTTCAGACGGTTGTTGCGGATGATGACCCGACGATAGAGGTCGTTAAGGTCACTCGTGGCGAAACGACCACCGTCCAGGGGTACCAGAGGACGCAGCTCGGGAGGTGTCACGGGGATAATCTTCATGATCATCCACTCAGGACGGTTGATGCCCTTCTCCACACTCTGGCGGAATGCCTCCACCACCTGCAGACGCTTCAAGGCCTCGTTCTTGCGCTGTACCGACGAGTCGGTATTGGCACGGTCACGAAGCTCATAGGACAGTGAGTCGAGGTCGAGCTTCACCAGCAGGTCGTAGACAGCCTCAGCACCCATCTTCGCAATGAACTTATTGGGATCGCTGTCATCAAGATAGTCGTTGTTCTCACCCACTACATTGTCGATGATCTCGTTGTATTCCTCTTCTGAAAGCAGGTCATACATCTGGGAACCTAATGCGGGGTTGCCCTCTCCGTCCTTCTTGCCAGCCATCACACCGGGCTGGATAACGACATAACGCTCGTAATAGATGACGGAGTCGAGTTTCTTCGTGGGAAGTCCCAGCAGGTAGCCTATCTTGTTGGGCAGGGAACGGAAATACCAGATATGGGCAACGGGAACCACCAGCTCAATATGTCCGGCACGCTCACGACGCACCTTCTTCTCGGTGACTTCCACACCGCAACGGTCACAGACAATACCCTTGTAACGGATACGCTTGTACTTGCCGCAGGCACACTCATAGTCCTTCGTGGGACCGAAGATGCGCTCGCAGAACAAACCGTCACGCTCTGGCTTATAGGTACGGTAGTTGATGGTCTCAGGCTTGGTAACCTCACCGAAAGAGTTCTCGAGAATCTCCTCAGGTGAAGCCAGTCCGATGGTAATCTTGGTGAAATTACTCTTTGTCTTTATATCTTTCTTGAAAGCCATAATTATCAGTTATAAATTATCTATTATCAATTACCTTTAGTCCATTGTTATGCTGAGACCCAGACCGCGAAGCTCGTGCAGCAGCACGTTGAGCGACTCGGGAATGCCCGGCGTGGGCATCGGCTCTCCCTTGACAATGGCCTCATAAGCCTTAGAACGTCCTACGGTATCATCCGACTTGATGGTCAGGATCTCCTGAAGCACATGGCTGGCACCGAAGGCCTCCAGTGCCCAGACTTCCATCTCTCCGAAACGCTGGCCACCGAACTGTGCCTTACCGCCAAGTGGCTGCTGGGTGATGAGACTGTACGGGCCGATGGAACGGGCATGCATCTTGTCCTCTACCATGTGACCCAGCTTGAGGAAGTAGGTAATACCTACGGTAGCGGGCTGGTCGAAACGCTCTCCCGTCTCACCGTCATACAGGTGGGTGGAGCAAAGGCGGGGCAGACCGGCCTTGTCGGTCCACTCTGCCAGGTCGTCAAGCTTCGCACCGTCGAAGATCGGGGTGGCGAACTTCACGCCTAAGCGCTTTCCGGCTGCACCGAGAATGGCCTCGAAGATCTGACCGAGGTTCATTCGGGATGGCACACCCAACGGGTTCAGCACCAGGTCTACAGGACGACCGTCCTCGAGGAACGGCATGTCCTCCTGACGCACCACCTTCGAGACAATACCTTTGTTACCATGGCGACCGGCTAGCTTGTCACCCACACCGATCTTACGCTTCTTGGCAACATAGACCTTGGCCATCTGCAGAATTCCCGAGGGAAGCTCGTCACCGATGGTGATGGCAAACTTCTTACGCTTCAGCTCGGCATCCAGCAGCTTGTACTTCTTCATGAAGTTGATAATCAACTGGGCAATCAGCTCATTCTTGTGCTCATCGTTGGTCCAGTTGCTGATCTGGATATCACCATACTCCAGATTCTTCAGAACAGTCATGGTGAACTTGCTGCCCTTCGTGATGATCTCGGCACCGGTGTAGTCCTTCACACCCTGCGAGGTCTTTCCCTTCGTCAGCGTGGCAAGCTTCTCCACGAGGATATCCTTCAAGTCATCGACCTTGGCCTCGTATTCCTCGTCAATCTTCTCCAGGATCTTCTTGTCCTGCATCTTCGTCTGACGGGTCTTGATGGCTCGGGCAAACAGCTTCTTGTCTATGATCACACCGGTCAGCGAGGGATTGGCCTTCAACGAGGAGTCCTTCACATCACCGGCCTTGTCACCGAAGATGGCACGCAGCAGCTTCTCCTCCGGAGAGGGATCGCTCTCGCCCTTCGGCGAAATCTTACCAATCAGGATGTCACCGGGCTCCACACGGGCTCCCACACGGACCACACCGTTCTCGTCGAGGTCCTTCGTGGCTTCCTCACTGACATTGGGGATGTCGGCCGTGAACTCCTCCACGCCACGCTTCGTCTCACGGACATCCAGCGAATACTCGTCCACATGGACAGAGGTCAGGATATCTTCACGGACTATGCGCTCGTTGAGCACAATAGCATCCTCATAGTTATAACCCTTCCAGGGCATATACGCCACAAGGAGGTTGCGACCCAGCGCCAACTCACCGTTCTCGGTGGCATAGCCCTCGGTCAGGATATCACCGGCCTTCACACGCTGACCCTTCACACAGATAGGACGCAGGTCGATGGTCATATTCTGGTTAGTACGGCGGAACTTGGGAATGCGGTATTCCTTCAGGGCTGGCTCGAAGCTGACGAACTCCTCGTCTTCCGTACGGTCATACAGGATACGGATGGTCGTGGCATCCACATACTCCACGGTACCCTCGCCTTCGGCAGTGATCATCGTACGCGAATCCTCACATACCTGCTTCTCAATACCTGTTCCGACGATAGGTGCCTCGTTATGAAGCAGGGGAACGGCCTGACGCATCATGTTCGAACCCATCAGTGCACGGTGGGCATCGTCATGCTCCAGGAACGGGATCAGCGAAGCGGCGATGGAGGCAATCTGCTGTGGCGACACGTCCATCAGGTCCACGTCAGTGGGAGGTACCACGGGGAAGTCTGCATCCTGACGACACTTCACCACGTCGCGGATGAAGGTTCCGTCATCGTTCAGCGGAGCATTTCCCTGACCGATGATGTGCTCTGACTCCTCTTCGGCAGTCAGGTACACGATATCTTCATTGTTGAGGTTGGCCACACCGTTCTCCACCTTACGGTAAGGTGTCTGGATGAAGCCGAGCTCATTGATCTTCGCATAGACGCAGAGCGACGAGATCAGACCGATGTTGGGACCTTCAGGACTCTCAATCGGGCAGAGTCGTCCGTAGTGGGTGTAGTGCACGTCACGCACCTCGAAACCGGCACGCTCACGCGACAGACCGCCAGGACCCAGGGCAGAGAGACGACGCTTGTGGGTCACCTCGGCCAACGGGTTGGTCTGGTCCATGAACTGCGACAGCGGGTTCGTACCGAAGAACGAGTTGATTACGCTGGAGATGGTCTTCGCATTGATCAGGTCCGTGGGGGTGAACACCTCATTGTCACGCACGTTCATACGCTCACGGATGGTACGGCTCATACGGGCCAGACCGATGGAGAACTGATTCGACAGCTGCTCACCGACAGTGCGCACACGACGGTTCGACAGGTGGTCGATATCGTCAACCGTTGCCTTCGAGTTGATCAGCTGGATGAGGTACTTGATAATCTCAATGATATCTTCCTTCGTCAGGACACGTACCTCCATGTCGGTATTCAGGTTCAACTTCTTATTGATACGGTAACGGCCTACATCACCCAGGTCATAACGCTTGTCCGAGAAGAACAGGTTCTGGATCACCTCACGGGCACTGGCATCGTCCTGAGGCTCCGCATTACGCAGCTGACGGTAGATATACAGCACTGCCTCCTTCTCCGTATTCGACGGGTCCTTGGCCAGCGTATTGAAGATGATGGAGTAGTCCTGGGCAATGGCATCGTCCTTGTGGACAAGGATGGTCTGTGCACCGCTCTCCAGGATCTCAATCATGTTATCCTCGGTGATCTCCGTCTCACGCTCCATGATCACCTCGGTACGCTCGATGGAAACAACCTCACCGGTATCCTCGTCAACGAAGTCCTCGTTCCAGCTCTTCAGCACACGCGCAGCAAGCTTCATGCCTACGACCTCTTTCAGACCCTTCTTCGTCACCTTCACCTCCTCGGCAAGGTCGAAGATCTGCAGGATGTCCTTGTCGCTCTCGAAACCGATGGCGCGCAACAGCGTAGTAACAGGCAACTTCTTCTTACGGTCGATATAGGCGTACATCACATTGTTGATGTCCGTCGCAAACTCTATCCATGATCCCTTGAACGGAATGATACGGGCGGAATAGAGCAGGGTGCCGTTGGCATGCACACTCTGACCGAAGAACACACCCGGAGAACGGTGCAGCTGTGACACCACCACGCGCTCGGCACCGTTGATCACAAACGTACCGTTGGAGGTCATGTAAGGAATGGGACCAAGGAACACGTCCTGAATCACCGTACCGAAATCCTCATGATCCGGGTCAGTGCAATACAGTTTCAGCTTAGCCTTCAAGGGCACACTATAGGTCAGACCACGCTCCAGACACTCGTCAATAGTGTAGCGAGGCGGGTCGATATAGTAATCCAGGAACTCAAGAACGAAATTATTACGCGTGTCGGTGATAGGGAAATTCTCGGCGAATACCTTATACAAACCGTCATTCTTGCGTTCCTCAGGCGGAGTGTCCAACTGCAGGAAGTCCTTGAAAGACTTTAATTGCACATCAAGGAAATCCGGAAAGGGCATGGGATTCTTGACGCTGCCAAAGTTTACTCTGTTGTCTATTACTTTTGAAGCCATATATGATTAAAAATGTTGTTTTCTGTTTATCCCAGACTCTCTTGACCATCCAACCTTTCAAGCCTTCCTACGCTATCTGGATTCAAGAGACAAGAAAAGGTTAGGGACCACCGACTGGGAAGTCCCTAACCAAATGATATAACAATGTAACTGATTACTTCAGCTCAACCTCAGCACCTGCGGCCTCGATGGTCTTCTTCAGGTTCTCAGCCTCGTCCTTGGACAGACCCTCCTTGATGGTAGCAGGAGCACCGTCAACGAGATCCTTTGCCTCCTTCAGGCCAAGACCACAAGCTTCCTTCACAGCCTTCACAACCTGGAGCTTAGCAGCACCGGCTGACTTCAGGACTACGTCGAAAGAAGTCTTCTCCTCTGCAGCAGCAGCCTCACCACCAGCTGCGGGACCAGCAGCAACTGCAACAGCTGCAGCAGCAGGCTCAATTCCATACTCGTCCTTCAGGACTGTCTTCAACTCTTGAACTTCCTTTACTGTAAGGTTTACCAACTCTTCAGCAATAGCTTTAATATCTGCCATTTTATTAAAAAACTTTTAATTATTAATTCTTAATTGTTAATTGAAAAAATTAGCGCTCCTCCAAAGTCTTCAATACACCATGGATGGTATTTGCGCCTGATTCGAGAGCGGAGATGACGCCCTGTGCAGGACCCTGAAGCATGGCCACAACGTCTGCAATGAGTTCGTTCTTGCTCTTGATAGAAACCAGCTCATCAAGCTTGTCAGCACCAACAAAGAAGCCTTCCTCTGCATAAGCACCCTTCAGGGCGGGAACCTCTTCCTTCTTGGTCTTGTATTCCTTGAGCAGCTTGGCCGGAGCGTTAGCCGTCTGAGTGAACATCAGGGCGGTGTTGCCCTTCAGACAGTCATACAGCGGAGAATAGTCTATTTCTGCAACTTCAAAAGCCTTATGCAGCAAGGTGTTCTTCACCACCAGCAGCTTGATGTCGTTCTTGAAGCACTGACGACGAAGATTGCTCGTCTTCTCGGCATTCAGACCAGTCAGGTCTACCAGATAGAAATGAGCATATTCCTTCAGCTTCTCACCGAGTTCAACAATGATAGTATCTTTTAATTCCTTTTTCATGTCAATCTTTCAACTTTTTAATCTTTCGGTTTTCTAATTTTACTCGACTGATTTAGGATCAACCTTGATACCAATACTCATCGTGCTCGACAGATAGATACTCTTCAGATAGGTACCCTTGGCAGCAGCAGGCTTCAGCTTGATAATCGTGGAGATGAACTCCTTCGCATTCTCAAAAATCTGATCGGGTGTGAAAGTGACCTTGCCGATTGAGGTATGGACAATACCAGACTTGTCAACCTTAAAGTCTATCTTACCCTGCTTTACTTCCTTCACTGCCTTGGCTACATCCATAGTAACAGTGCCACTCTTCGGGTTTGGCATCAGTCCGCGAGGACCGAGGATACGTCCGAGAGGACCCAGTTTTCCCATGCAAGAAGGCATCGTGATGATCACATCCACATCTGTCCAACCACCCTTGATCTTATCGATATACTCGTCAAGACCTACGTAGTCGGCACCGGCCTCCTTGGCAGCAGCTTCCTGGTCGGGTGTACAGAGAGCGAGAACACGCGTCACCTTACCGGTTCCGTTGGGCAGCGATACCACACCACGGACCATCTGGTTGGCTTTACGCGGGTCTACACCCAAGCGTACGTCAATGTCAACCGAAGCCTCAAACTTCGTCGTGGTGACTTCTTTCACCAGCGCAGCGGCTTCTTTCAACGTATAGGCTTTCCCTGCTTCAACCTTATCAGCTACTAACTTTTGATTTTTTGTCAGTTTACTCATGTCCTTAATTGAAGTTATTTGTTATTTACCAGGGAACTCCCCTTTTACAGTGATACCCATACTACGGGCTGTACCGGCAATCAGCTTCATGGCCGACTCCACTGTGAAACAGTTGAGGTCTGCCATCTTGTCCTCGGCAATAGCACGAACCTGATCCCAGGTCACACTGGCCACCTTCTTACGGTTGGGCTCTGATGAACCACCCTTTACCTTGGCAGCCTCAAGCAGCTGGACAGCTGCGGGAGGAGTCTTGATGACGAAACTGAATGACTTGTCAGTATAGTAGGTGATAACAACAGGAAGAATCTTTCCTGCCTTATCCTGGGTTCTGGCGTTGAACTCTTTGCAGAATCCCATAATGTTAATACCCTTAGAACCCAGAGCAGGACCTACGGGGGGAGAGGGATTTGCAGCGCCACCTTTAATCTGTAATTTGATTAATCCAGCAACTTCTTTAGCCATTTCTGTTTATAAATAATTATTGTTGTTTATATAAGCCAAGGCGTGGAAGCCACCTTTAGCCCTATATAGAACAGGCACACCGTAACAAAATTGTGCCTTTATTCCTTCTCTACTTGATTGAATGAGAGTTCCAACGGCGTCTTGCGACCGAAGATCTTCACCGCAACCTTCAACGAATGCTTGTCAGCATTCACCTCTTCTATGATTCCACTGAAACCGCTGAACGGACCGTCGGTCACCTTCACGGCCTCGTCCACCGTGAACGGAATGGTCATCTCCTCTGCCTTGATGGTTATCTCATCGGCTGTGCCGAGAATGCGGTTGATTTCCGACTGACGCACGGCAGTGGGGTTGTCCATGCCACCAAGGAAACCTAGGACATTAGGAATGAAACGAAGGGTACTAGCAATCTCTCCCTGAAGATTGGCCTCGACAAGAACATATCCAGGAAGGAAAAGACGCTCCTTCACAACACGCTTGCCACTGCGCAACTGAGCATACTTCTCAGTCGGCAGCAACACCTGACCTACATGCGAGGCCAGATTAGGATTATTCTTCATCAACGCTTCCAGATACTCCTTCACCTTAGCTTCCTTACCACTGACAGCGCGGAGTACGTACCACTTCATTCCAGTCTGAGTCATTTCTCTCTCGATATTATCCTGGATATACCAAAGTCATGATTGACTTGAAAATCGTATCCATCACCCACACCACAAGGGCAATAACCAGTGATGCAGACAAAACAACGACAGCGCTGTGAGTAAGCTCAGAGCGCGTCGGCCAAGTTGTCTTATGAGCAAGCTCGTCATAGCAAGCCTTGCAATAGTCAATAAACTTCTTCATTCTTCTTTCTTCTCTATTTGCACGGGAAGGAGGACTCGAACCCACGACCCTCGGTTTTGGAGACCGATGCTCTACCAACTGAGCTATTCCCGTATGAAAGCCCCCACCCTTGAGCGGGGGCTTCTGTTATTTCAAGTGTATCAAGGGCAGAAGAGCATCTTCTCTCTTCACACTTCTCTTTCTTAGTCCTCGTAAACCTCGGTGATCTGACCAGAACCAACGGTGCGGCCACCTTCACGGATAGCGAAACGCAGACCCTGGTTCAGAGCTACAGCGTAGATCAGCTCAACAGTGATCTCCACGTTGTCACCAGGCATCACCATCTCAACGCCTGCGGGCAGAGTGATCTCACCCGTGCAGTCCATGGTGCGGAGGTAGAACTGGGGACGATACTTGTTGCCGAACGGAGTGTGACGACCACCCTCTTCCTTCTTCAGGACATAGATAGAAGCCTTGAACTTCTTGAAGGGCTTGATCTGTCCGGGATGGCAGAGCACCATACCACGCTTGATCTCGTTCTTGTCGATACCACGGAGCAGCAGACCTACGTTATCACCAGCCTGACCCTCGTCAAGAATCTTACGGAACATCTCAACACCGGTAACAACCGAGTTCTTGTCCTCACCAAGACCGAGCAGCTCAACAGCGTCACCAACATGGATCACACCAGTCTCGATACGGCCGGTAGCCACAGTACCACGACCTGTGATTGAGAACACGTCCTCAACAGGCATCAGGAAGGGCTTGTCAGTAGCACGGGGAGGCTCCTGAATCCACTCATCGCAGACATTCATCAGCTCCATCACCTTGTCTTCCCACTTCTCAACACCGTTCAGGGCACCAAGAGCAGAACCACGGATAATAGGAGTATCATCCTCGAACTCATACTGGGCGAGAATCTCCTGAACCTCCATCTCAACGAGCTCCAGCATCTCCTCATCGTCCACCATATCACACTTGTTCAGGAACACCACCAGACGGGGAACGTTTACCTGACGGGCGAGCAGGACGTGCTCACGGGTCTGAGGCATAGGACCGTCAGTAGCAGCAACAACAAGGATAGCACCGTCCATCTGAGCAGCACCAGTTACCATGTTCTTCACATAGTCAGCGTGTCCCGGGCAGTCCACGTGAGCATAGTGACGCTTCTCGGTCTCATACTCTACGTGAGCGGTGTTAATAGTGATACCGCGCTCCTTCTCCTCAGGAGCATTGTCAATCTGGTCGAATGACTTGATCTTACCTTCGTTACCGGCAACACGCTTCGAAAGAACCAGCGTGATAGCAGCGGTCAGAGTGGTCTTACCATGGTCAACGTGACCGATAGTACCAATGTTTACGTGCGGTTTGGTGCGCACAAATGTTTCTTTTGCCATTGTTTTGTTGTTTATTAATTTTTTATTTGAAATACTTGTCTATGTTCCTCCTAACACTCAGAGAGCTGTAACTGAGAGTTGAACTCAGGACCTCTTCCTTACCAAGGAAGTGCTCTACCACTGAGCTATTACAGCATTTTCACTTTGAGCGGAAAACGGGGCTCAAACCCGCGACCCCCAGCTTGGAAGGCTAGTGCTCTATCGACTGAGCTATTTCCGCATAAACGTCGTTCCAGCTATTGCCCTTTGACAAAAAAAGCAAGCTCCCTTGTACCCGGCTTGCCGAAACTCCGCAAAACTCTCTTGAGTTGTGGGTGCTGATGGATTCGAACCACCGAAGTCGAAAGACAGCAGATTTACAGTCTGCCCCATTTGGCCACTCTGGAAAACACCCTTATGTCTGCCGGTTTTCACCGGACTTTTTTTTCTTTGGCTTTCGCCTATCCGAGCCTTACAGCTCAATTGGCTTTCGCCTTTGGCTTTCGCCTATCCGAGCCTTACAACTCAATTGGCTTTCGCCTATCCGAGCCTCTTGTCGGATTCGAACCAACGACCCCGAGATTACAAATCACGTGCTCTGGCCAACTGAGCTAAAGAGGCTTTTCTTAGCAGCCGTCCTCTTTTCAGATTTACGACCTGTTGGAAAACGGCTGCAAAGGTAAGCATTATTTTTGAATTACCAAAACTTTTCGCGGTTTTTTTTAGTAATTTCTCAATTTTTCTTTGAATTTCTGCAGTTGAGCCCGCATAGAGTCGATGCAGAGGTCGGTTCCCTCCTCAAAAGTGTCACACGTTTTCTCTACAAACAATGTGCTCCCAGGGACGCCTACACTCAGGCTCACTTCCTTGTTCTGGGCGGTTGCAGGCTTCACAACTTTTAATTGCACCTCAACTTTCTGTATGTCTTCAAATGTTTTCTCCAACTTGGCGACCTTCTTTTCGATGAACGCCTGTAACTTCTCGGTAGCGTCGAAATGAATCGACTGAATCTTAATTTCCATAGTTACCTCCTATTTTTTTTAATAGTTAATATATAAGGTTAAGCCCTTGGATGGGCATCTTTGTAAACTCGCTTCAGCTGCTCGAAGGTGGTGTGCGTGTAGATCTGCGTCGTACTCACACTCTCATGACCGAGCAGGTTCTTCACCTCCTCCAGGCTCGCACCGTGGTTCAGCATCGCAGTGGCGAAGGTGTGCCTCAGCACGTGGGGGGAACGCTTCTTCATCGTGGTCACCTCCGACAGGTTGCTGCGTACGGCTAGGTAAACCTGCGTGCGGGTGATCCGACGACCCCGGTTCGTCAGCAGCAGCGCCTCCGAACTCTTCACCACCGTCTCATCCCTCATCTGCATATAGGCTAGCAACTCGCGCTCCAGCTCGTCACCGAAGGGAATCACACGCTGCTTGTTGCGCTTACCAGTAACTTTCAGGCTGTGCTGGACGAAATCTATGTCCTTGTCGTCAATCCCTATCAGCTCCGACAGACGGATGCCCGTCTCATAGAATAATATAAGGATTACGCGCGTGCGTACATTATCAAATGTATCACCTTCAGGCTTGCTGTCAAGCAATTCGTCCATCTCACGCTCCCGCAGGAACTGCGGCAACGGCTTTGCCTTCTTGGGACCCGTCACCAAATGAGCAGGATCCTTCTCGACAAGCTTGCGGGAAAGAGCAAACCGATAGAACGAACGCAAAGATGACAGACAGGTGTTCACCGATGTAGCTTTCACCCCTCTGTCCATCATGCTTTCCATCCACCCGCGTATCATGTCAGCATCGGCTGTCACTAGCGAATTGCCTTCCAGTCCCCCTAAATACGTCTCGAAATCACGAAGACTCCGTTCGTAAACAGCTATAGTATGGACACTTGCGTTCCGTTCATAGCGTAGGTAGTTCAGGAACTGTTCTATCATTGTTTTCCCGTTTACTCGTTTCTGGCCACGAATTTACGGAAATTATTCGAAACTACCAAATTTTTTAAGGAACTTTTTTATAATTCCTCTTCCGTGCGCAGTTTCTGTACGTAAATAGCGTGTTCCATCTTCAGGCGCTTCAGCACAGAGGGCTTGTCAAACTGCTGGCGGCGACGGAGCTCCTTCACTACGCCGGTTTTCTCAAACTTTCTCTTAAACTTCTTGAGGGCCCTTTCAATGTTCTCGCCTTCCTTTACTGGTACAATAATCATCTTTTTTGTCTTAAATTTTTAATTGTTATACTTATGCTTCCGGACTGCTTGCCGAAAAAGCGGGTGCAAAGTTACAACTTATTTACCAAACTACCAAGTTTTTAGCAAAAATTTTGCAAAAAAACACGTCCATTCTTTCTCTCACCTCTTTCCCAACAGCGATATAGTCTAATAATAATCCCGAATCGGTCATTAGCGTGATGATGAAAACAGCCTTTATTTTGGAACAGATGTCCTGCTACTTCCCCTTCTCTTGAGGAAAGGCTACGGGTAGGCAAGCATCGCTTGGGAATGAGGGTTTAGTGGTGAGGCTGAATATCCCATAGATGGTTAAGATCTGTGTGAGTTTATAATTCGTGATATTAGATGTTTAGAAAGATAATTCTCTAATTCTTGACAAATAATTCACACAGATCTCACAGATCTCACAGATTTTTCTATTCCAACCCTAAATCCCGAATATAACCATGATAATATGGTTAAATATCTATAAATATTTGTTATTCAGTAGCTTTTATTTGAGATTATTCGAATAAATATGGTTATATTTGCACCCAATAAAGTGCATTTATGGCTAAAACACGTTACAACATCATCGAAATTACCCAGAAAAAGACGGGTATCACCTATATTTATGAGGATTATTCCTATTGGAACAGAGAAAAAGGGTACTCCACGCATAAACGCAAGTCCATCGGCAAGTTGGACGCTAACGGCA